>NZ_QJSK01000018.1:0-57246 GCF_003426095.1 Paraliobacillus sp. X-1268
TGAATAAATGGCTCCATTTCTTTCTTGAAACGCATCGAAACTCCCTCCAAATAAATTTTCCTTATCCGTTAGGGTATCGTATTTTTCTAGTTCTTTAAACCGTAGTGCTTAGCTTGACGGCTATGGGCTGTGCCCGCAGAAAGGGAGCCCATTTGCTTGCGTAGCGGGTCATGAAATTCAGTTGCGTCGGAGAAATTTGTGAATTCAATTGCTTTCATTGGAAAAAATAGTGGGCCATTTGCATAAGATACTTAGATTGGACTAAGTATACAAAGGATGGTTCTGATGAAAAGATTGCCAGCGAAAGAAGCAGCAAAAAAGTTTGTTGATATGGAGTATCCAAACTGTGATGGGGCATTATTAGCAGGAAGTGTTGTCCGCGGAGAAGCAACACAAACCTCGGATTTAGATATTGTTATTTTTGACCAGAGTTTAACTTATAGTTATAGAGAATCACTAATCAAATTTGATTGGCCGATTGAAGTTTTTGTTCATAATCTTGCATCTTATAAAAGTTTTATTGCAATGGATGCCGCTAAAGGATTATCCTCATTACCACGTATGGTTGTCGATGGTTTTGTATTACGTGATTTAGGAATGATAGATAAAATAAAAGAAGAGGCACAGGAATTAATTGATAAAGGTCCTTCTTCATGGTCAATGGAAACGATTCAAACAAGACGGTATACGATAACGGATATGGTGGATGACTTGTTGGGCAGTAAAAAACGAGAAGAAGATATATGTATTGTGATGAGTGTAGCGCCACTCATCCCTGAATTTTATTTGCGTACGAATCATCAATGGATTGGTGAGTCAAAATGGATCCACCGTGCTTTGAAAAAATATGATCCATCTTTTGCAAATAGGTATACACAAGCATTTGAGGATTTCTTTCAAACAGGTACAAAGGCAGAGATTGTTAATATAATTGATGAAGTTCTAGCGCCATTTGGAGGAAGATTGTTTGAAGGTTTCTCATTAGGGAAACAATAATAAGAGGAAGTATTCTAATTTAATTTAAAAGTTTGATAGAATAGACTTAAGATAAAAAGGAGGCAAATCATGCGTTTAAAAAATAAGAAGGTAATCGCCTTAGTAGAAAGTGACTTTGAAGACTTAGAATTATGGTATCCGATATTAAGATTACGTGAAGAAGGCGCTACAGTTGATTTAGTTGGTAAGGAAGCAAATAAGATATATATAGGTAAATATGGTGTTCCTGCCGAGTCAGATAAAGCATTTAAGGATATAGATGTTGATGCGTATGATGCGATTCTTGTACCTGGAGGATGGGCACCTGATAAATTACGTCGCTATCCAGAAGTACTTGATTTTGTGAAAGCAATGGATCAAGCAAAGAAACCAATTGGACAAATATGTCATGCGGGTTGGGTGCTTATTTCAGCACATATCTTACAGGATGTTAAAGTGACAAGTACGCCAGGCATTAAAGATGACATGACAAATGGTGGTGCAATTTGGCTTGATGAACCTGTTGTTGTTGATGGTCATATCATTTCAAGTCGTCGTCCACCCGACTTACCGCCTTATGTAAAAGCTTTTGCTGATAAATTAGCTGAATCATAAGAATTAAAACTCCTCTTCTGATTCGAAGGGGAGTTTTTGTCTGTAAATATATAAGGAAGAGGTGTGCCACTTGGATTTGATAATATGGTTACTGATCATTATTAGTTTTATATTAAGTTTTGTCGGTATTATTTATCCAATTATTCCATCTCCACTTGTGTTATGGATTGGATTTTTACTATATTACTTTTTAATAAATAATGATCTATCCGGATTTTTTTGGTTGGCAATGATAATATTGACTATCATTTCGATTGTTTCTGACATAATCGCAAATAGTTATTTTGTCAAAAAATATGGGGGTAGTAAATGGGGAGAACGTGTAGCGGGAATTGGTGTTATTGTAGGTTCCTTTATTGTACCGCCTTTTGGCATTATTATCGTTCCGTTTTTTGCAGTCATTGTAGTTGAAATGCTTCAGAAAAGGTCGACGGAAGAGGCCTTAAGAGCAGCAATTGGTTCGTTGCTAGGATTTTTGGGTGGAGCTATTTCGAAAGTAGTAATACAGCTCGTAATGATTGGTTGGTTCTTTGTTTCCGTTATTTGGTGAGTATTAACATAGTGAAAGGTTTGGAGTGATCTATTGTGACAATAAAACGTGTTTTATCAATTGCTGGTTCCGCAGCACAAGGAAGTGCTGGTATTCAGGCTGATCTAAAAACGTTTCAAGAACGAGATGTGTATGGAATGGCTGCGATCACTGCAATTGTTGCTAATAATTCTAAGACGAATAATGGAATATTTATTCATTCAATCGAAGAGATAGAAGCGCAATATCATGCTGCTATAGAACATGTTGGGGTGGACGCTATAAAATCAGGTATGCTTTTCTCGAAGGAAATTATTGAACGTGTTGCATTATTACTTGAAGAAGCGCCTACTGATAATATTGTGGTTGATCCAGTTATGATTGGTAAAATGGGATCACAGTTATTACATGAGGATGCGATAGTTGCAGTAAGAGAAAAACTAATTCCAATTGCCAAAATTATTACCCCTAATTTACATGAAGCGGCAAAGTTGTTAGAAGTAGAACCAATTAAAACTGTAGCGAAAATGAAAGACGCTGCAGAAAGATTACATCAGTTAGGATCAAGATATGTTTTGATTAAGGGTGGCGCATTGGATGGTGAAGCCGTCGATGTTTTATTTGATGGAAGAAGTTTTACTTCGTATAGTCAGCCTAGAATAAATACTATTCATACAAGTGGAGCGGGATGTAGTTATTCATCTGCTATTGCAGCGGAGTTAGCTAAAGGGAAAGTGGTAGAAGAAGCAATCAGATTAGCAAAGGATTATGTTCATGCGGGTATTACATATGCGTTATCATTTGATCGAGGAATCGGCTCAACGTATCATGCCGCTTTAAGAAAGTATGGATTACCAGAAGGTTAGAAGATGAATTTAAAAAAAGACGATTGCATAAGTTATGCAATCGTCCTTTTAAATTTAAGATGTTTTTTGACTTTCAGGTAAGCTATTCAAACGATCTGCTAAACCAAATTCACCATGTAATGGAGAAGGTTCAGAAGTTAATAATGTGTCTTTGAATGCATATGCACTAGATCCGTGCTCTGCGAAATCCAGACCAGAGATTTCTTCTTCTTCTGATACACGAATAGAAGAGAAACGAGTAAGGATGAAAGTGAATAGACCAACTACTACCATTGTCCAAGCAATTACTGCGACAACCCCAACAGCTTGAATACCTAATTGCGAGATACCATTGCCATAGAATAAACCAGTATTTGTAGAGAAGAATCCGATAGCTAATGTACCCCAGATACCACAAATTCCGTGTACAGAAATGGCACCAACTGGATCATCAATTCTAAGTTTTGTATCAAGGAATGTAATAGCTTCAACTAAAATTACGCCAGAGATTAAACCAACGATGATAGAACCACCTAATGAAATTTCAGCACAACCAGCAGTAATACCAACTAGACCTGCTAATACACCATTAAGTGAAAGTGATGCATCAACACGATTGAAACGTAATTTAGAATATGCTGCAGATGCTACTAACGCAGCAGATGTTGATAGTAAAGTAGTACCAATAACCATTGGAACTAAACTAGGGTCAGCTGCTAATGTACTACCACCATTGAAACCAAACCAACCTAACCATAGAATAAACACACCTAATGCACCCATTGGAATATTGTGACCAGGAATAACGTTGATCTTCTTACCAACATATTTCCCTTTACGAGCACCAAGGAATAAAACAACTGTTAATGCACCAACTGCACCTGTTAAGTGAACAACAGTAGATCCAGCGAAATCACTAAATCCTAATGCTGTTAACCAACCATCGCCTTGCCAAATCCAATGACCTACAACAGGATAAACAAATGCTGTCATTGCAATAACAATCCAAATGTAGCTGCCAAGTTTCATGCGTTCTGCAACTGCACCAGATATAATTGTCGCACAAGTTGCTACAAACATTGCTTGGAAAACAAAGAATCCAATGTCGTCAACGCCACTAAGTAAAAAGCCATCTGAACCAATAAATGTTCCAAGAGAAGTACCGAACATAATTCCATAACCTACTAAGAAGAATAGAATAGCTGCGATACTAATTGTTAAGAAGTTTTTCATGATGATATTTAGAGAGTTTTTAGATCTTGTAAATCCTGACTCTACCATTGCAAATCCAGCATGCATAAAGAATACCAAGATTGCTGCTAACATCACCCAAACAAGGTCAACAGATAGTTGTAAAGACTCTGTTGTTGGCGCTGCGTATGCAGGTGATGCGATAAGTAAAACTAGAAAAAATAAAAGTGCACTTTTCTTAAGCATATAAAATCCTCCTCTTTTTTATAGAACTGCTTCTTTACCGCGTTCGCCAGTTCGAATACGAATAGAGTCTTCTACTGGATAGACAAATATTTTACCATCACCTATATTCCCAGTACTACATGTAGCAATAATTAGATCAACTATTTCATCTAACTGTGTTGCTGGAACAACCAATTCTAATTTAATTTTAGGGAGTAATTGTATCTGAAATGTTGTGCCGCGAAAAACCCCTGTTTGTCCCTTTTGCTTACCAGTACCTGCTGCTTCCGTAACGGTTAAGCCCCCAATACCAATCTCTGATAATTTGTCGCGTAGTTCTTGAAACTTTTCTGGACGAATGATCGCTTCAATTTTTTTCATTTAAAATCCTCCTTTCAATATTGTGTAAGGTTATTTAACATATTAAGTTATGTTTATTATCATAATGTCTTACAAAGAAAATATCAAGTGTTTTTAGCAAATTTTTTGAAAATTTTGAAGTAAACGATTTCAAAGGATTTCATAGGTCTTAAGAACGACTTTTAAAAATATTTAATGCAATGTGAAACGAAATGGATGTTTTTACCGTATTAGTTGTTAAGTACTGTTTTTAGAAGGGATGAGGATATAAATGACAGAGCCAGCAATGCAATTAATTGAATTAAGAAAAACGATAGGAAAGAAACAAATTATTAAGAATTTGAACTTTTCGATTTATCCAGGTGAAGTTTTTGGGTTTTTGGGACCAAATGGTGCTGGTAAGACTACAACGATCAGAATGATGGTCGGTTTAATGAAAATAACTTCCGGTGAAGTATTAATTCAGGGAAAGAGCATTAAATCTGAATTTAAAAACGCAATTAAAGAAGTGGGTGCAATTGTTGAAAATCCAGAGATGTATCCATTTATGAGTGGATGGAAGAATCTAGTGCATTATGCACGAATGGTACCTGGTGTGACAGAAGATAGAATAATGGAAGTTATCCAACTTGTCGGTTTAGAACATGCAATTAAAGAGAAGGTTGGTCGCTATTCTCTAGGAATGCGACAACGCTTAGGAATTGCGCAAGCTCTATTGCATCGACCATCTATTTTAATATTAGATGAGCCAACTAACGGATTGGATCCGTCAGGTATTAAAGAAATTAGACATTATATTCGCAAATTAGCAGCCGAAGAAAACGTAGCTGTAATCGTGTCAAGCCACATGTTAGCTGAGATGGAAATGATGTGTGATCGGATTGGCATTATAAAAAATGGCGAGTTAATTGCAATAAATAACGTTAATGAAGAAGGTAATCATGAAGATGTTCAAGTAGTTCATATTGTGGCTGAACCTTTAATAGAAGCTAAAGAACTTATAGAACGTAGATTTGAAATAGAAGTGAATAGAGATAAGGAGACATTGATTTTATCTATTGATAGGAAATCTATACCTGATATTGTTAAAGAGTTAGCGACAGAAGGAATTAATATTTATTACGTTCAAGCGCATAAAACAAATCTAGAGGATAAATTTATGGCTTTGATAGGAGAGAATACAATTGGTTAATTTTATACAACTAATAAGAAATGAAAATATGAAACTATATGCAAAAAAGGCAACATGGATTATGATTGGTTTATTGGCTATCATTGTTTTGGCAGGAGGACTTCTTACCCGTTTCATGGATGATAATGTAACGAGAGAATATAGTGATGATTGGCGTGCGGAAATGCAAGAAGAAATTGCTACAACAGAGACTGAAGAGTATGCTGAATCAGCGGTCTACATAGATGTTGATAAAAATATGTATCATTTAGAGAATGATATTGCACCTGTTGAGTATAGTGCGATGCAATTTGTTTATGAAAACATTGAGTTATCGATGTTGCTTAGTTTGTTTACTATTATCGTTGCTGCAGGTATATTAGCAAATGAATTTCAATGGGGTACGATTAAGTTACTGTTAATAAGGCCTGTTACACGTTTGAAAATACTGGCTGCTAAATATGTTACTGTGTTATTCTATGCTTTAACACTACTTGTTTTTTTAGTTGTCTTTTCGTGGATAGTGGGCGCAATTTTGTTCGGTATGAATGGTGTTAATCCTTCAACGGTCGTTTATGAGTATGGTGGCTATAATGAAGTGAATTTAATGTCTGGAGTTGTGCAAGGTTTTGGTTATAAAATGGTTAATTTAGTAATGATGACGACATTTGCTCTCATGGTCTCAACAATCTTTCGCAATGCTAGTATGGCAATTGGATTTGCGATATTTCTAATGTTATCAGGTAATTTGATTGTTGCTTTTGCGTCGGACTATGGCTTTGCAAAATATATATTATTTGCAAATACAGACTTAAGTCAATATCGTGAGGGTGCTACTCAAATGCTAGAAGGAATGAGTCTATCATTTTCTATTACTATTTTATTAGTTTATTATGTTATTTTTTTAGTTGCATCTTGGTTTTCTTTTACAAAACGGGATGTTGCAGGGCATTAAAATAAAGAAAAAAGAGGGGAATGTTTTAGATGAAGCGTACAGCAGAAGTAGTACTAGGAATTATTGGAGCGTTAGCATATGGTTTTCTTGCTGTAATTGGTGGGATTATTGTTTGGTTACAAAGTAATGAGGATG
The DNA here is from genome assembly GCF_003426095.1 of Paraliobacillus sp. X-1268. Lineage (NCBI taxonomy): Bacteria > Bacillati > Bacillota > Bacilli > Caryophanales > Bacillaceae > Paraliobacillus > Paraliobacillus sp. X-1268. The sequence goes on from NZ_QJSK01000018.1 coordinate 7,002, forward strand.
TAGCAAGGGGATTTTACGACGATATGATGTCACAAAGTCCTGAATTAGAATTGCCTGATTATCAAGTCTTTCTTGATTCATTTGGTACAACGGGTATCATACTATTGATCGGTTCAATTCTAGCGATAGCAGTTGGTGTCGTTGCAATGGTTTTATTAAGAGGGAATAAAAAACCTAAAGTAGCTGGGATTATGTTTATTGTAACAGCAGTTCTTGTAGCGGTTATTTCGTTAGGTACAGGTGTTATTGCGGGAGCTTTCTATCTGATTGCAGGAATTATGTGTCTAGTTCGTAAACCAAAACAACTGATTGTCTAGTATAGTAATAAATGAGAGGGAAGAATGCAACTACATTCTTCCCTCTCATTTTTCTGTTATATAGTTATAATCGATACATATCTGGTCTGCGATCAGAAAAAACAGGAATCGTATCACGAACTTTATCTACATCTTTTAAATTAATTTCTCCATAATAGATACCTTCAACTTCTCCTGCGTCCATAATCATTTCTCCCCACGGTCCGATAATCATCGAATGCCCTCCGAATTGATTATTAGGATCTAAACCAACACGATTACAAGCTATTACAAAGCATTGATTTTCAATTGCGCGACTCATCAATAATGCCTTCCAGTGATCGATCCGTGCTAAAGGCCATTCTGCTACAACAAAAAGCATTTTAGCACCATTAAGCATATGTGTGCGAATCCATTCAGGGAAACGAATATCATAGCAAATAACGCCAGCACTTGATTCGTTCTCCAGCTCGAATGAACCGTTTGTTTTTCCTTCAATTAGATGCTTTTCTTCATTCATTAAACGAAAAAGGTGTGCCTTTTCATACTCCTTTAATAATTTACCATCTCTATTGATAATAAGCATATTGTTTGTCACGCCTTTGTCGGTCTGTTTTGCAACCGATCCTCCAACTATATTCACCTGGTATTTTTGAGCTAATTCAGATAAAAATGCGATCGACCCCTCTGCGTTAGGATCAGCAATTTCATCCAATCTTGTAAGATCGTAACCAGTGGTCCATAGTTCTGGAAGCACAATAACGTCAACTTTTTTTTCGTCTATTTCCTTGAAAAAGTTTCTAACATTTTTTTGATTTGCTTCTGGATCACCAAAAATTATATCTATTTGAAATAAAGCAATTGATAATGTCATTTGAATTATTCACTCCTAGTTATGAGTAGGGATTTTAACAGCTGTATTATCCCACCGAGCAATTATGCTGTCAATTCAATTATAAGTTAGTGCTTTACAAAAAGACAAATAATAGCTAAGATTAGAAATTAATATTTGATGGTTTAATTATGGGAGAGTGAATTTGTATGCAACACTTCGAACAATCGGAAACGCTGAAACGATTACCAAAACAATTTTTTGCAGGTTTAGTGCAAAAAGTGCAACATATGGTGAATCAAGGTTATGATGTGATAAATTTGGGACAGGGTAATCCAGATCTACCTACCCCTCAACATATAGTAGAAGAATTAAAAGTCGCAGTAGATAATTCGCAGTATCATAAATATTCGCCATTTCGAGGGCAAGAATTTTTTAAAGAGGCTATCGCAAGCTTTTATAAAAGAGAGTTTGATGTTGATATTGATCCATCAACAGAAGTTGCGATTCTCTTTGGAACAAAAGCAGGTTTAGTAGAAATAAGTCAATGCCTATTAAATCCAGGAGATATTGCTTTAATGCCCGATCCTGGTTATCCAGACTACATGTCCGGCATAGCTTTGGCCAATGCCAAGCCTGTATTTATGCCATTGCAAGAAGAAAATAACTTTCTGCCTGATTATGAAGCATTAAATCAAGATCAATTAGATCAAGCTAAATTAATGTTCTTGAACTATCCAAATAATCCTACGGCAGCAACAGCATCAGAAGAATTTTTTGATGAAACAATTGCGGTTGCCAAGAAACATGACATTTGTGTCTTGCACGACTTTGCTTATGGTGCAATAGGCTTTGATGGGGAAAAACCGCAAAGTTTCCTGCAGTCAGAAGGCGCGAAGGATGTTGGGATAGAAATGTATACACTTTCTAAAACATATAATATGGCTGGTTGGCGTGCTGGATTTGCAGTTGGCAACCCTTCTGTTATCGAAAGTTTAAATTTGATTCAAGACCACATGTTTATGAGTTTGTTTGGGGCTGTGCAACAAGCAGCAACAAAGGCATTGTTGGCTGATCAATCAGAAGTAGAAAAATTAGTCAGTATATATGAAGAACGTCGGAATGTAATAATTGAAAAATTAAATGAAATAGGCTGGCATGTAAAGGCGCCAAAAGGATCTTTTTTTGTTTGGTTAGCTGTACCAAGAGGTTTTACATCTGAGGAATTTGCTGATCTTTTATTAGAAAAAGCGCATGTAGCAGTTGCCCCAGGTAACGGTTTTGGTGAAATGGGTGAAGGCTACGTTAGAATTGGTTTGTTAGCGGAACCTGATCGTTTAAAAGAAGCCGCGGAAAGAATTGGTAAGTTAGAAGTGTTTCAAAATCACGATATATAACCCGGGTAATTACCGGTTGACAAATCATCAATCGACTATTAATATATAAGCTAACTTAATAATAATATGCATTATATCTTATCCAGAGTGACAGAGGGATCAGGCCCGTTGATGTCACAGCAACCTTCCAATAGGAGTGGTGCTACTTCCTGCAGAATGTTTTTCGTTCTGAAAGATAAGGGTTGACGTTTACACAATCAATTCAACTCTCTTTCGCGAAAACGAAAGGGAGTTTTTTTAGATCCTGGTAAGAAGCTGCATAAACGTTAGATAAAGAGAGGTGAGAAAGATGATTACGATAGAGCATGTTAGTAAAGTATTTAAGTCGAAAAAGAATAGTGTTATTGGTGTAGACGATGTTTCGATGCACGTTGAAAAAGGCGAAATATACGGCATTGTTGGGTATAGTGGTGCTGGAAAAAGTACCTTGTTGCGTTGTATTAATATTTTGGAACGTCCTTCCGCAGGAAAAATAATTATTGATGATGTTGATTTATTGCAATTATCGTCTTATGAATTACGGCGAGCTAGGCAATCGATTGGTATGATTTTTCAAGGTTTTTATCTCGCTTCAGCAAAGACAGTTTTTGAAAATGTTGCGTTTGCTTTAAAAGCAGCTGGAATACAAAAAGCGAAACGTAAAACAAGAGTATTAGAATTATTGGATCTTGTTGGTTTAGCGGATAAAGCAAATCAATATCCTGCACAATTAAGTGGTGGTCAAAAACAACGTGTAAGTATTGCGAGAGCTTTAGCGAATAATCCAAAGGTATTGCTATGTGACGAGGCAACTTCTGCTTTAGACCCTAGTACCACGAAATCGATTCTTGCATTGTTGAAGAAGATTAATAAAGAATTTGGTATTACAATTGTGTTGATCACACATGAGATGGAGGTTGTCAAGGAGATATGTCATAAATGTGCGGTTATGCAAGATGGTAGAATGATAGAACGCGGCTCCTCATATGAAATTTTCTCTAATCCTAAGGAAGCATTAACAAAACAATTTATTGATACCGTATTAAATTTTGAGTTGCCTCAAAAGCTCCTTGCAACGTGTCAAGGTACAATATTACAGCTTCAATTTAGGGGAGACTTAGCTAGCGATCCCGTTGTTTCCGATATGTTACAACGCTTTAAAGTTAGTGGTAATATTCTTCATGGAAAGGTCGAATATATTAATGAAACACCTTTAGGAATATTCATTATGGAACTGCTTGGGGATGCTGCAGAGGTTAAAGAAGCAATTACTTATTTGGAACAACGCTTAAAACAGGTGGAGGTGATCCAACATGCTCGATAGGATTATTGAAATATTACCTGAATTAAATGTAGCTTTTCTTGAAACACTAACAATGGTTGGTATAGGATTGTTAGTCGCTATCATATTAGGATTACCTATTGGTATTTTATTATTTGTAACAGATCAAGGGCTCTTTTTAGAAAACCGCGTTATTAAAATAGTTTTAGGTATTGTCATTAACTTAATTCGATCAATACCGTTTATTATTTTACTCGTATTTCTATTTCCGTTTACCGATTGGTTACTTGGAAAAACAACAGGTCCATTTGCAGCTTCTGTCGCGTTATCCGTGGCCGCCATTCCGTTTTATGCGAGAATTGTCGAATCTGCAGCACGTGATATTGATAAAGGGGTGATCGAAGCTGCTATTGCAGTAGGTGCTTCACCTTGGTTAATTATTAAAGATATTATATTACCAGAAGTTAAATCGGGTTTAGTTAGTGGTTTAACGATTACGGCTATTAGTCTGGTTGGTTATTCCGCAATGGCAGGTACGATCGGTGGCGGTGGTATCGGTGATTTAGCTATTCGTTACGGTTATTATCGTTATGATAATACGGTAATGTTCACGACAGTTGTTGTCTTAATCGTTTTAGTACAAGTTATGCAGTACCTTGGCGACTTTATTGCAAAAGCAGTAAATAAACGCTGAGAAAAAATATAAACTAATTTTACAGGGGGAGAAAACAATGAAAAAGATAGTAGCGCTTATATCAGTATTGTTTATTTTAATTTTAGCAGCATGTGGTTCAGAAGAGGAGTCAAATAGTGCGGATGGAGAAAAGAAAACAATTGATTTTGGTGCAACAGTAGGGCCATATAGTGATATGGTGACAACAGCAATTGCTCCACTTTTAGAAGAAAAGGGCTACGAAGTAACAAACCAAGAATTTACGGATTATGTTCAACCAAACAAAGTATTAGCTAATGGCGAGTTAGATGCAAACTTGTTCCAACATAAGATTTATATGGAAGCTTTTGCTGAAGAAAATGATTTAGACTTATCTGAGGTTATTATTGTTCCAACAGCACCAATGGGGTTATATTCAGAAACATTTGATAGTATTGATGCAATTGAAGATGGCAGTTCGATTGCTATTGCTAATGATCCCACAAACTTGGCAAGAACGTTAGTAATGCTACAAGATGAAGGTGTCATTACAATCAGTGAGGAAGTTGATCCATTAAGTGCTTCTGTAAATGATATTATTGAAAATCCAAAGAATTTAGATTTTGTTGAAGTAGAGGCAGCTCAATTACCACGTCTAGTAGAAAGTGAAGATTTGTCAGCTGTTCCTGGTAACTATGCATTAGCTGCTGATATGGATTTATTAGACGCTTTAGCGTTAGAGGATATGCCTGATGATTACCGAAATCGTGTTGTTGTAAATACAGAAGATTTAGATGCGCAATATGTTCAAGATATTAAAGAAGTAATTGAATCCGATGAATTTGAAGCTATTATCGACGAAGAGTTTCAAGGATTTGGGAAACCTGAATGGATGACAGCCGAATAATAACAAGAAGGACACCTTTAATTAGGTGTTCTTTTTTTGTGAAAATTTAGTTGACAGTTTTTGATCAATTGTATATATTGTAAGTATATAGTATATACAATAATAACAATTTGAGGCGATACGGATGAATATTGTTCTTTCTAATACAAGTAAGGAACCTTTATTTCAACAAATAAAGGAGCAGATTCGAAATCAAATCTATCAAGAGTTACTTAAAGAGGGTGATGCATTGCCGTCGATGCGTATTTTGGCAAAGCAGTTACAGGTTAGTGTTATTACGACTAAACGTGCTTATGAAGATTTAGAAAAAGAAGGATTTCTTATCTCGTCAGTTGGTAAAGGAACATTTGTATCTGGTCAACAATCACATGTATTAAAGGAATGGAAGATCAGAGAAATAGAAAATGATTTAGAAAAAGTGGTAGAAGAAGCAAAACAATTAGGTTTAACAAAAGAAGCAATAATCGAACGTGTCACGTTATTCTTTGAATGATTTTGTTAAAAAGGGAGTGGAAGCTAAATGGAACCAATTGAATTAAACGGTGTAACAAAAAGAATCGATGAGTTTTCAGTTAGAGATCTTACCTTTAAAATACCAAAGGGTTATGTAACTGGATTTATTGGTCGAAACGGTAGTGGGAAAACAACAACGATTCAGCTGATTATGGATATTATCAAAGCTAACCAAGGAGAAATTAGTTTATTTGGGGCCCCAAATACCGATCCAAACACAAAGCAAAGAATAGGATTTGTTTACGATGAATTGTATATGTATGAAAATTTTACGATTAATCACATGCGCTCTTTTATTGCACCGTTATATGACACATGGAGTGAGCGTTTATTCTCAGGATATCTCTCGGATTTTGAATTACCATTGAAGAAAAAATTGAAGCATTTTTCAAAAGGAATGAAAATGAAAACATCGCTCTTATTTGCATTGGCACATGATCCAGATTTATTAATTATGGATGAACCAACCGCAGGACTAGACCCCATTTTTCGGAGAGAATTGATGGATATCTTACAAGAATTAATGACTGATGAAAAAAGAACTATTTTTTTCTCAACCCATATTACAACGGATCTAGATCGAATTGCTGACCATATTATTTTTATTGATGATGGTGTAATCATATTTGAAAAAAGCATGATAGAAATTGAAGAGGAATTTCATCTTATTAAAGGCGAGATTAAAATGTTAGATGATGATATTCGTAAAGATTTTTTTGGACTAGAAGAAACACCACAAGGTTTTATCGGTTTATTGCAAGGTGATCCTAGAGAGTTTGAAACAAGTGAGACGATAATCGAAAAAGCTTCCTTAGAAGATATTATGTATCTGATGACAAGAGGGAAAAGGTAATAATTTGGAGAGGTGAGATTATGTTTTCATTAGTAATGAAAGATTATTATATTGATAGATCAGTTTTAGTTGGAATGTTAGTTTTGCCGGTATTAGGTATGGGTTTCATAATGGAGTTCACTTATTTTCTTTTAATCGGTTCAATAATAATTAGTTTGTTTTATTCTGATAGTAAAACAAAGATAGAGGTTTTTAACAGAAGTTTACCAATTACTTCGTTAGCTATTGTTAAAGGTCGTTACCTGTTCATATTATTGTTAGCAATTTTTTTATTGGTCTTTCAATGGGTAATAGCACTTATATTTGATTTCACCCTGAATATGAGTAGTCCTTATCATTATCAATTAGAAGATCTCATTATTATACTATCTGTTTTCTTAGTAATGACTGCGGTACTCGTACCATTATTTTATTTGTTTAAGTCGCTTTATCTTGCTTTAACGATTCAATTCTTCTCGTTATTCATTTTCTCTTCAACCGTATTTAGTGTGGTATTTCAAGGACGAGAGAGCATCCACTTTGATAATCAAACCATCCTGTTAACGCCATTTATTCAAGATATAATTCCATTTCAACCAGTTCCGATCATCGCAGTGGCTGCTGTTGTTAGCTATTATTTATCGATTCAATTATCTAGTCGATTAGTGGAAAGAAGGTTGCGTTAACATGTTAGTTTTGAGTAGACTCATGTCATTGTGGAAGAAGGATTTTTGGCTTAGTGTGAAATATTTCTTTGTGTTTGGCTTTTTATTAATTATTGTACCGTTCACATTCTTGCTCTTTTTGGTAGTCATGTTTTTAATAACCCAACTATTCATTGATGAAAATCATAATAAGGTTAATATATTCATGAAAAGCCTACCTATTAATCATTCATTTTTAGTTAGAAGCCGGTATATATACGTAGTTTTAGAAGTAGTGATTTTCTTGTCACTTTATTTTCTTGTTAATAGTGGACAATATAAATCTTCACAGACAAATATATTTATTTCTACTTATGATTATAAATGGGTAGATATCTATACAATTTTCAGTTTAGTTCTACTAATGTTTACAATTATTATGCCAGTTTTATATCTGTTTTCATCAAAGTTTATGATAAATGCAATGCAGGTTATCTTTGGAATTGGCTGTACATTTGGTATTTACAAAATGGATCAATTAGCAAGTCAACAGTTTGAATTTGCCCGTGAAGAACAAATAGGGCAAGTGACAATGAAGTATTTTTACAGCATCTTACCGTTATCACCTTTATTATTTTTTGTCATTACAGCCTTACTATATGTAGGCTCAATGTTTCTGTCTGAACAGATTCTAAAGCGAAAGATATAGGGATTGGCTGTTAGTAGGACTTGATTATTTTAAACCAGAATGGCGTTATACGTTTAGGATTTCCAATAAAAAAGAGCGCATTTAAGAAAAAAATTTTTCTCAAAACAAGCTTCAATATGGTATCTTAGGTATATGGTTTATTAAGAAGTTAGTTTTCGATAATGAAGGAGCATGGTTATGGCAAAAGTAAAGGTTGGAATAGTATTTGGTGGGAAGTCAGCTGAACACGAGGTGTCACTACAATCAGCGAAAAACATTGTAGATGCAATTGATAAAACGAAGTATGATATCGTATTACTTGGTATAGATAAGCAAGGGAAATGGCATATAAACAACCCATCTTCTTATTTAATTAATGAAGAGAATCCAAAATTAATTCAATTAAATAAAAGTAATCAACAAGTAGCAGTTATTCCAGGAGAAGCGCAGAACCAGCTTGTTAACGTATCAAATTCAAGTGGTTTAGACCAGGTTGATGTCGTTTTCCCTATCGTACATGGAACACTTGGTGAAGACGGAAGTTTGCAGGGGATGCTTCGGATAGCAAATCTTCCGTTTGTAGGAACAGACTTGTTAGGTTCAGCTGTTAGCATGGATAAGGATATTGCTAAACGCTTACTAAAAGGTTCAGGAATTTCCGTTGCGAAAGGCTTAACTTTCAGAAGTCATCAACAACAAGACATTAATTTCGGAAAAGTACAGGCGGAATTAGGATTGCCCCTATTTATAAAACCTGCAAATCAAGGTTCTTCTGTTGGTGTTAGTAAAGTGCGTAATGAAGAAGAGTTTTATAATGGAATGAAAGAAGCCTTTTTATATGACAATAAAGTTTTGGTTGAAGAAGCAATTATTGGTCGTGAAATTGAATGTGCTGTACTTGGAAATGAAGAGCCAATCGCATCTTTCCCTGGTGAAATCTTACCGAATACTGATTTTTACTCTTATGAGTCAAAATATATTGATGAAACAGGAGCAGAATTAGCAGCACCAGCTGATTTGACTGCAGTACAAACGAAGCGCGTGCAAGAAGCGGCTATTGAAGTTTTTAAAACGCTTGAGTGTGAAGGGATGGCGCGTGTTGATTTCTTTATGCAAGAAGACGGTAATTTAGTTGTTAATGAAGTAAACACATTACCGGGTTTTACAAAAATAAGTATGTATCCAAGATTATGGGATATTAGTGGTATTACGTATCCGGATTTAATAGACAGACTAATTACCCTTGGGATACAAAGACACGAGCGAAATAACAAATTAAGAAATGCTGTTTGGGAATAATTTAAATAAAGAAGTAGATCAAATCACGTGTTGATTTGATCTTTTTTAAAAGATTAATGTAGTGATACCTAAAAAGACAAAGCGTATCGGTTATGGAAGGAGGCTGGCATGGAAATCTCAATAATTAGACATGGTAAATCACAACATACCGAGAGACATAAATTAACGTGTTTTGAATTTAAGGACTGGATGAGGAAATATGATTCTAATGGCGTTTTTGAAAAAGAATCTTATCCCTCAATCACGTTGGAAAAAGTGAATATGGCCAATATAGTGATAACTAGTGATTTAAAGAGATCAATAGATTCAGCTGCATTGTTAACCAAAACAAACGAGAATATCTCTTATTCCTTATTTCGGGAAACCGAATTACCAGCCTGTCCACCTCTATTATCAAAAATTAAATTAAATCCCACAATATGGGCTATTCTTTTAAGAGTGCTCTGGTTTAGTGGATATTCAAAAGAATGCGAATCATTAAAGGATGCTAATGTGCGAGCGGAAAAGGCAACACAGAAGTTAATCGAATATGCTACAAAACATGATTCTGTTGTGTTGATAGGTCATGGTTTTTTTAATAGATTGATAGCCAAAGAATTGAAGGATCAAGGCTGGGAGGGGAAAAGAAGAACGGGTTTAACACACTGGAATTGTACAACATACTCCATGTGAGAATGGTGAATGCTATTTGCCATCTTGTTCAAACCAATACTCTGGCTGGTAGCGATTAATTCTCTTCCAAACAATTATTGAGAAAGTAAGAAGTAAGCCGATAATAAACGCTACTATTTTTACTTGGATGAAGATAACAGTCGTTACATAATTAATAAATAATAGAATCCCAATATGCCACCAAGAAAACTGTTTAAATTGCTTTTTCATGAAGATTAAAAGAAGCCAAGATGTTACTAAAACAATACCGATACCTATAAATATATTTTGTGTTAACTCCATTGGATTATCCTCGCTTATAATTAGTTAGTATGATTTTTTTTATGTTACCATGTTTGGTTTGAATGTTGCAATATGTGAACGCTTTGAAGCATTTAAGCTACAAAAATAATGACAGACAAAGTTAAAATATAAATGCCGTTTTGTAATTCTGAATAATGGTCTTCCAGCTGAATATTTCTTTTTAAGCTAAATAAATTTTGTTTCATATGTGTTGCAACAATGTTTTCTTTGCTATCTTTAATCTCACAGTAATTTCCTTTATGCATATATGGTTTCTTTATGTAAAATACTTCTTCTTCATATCTGAGTTTGAACGCTGTATAACCTTTAGAGAAAGTTTCTTTTATACCGGATAGCATTGTTAAATCGCCTTTTCACATTCTCTACCTTTAATACATAGTAATAGACGCCAGTTTCTTGCGCCGTTCTTTTTTTTGTTTTCAATAACCTTTATTATATGTCCTTTATAATTTATCTGATAAGATTGATGACTTTTAAATTGATGAACTAATTTAGTAGCTTTCAAGAAACCGACTTCTTTATCATCTTCCATAATTTTTTGTTTTAGTAATAGTGGAATAAACGGTGATTTTATAGTAGTAATCATTTTAATTCACTCCTTTTACCTGAATTAGTTTTCAAATAAATAATATAACTTTCTCACCAAAAAAATAAGTACTAATCGTTGACTGTGCTAAGTTTGGAATATAACTGTTATGTTGCTTTACGGTCTTTAAAAAAGCTTGCTCTCTAAAAAATTGATGTTTAATACTAACACTGCAATATAAGAAGAGTGTAAGATGCTTTAATGATTGTAATTAAAATTCGAGTTAGAAACAGTAAAATTATTACCTGCATAAAAAAAGATGCGCTAACCAGCGGAGGAAGCAAATGGGTGACACTCCTGTGGGAACAGCACAAGTTGAAGATCCACTCGGAAAGCGAATTTTGCTTATCCGAGTTAGCTGAGACTGTGCCCACGGAAAGGGAGCCCATTTGCTGACCTAGCGGGTAAGAAAGTTTTACTCTGCGAAAGTTGACCGAAAAAAACGTCCCACTCATTAGTAGTTTATCAGAGTGGGACAATTATGTTAACTTGCTTATTCCTTTTTGTTTCGCTTCTGACGCTTCCAAAGATAATACCCAACCCCACCAATAATCGTAATAAGAAGAAGGATAGGTAAATTACCTATTAAAAATACAACCAAACCTGAGCCAGCAGATAATAAAAAATTAATACTTTTCATAAGTTGTTCTTTCGTTCTCTCCCATGTGTTCAGATCTTCATCGCGAACTAGGTCTAAACGATTTTCACGTATAAAAAGAGTGACCGTAGCTAAATCGGATTTGTTTTCAAGGTAATTTAATTGTCCTGTGATTTGCTCTATTTCTTCTTGTACACTTGCAAGATCATTTGAAATATTAAGTAAATCCTCTGTTTTTTCAGCTTGCTCCATAAATTCTAATAATCTTTCTTCGACAACTTCTTTCGATTTTAATCGAGATTCAAGGTCTACATATTGCTCGGTTACGTCTTCACCAGAAATACTCTTTTGTGTTACCTTCATATCTCCTTGTTCCACGACAGCTATGAAGGACTCGAATTGTTCTTGCGGAATGCGAGCGGTAATAGTTCCTTCTTGTAAATCATCTTCGACTTGATAGGAATCAGAGCTGACGATATAACCATTCTTAGCAGTGATTTCTTGTTCAATTTGATTAACGGCGTTCTGGTAATTATTTACTTCTATATCCAAGTTCGCGTTATAAATAATTTTCCTGTTAGATCCTGTTTCTTCTGGAATATCTTCATTAACTTGAGCTTCTTCTTGAACCTCAGATTCGATATCCTCTACATTACTACTATCTTCTGTAGTCAATTCTTGCCTCTCGATACTAGATTCAGCAGTATCTGTATCGCCACTTTCACTAACTAATTCATTACTTTCTTGACTACTACATGCAAAAAGTAAAGTAGATAATAAGGTAAGACTCATGATTATAAATAATTTATTGAACTGCATACAAAACCTCCTCGATTTGAACTTCTTACTGAATTAGTCGCATGCTTTCTTAAAAAGGTTACATATATGTATAATTATAATGATAAACTGTATATTCTCTAATTCTAATCTAATTAATGGAATGTATGCACATTTAGCCTAATTTAATTATAGTATAGGTTTATCTCGTCTAAAAAAAATAAAAAAATCTTTGTATAACACTTGAATTATTATACTTAATAGTGCATAATAATTCATACCAAATACATTTTGAACGAATTGATTTAAATAAGGGATTGGAGAGGTTATAAATGGCAAAAGAAAAAATTGTTTTAGCATATTCTGGTGGATTAGATACATCTGTGGCAATTAAATGGTTACAGGATCAATATAAATATGATGTTATTGCAGTAGGTTTGGATGTAGGAGAAGGTAAAGATCTTGAATTTGTTAAAAAGAAAGCATTAGATGTAGGTGCAATAAAGTCGTATTCAGTCGATGCAAAAGCGTTATTTGCAGAGGAATACGTTTTACCTGCTTTACAAGCAAACTTATTATATGAAGATAAATATCCACTTATTTCTGCATTATCACGTCCGTTAATTGCAAAAGTACTGGTTGATATTGCAGAACAAGAAGGTGCGGTTGCAGTAGCACATGGTTGTACGGGTAAAGGGAATGACCAAGTTCGATTTGACGTAGCATTTACTGCATTAAATCCTAAATTGAAGATTGTTGCACCTGTACGTGAATGGAAGATGACAAGAGATGAAGAAATCGCGTATGCAGCGGAAAATAATATTCCAGTACCTGTTGGCCTACAAAGTCCATATAGTGTAGATCAAAACTTATGGGGACGTAGTAATGAATGTGGAATTTTAGAAGACCCTTGGGCAGAGGCGCCAAAGGATGCATTTGATTTAACAGTTGATCCTATTGATGCACCTAACACACCTGAGACTATTCAAATTTCATTTAAAGCTGGAAAACCAGTTGCAATTGATGGAAAAGAATTTCCTTTAGATGAATTAATATTAGAATTAAATAAAATTGCTGGTAAACATGGCGTTGGACGTATCGACCATGTGGAAAACAGGTTAGTAGGAATTAAATCACGTGAAATTTATGAGGCACCAGCTGCTTTAACTTTAATTGCAGCACACCAAGAGCTTGAAGCTTTGACATTACCAAGAGAAGTAGCGCAGTTCAAACCAACAATCGAACAAAAATTAGCACAAACAATATATGATGGCTTATGGTATTCGCCATTGACAGAAGCATTACAAGCATTTATTAAAGAAACACAAACATATGTGTCTGGTACAGTGAAAGTGAAATTATACAAAGGGCAAGCACAGGTTGTTGGACGTAAATCTGAACATTCTTTATATGATATGGACCTTGCAACATATTCTAAAGGCGATGCATTTGATCATGATGCAGCACTTGGGTTTATCAAACTATGGGGTCTACCTACGCAGGTTCACGAGACTGTAACGAAGGCACAACAAAATAAGAAAGCATCCATTACGAAAACAACGATTGACGTAAAGGAAGCGGTAAAGCAATGAAACTATGGGGGGGACGATTCACAAAACCAACGAATCAATTAGTAGATGAATATACAGCATCGATTCGTTACGATCAAAAACTAGCAACTTTCGATATTCAAGGAAGTCTCGCCCATGTTGAAATGTTAGGGAAATGCGATATTATATCGTTAAAAGACGCTGAAACTATTGCCAAAGGACTAAAGGTCGTGGCTACTAAAATAGCTAATGGTGAAGCTGAACTAACTGAAGAAAATGAAGATATTCATATGAACGTGGAAAAACTATTGATTGATGAGGTAGGTGCGGTTGGTGGTAAACTCCATACCGGTCGAAGTAGAAATGATCAAGTTGCATTGGATATGCGTTTATATTTACGAGATGCAATAGTAACAGTTAGCCAGTTGTTGGTTGACTTACAACAAGCGCTATATCAACAAGCTACAAATAATTTAGACACCATATTACCTGGTTATACGCATCTGCAAAGAGCACAACCTGTTTTATTTGCTCACCACATGATGGCTTATGTCTTTATGTTGCAGCGTGATGTAGAAAGATTAGCAGATAGTTGGAAACGAGTGAACCGTTCACCGCTAGGAGCAGGTGCTTTAGCAGGAACATCATTTGCGATTGATCGTGCCTATGTGGCAGAGAAGTTACATTTTGACGGCATTACAGAAAATAGTTTGGATTCGGTAAGTGATCGTGATTTTGTTGTTGAGTTTTTAGCGGATGCATCACTGGTTTCGATTCATTTATCACGCTTATCAGAAGAACTTGTCCAATGGTCAAGTGCTGAGTTTAATTTTATTGAACTGGATGACGCATTTTGTACGGGTAGCAGTATGATGCCGCAAAAGAAAAACCCGGATGTACCTGAATTGGTTCGTGGGAAATCGGGTCGAGTTATTGGTCATTTAATGGGTATGTTAACAACCTTAAAAGGTTTGCCACTTGCATACAATAAAGATATGCAAGAGGATAAAGAAGGTATGTTTGATACAGTAGAAACGCTCAAAGGTGCTTTAGCGCTTTTTGCACCAATGATTGAAACAATGGATGTAAAAAAAGAAAATATGTATCAAGCTGTTGCCAAGGATTATTCCAACGCAACTGACTTAGCTGATTATCTAGTTGGAAAAGATCTTCCTTTTCGTGAGGCACATGCAGTGGTTGGTCAAACAGTACTATATAGTATAGAAAAACAAAAATATTTACTAGATTTATCAATAGAAGAGTTTAAGCAATTTTCAGATGTAATCGAACATGATATTTATGATGTATTAGAACCAAAAGCGGTTGTTAATGCACGAAATGTGGCTGGTGGTACAGCTCGTAATCGCGTCGAAGATCAATTGAAACAAGCTAATGCACTCTTTGACCAAAATATAGAATGGATTAATACAAAAGCACAGTTAATTGATTCATTAGCTGTCACAGATTAATAGACGAATACAATAGAAAACTAGCTGCGGCTAGTTTTTCCTTAAAAATAAAATGTATATTTATAAGTTATTCAGTATATTTATTACTTGTACGGATCTGGAGGGAGAAATCATGACAGAAGAAATAGGTTATCTTGTTTTAAATACAGGGGATGTATTGGAAGGAAAATGGCTTGGAAAACCTATTTCAAAAGAAGGTGAAATGGTTTTTAATACCGCAATGACAGGTTATCAGGAAGTAATGACTGATCCTTCTTATGCTGGACAGATTGTTACGTTAACATATCCGTTGATCGGTAATTATGGTTGTAACGATATAAGTAAAGAAAGTATCCACCCAGCATTAGCGGGGTTAATTATTTCAAATGCCTGTGATACACCAGAGCATTATCAGTCTAGCTATTCAATTGTGGAGATGATTAACACGTATGAAATTCCAGCCTTATATGGAATTGATACACGTGCATTAACGCGTATTATTCGTGAACATGGAGAAGTGTACGGTAAAATCACATCAGATATTAAAGATGTCCCGACATATTGTCAAGTTGACCCAACTATCGTTCAAAAAGTATCCGTTGATAAAATCCAACAATTGACCGCGTTACATGTACCTTCCTCCTTTTTAAGACAACATATGGTAGTAATGGATTTTGGTTATAAACACTCGATCACACAATCATTATTAGAGTTGGGTTGCGATGTAACAGTCGTTCCTTATAATACAACGCTCGAAACGATTATCTCTCTAAAACCTGATGGTATTATTTTAACAAATGGTCCAGGGGATCCTAAAAGTCTGACACCACAATTATCGACAATTAAGCAGGTTGCAGAAATGTATCCTACATTAGGGATTTGTTTAGGACATCAGTTAATTGCATTGGCATTTGGTGGCTCAACAAAACGTTTACCTTATGGTCATCGTGGTAGTAACCATCCAGTCAAAAACTTGTTAACTGGAAAAGTAGTAATAACGTCACAAAATCATGGTTACGTTGTGGACGAAGCTTCTATAAATCAGAATGAATGGAACGTTTCTTATATAAATGTAAATGATAAATCAGTCGAAGGATTAAAGCATAAGACAAAAGATGTAATGACAGTTCAATTTCATCCAGAAGCACATCCTGGGCCAATTGATACACATCATATTTTTGTTAACTTTATTGAACAGTTAAGCGTAAAAGGGGAGAAACAGCATGCCTAAGTTAGATTCTATAAAAAAAGTAATCGTGATTGGCTCTGGTCCAATCGTGATCGGGCAAGCTGCTGAGTTTGATTATGCCGGTACACAAGCATGCTTAGCATTAAAAGAAGAAGGTATTGAAGTGATACTGGTCAACAATAATCCAGCTACGATAATGACCGATGAAAATATTGCAGATAAGGTTTATTTAGAGCCACTGACACTTCTTTCTTTAACGAAGATTATTGAAAAAGAAAAACCAGATGGTCTGTTGCCTACGTTGGGTGGGCAAACAGGCTTAAATCTAGCGATGGAATTGACAGAAGCAA
Source organism: Paraliobacillus sp. X-1268 (assembly GCF_003426095.1). NCBI lineage: Bacteria > Bacillati > Bacillota > Bacilli > Caryophanales > Bacillaceae > Paraliobacillus > Paraliobacillus sp. X-1268. The sequence continues at coordinate 23,796 of NZ_QJSK01000018.1, forward strand.
ATGTTCTAGCAGTAAATAATGTCGAATTATTAGGTACCCCATTAGAAACAATAAAAAAAGGGGAAGACCGAGAAATTTTTAAAGCAATGATGAAAGAGATTGGTGAACCTACTGCAGAAAGTGTCTCCACTACATCTGTGGATGAAGCCATTCGTTTTGCTATGTCTGTAGGTTATCCATTGATTGTTCGCCCAGCATATACACTAGGTGGAGCTGGTGGGGGAATTGTTAAAGATGAAACAGAGCTTAGAAAAATAGTGAAAAGTGGTATGCATGCTAGTCCAATCGGCCAAGTGTTAATAGAACAAAGTGTTAAAGGTTGGAAAGAGATTGAGTACGAAGTGATGCGTGACGATAACGATACGTGTATTATCGTTTGTAACATGGAGAATCTTGATCCAGTTGGTGTGCATACGGGAGACAGTATTGTTGTAGCACCGTCCCAGACATTAAATGATTATCAATATCAAATGTTGCGTACTTCTTCGGTTAAAGTAATTCGCGAGCTCGGGGTTATTGGAGGTTGTAATATTCAGTTTGCACTTAATCCCAACAGTAATGAACACATTATTATTGAGGTAAATCCACGTGTAAGCCGTTCTAGTGCCTTGGCATCGAAAGCTACAGGTTACCCGATTGCACGTATTGCAGCAAAGTTAGCACTTGGTTATCACTTAGATGAAGTGCTAAACCCAATTACGGGAGATACGTATGCAAGTTTTGAACCGGCAATTGATTATATCGCTGTCAAAATACCACGCTGGCCATTTGATAAATTTCATCAAGCAAATCGCTTGTTAGGAACACAAATGAAAGCAACAGGTGAGGTAATGGCATTAGCTCGTAACTTCCCGACAGCAATGAACAAGGCGATACGGTCATTAGAAATTGGTTTGGATTCCCTGTACTTACCTGGGGTAGAAAAATTAACGGATCAAGAGTTGAAGCAGGCTTTAGATCTTGCAACAGATGAACGATTATTTGTAATTGCAGAAGCTTATCGTCGAGGCTATACGATTCAACAAATACATGAGATTACAGAAATTACAAAGTATTTTTTACATGAGATTGCATTAATGATCGAAATAGAAAAAGCACTTGAACAAAAAGCATGGGATAAAGTGTCTGTGCAAGACTTGAAGAAAGCGAAACAATTCGGTATATCGAATAAGCGGTTAGCTAGCTTATGGCATGTAGATACGACTGTTATCCAACAGAAATTAGAAGAAAGTAAGATATTTCCTTCTTATAAAATGGTAGATACATGTGCTGCAGAATTTTCAGCTGACACCCCTTACTTTTATAGTTCATGGAATGAAATAGATGAAGTAGAAGCGTTAACAGGGAAAAGAAGAATGGTCGTATTGGGTTCAGGACCTATTAGAATTGGTCAGGGAGTTGAATTTGATTATTGTTCGGTTCATGCGGCGATGTCGTTAAAAGACCAAAATATTGATGCTGTTGTAGTTAATAATAATCCAGAAACAGTTAGTACCGATTTTAATACGGCTGATCATTTATACTTTGAACCGTTGACAGAGGAAGATGTCCTACAAGTTGTAAAAAAAGAAAAGGCAGAAGGTGTGCTCATTCAGTTTGGCGGACAGACAGCTATTAATCTAGCAGATGGATTAGCTAAACAAGGTGTTAAGATTATCGGTACCGAATTGAGTGTAATAGAAGCAACAGAAGATCGCGATCAATTTTATCAACTATTGAAGAAATTAGATATACCCCATATACCAGGTGATACGGTAATGAGTAAAGGTGATGCGAAAGCAATGGCAGCAAAAATAGGTTATCCTATCTTAATTCGTCCGTCGTATGTTATTGGCGGGCAGGGTATGGTTATTATCGAGGATGAAGCGGCTTTAGTTGCCCATATTGATCAAATAAAAGAAAGCACAAGCCATAATCGCATTTTTCCATTATTAATAGATCGTTTTATTACTGGTAGTGAAGTAGAAGTAGATGCAATATGTGATGGAGAAGATATTTTGATTCCTGGTATTTTTGAGCACGTAGAACGAGCAGGTGTGCATTCAGGAGATAGTGTCGCAATATTTCCGGCACCAAGCTTATCGAAAACAGAGAAAGAAACGATTGAAACATATACACAGAAAATATCAGCAGCATTAAATGTAAAAGGGATTATGAATATTCAATTCGTTATTAGTGCAGATCGAAAGACCATTTATGTTTTAGAAGTAAATCCGCGTGCATCAAGAACCGTTCCTATTGCTAGTAAGGTAACCGGTGTGCCAATGATAGATTTAGCCACACGTGTGCAAATGGGAGAAAAGTTAGATGAGCAAGAATGGAAACTTGGTTTACATGAAGATGTTCCATTCTATGCAGTGAAAATGCCAGTTTTCTCAACAAATAAATTACCTGGTCTTGATCCAATAGTAGGGCCAGAAATGAAGTCTACAGGAGAAGCAATTGGTATTGGTTCAACCGTTGAGGCTGCAATGGCTAAAGCGTTTGGTTGGAAAAATGAATTTTTTCAACCAATTACGAGTGAAAAAAGCATTTATCTCTCATTAGATGAGATTAGTAATAGCCTTATTGAAGCGCTCAACGATATAGAAGGAAAGATTGTTGCTGATCAAAAAACAGCAGATCTTTTAAAAGCAAATAATATAAATGTGGAACAAGTTTTATCTGTAGAGGTAGCTACTGAAGCAAATGATGCGGAAACATTTGTTTTAGTGTGTAGCACGAAATTGGGTGAAGCACATAAACAATTACGTGAAAGCACACTACAGGCAGGTGTGATATGTCTGACAGCCTCTGAAACTTTTGTTGCATACTTAAAGGCAACCACAGGTGAGCAAGAGGCACCTTTTGCCATTAATCATTATCAATTGGATGGTAATAAACTTAATAAAAAGGAGCGTGTGTTACGATGACCGTAGCTGTAAAAGACTTACAAACACAACTGGCTGGAAGAGATTTTCTAACGCTAGCTGATTATAGTAAAGAAGAAATTACGTATTTACTTCAACTAGCCAAAGAAATCAAACAGAAGAAAAAGCAGGGTGAAGTATATCAGCCTTTACAGGGTAAAGTACTCGGCTTAATCTTTGAAAAATCTTCGACTCGTACACGCGTATCCTTTGAAGCAGGAATTTATCAACTTGGTGGAACGGGATTATTCTTAAGCTCTAAGGATATCCAGATTGGTAGAGGTGAACCAATTTCTGACACAGCAAAAGTTTTATCAGGTTATTTAGACGGTATTATGATTCGGACTTTTGCACAATCTGATGTAGAAGAATTGGCTGCTAATGCGAGTATTCCAGTTATTAATGGATTAACAGACCTCTATCATCCTTGCCAAGTGTTGGCCGATTTACAAACAATTGAAGAGGTTAAAGGTCAATTGGCTGGTTTAAAAATAGCTTATATTGGTGATGGGAATAACATGGCACATTCATTAATGTTGGGTGCCGCAACAATGGGTATGCACTTTAGCACAGCTGCTCCAGTTGGATACTTACCCAATCAATCAGTTGTTGATAAAGCAAAAGCGATTGCGAATGGAACTGACATTACCATTACATCTGATCCAATTGAAGCAATTAAAGGTGCTGATATTATTTATACAGATGTATGGGCAAGTATGGGACAGGAAAGTGAACAAAAAGCCCGTGAAAAACTGTTTGCTTCCTATCAAGTGAATACCGAATTATTACAACATGCAAAAGCTGATTATACTTTTATGCATTGTTTACCCGCCCATCGTGGTGAAGAAGTAACTGCTGAGATTATTGATGGGGATCATTCAGTAGTTTTCCAAGAAGCGGAAAATCGTTTACATGCGCAAAAAGCATTGATGGTTGCATTAATGGGATAACGATAATAGAAGTCCTGAATCACTAGATTACTAGTGATTCAGGACTTTTTTTGTATGTTTTTTAGTATTTGAATAATGTTTCAATTGTTTTATTTTGTAAACAACGGGTATAAAAGTAGTGTGAGCAATTTCAAATAAACAAGCTAAATAATATAGAGGAGAGATATCATGAAGAATCAAACACAACATTTTATTAATGGAAAATGGATTGAATCGAGCGGTTCTGAAACGATTGATGTCATAAATCCAGCTACAGAAGAAACAATCGGAACTATTAGTTCAGGAACAACGGAAGATTTAGATAAAGCTGTCAATGCAGCAAAAACGGTATTACCATCTTACTCTAAATCAACGAGAGAAGAGCGTATACAGTGGTTAGAGAATATTGTCGAAGGCTATAAAAAGCGAAAAAATGAATTAATTGAAGTCATGACAGATGAATTAGGGTCACCACTAACTGTTTCTGAAGAGGTTCACTATACCATGGGACTTAATCACTTTAGTAACGCAATTAAAGCATTGAAATCCTTTGAATTTACGGAGGACCGAGGGGGTCATACCGTTCTAAAAGAAACAATTGGTGTGAGTGGTTTAATAACACCTTGGAACTTTCCGACCAATCAGACATCAACTAAAATCGCTAGTGCAATCGCAGCCGGAAGCCCAGTCGTTTTAAAGCCGGCATCAAAAACACCATTTGCTGCAATGATTCTTGCGGATATAATTGATGAGGCTGGTCTACCTAAAGGAGCATTTAACCTTGTTAATGGTTCCGGTTCGGTTATTGGTGATGGAATCAGTACGCATCCGGATATTTCTTTTGTATCCTTTACGGGTTCTGGTGCGGTAGGTGAAAAAATAATGAAAAATGCTGCTGAATCAATCAAGAAAGTAGCACTTGAATTGGGTGGTAAATCACCGCTTATCGTATTAGAAGATGCAGATGTGGATGAAGCTGCTAAATCTGCAATCTCACATATTATGACGAATTCAGGTCAGGTTTGTTCAGCAGCAACAAGAATAATTGTCTCAAAGTCTATGAAGGATGAATTTGAAAAAAGTGTTCAAAAAATTCTACCGACGTTTCCAGTTGGTGATCCTAGAAAAGATGGTATTGCAACAGGACCATTAGTTTCTAAAGATCAATGGGATACGGTACAATCTTACATTGAAAAAGGAATGAAAGAAGCAACGCTACTTGTCGGTGGAACTGGAAAACCAGATGGACTTGAGAAAGGCTATTATGCAAAACCAACTGTATTTACAGACGTATCAAATGATTCTGTTATTGCTCAAGAAGAAATATTTGGGCCGGTAATGAGTATTATTACGTATGATGACCTCGACCATGCAATACAAATTGCCAATGACACGATCTATGGTCTAGCCGGTTATGTAGTAGGTAAAGCTCCAGAAACATTGCGCGATGTTGCTTCAAATATTAAGGCTGGTCGCATTACAGTAAATGATGCAGACACTGACTTTTTAGCACCATTTGGTGGCTATAAGCAATCTGGTATAGGCCGTGAGTGGGGTGACTTTGGAATTGAGGAATATTTAGAAGTTAAATCTGTACATGGCATGCCCTCTTTATAAAAAAGACAGTAGACAAAACCTTTAAGATAACAGGCTGTTATCTTAAAGGTTTTTTTGTATAGTGTGTTCAATATTACTTATATTTACGCTATAATTAGCTTACTGAATTTTCTAAATACCGATTTATTAAAAATATAGGAGTGTGAACATATTGACTAAACGAGCATTAATTAATGTTGATTATACAAATGATTTTGTGGCAGATGAGGGTAACTTAACTTGCGGTGAGCCAGGACAATTAATAGAAAATAAAATTGTAGGATTGACCGAACAGTTTATTGGTGCTGGTGAATATGTGGTCTTTGCTATTGATGGCCATGACGAAGAGGATACCTTTCACCCTGAAACTGAATTGTTTCCACCGCATAATATAAAAGGAAGTTCAGGTCGTGAGCTTTATGGTGAACTACAGTCTTTATATAATCAAATGAAAGATCAATCAAATGTATATTATATGGATAAAACACGTTACAGTGCCTTTGTTGGGACAGACTTAGAGATTAAATTACGGGAACGTCAAATTGAGGAATTGCATATAGTGGGCGTATGTACGGATATTTGTGTGTTGCATACGGCAATAGATGCTTATAACAAAGGTTTTGAACTTGTGATTTATCAAGAAGCGGTAGCGAGTTTTAATAAAGCAGGACATGATTGGGCACTTGAACATTTTATTAATACGCTAGGAGCAACGGTTATTTAACAGTTCCAATGAAATCCTGTTGGCTTATCATCCAAACTCCTGCTATAATTTAATGTGCAGTTTTACTATGTCATATAGACAAATTAAAGGATGATTAAAATCGTGGAAAACCATTCGATTTATCAAGATTTACTTCAACTAACAGCAGAAACTAATATTTTAATAGATGAACTTATAAAAAATCATACGTATACTAAACTAGGCGGAAAAGCAGACTTCTTTGTAACACCAGCTAGTGTAGCTGAAGTACAAGAAATTGTCAGATTCGCTAACCGCGAAAAAATCCCGTTTACCCTATTAGGGAATGGTTCTAATTTAATTGTAAGAGACGGTGGGATTCGTGGTATTGTCATGAGTCCGAAGCGTTTCACTGCTGTGAGACGAGAAGAAAACACGTTGATTGCAGAGAGTGGTGCACGCATTATAGATGTATCGAAGAAAGCATTACAAGAAAAACTTTCGGGTCTAGAATTTGCGTGTGGTATTCCTGGAACAGTTGGTGGAGCGTTATATATGAATGCTGGAGCATATGGTGGCGAAGTGAAAGATTGCCTGAAAAGGGCAGTCGTTGTTAATAAGTACGGTGAAGTAAATACACTTCAGGCTTCTGAATTAGATTTAGGCTACCGTACAAGTAACATTCCAGATAAAGAATATATCGTTTTAGAGGCGCATTTCGCTTTACAACCTGCCTCAGAAAAAGAAATTAAAGAAGTGATGGATGACTTAACTTTTAAACGAGAGTCGAAGCAGCCACTTGAATACCCTTCATGCGGTAGTGTGTTTAAAAGACCACCGGGATATTTTGCTGGTCAGCTGATTCAAGACAGTGATTTGCAAGGAAAAGGTATTGGTGGTGCGGAAGTATCGACTAAACATGCTGGTTTCATTGTTAATAAAGATAATGCGACAGCCTCAGAATACATTGCGGTAATTAAAATGGTCCAACAAACAGTAAAAAATAACTTTAATGTGGAATTAGAACGTGAAGTCCGGATTATTGGAGAAGAGCTTGGTAGGTAGAGAGTGTGTAGCCGGTGAGGTAGGAAATAAGCATAGCCATTTTAATGATGTGGGCTATGCTTATTTTTTCATAAGGGCATTTTTCATTTCCTATATTGCATAAAATATAAAAAGGATGTTTATATATGAGAATTGAATCAGAGAGGTTACGTTTTCGTTTTTATAATAAAGGTGATCTTCCATTTTTATATGCATTAGTTTCTGATCCTAAGATAGTTAGGTATATCGGGAATGGCAAACCGAAAGATAATAGTGGCGCGGAGACATTCTTAAATTGGATTCTTGATACATATGAGCGTAATCCTAATTTAGGCCTACATCTTTTAATTGATAAAAAAAGTAACAAACCGATTGGACATGCAGGTATTGTTCCGCAAACAATTAATGGAGTAAATGAGCTTGAAATAGGTTATTGGATTGCTCGGGATTACTGGCAAAAAGGGTATGGAACAGAAGCGGCATTAGCGTTAAAAGACTATGGAAAGCGGAAGTTAAAAATAGAACGATTTATTGCGCTTATTCAGCCAGGAAACATTGCTTCTCAAAAGGTAGCGAGTAAATTAAACATGGTATTAGAGAAGAGTATTATATTAGGTGGACAAGACGTCCAACTATATGTTACAACGTAAAAATGATTACTGGCTATAGGAAGGATACTTAAGAATGATCATATTAGATCCTCTAATAATATATGTATTTACTATTTTATTTTGGATATGGTTTAGAGGTAACCATTACATAAAAAACAAAAGACATTTTAACTTAATCAAAGAAATAATTATACATCTATTTTTTGTCTATTTATTAGCGGTATCTTATCTAACCATGCGACCATTTTATTTTATAAATGTACTAGCAGAAGAACGGTCTATTAGCTTTGATCTAAACCTCTTTTATAACCTATTAAATATGGCAGATGGCTATCTAATGTTCCAATTGCTTTACTCAGTAGGTAATATCATGCTATTTGTTCCATTTGGTCTTCTCACACCTATCTTATTTAGGCATACCCGGAATTTTTTTATAATACTAATTTTAGGATTCATCTTTTCATTAACAATTGAATTAACACAAGCAACTTTTACACCTACAAGGTATGGAACAGTTGATGATCTATTATTTAATTCTTCTGGAACTATTATTGGTTACATCTTATTTCTGATTATCAGGGCTACTAGTAAGAAAATAACATTACTCCGATTAAACATGAGTGTCGATAAAGGTAAAGGATGAAAAGAGGGAAATCAAATGGAAATAAGACAATTAGTAGCAGATGATGCCTCTGAATACCTTACGAACAGGCTGATTGCACTACAAGAAAATCCGGAAGCATTTGGTTCAAGTTATGAAGAGGAAAAAAACGATTCCATAGAAAAGTATATAAATAGGTTTAAATTATCGTTAGACTCCTTTACTTTTGGAGCTTTTGAACAGTCTGAGCTTATTGGTACTATTTCTTTAGTTAAGGAAACTAAATTAAAGTTAAAGCACAGAGCAAATATTGTTGCTGTTTACGTTAAACCAGAAAACAGAGGTAAGGGATTAGGTAATGCGTTACTACTAAAGGCAATTGAAAAGGCGAAAACTATAAACGAAATAGAACAACTTTATTTAACTGTTTCTGCAAAGAATAGTGCAGCCAAAAAGGTATATAAATCAATGGGGTTTGAAATATGTGGTACAGAAGAAAGATCATTAAAGTATAAGGATACCTATTATGATGCCGATCACATGGTTTTGTTCTTGTAGCAGATCGGAATAGGATCAATTGACTCTTCTTGAATTTTTTTACGTGCAATTTACATAATATCATGTTAAAATATGAACAATTGAATAGGTTTTTCTTTGGGGCAGGGTGTAAATCCCGACCGACGGTGATAGGTATGCGTAATACCTTTAGTCCGTGACCCGGAGCACATTTTGTGCGAAGGTGGATTTGGTGTGATTCCAAAGCCGACAGTGAAAGTCTGGATGGGAAAAGAAAAACAACAATAAACGTATGGAACAGGCATGCGTTTGTTTGCTAACGCTTATCAGAGCTAATCACTCTATTTAGGAGTATTAGTCTATCAAAAAAAGCCCCGGATCATCTTAAATGATCTGGGGCTTTTGTATTTCCGCTATAAGGAGTGGATACTTGTGACAAAAGAGACATACATGGATTTAGCATTATCACTTGCTACGAGCACAATAGGACAAACAAGCCCAAATCCATCTGTTGGTTCAGTCGTTGTTAAAGATGGCAGAATTATTGGAATGGGAAGTCATCTCAAAGCTGGCGAAGGACATGCAGAAGTTCTTGCCATGCAACAGGCAGGAGAAGAGGCAGAAGGTTCGGATGTCTATGTTACCTTAGAGCCTTGTGCTCACTATGGTAAGACACCCCCATGTGCAGAACTACTTGTGCAACGAAAAGTGAAAAAAGTTTATATTGCTTGTGTTGATCCTAATCCAGAAGTTGCAGGAAAGGGAATTGAAATTTTAAAAAAGGCTGGAATAGAAGTAGAAGTTGGTTTGAAGGAAGAAAGAGCGTTAAAGATAAACCAATATTTCTTTTATTATATGAAAAATAAACGACCATTTGTCACGTTAAAAGCCGCGATGACGTTAGACGGCAAAACTGCGACAGCAACTGGCGATAGCAAATGGATTACATCTGAAGAAGCGAGAGAAGATGTCCATAAGCAACGTGCAATACATGACGCGATTATGGTTGGGAGTAATACGATTAAGCAAGATGATCCACGATTAACCACTAGATTGCCCCAAGGTGGTAAAAATCCTATTCGTATTATTTTAGACACAAATTTAATGATTAATCCAGATGCTAAAATTTTAGACAATGAAGCTACCACTTGGATTATTTGTGGTAAAAACGCTGATACAAATGACTTTCAACGTAAACATGCACATGTTAAGTTAATACAATTACAAACTGAAAAACTAGAAATAACTGCTGTACTTGATATCTTAGGAGAACATGGTATTCAATCGTTATATGTTGAAGGTGGCAGTACGTTACATGGTTCTTTTGTTAGAGAAGGTTTATTTCAAGAATGCCATTGGTACATTGCGCCAAAACTATTAGCAGGAAGTGATGCAATTTCTGTTGTCGGCGGTATTTCTCCAAATAATATGAAGGAAGCAATTGATCTAGATATTAAATCGATAGAACAAGTAGGTCCTGATATTAAAATAATTGCACGACCTTTACAGGAGGGAGACTAAATGTTTACTGGGATTATTGAAGAAAAAGGTAGAATGAAGGCGGTAAAGCAACAAGCAAATAGTTTAAAACTTACGATTAATGCAGAGACTGTTTTGGCTGATGTCAAAATCGGTGATAGTATCTCAGTTAACGGTGTATGTTTAACTGTTACTAGTTTTGATACAAAAGGCTTTTCGGTTGATGTAATGCCAGAAACATATCGTTATTCTTCCTTATCAAAATCGGAAATTGGTATGCAAGTTAATTTAGAAAGAGCAATGCATGCAAATGGAAGATTTGGCGGCCATTTTGTTTCAGGTCATGTTGATACGGTTGGAGAAATTGATCGAATCTGGACAGAGGCTAATGCGCGCTATATGGCAATTTCAGTTGATAGTAAGAGTTTACCCTACTTGATGCCAAAAGGATCGGTTACAGTAGATGGAACATCACTTACTGTTTTTGATGTAACAGACGATAGTTTTGTTATTTCTTTAATTCCTGAAACGCAGAAGGCTACTATTTTAGGAGAGAAGACACTGGGAGACCGTGTCAATTTAGAGTATGACATGTTGGCAAAATATATGGAGCGACTATTAAGTACGCGTTTTGCCGAAAATAAATCTGAATCAACAAAAGAAGCATTAACAAAAGAAAAATTACAAAACTATGGTTTTATTGGATAGGAGTGAAAGATAATGCTTAATACGATACCAGAAGCACTAGAAGCATTGAAAATGGGTAAAATTATCATTGTTGTAGATGATGAAGATCGTGAAAATGAGGGTGACTTTGTTTCACTTGCTGAACATGCGACACCAGAAGTAATTAACTATATGGCAAAAGAGGGACGAGGGTTAATTTGTACACCGCTCGCGTCTTCTATTACAACAAAATTAGGTTTGGATGATATGGTATTACGCAATACAGATGCACATGGCACGGCTTTTACGATTAGTGTCGATCATGCCGATACAAAAACAGGAATTAGTGCTTATGAACGTTCACTGACTATCCAGAAATTAATTGATGAGCGATCAGTTGCGCTAGACTTTAAACGACCGGGACATGTTTTCCCTTTATTAGCTAAGGATGCGGGAGTTTTGGAACGACCTGGACACACGGAAGCTGCTGTTGATTTAGCGAGGTTGGCTGGTTCAGCACCAGCGGGTGTTATTTGTGAAATTATGCAAGAAGACGGCACAATGGCACGGTTACCAGAATTGAAAGCTATTGCCGAAAAGGAAAACATGGCGATTATATCGATTCAAGATTTAATTGCCTACCGTAAAAGATATGATAAATTAGTGGAAAAAGAAGTGGAAATTGACCTTCCAACAAGTTATGGTGATTTTAAATTAATCGCCTATACAGAAAAATGGACTAGGAAAGAACACTTAGCACTATTGAAAGGTGAAATTGGGACAGAAGACATCCCGCTTGTCAGGGTTCACTCCGAATGTTTAACAGGTGATGTATTTGGTTCTAAGCGTTGTGATTGTGGACCACAACTGGAACAAGCATTAGAAGAAATTGAAGCGGCTGGTAAAGGTATACTTATTTATATGAGACAAGAAGGTAGAGGTATTGGTCTATTAAACAAACTAAAAGCCTATAAATTGCAAGAAGAGGGCTACGATACAGTTGAGGCAAATCATCAACTTGGTTTTCCAGATGATCTTCGTGATTATGCTGTTAGCGCTCAAATGTTAAAAGATCTTGGTGTAGGTAAATTGGCGATCTTAACGAATAACCCACGTAAAATATCAAGTATGACTGAATACGGGTTAGAAGTGGTGGAGCGTAGATCTATTCAAATAGAAGCTAATAAAGATAATGAGAAATATTTAGAAACAAAAAAATCAAAATTAGGCCACCTTTTAAAGGGCTAGGAGGTAATTAGTATGGGTAAAACATTTGAAGGAAATTTAGTAGGTACGGATTTAAAGATTGGAATTGTAGTAGCGAGATTTAATGAATTTATTACGAGCAAATTATTAGGTGGAGCAGAGGATACATTAAGACGTCACGGCGTATCTGAAGATAATGTAACAATCGCTTGGGTACCAGGTGCTTTCGAAATTCCATTAGTCACAAAACAAATGGCTGCTTCAGGTAAGTATGATGCAGTAATTGCACTAGGAACTGTCATTCGTGGATCAACACCACATTTTGACTATGTATGTTCTGAAGTTACTAAAGGCGTAGCAAGTGTATCAATGGAATCGAACTTACCTGTCATCTTTGGCGTGTTAACAACAGAGACAATTGAACAAGCAATTGAACGTGCAGGTACAAAAGCAGGAAATAAAGGTGCAGACGCAGCAGTATCAGCAATTGAAATGGCTAATTTAATGCAAGTGTTAAGATAATCTAGAAAATAAGAAGAAGTGATCTGTTGATAACGATGCAGGTTGCTTCTTTTATTTTTATTATTTGTGCAATCTTTTAATGCAAAAAAGCATTGCTTTAACTTTAAAGCAACACTTTTAACATATGGACTATAATAATTCTTTAATAGCTTCTTCTATGTCTTCTGGTTCTGTTTTTGGTGCAAAGCGCTTAATAACTTTTCCTTCTTTATTAACAAGGAATTTCGTGAAGTTCCATTTTACTTGATCCGTCACCATACCTGGTGCTTCTTTTGTTAAATATCGAAATAGGGGATGGGCTGATTTACCGTTCACATCGATCTTGCTAAACATAGGAAAATTAACACCATAATTCATTTCGCAAAATTCCTGAATGTCGTCGTCTGATCCTGGTTCCTGATTCATAAATTGATTGCTTGGGAAGCCTAATATTTCTAGACCAGCTTTATTGTACTTATCATAAAGCTTTTGTAATCCTTCATACTGGGGTGTAAACCCACATTTACTTGCTGTGTTTACAATAAGTAAGACTTTCCCTTGAAAATCAGCCATGGATTTGTCTTTTCCTGTAATTGTCTGTACTTTGTAACTGTATACCGTCATCAATCTTCCTCGCCTCCCTTTACTTATCAATTACTTTAAAAGATAGCAATCGTTCCAGTTAAAGTCAAAATAAACGTCTTACAGTTTATGAATAAGAAAGAATTAATATGAGATAGTAAATTTGATCTAAAAAAACCGATTCAACAATAAAATAAATTGTTGAATCGGTTCTAATGAAGTTAAATTGTTTGTGTCACGCCATTTTCTTCTTCAATTCGTTGTAGTCTTGCTTCAATTTCTTCTTGTGTTAAATCATGTTCTGCTACGTACATGTTTCGTGGAGAGACACGGCACTCGTGTGTACAGCCACGCATATATTTATGCTCATTATCTTCCGAGCAAAGAATTTGTTTATTACAGACAGGATTGGCGCAATTCACATAACGCTCGCAAGGTTGTTCATCAAAATAATCTTTCCCTACGATGACATGTTCTTTGCGATTTATTGGTACACTGATGCGCTCATCAAATACATACATTTGGCCATCCCATAGTTCGCCTTGAACCTCAGGGTCTTTTCCATAAGTGGCAATTCCACCATGGAGTTGATTAACATCCTCAAAACCTTGTTCAACTAACCAACCTGAGAACTTCTCACAACGAATACCACCAGTACAATAAGTTAGTACTCGTTTGCCTTCAAGTTGTTCTTTGTTTTCCTCCACCCAATTAGGTAGTTCACGGAAATTGTGAATATCGGGACGAATCGCACCTCGGAAATGCCCAAGATCATATTCATAATCATTGCGCGCGTCAATAACTACAGTGTTCTCATCGCGCATCGCCTCATAAAATTCCTTTGGTGATAAATAATTTCCAGTGATTTTCCGGGGATTAATATCATCTTCCAAACGAAGTGTTACTAGTTCTGGCCGTGCACGTACATGCATTTTCTTAAACGCATGACCTTCAGCTTTATCAATTTTAAATTTCATATCAGCGAAACGAGGATCCTTATGCATTTCTTCGATATATTGATTTGTTGCATCAATTGGTCCAGAAACGGTACCATTCATGCCTTCTTCGGCTACTAAAATACGGCCTTTTAGTCCGAGTGAATTACAGAAATCTAAATGCTCTTTTGCATATGTTTCAGGGTCTTCAATGTGTACATAATTATAGTACAGTAATACATGATACTGTTCCTTTTTTTCCATTGTGTTTACCACCTATTCATTCGTATTTGCAAGATACGTGTGTAGAGGTGAATATTATATATTGTCTCTTGCAAGCACATATTATACAAAAAAAAGATATTTTTTTCAACTTTTTCGTTAGGTAAGTTGAAATTAAAATCCAATTCAATTAGTTGATTTTTTTATGTAACCGTAGTACATTTGTATTGTAAGAGCAATTGGGAATGGTATATTTCTTTGCGATATTGATACAATAAGTATTGTAAGGTAAATGTACTATATGCAATTACTTTTTACTTTTATTGTAAGGAGGTAGATTTATATGACAGGAACAGTTAAATGGTTCAATGCAGATAAAGGTTTCGGGTTCATCGAACAGGAAGACGGCGACGATGTATTTGTACATTTCTCAGCAATTGAAAGCGAAGGATTCAAAACACTTGAAGAAGGTCAATCTGTTGAATTTGAAGTTGTTGAAGGTAACCGTGGACCACAAGCGGCAAACGTTGTAGGTCTGTAATAGGACTAAGTTTTTGCAAGGATTAGGAAAGGGTGTATCTCGTGTTGGAGATGCACCCTTTTTCTTTAAAGGGGGCTTATTTAATGGATGCAAAAGATTATGAACAATTTATTATTGAGAACTACCAAGCACAAGAAAAAGGAATGATTCTATTGTTTGCCCAGTGGTGCATAAATCATGATTTAGTGCCAAGCATACTATACAAAGAAGCTTATCCAAATCAAATTGAAAATCAAGTGTTAGGAGAAGTAATGGAATCAACTGTTTCAAAAGAAGAGGCTGACGAAATAGACCATGGACTATTACTTGAAGTCATGCAATCATTCGGAAATGATGATCTCGCTATTGTTGTAGCGGCATATTGTGAGAAATTGAAGTTGTAGCATTGTGAATAGAAAAAACGGCTCCAAAAGGAACCGTTTCATTCATTATTTATTGAAATAATTTAATTAATGCTTGTGTACCACTATCTTCCTCGCCTTCTTCAGCAAGTTGTTCATATAAAGAAAGTGATAATTCTAATCCCGGTGTTATCATTTCCATGTCTTTAGCTGTTTCTAAGCAAATTTTCATATCTTTAATAAAATGTTTTACATAAAAACCAGGCGCATAATCACCCTCAATTATTCGCGGTGCCAGGTTTGATAATGTCCAGCTTCCTGCAGCGCCAGTTGTTATGCTTTTTAAAACACGGCTAGGATCTAATCCAGCTTTTTTTGCATAGGTAATTGCTTCGCATACACCGACCATGTTGGACGCAATTGTAATCTGATTGCACATTTTTGTATGCTGTCCAGCACCTGCTGGGCCTTGATGAATAATGTTTTCTCCCATCACTTCTAAAATAGGTAGAACAGTATTGAATCCGTTACTATCGCCACCAACCATAATTGCTAGCGAACCATTTTTTGCACCAATATCGCCTCCAGAAACAGGAGCATCTAAGGCGGTAATACCACGTTGAGAAGCTAGAACAGCAATCTTTTCGGCAAGTTTGGGACTAGAGGTGGTCATGTCAA
This sequence comes from Paraliobacillus sp. X-1268, assembly GCF_003426095.1. Taxonomy (NCBI): domain Bacteria; kingdom Bacillati; phylum Bacillota; class Bacilli; order Caryophanales; family Bacillaceae; genus Paraliobacillus; species Paraliobacillus sp. X-1268. The sequence continues at coordinate 39,835 of NZ_QJSK01000018.1, forward strand.
TTAAGTAACTTCCAGTCTTTGCATTTTTAATGATTCCATTCTCACCGAAATATATCTCTTCCACATCACTTGGATACCCAACGATGGTGATTATAACATCAACTTCAGTAGCTAATGTAGCAACACTTTCTTTCCAAATAGCGCCTCGTTTAAGTAAGGAGGAAGCTTTATCTTTCGTCCGTGTATAAATATAGACGTCATACCCAGCCTCAATCAAATTAATAGCCATACTTTTCCCCATCACACCAGTACCAACAAAGCCGATTTTTCTCATAGCTATTACGCATCCCCTTTTAATTTGTTATGATTATTTTATCATAATAAATTAAAATCGTTTATTGAAAGGAAAATTTAAATGGAATGGAATTTAAAAACGTTTGAAAACTTAAGTGCCACAGAGGTGTATAAAATTTTGCAAGCAAGAGTTGATGTTTTTGTTGTTGAACAAAACTGTCCTTATCGAGAAATAGATGGAATTGATCAGAGTTCAATGCACTTATTCTTGAAAAATGATGGTGAGGTTATTGCTTATGCAAGATTAATTCCTAAAGATACATTATATAAGGAACCATCAATTGGACGTGTTCTTGTAAAGAAAGACTTTCGAGGGAAAGGCTATGCAAATGAAGTTCTTAAGCAAGCAATAGCATTTATCACTGATGAATGGAAGGATACAAAAATTAAATTACATGGTCAAGTGTATTTACGTGAGTTTTATCGATCATTTGGTTTCCGAGAAGTTACGGAAGAATACTTAGAAGACGGTATTCCGCACGTTGATATGGTATTAGCTATTAACTAGCGATAACATTTCCATAAATTAATCCGGTACAGGTTTTGAGTTACGGTTATACTAAGTTTGCCTCAAAAAAATCTTTTATAGGAGGCGTTATAATGGTAACAGATAAACAAGTCGTGGCATGTAAAGAGCAGTTGTTAACGCAAAAAAAAGAAATTCTCGAACATTTGGAAGACCATTTTGGTCTTGATTTAGCACAGGTTCATGAATCTGTGGGAGAATTATCGAATTATGATAACCATCCAGGAGATACTGCAACCGAACTATTTGAACGGGAAAAGGATATTGCGCTAAATGAGCATATTGAACGTGGATTAAAGGATATTGAAAAAGCATTGAGTGCAATAGATCAAGGTACGTACGGTATATGTGAGGTATGTCAAAAAGATATCAGTTTCGATAGACTTGAAGCAATACCCACAACCTTACGCTGTCTTGATCATGCAGAACATTTTGTAGCGTCTAATCGTCCTGTTGAGGAAGAAGTCTTAGATCCGGATTTAACACGAACGGGTGAAGATGAGTCAACCATATTTGATGCCGAAGATTCATGGCAACAGGTAAGTAAGTATGGTTCATCCGAAACACCTTCTGATTTTTATAATACAGATAAAACATATCAAGATATGTTTTTTGACTCTGATGAATTAGTCAGTAGTGTGGAGGAAATAGAAGGTTTTTTATTAAGTGATATCAATGGTAACTATATCGGGGTTAATGAAAAGCATGAGGCATATGAAGACTATTTAGAAGAAAATGATGTAGACTCAATCATGTATGATTAAATGAAATCGTAAAAGCCGTAAGCTGCGAGAGATGCACTTGCGGTTTTTACGATTACCTGAAACCTCATCCTCTTATTATTCGTATACATATTTAAGTAAAGAGAACAAGAGGAGGTATAGGAATGAGCGATCATAAAGGTTGTATAAAATGTGGCAGTACAGATGCGGATAAAAAGGAAGTTGCGATGACAGGAACAGGTCTTTCTAAAATGTTTGATGTACAAAGTAATCAATTTATCGTTGTTTATTGCAAAAACTGTGGTTATTCAGAGTTTTATAATAAACAAAGCTCAACTGGTAGTAATATATTTGATTTCTTTTTTGGATAAGTAAAAAGGCAGTACCGATTGGTACTGCCTTTTTCAAAACATGTATTCATCTATTTGAAATTCTAAAGGAAAGGGGGAAGGTCCTTTTAGAATGTGTTCATCCAGTTTCTTTCAAATTACTCTGTAAGATTTTCTTGTTGCTCAGTTAATGTAAGATTTGTTTCTTGTTTTTCTCCATTTCGGTAAAACGTAATTGGAATTTCATCACCAATAGCTGTTTCGGAATAAAGATACTCTTTTAAATCCATCATTGATGTGATCGCTGTGCCATTAATCTCGGTAATGACATCGTAACGTTCAAGGCCTGCTATATCTGCAGCTGAATCAGTTTGCACTTCAGCTATTACAACACCTTCTGTAACGTCAGTTCCAAGTTGTAGAGTTTGTTGTATTTGTCTTTCTGGAACAGTTGATAACGCAATGGCATTAATACCAATGAATGGACGAGAAACGCTACCTTCTGTTTCTAATTGTTCAATAATTGGTTTAGCATCATCAATTGGAATTGCAAAACCAATACCTTCTACTTCTTCCAATGCTATTTTCATTGAATTAATTCCAACAACTTCTCCTGCACTATTTACTAGAGCTCCACCACTGTTACCAGGGTTAATAGCGGCATCTGTTTGAATTACTTCGGTTGTCCAGTCAGCGACACCATCTGAGTTAAGATCTACTTCTACGGATCTTTCTAAACCACTAATAATACCTTTTGTAACGGATCCTGCAAAGTCTGTTCCTAAAGGATTACCAATTGCAATTGCAGTTTCGCCTACAATTAGATTTGAAGAAGAACCCAAGGTTGCAATTGTATCTATCTCGCTACCATCTATCGTTAAAACAGCTAAGTCTGTTAATTCATCAGAACCTAATAAAGTTGCGGTCAATACATCACCATTTGCTAATGTTACTTCTAATTCTGTAGCGCCATCTACGACATGATGATTTGTAACAATATATGCTAATCCATCTTCGTTCTTATAAATAACACCTGAACCAGTTCCAGTTGTATCTGATTCTGATGACTCTGCCCACAGTTCAGCTTCAGTTGTTTGAATATTCGATACGCCAACAACTGCTTCTGATACGTTACTTAAACCGTCTGCGGATACAGTGTCACCATCAGTTGAAGTTTGAATTACTGTAGTCGTTTCAACTGAATCCGTTGTTGATGCGGTATCCATTGTTTGATCGGAGTCGATTGGAATAATGCCAGTAAACAATAGGATAAATCCGAGTATTGCTACTGTAACACCACCAGCTAAGCTACTTAAAAACATTGCGAATCTATTTTGTTTTGTTGGTTCAGGATTAGGGTTGCTCGTAGAACTAACTAGCAAATCATTCTCATTTTCTTCGCTTGTTGCTGCTTGTTCTTCCTCTGCACTATTTTCAATTGGTTCTACATAGTATTTATCAGTATCTGTTTCGTGCATATAATCTGTATCATTAGTATTGCGATCATCTTGGTTTGTCATTACTATCACGCCTTCCGTTTATTTTTTTATGTGTTGTTGATTACATTTTTAATTCTACCGAGCAGGTTTGGCAAGTTTTCGGTATAATTGTAGAAAAAGTGTGTAATTAAAAGTACTATGCATGTTGATAAAGATTGTGCGAAAATAATAGAAAGAAAAAGGAGGCATAAGAATATGAAGCACCATATTTTTATTGTAGAAGATGATCCAAACATCCGTGATATTGTGTCTGCTTATTTAAAGAAGGATGGTTATGAAATATCTATGGTTGATAATGCAGAACAAGCGTGGGAGCTCACGAGAGGTAATGAGCCTGATATGTGGATATTAGATATTATGTTACCAGGAATGGATGGCTATGAGTTATGTAAAAAGATAAGACAGAAAAGTGAAGTTCCTATCATTATTATATCTGCCAAGGATGAGGAAGTAGATAAAATACTTGGATTGGAATTAGGAAGTGATGACTATCTCACAAAGCCATTCAGTCCAAGAGAACTAGTCGCTCGGGTAAAAAGGCTATTTAAACGTGTTGATTTTTCGTATGTTGAAAACGAGACACTATCAAGTGATTTCTATGAAGTAGGAAGTTTAAGATTGAATGTAGAAGATCGTCGCGTGTATTGGAAAGGAAAAGAAGCAGAAGTTACGGCTAAAGAATTTGATATGTTACATATTCTAATTCGAAATAAAAATCGTGCGTTTGCAAGAGAAGAGTTGTTATCACTTATCTGGGGTGAAGATTACTTTGGTAGCGATCGTGCTGTAGATGATCTAATTAAGAGGCTACGAAAAAAAATAGATGGATTACCAGTGGAAACAGTTTGGGGATTTGGTTATCGACTCAGTCATGAACATGGGGAATTAGAATGAGGTTACAAACACAGATAACTATTGCTTTTACAACATTATTAGTCATTATTATGTCTGTCGTAGCAATTATGATCTATTCTCTTATATTAGATGTGTTAATTCAAAATGAACAAGATCAACTAGAAGAAAAGGGAGAAATCCTCATTGAATTTTTATTGAGTGATGCTAATCCGGAAAGCCTATCACAGTGGCTTGGAGAAGAAAAATTGCAATTATTCATCTATGATCGTGATCAAGAACAGACGCTACTCCGAACATTACCACAAGATTTGATTGATGATTGGCTTGAGACATATGACCTAAATGATAAAGAACAATCATTATGGATAGATGGAGATGACCGCTATGTTGTTTCTATTTTGTCAATTTTTCCTGATTTACTAGACAGAAAGCTTGTATTAATTACACCGTTAAATGATTTACAAGAAGTGCAAAATAACTTCTTTAGCCGTCTGATTATTGTATTTTTAATTGGAATTATGATAATTGTATTATTTAGTCACTTTTTAACAAAGCGCTTAGTTACACCTTTAACGAAATTAAAACATCAACTGAAAAAAATTGAGAACAGACAATTTGATGATGTAGAACGAGTTATAGCAACAGGTGAAATAAAGGAAGTAGAACAAAGTGTCAATGATATGGCAGTTGAACTACAACGTTATATTAATTCTCAACGACAGTTCTTTCAAAACGCTAGTCATGAATTAAAAACACCATTAATGACAATTCAGGGGTATGCAGAAGGAATTAGAGATGGTATCTTCGTAGATGAGGAATCAGATAGAGGGTTAGGTGTAATGGTAGATGAGGTAGCTCGATTGAAAAAGATTATTAATGAGATGATTCTATTAGCTAAATTAGATAGTGAAGAAAATATATACAAAGATGAATTCATAAAAATTGATGAATTGATTACATTAACAGTAGAGCGTGCTCTGCCAATGGCAAGCGAAAAGAATGTGAAGTTAAAACATGAAGTGGATGCAAATGTTACTCTTTATGCTGATCATGAGAAGTTACTACGTGCAATGATGAATATTGTGACCAATGGTATTAGGCATGCAAACAAACAGGTAGTCATTAACGTGAACAAGACAACTGAACATGTGGAGCTTACAGTAGAAGATGATGGAGAAGGTATCTCAGAGGATTTAATGCCTAAATTATTTCAACGGTTTATTAAAGGAGAAGGCGGTGAAACAGGCCTAGGTCTAGCTATTTCTCGCGCAATCGTTGAACGATCTAATGGAACAATAGCTGTCTCTAAATCACATTTAGGTGGCGCACTTTTCACAATTAGATTCAAATTATAAAATAATTGTACTTTTGTAGAGGTTTTATGCTACAATTAATTGGTTGTAGTCGAAAATGAACGTTTTTTAAAGAGGAGATGTAAGGGATGCAATTAAGAGAAGATATTCGGAACATTGCAATTATTGCCCATGTTGACCATGGTAAAACAACATTAGTTGACCAGTTGTTGCGTTACTCAGGCACATTCCGTGCAAATGAGCACGTTGATGAGCGTGCAATGGATTCAAATGATATAGAAAAAGAACGTGGTATAACAATCTTGGCAAAAAATACTGCGATTAACTACAAAGATACACACATAAATATCCTTGATACACCTGGACACGCCGATTTCGGTGGAGAAGTAGAGCGTATTATGCGTATGGTAGATGGTGTATTACTTGTAGTTGATGCGTATGAAGGCTGTATGCCACAAACACGTTTTGTGTTGAAAAAGGCTTTAGAACAAAAACTAACACCAGTTGTTGTATTGAATAAAATAGACCGTCCTAGTGCAAGACCAACTGAAGTAATTGATGAAGTATTAGATCTATTTATTGAATTAGGTGCTGATGATGAGCAATTAGATTTCCCAGTTGTTTATGCTTCTGCATTAAATGGTACTTCTGGTAATGAACCAGAAGAACAGGAAGAATCGATGGAAGCTGTATTTACTACTATTCTTGAAAACATTCCTGCACCGCCTGATAACTCAGAAGAGCCATTACAATTCCAAATAACATTACTTGATTATAATGATTATTTGGGTCGTGTTGGAATTGGACGTATTTTCCGAGGTTCAATCAAAGTAGGCCAACAAGTTTCCTTGATGAAAAAAGATGGTACAGTCAAAAACTTCCGTATCAGCAAACTATTTGGCTTTATCGGGCTGAAGAGAATTGAGATTGAAGAAGCTAAAGCTGGCGATATCATTGCACTATCCGGTTTGGAAGACATTAACGTAGGTGAAACAGTTTGTCCAACCGATCATCAAGAGGCATTACCAATATTGCGTATTGATGAGCCAACTTTACAGATGACGTTTGTTGTAAACAACAGTCCGTTTGCTGGTAAAGAAGGAAAGTATATTACGTCTAGAAGAATTGAAGAACGATTGATGAAGCAATTAGAAACAGATGTAAGTTTACGTGTTGATCCAACAAACTCACCGGATGCTTGGATTGTTTCTGGTCGTGGAGAACTTCACTTGTCTATTCTAATTGAGAATATGCGTCGTGAAGGTTTTGAACTTCAGTTATCAAAACCACAAGTTATCATTAAAGAAATTGATGGCGTACGTTGTGAACCAGTAGAGCGTGTACAAGTTGATGTACCAGAAGATCATACAGGAGCAATTATGGAATCTTTAGGTTCTCGTAAAGGTGAAATGATCGACATGGTTAACCATGGTAACGGACAAGTTAGAATGGAATTCAAAGTTCCTTCTCGCGGTCTAATTGGTTATTCTACTGAATTTATGACGCAAACTAGAGGGTTTGGTATTATTAATCACACGTTTGATACGTATGAGCCAGTTGTTCCAGGCCAAGTTGGTGGACGAACACGTGGTGTTCTAGTTTCATTAGAAAACGGAAAATCTTCCACATATGGTATTATGGGTCTTGAGGATCGTGGTACGATATTTGTAGAACCGGGTACTGAAGTATACGGTGGTATGATTGTTGGAGAACACAACCGTGAAAATGACTTAACAGTTAACATTACTAAAGAAAAACATCTTACTAACGTTCGTTCCGCTAATAAGGACCAAACGTCTACTATTAGAAAAACAAGAACATTAACGTTGGAAGAAGCGATAGAATATTTAAATGATGATGAGTATTGCGAAGTTACACCAGAATCGATTCGTTTACGTAAGAAGATTCTAAATAAAAACGAACGTGAAAAATCATCAAAACGAAAAAGTGAATAGTATCAATTAATTGTACCGATGAAGATTTATTCTTCATCGGTATTTTTTGTTTTACGCACTGTGTTTTTTGGAACGACTATTAGGGAATAAATAATAGAGTAAAGGAGATGTGAACCTATGCGTTTCTGGAGACGATTTAAATTTATATTTCAATTTCGACAATCGATTCCGTTTTTAAAGGAATATTTCTTATCAAGACAAGTAAAGCTAAGATCAAAAATGATAGCGATAGGACTTATCTTAGTGTATGTTGTTTTTCCTTTTGATCTATTACCTGATTTTTTTCTTATAATTGGTTTGTTTGATGATATTATGATTGCAAGTCTGATACTACAGCAAATTGTTAAAAGGGCTCCGACAAGTATAAAGGAAGAATATCATTTATTGTGATGGTAATGTGATAAGATTAGCGCCAATCTTGATAAAAACATTGACAGGTAATGCACTTAGCGCATAGACTATTGGCGTAGGGATATTTTTTTGCCCTAGCGCAAGATTAGAAAATATTACAACATAAAAAAGGAGAGAATGAGTGTGACAGCATGGTTATTAGAACTGAATCCCATTGTATTAGCACTGCTTGCTACGCTTTTCACGTGGGGATGTACAGCATTTGGCGCAGCTTTTGTATTCTCAACAAAGAAAGCAAATCCAAAAGTATTTGATAGTATGTTGGCATTTGCGGGCGGCGTAATGATTGCAGCTAGTTTTTGGTCACTTTTAGCACCAGCAATTGAAATGGCTGAAGAACAAGGAGTACCACCATATATTCCAGCTGTTATTGGCTTCTTATTAGGCGGTATTTTCTTAATGATGGTTGATAAAGTTTTACCAATGATAAATGAGGATTTATACTTTAAAGAAATAAAAGATAGAAAGGCAAAACACAGAACTGCAATGTTAGTTTTTTCAATAACATTGCATAATATTCCGGAAGGTTTAGCGGTAGGTGTAGCATTTGGTGCACTTGCATCAAATTTTTCAACTACTTCATTATCAGGTGCAATAGCGCTTGCGATAGGGATAGGTATTCAAAATATCCCAGAAGGAACAGCGGTTTCGATTCCATTACGTCGAGAAGGTATGTCAGCAAGAAAAAGTTTTTTCTATGGTCAATTTTCAGGGATGGTTGAACCGATTGCAGCTGTAATTGGTGCTGTCGCAGTTATTTTTATACAACCACTACTACCTTATGCGCTTAGTTTTGCTGCTGGTGCAATGATTTTTGTAGTTGCGAAGGAAGTAATCCCAGGTTCGCAGGAAAGAGGTCATATTCAGCTTGCGACGATGAGTTTGATGATCGGATTTGCAGTGATGATGATTTTAGATGTCGCGCTCGGATAGGGGAATGTATAAGGTGAACGTTGATACTTGAACAAATATAAGTAGCTGTCTTCACACTTAGATCGCTTTATTCCTTATAAATAGATAAAAAAAGGCTAGGTAGAGGGGGATTTCTACCTAGCCTTTGACTTACTTTCTTTTAAGTATTACTGTGAATCTGATTTAATTTTTCTTTGCGGAATCCGCCAGCAATATCAGCTTGCTTAAAGTCACTATTGTAATGAACCTCTTGTGCTGAAGATAATTCTACTCCGACCTTTTTAGTCGGTTGATATTGTTGCTTACGTGCCATATTGTATACATCCTTTCAAAATAGATTGGTTGTTTGATGTCTACAATTATATTTTACCCGGTTAATAACATGATTAAACATAGAAAATATATTTTATCCAATAATATTATAACCTGCATCGACATGAAGCACTTCCCCGGTTACACCACTAGAAATAGGGCTTAGTAACATCATTGTCATATTTCCAACTTCTTCTTGCGTAACGTTGCGCTTAAGTGGTGCCTTCTCTTTAGAATCCCTAAGCATCTTTTGAAATGTAGGTATTCCTTTCGCGGCAAGCGTACGAATTGGACCAGCTGAAACTGTATTAATTCGGATATTAGACTCACCTAAATCTAAAGCAAGGTGTTTACAGGTAGACTCTAAAGCAGCTTTAGCAACGCCCATAACCTTATAACCATCAAGTACTCTTTCTGCTCCTAAAGCACTCATTGTAACAATTGAGGAACCATCAGTTAGGAAGCGTCTTGCTTCTCTTGCAACTGCGATGAGGGAGTAGGCGCTTGTGTCTTGCGCAAAGGCATATCCACTTCTAGAAGTATTGATAAAGTCCCCGTGCAAGTCCTCGCCGTGAGCGAAGGCAATAGCGTGAACAATTCCGTCAATCTGTCCAGCTTTCTCGCCAATCTGGTTAAAGGCTTCTTCAATACTGTCATCATTGCTCACATCACATGCCACAACTAATTCTGCATCCATATTATACTTTTCTAATAGACTCGTTAATTTTTTAAGAGAACGTTCTTTTCGATACGTATAAATTAATTTAGCGCCTGCATGATGTAGCGTTTTTGCTACCCCCCATGCCAAGCTCCGTTCATTTGCAACGCCCATAATTACAATGTTTTTTCCTTTAAGTTGTAAGATGTCTTCCATAATGTCCTCCAATATGTTTTTAAAATTGATCTAGTAGCCGCTTAAATTGTTTGAATAATGTTGGTGTATCTTTCTCAACTATGCCATTAATAAGACTTTCATACACGGCCTGATAATACCACTTTTGGTCTTCTCTTCCTCGTTGAAATGAATCCCACATCACAGTTCCTAACAAACGCTCACTTTCTAGAATGGAATGTAAGTTATCAATCTTGTCAGCACATACAACTAACTTGGCAGCTAATGGTGCATGTTTAATCCCATCTATAGTATGTTGCTTGCGTTGTTCCCAAGGGATTGTTTTTTCAGGCTCTGTAGCATATGCAACCAGCTTTTCTATCTGTTCGCCAAAAAGATCCTTGATCTCAATTAAAGTGCTATCTGTGTCCTCAACAACGTCATGTAATAGACCAGCAATTACTACATCATTTTCATACCCAGCTGCTTTTAATGACATCGCAACACGATATGGATGTGCAATATATGGTGTTCGGTCAACTTTTCTTTTTTGTCCATCATGCTTTACTGTTGCGTATGTAATTGCCTGCATTAATCTATCGTTTAACATACGATCACCTCATGATTTCATTATACTTGTAATTTCCTTAGAAAACAAAACGAGTAAAAAGATAAAAAACAGGGAAGTAGTAGAGTAAAGAAACGAAGAATTATGTCGATAAAGTATAAGTTAGTATTGAAAAAGGGATGAGATGTTGTGAAATTAAATAAAATGTTAATTATGTTATTCGCTATACTATTATTATTACTTGTAGGTTGTTTGAATAATGAAGATGAATTTTCTGTAAAGAATCATAATAAGCATCAACTCGAAACAAGTACTGAGAAAGAACAACTAAATTTAGTGCCAAAAACAACATCGATTCAGTTGGCTGCGATTGGTGATATGTTGATCCATGAGCGAGTTTATAACGATGCCCAAACAGAATTGGGTTATAATTTTATGCCAATGCTTCAAAAAGTAGTTCCATATCTATCTGAGCCAACCATTACAATGGCAAATCAAGAAACGATGATTGGTGGAGAAGGTATTGGTTTATCTACTTATCCTCAATTTAATAGTCCATATCAGGTAGGAGATGGTTTAAAAGAAGCTGGAGTTGATATAGTTTCTTTAGCCAACAATCATACACTTGATCGTGGAGAAGAAGCAATTCAAAATGCTTTAAATTATTGGGATGAAATTGATATGAATTATACGGGTGCTTATAAAAACGAAGCAGATAGCCAAGAGATTCGAATTTTGGAAGAAGAGGATATAGCTATTTCCTTTTTAAGTTATACATATGGTACAAATGGCTTGCCAGTACCTGAAGGGAAAGATTATCTAGTTAATTTAATTGATCAAGAAGCGATGTCTTCTGATGTGAAAGATGCGGAAGAAGTATCAGATGTCATTGTTATGAATTTACATTTTGGTACAGAGTACGAGCGAATGCCAAATGATGAACAAAAAGAATTAGTGCAATATGTTGCTGATTTAGGGGTCGATATCATTATTGGTCACCATCCCCATGTTTTACAACCAATGGAGTGGGTTGAAGGAAAGAGTGGAAACAAAACATTCGTCGCATATTCCCTGGGAAATTTTTTGTCAGGTCAAGATGAATTTTACCGAAGAATAGGCGGTATGGTAGAACTTACAGTTGAAAAAACTGTAGAAAAAGGGGAAGAAAAGATAGAAATAAGTGCGCCAAAATTCTTGCCAACGTTAGTTGATTATAATGACCATGGTCCGAAAAATTATCAAGTCTTGCCAATGTATAAAGTAACAAATTCACAATTAGTAGATGTTGCTACACAGTATCAAGAAATTAAAGCGCATATGTCACAATGGATGCCAGAACTTGAGTTTATTGAATCCAATTAACTCCTTCTAATAGAAAAGGGGTTCTATTTTTATTAATAAAAGATATATATCCATCCTCCCCATCTTTTGCTATAATACAAAAAGTATCATGATCTTTTTTAAAAAAAGGAGAAACTAAACATGGAGTGGAGAAATATTTATCGTGGTATGTTGATGGGCGCAAGTGATGTCGTTCCTGGTGTTAGTGGCGGGACCATTGCAGTCGTGCTTGGTATATACGATCAATTAATTGAAGCAATAAACGGTTTTTTTAGCAAGGACTGGAGAAAACATCTTGGTTTTTTGATTCCACTTGGGATAGGAATAGTAACAGCTATATTTTTATTGGCAGGTACGATAGAATTTTTATTTGAACACCATCCAGGTCCAACCCAATTTGCATTTTTAGGGCTTATAATTGGTGTTATTCCCTATCTATTACGTAAATCAGAAGCAAGATATACATTTAAAGCACATCATTTTTTCTTATTGATAATCGGTGTAGGGGTTGTTGCATCTATGTTGTTCTTTCGTTCAGATGAAGTAGCACCAATAACAGATATTACCTTGTCAACATATGTTTTTTTATTTATGGCAGGTTTTATTGCAAGTGCAGCCATGATCTTGCCTGGTATTAGTGGTTCTTTTTTATTACTAGTTATTGGCGCATATAGTACGATAATTAACGCAGTAAGCGAGATTAAACTGGATATCGTAGCAGTTGTTGGATTAGGTATTATCATGGGTATTCTTGTGATGAGTAAAGTGATTCATTACTTTTTGGAAAATTATACAACAGCTACCTTTGCTGTCATTATTGGTCTGGTGATTGGTTCAATATTTGTCATTTTTCCAGGATGGCCAACAACTTTCCAGGGAACAATTATAAGTATTATGACTTTTGCATTAGGATTGTTTGTTGCATTTTTATTAGGTCGAGTCGAATATAATGATGTCCAAGCCTAATTCGTTGTGATTACCATCTTATACATGATAAATTAATGAGATAAGAAGGGGGCTAATAACATGAAAGCTATAGAAACAAAAGAAGAATTTTATCAAGTAATTCAATCAGATAAACCTGTTATTATTAAATTCTTTGCAGATTGGTGTCCAGACTGTAAACGAATGAACATGTTTATTGGAGATATCCTGGAAGAGTACAAGCAATATGACTGGTATGAAGTGAATAGTGATGAAATTGCAGGACTTGCAGAAGAGTATGAAGTAATGGGAATTCCAAGCTTACTAATTTTCCAAAATGGCAAAAAACTTGCACATCAACATAGTGCTCATACGAAGTCGCCTGAACAGGTAACAGACTTTCTAGAAAAAGAATTAGCTTAATTAAGAAGAACGAACCTAATAAATTGGTTCGTTCTTTTTTTTGTGCCTTCTAAAAGAATGAAAATAACATAGATAAAGATTAAATATAAAAAACAAACAAAAATATAGTACAATATTTGAATAGATAAAAAATGGGGGGATATAGATGATTCAACTGGCTACAGAAAAGGATCTGGAGGGAATTATGCTAGTAGTGAAAAGTGTTGTTAAAATGATGAATGAACAAGGAAGCTTTCAATGGAACGACACCTATCCACTTGTTACAGATTATCAAAAAGATTTAAGACGAGAAGAGTTATACATCTACAAGGAATCTGAGTTAATTTTAGGTGTTTGCACAATAAGTAAAAGAGGGCATGAGGAATATGATGAAATTGCTTGGAGTCAACATGATCATGCATTAACAGTAAAGCGATTAGCTGTTGATCCGAATGCAAGAGGGAAAGGCTTAGCGGATAATTTTTTTCAATTTGCTGAGAAAGTAGCAAAGAAGCATAATGCAAACCATTTAACAACCGATACTTATGCGGAAAATCAATACGCACAAAAACTTTTTAAACGAAATGGTTTCCGTTTTGTACAAGCAAGAAGAGAAGAAAAGGAAGCAGCTGAACTCTATTATTTTGAAAAAGCGTTAAAGTAGTTGGGAACGTTTTTACAACATAAAACGTTAAGAATAGAGAAGGAGGCGCTGATATTGTCGACATTAACAGTTCAAGGTGTTTCTGTGTCTATTCAACAACAAAAAATTCTTGAAAGTATTTCATTTCAATTAGAACCAGGATCGATTACGGCATTAGTAGGTCATAATGGCGCTGGTAAATCAACAATAATGAAAACAATTTTAGGTTTACAAGAGAAAAAAGAAGGCGTTATTAAATTAAAAGATACGTTTCAAAAAGAGGACTTTGTTCGGTTTAAACAGCAATTAGCTTACATACCGGAAGAACCTTTCTTGTTATCTGAGCTAACCGTGATGCAGCATTTTCAATTGTATGGTGAAAGTTATCAAATGGATAAAGGTAAGCTTTATCAAAAAATAGCGCATTATCTAAATGAGTTGGAAATTGCTGATAAACAAAATGAATACCCAGAGTCGTTGTCAAAAGGGATGCGACAGAAAGTTCAAACAATATGTGCTATGTTACCGGATGTCCCCCTTCTGTTGATTGATGAACCATTTATGGGATTGGATATATATGCTTCAGACTTTTTGCAACAGGTCATGAAAGAGAAAGTTCAAAATGGGACTGCAATTTTGTTGACGTCACATCAACTAGAGCGAATGAAGGATCTAGCTGATCAGTATATTATGCTACAACAAGGTAAGGTAGTTGGCAGTGGTTATATGCAGAATTTCGAAATTCTAAAGAGGAGATTTGAATAATGATAATACCTCCATCTGCTTATCAGGCCTATCGACATGTTCAAAAAAACCGTTCGAATAAAAAGAGAAAGCTATATAAGTTGGCTTTTGGAGTTGCTTTTGACAAAACAATATTAGTTTACGGAATCATTTTTGCATTGTTTGTGGTAATGATTATTTATGACACACTTCAGCAATTTGAAAGCTATTTTATTACCATAGAAGAAGTTGTTTCATCTAACTATACAATGGTTGTTATTCTTTCTATATTAAGGCCAATTTCTATGAGTTCTACTAGATCTGGTATCTTGTTTTCTAGTTCCGAATTCATGTTAAGTATGCTACCTTATCGTAAAGAACGACTCTGGTTATTCTGTGCTCTTAATAAAAATATTAATTTTAGTTTGGCAATGATAGGAACTGGTGGATTGTTAGCATTTCTAACTCCCTTTTCAGTGCAGTTTTTGTCTGTTCTGGTGGGTATCATTATAATTATCCAATGGTTGATGACCATACCGCAATGGGTTGTATATCAATTACCTTGGTATATAAAATGGTTGGCTATTCCGGTAAGTGGATTCATTGGAAGTACGGTAGTTTTACTAGCATTTTTCATTTCTACACAAATCCATATAATCAGTTGTATAGGTCTAATACTTGTGCTTGTTAATCGTTTGTTATGGAAGCGAGCTTTTAAACATGTTAATTGGCAAGATATTATTCAAACAAATGATTTGATTATATGGAATATGTTTTTTATTTCGAAAATGTCAATGATTAAGATAGAGCCACCTAAACGCCGTGGTATGTTTCATCATTTAGTTCGAAATAAACGTTTAAAAGACCCATTTCCAATTTATAATTCAAATAAGGTGTATCATCGCATATGCTTTTTGTATTTCACAGAGCACAAGGAACAAGTAATAAAAGGATTAGGATCAACGTTGATTACGCTTATTGCGTTAAGCTTTCATAATGATTGGGTATTTGGGGTTGGAATAGCAGTTAGTAGCTTTTTATATGCTCAAGTAGCGGTTAATTTCTTTACATCCATTTTTCAAGATAAGTTGTTGTATAGTTTACCTTGGCAAATGGATAAATGGGAAAGTGTGTTTTTAAAATGGGTCTACTGTCCAGGTTTATTGTTACTAATAGTTGCAGGAACCTTATTGGTTTTGTTTGCGGACACAGGCTTTTGGATACCAATTCAGTTAGGATTTTACGCGCTGGCAGCTCGTGAATTGATTTATTTTTTGTTACAAGAGAAAATTAATCAAGTTTCTAAAGGCTTTGATCGAATATCTATTACTATTTTACTTTGGATTGTGCTATTATTTTTCTGTACAGTACAAAGCGTTTCAAATCCTACAATTAGTTTAATGGTAATGGTATTAATTATTTTAAGGTCGAAAACTCTTTTCAAGTTCAGAATGAAGAAAGAATTAAGTTCATAAGTAAAAAGTTTAATTAATGTAATTATGAAAGAGGGGGACCCACAGATGGATGAAAAGAAAGAATTATATAACAAGAAAAAAGAAGATCCCTCCTTAAAGTTATTTGTTGTATTATCAAAGGCTTATCGTTCGGTTTCAGATCAAGTAGCAAATGATATAAGAAAAAATGGTTTGAACACAACGGATTTTGGTGTACTAGAACTTTTATATCATCAAGGAGAGCAACCTCTACAAAAAATAGGTGATAAAATTTTACTTGCAAGTGGAAGCATCACTTATGTAGTAGATAAATTAGAGAAAAAAGAATTCATTCAACGCGTCCCATCAGCAAGTGATCGCCGAATTACGTATGCGGCAATTACTAAGAAAGGGGAAGACTTATTAAATGAAATTTTTCCTGCTCATTGGAAACAAATTGAATCGATCACAAGTGGATTAACAGAGGAAGAAAAGGCTCAAGCAATTCAATTGCTAAAAAAACTAGGAATGTATGCAGATCAAATCAAATAATCTAATACGTACTTTGAATTACATGGGCGTGAATAATTAAATGTTAGACGAAAAGAGGCTGGGACATAACTAGCCAAAAATAACGAAAAAGGTTCCAATCATCATAGAAAGATGGTCGGAACCTTTTTTTGTTAGATTATATTCAGGCGTTGTTGTACCATTCGCATGTTTAGCGGTGTACTTTCTCAAGTTCACCGCCATGAACGCGAATCCTAATTCATTTTCTACTTTCTTTTTGCCTCTTACCGACATGCGAGTAAAACGCAAATTAGCCTTCAAAAATCCGAAGACTGGTTCCACATCTATTTTTCGTTTACCATAGATTTTACCGGTTTCTTTTTCTGAAAGTTGTTGTTTTGTGTATGCTTTTTGTTGTTCCCATTTTTCGTTGTAATATATCTTTCGATTATTTCCTTCCTTTGCTTTTGTACATTGTGAGCGTAATGGACAATCCGAACAATCTTCACATTCATAGACTCTAAACTCTCGAGTGAAGTTGTCTTTACCTGTCCGGTTGGACAGATACTGGAACATTACTTTTTTGTCATTTGGACAGAGGAAGGAATCAGTCGCTTCATCATACTCCCAGTTCTTTGTGTTAAAAGGATCTTGCTTATATTTCTTTGTCTTCTCTTTTCGGTACATATTGTATGTAATTAGTGGAATGCGCTCCCGATTAATTAGGACATCATCGTAATTTTGTTCACTTCCATAACCTGCATCAGCGACGATATATTTGGGAAGCTCAAAGAAGCTTTCCTCGATTTTATCTAGAAAAGGAATGAATGTGCGTACATCGGTTGGATTAGGAAATACATCATAAGCGAGTGCATATTGTCCTTCTGTCGCAATTTGGACATTATAAC
>NZ_QJSK01000019.1:0-53887 GCF_003426095.1 Paraliobacillus sp. X-1268
CAAATCTAATAATACATAGAATTGAATGAATTGGATTAGTTGGAACGCCGTATGCGGTGAAAGTCGCATGTACGGTGTGAACAGGGGGAAAAGGGAGCGATAACTTCAAACCCTTACCTATCTGTATTAATAAGCCTCAAGTCCTAAATAAAAATATACCCCAGGTTCATTACAAGAAATTCGTTCGTACGTTAAAATGAAATTGATAAGAAAGAAAACCATAGGGAGTAGAAGAAATTATGAAAACTAAAAAGAAGTTTAGATTTTGGATTGTTTTAAGGAATGCCTTATTAGCAATCGCAGCAGTACTTGTTTTTTGGGTGATTATCAGTAAC
Source organism: Paraliobacillus sp. X-1268 (assembly GCF_003426095.1). Lineage (NCBI taxonomy): Bacteria > Bacillati > Bacillota > Bacilli > Caryophanales > Bacillaceae > Paraliobacillus > Paraliobacillus sp. X-1268. The sequence continues at coordinate 336 of NZ_QJSK01000019.1, forward strand.
ATTATGACTGCATATGAAAAAAATAAGTATTCTGCAATAGGCCAGTTAGTTGAAGTAGATGGTAACAATATGCACGTCTATACAAAGAGTAATGGAGATAATACAATCGTTTTATTGAGTGGTCTTGGTACGGCAGCACCAACACTGGATTTTGAACCATTGATTAATGAAATGGCAAAGAATAATAAAGTAGTAGTGGTAGAGCCGTTTGGGTATGGATGGAGCGATAAAACTAACAAGGAACGGACAGTGGAAAACATAGTGGAAGAAATAAGAACTACACTCGAAAAACTAAACATTCAAGGTCCATACATATTGATGCCACATTCAATTTCTGGAATCTATAGTATGTATTATGCCTATACGTATCCAGATGAAATTAAAGCCGTCATAGGAATAGATCCTACATTACCAAAGGCGTTAGAATATTTTGGTGAAACTGCTCCTACAATGCCTAAATTCCTCAGCTGTGTGGCACCAACTGGCATTGCAAGATTGGTATCGTATTTGATTCCAGACAATATACTTCCTATAGCTGAGGAAGGTACTTATACAGAAGAAAATCTAAAGATGACAAAAGCGATTACTGCTTGGAAAGGCAACAACAAAAATGTGGTTGATGAAGCGAATGAAATAAAAAGCAATATTGACAAAACTGTTGATATGAGATTCCCTTCTGATATGCCAGTTTTATTCTTCACTACAAAAGAAGATAAGGTAACAGAGGATGGTAAAAACAATGTGACTTTTTATGAAACTCAGTTAACTAATTCACCTTTTAGTAAAATTATTACTTTACAGGGCCATCATTATCTTCATTGGACTCGCTATAAGGAAATGAGCAAAGATGTTGATGAGTTCATAGAATCATTCGAAACTAATTAATAAAACAAATAGGTAATCCCTTTTCTTCAACAATCGTCGTTAGTGTTAGTTTGTGAAAGATTGTACTTAAAGTAACGGGTGCTTTAGTTTAAAAGTAAGGGGACTTTATATGAGTGAAAAGGTAAAAGAAAGAATTAGTTGGAGTATAGCGGGATTCATTGTACTGATTGTCATTTTTATTTCTATAATAACTTATCTATATCCTTACTCGTCCTTCAGCGTTAATAAAAGTTATTCCTACCAACCAGAAAAAGTATTATTTAATGGTGAAAACTATGGAGAAATTTTAATTGAATTTAAAGATTCGTATGAAAAAGATTTAAAAGCAGATTCAGATAGTGAAAATTCAAACCTAACAATAGACCGAACAAGATATATTCTGCCGATTTTCGAACAAGATTGGTTAATTAGCGATAAATCTGTATCCTTTGATAAAGTTAAATTTGACATAATACATTCCGAGGTGCAGAAAACCAGAGAAGTATTGCTAAACCTTGTTGTTCAAGTCGATTATACAAGTGAACAAAGAAGATATTTAGTTGATATTATAAGAAATTTATTATCATTAGAAGATAATATTAGTGAATTGAAAGATGAAAATTATTTATCAAGAAGCGAACTTAATAATCGATTAGACAATATTTATAGTGAATTTACAAATAACTTTCGATTCTTTGTTACCTTTTATGATAGGTCAACTAATGAATAGTGTTATTCAACTAACGGGTAGCTTTCCTTTAATTAGGAATTACACCCTTGTTCATTCCACTAAAGCCACAGGATAGTTGAATAAGAGTGTAGAGTGACTTTTTTTTGAAGGAGGAGTTTTGATGGATTTAGTCTTTATAAGACACGGACAAGGGGAACACACCTTAGATTTACCTAGAAGTCTACATACTTTAGACCCTGCATTAACAAAGGAAGGGATAAATCAAGCCAAGACACTAAAAAAACAGTTTCCTTTATCGCAATCAGATGTAATTATAATTAGTCCAATTAGAAGAACCTTACAGACTGCACAAATTTGGAGTGAAGGTATAAAGTGTCAGAAAATAGTAAGCCCATTAATATCTCCAAGAATGTTTCCTCAAAATCCAGAATGGCAGACACTACCTTGTGATGAAATTCTAACAAAAGAAATAATAAAAGAAGATTTCACTGATTTTTACATCGAAGAAGAACTATCAAATGAATGGTGGTCAAAAGGGATAAATAAATCACCTGAAAAAGAGTTTAAAGTTATAGCAGAAGTTTTTTTAAAATGGTGTAAGCAAATTGGAAATAAAAGAATATACATAGTTTCTCACGATGAAACGATAAAGTCGTATAGACAGCTTATTACTGGTAGAGAACTCACCAGAAATGATTTCCCAAAAGAAACTGGGTTTTTAAAAGTTAATTGGTAATATTAAACCGGCAATAAATGAATTGGAATAAGAAATGTGAACTATTGTAATTAAAGTAACGGGTGCAAGAGTTGAACAAGGGGCTGTCGATGTGGCAGTTCCTATTGTGTTAAAGACGTAGTTATGTTCAACAAGACGATAAATCATTTATAGAGGGGAAAGGTCGTAATGATTAAGATAAGAAAAGCCATCTTAGAAGATATAGGTGGAATTATTAAAGTTTGTTCTGAAGGACATAGAAATACCTATCCAGAATTGTTACCTCAACATCATATAGAAAAGATAATTAAAGAATTCTACAATGAAGAAAGAATTAAGAAAGAAATTACAAATATTACCGAAGAATGGAACGGGTGGTTTGTTGCTATTGATAACGGAACTGTATTAGGTGCAGCTGGAGGCGGATTTATTGATAGTGGTGTTTCTGAATTATTCGTCATATATTTAGACCCTGAAAGAAAAAGAGAAGGAATTGGTAGTAAGTTGTTAGAAGCTGTAACAAAGGATCAAATCGAACGTGGAGCAAAAATACAATGGGTGTCGGTAGCAAAAGATAACTTTATGGGAATTCCATTTTATGAAGCGATTGGTTTTAAGTATCAAGGTGAACGTCCATCATATGAACTGCCAGCAGAAGAAGGGTATAAAGCTCTTAGATATAAAAGGGAACTGAACTAAACTGTTTCTACATTCTCTTAAACTCTAACGGGTGCAAATTCACAACAAGGATTTGGGGTCATACAGCTACTGATCCTTTTTCTGTAATTAGTAGTAATTGAAGAAAAAATACCTATAGGGGATTTGTATTTTAGTCGATTTCATTGATTCTTTTAATTTTTCTTGCTGTGTCTAACACTTTGGGCTGTGGTATATGAAATATATTGCTAATAATTTTCAATGAAAATGGGGAATCGGTGATGACGAAAACAAAATGGACTTTAATTTTTCTAAGTGTAATCGACTTGATGCTTATCATCATGTATCTAACAGACTATTTTATTCTTTTCTTGAAACCAACAGGTTATGTAATTCCATTAGTGACTAATATTATTGTTTTAGCTGTAATCGGCTTTCGTTCTAAGCGTTATCACAATTTATGGACTATTGTCGGATTGATCCTAAGTATTCCAATTTTGCTGATACATGGTTTTATGGTTTGGTTAGCGGATTATAGCTACACCAAGATCGATTCTCCCCATAATCAGCAATCACTCGTAATTGAATACAGTCACTTTACGCTAGGCGAAACCACATATTTTTATAACTTTTATAAGACAAAGTATGGTTTTATAGGAAAGCTTCTTAATGACCAATCGATTGAAATGATGGTTCAAGGTACAGAACATCCCAGTGGAGTAGGATCGGAAGATATTTTAGGGTTAAAAAGAGAAAAATGGATCACAAAAGATACTGTTCGTTTTCCGACTTGGCAAGGAATTAAAGATGTATATTTGAATCCCTCTGAATCACAAGTAAGTATAGAAGAAATCGAAGTTTTCATTGATATGACGGATAATAAAGTGAATGGTGAAACAATAACGATAAATGGTAATCATTTGACAGTACACTATGATGAGACATCTGGTCAAAGCTGGATTGAAGTGACAAATGATTATGATGACGGAGCAATACCAAGCCAACAATGTTCCCGTATCGTACCAAATAAAGAGCTAGGCTATTATATGTTAGAGGAATGTACACATCAATGGGAATATCCTTTGTATCCTATGATAGAAAATAGATAACCTAGCTTGTACAACATTATGGTAGCCTTTCTGTAAGTTGGTAGGGACGTTGTTTCACTAACGGGTGCTTTTCTTCAATAAGGAAATGCCACGCTTATTCCACTAACGGGCAGTAATGTGGAACAAGGATTTTGTCTTATTATTGCAGAACTTAGTATATTTAAAATAAATCGAACGAGGTGTTTGGTTTGGTAGGAGAATTGGAATTAGTTCTAGATGTAAAAGCGACACTTGGAGAAGGTCCGTGTTGGGATAATGTAAAACATCTATTGTATTGGGTAGATATTTTAGAAAAAAAGATATACATTTTTAATCCAGTTACAAATGAAAACCGTGTAATTCAGTTAGAACAATATATTGGAGCAATTGTTCCCAGAAGTTCAGACGAAGCTGTATTGGCATTGGAAAACGGTTTTTATTTTTTAGAATACGACACGGAAAAAGTTACCCCATAGATGAACCAGAGAGCCATTTGACAAATAATCGATTCAATGACGGTAAATGCGATGCTTATGGACGTTTTTGGGCAGGTACAATGGATAAATCTTATGCTAAAGAGCAAGGTGCTCTTTATTGTTTAGATACAAATTTTAAAGTGAAAAAGAAGTTAAATAAGTTCGGAATATCAAATGGGATAACCTGGTCCCCAGATAATAAGTTTATGTATTACATAGATACTTTAACTAAAAAGGTTTGTAGTTTTAATTATAATATTGTTACAGGGGATATTAAAAATCCCATTGATATTATCAGCTTATCAGTAGGACAAGGAATGCCTGATGGAATGACTATTGATGAAGAAGGAATGTTGTGGATTGCCCATTGGGGTGGCTCAAAAGTATCTAGATGGAATCCTAAAACAGGAAAACAAATAACCACCATAGAAGTCCCTGCATTGAATGTAACATCGTGTATATTTGGAGGAAAAAATTTAAGTGAGTTGTATATAACCACGGCAAGGACGGGATTAAGTAAAGAACAACTAAATAGTTTTCCTTTTTCAGGAGGGCTTTTTAGGATTAAAACGGATGTAATAGGAAGTCAATCTTATTCATTTAAGGGTTAAAAATAAGTCAAGCAGGTGGCAATTCTTATTAAACTAACGGGTGCGTTAGTGGAACAAACTGTGATTGCTTATAGATGCTGCTAACGGGCAGAATTGATTAAGACCGAAACTTCCATTTGCAGTGTTTAGCAGTTATAAGAAGGATAAGATGACATAAAAGTCTATACCTGTCCAATGATTTGAGAGTGTGAATTAACTTGTATGGTAGGAGAACGTATGAAAATTATATTGACCGTCCACTTTTTGGTGCTACAACAAAAAAACTAAATCTCGATAAAGATGGTGACAAAATTGGTGAAATGAATCGTTGGTTCCATCCGCCTTACGAAAGAACTGCAACAAGCCCAATATATGATGTGAATATAAAGGGTGCATCCAGAATGAATACATTTGAGATTTCACAGCAATCCTTTTCTTTAAGTGAAGGGCATCATTGGAAGTTAGAACAAAACGGGATTGAAATTGGTGAAATTATTGGTTCGAAAGGATTAAAAGAGAAGCATAAAATTGAATTACATAGCGAAAGTTTTCCTCATATCTTAATTGAGACAACATGGAGAGGCAATGGGATAATATCAATAAATGACAAAGAAATTGGAGAGACAAAAGTTACTGGTTTTTTAATAAACACAAAATATATTACTGAGACAGAAGCAATTAATAATCTTATTGAACCATCCTTACTTGCAGGAATTATCTATACTTTTTGGTCATCACATACCCAACGTTAGATATAATATAGAATACTATTGATTTTGGGAAAAAGTAAATTAAGGTTGGATATACAATTTGTGAAGAGTTACACTTAAATAAACAAGTGCTTTAGTAAAAGAAGGACTTGTCGCTTCTATAGCTCCTATATTCTTATTTAAGTAAAGAAGCAGGTTTCTGAAAGAAGGAGTATAATAAATTTACATTGTAAGATACAGTTGTTTTCATTAAAAGGTGAGGTGGGTGGCGATGAATTTTGGAGCATGTATTTTTTTCATTGTTGTAGTAATAGGGCTAATATTGGCAGTTAAAAACAAAAAGATTACAAAATTAGATATGTCATTATTCATTGTTATTACCCTTGTGTATTACTTAATTGCTTATATGTTTGATTATGATATGCTAAGTCCTTTCATCTTCAAAGAGAATAGTTCCACGATTAGTTTCATAGGTATTATCTTGTTATTTGGCACTTATATTCTTTTAAAATATGTAATCAATAAATTCAAGGAAATTAGCAATTAATATTAAACAAACGGGTGCTTTCGTTTAATAAGAAATTGCACCCTTATTCAACTATAGGGCAGAAGAGTTCAATAAGAACTTAATGAAATAAGGAGTGGATTTTGATAAAGAAAAATGTTATTGAATTTTTATTTAATGAAAAAAAAATAAAGTCGAGAAATTTTTTCTTCTAATTTTGTTTTTGTTTGTAGTCTTATATCTAACTACTACATTTCGACTTTCCCTAATCGATATATATATTACTGTTTTAATATTTGCATTGGTAATGTCTGCAATCAATATAATGTGGTACAACAAGAAAAAGAATATCAAAACAAGGGTAATAGATTGGATAGGAGTGATATTATGCCTTATTGTTTTAATTGTGGCGTTGTTTCTATTCTTTAAAGAAAATAAATTGGAAAATGCTGTTCATAATGTTATTGAAGAAAAAGTTGAAGATGAAAATTTTACAATAGAATTTATTGACGAAATGAAGAAAAAAAAATTACATTGTTGTTAGCTACACCATTAAAGGTGATCACACTAATTATCTGGAATGGTATTATTGGAGAGATGGAGAATTGGTTCATGATTTAACAAGAATTGGAGATGAAAATGATTAGTTTGTTGAATTAACGGGTTGCTTTACTTTAATTAAGAAAAAGAAATTTTCTATCAACTAAGTAGCGGTTAATTTTAAGTGTCTTTTCGAACGAAGAGGTTTAAATTTAAATAGAAGTAAATGATTTTTTTATTAAACAAAATGGTGCAAGAGTTTAACAATAGTTTGCCAATTACTACGATCCTATTTTAAATTAGATGCTAAAAACTTAACAATGGCGGTGATAGCTTATTCTACTATTAGCCCCCTTTATTTGGTGGGTTTGTTGTAACATAGGTTTGTGCAATAAAGTCGTGAATTGCACGTTTATCTTCTCTTAGCCCTACCATAAAGGCACTTACAATCAAACCTATTCCTAATGTTAGAATATAGGCTATTCCTGCAACTAGATCCCTTAATATCATTGTGCCAATTCCAACTTTTTTCCCATCGACTCTGACAATGCGATTTCCTGCCATTCTTCTACCTAATGTGTATCCATACCAGAAAACAGGTATTATCAGGGCATAGATAAATCCTAATATATCAATCGGACGAAAATTAGTATCATTATAAAATTCTCCATATATAAGTAGCGAGATGAACCCTGTCACTATAAATATAATAATTAAATCTAATATTCTTGCTACAAACCTATTCCCAAAACCTGCTGGATTATTAATATCCATACAAAAACCCCTTTAATGATCTTCTCTTAAACATTAAATACGCTTAATTATTGTTCTTGTTAAAGAAAAGTTGATTAGTGGTGTATTCACTACTATCAATTTCAGTTTTTATTTTGTTTTTTAATTCATCATCAACATCATTATCCACCCAAATATTCACTTCTATTTCTTGTGTTTCTGTAGAAATCACTTCAACATTTACTTTTGTATATTCTGGTATGTATTCTTGTGCTATAGCTGTTACGTCTTCTGTTACCGTTTTTTTAAAATTTTCAAATTTGTATCCATCCGTAATTTTTTTATTACCAATATTTTGCCCAACATAGAATTGAATGTCTGGTTGATTTATTTCATATGCTTGTGCGTGATAGGTGTTATGGATAAGGTCATAGGAGATATCACTGATTATAAAATCACTTTGGTATTCATTTTCTAAATGGTTTTCAAATTCCTTGTTGGAGTTATATAAACTCCAGGGTGTTCCATAATTAAAAAAGAAAACAAAACTACCAATAAGGATGAAAGACACCCAAAAGATTTTGGATTTTAATAATTTCACTAAAATTCTCCTTTTTATCTTGGCTATATGTCCGCTGCAATTCAGTGGGTCCACTCATTTGGGACATAAGTAAAGCAAAAACTAAAAATGCACCACTTCCAAATGCGATGATTATCGCTAAAATCGCAATGGAGTTTTTTTCTGTATCTTTAAAAATAGCTATAAAGCCAAAAATCAAAGATAAAATGATGGACAATGAAACAAGAAAAAAACCGAAATCAGGATGGATTCTTATTAGTCCATACATTAAAGCAAAGAAAAATGGCATTGAAAATATGCTTAATAGTAATGATCAGTAGCTTAAACAAGAGAAATTTTTCGATTTAATCACTTCTCAAATATTTAACTATTGTGCCTCCTTAGCATAAGAAACGAATGTCCTTATTAAACAATAGCACGCGTTTGTTCAAAGAGTTTAGGCTTTATCCTTAAATGTTTTATAATATTCTTGTCCTAAGATTATTAACCCTAATATAGTTAATAGAACTCCTATAATAAATGGAAAACCTAAAAATAAAGACTGTACAACTTCACTGCCATATTGCTCTGCTCCAAAAATTGCATGCCATAACTTCGACTTACCAGACCATTCTGTTATATTAGTTGCGTAAATAGACCCAGCTAAAATAATTGTTAAAGTAACTAATAAACCACCAAGCATTATAAATCCACCAATTACAATCCTTTTCATTATTTGCCCTCCTTATTTTTATTGTCGTCTTACCCTTCTTTAACTCAGCTAATTTCACTAAACTGCTTCGTAAGCACAACAAGCAAATGTTCGTTAATGTTATTAGTCTCTATACATCCTCGTGAGAATTAATAATACAAAGAGAAACCACGCTTAATAAAGTGGTATACGTAATATTACACCCATTTTAAAAAGGCGATCGTGTAAACCACCAAATTAAAAGTAATATAACTGCTACAATAAACCAAATAAATGCGATAACATATTTTCTTTCAGTCTTCTTCTTTCCAACATTAGCAGCGACTACACCACCAATTAAAGCAATAGTTATTGCTAACCAAGTCCAAAAAGTCATAGAAACCCAACCAATCTTTAAAATTTAATTCAATAAAATTCATTGAATATTATTTCCACGTTAGTTCCATAAGCAATAAGAGCAGCGACATATTATCTGTTAGCTGAAGAAGATAAAAGCAACAATACCTATATTAAGCCAAGTAAATGCATCTAATAATGAATAGTAGTATACCTTTTCCTCTTTCTTGTATAAAAATTGTTCCACGCTCGTCAAAACGTCAAATAATGCAAAAGCAAGGGGCATTAGAATGAAAAGATTTGCATTAGGAAATATAAATGGAATAGAAAGATAAACGATAATACCACAATAGAAAATCGTAGCGAATAATTTATTCTCATGCTGAATCCATCTAAAACCTCTTCTGGATATAGTTAACCTTTTCTTTATTGCTCTGTTTATAAATATATAAATAATTATGATAACGGATATAATTAAATATCCCATGTATTAATACACCTCTTCTATCTTATAAGATCTAAATGTTATAGATTATTAAAGTATGAAACAACTATATTACTAAACTAATCGAATATGGGTGCTTTATTTGGATCTCGAAAATGATTAAAAAGCATAGTTATTTGTTCTTCTGTATTTCTACCAGTTGATAGGTTAGGAAGTTTATTTTCAGAGAAAAACCTCACATCTTTCGTTTCCAAACCAGGCTCCGCATGTCCTCCTATTAATTCGCATTGAATAAATATTTTGTAATAATGATAAGGTTGGGGTGGATGAGAATGTTTATTCATATCTAACAATGCAACTAATTTTTTTGCGGTTACATTATAACCCGATTCCTCTTTTACCTCTTTCATTATATTTTCAGAAGGTGACAAACCAATATCACAAAAACCACCAGGTAATGACCACTTATCATCAATTTTTTCGCGTACCATTAAAATTTTGTCGTCAGAAAAAACAGCCCCACGGACATCTACTTTAGGAGTTTGATAACCTGTTTCGTTTGTAAATAACGGTATTATCCTTTCCATTTTTAGATCTGTATATTGCTCCATTATCTCAACACTAATTTTTCTCAACTCTTCATACCTTTCAATATCATAGATATCGTTTGAAAATGATAGCCCTGATTGTGATAGTGCTTGAATTTTCTTTGCCCATTCTAACCATTTATAACTCACTGTGGACACCTTTTTCTAAATGTCTTTTTAAATCAGTAACACGATCGAAAATATAATTTGGTTTTACTGAAAATTCACTTGGTTGGTAATCAGGCAACCACTTTACACCTGCTGTCGTTACATTTGCTTTCAATCCTGCTTCAATATCGGCATCACTTTCACCAATAAACATAGAATCATTTCTTTCCACTTCTAATAGAGATAATGCTTTAACCACTCCTTCTGGATGAGGTTTTGGATGGATAACATCATCACCTGTTATGATAATTTCAAAGAGGTTATCCATATGAAGTGCTTTTAATGAAATATCTAAACTTCTTCTTGCTTTACCCGTTACAATTCCTGTTTTAATATCTTTTTCTTTTAAATACCCTATCATTTCAGTAATATCATTATTTGGTTTTACTAATTGTTCGTGATATTCTAAATATTTTTCATAGTATAATTCTATTGCATTTTCCTTGTTTGTATTTTTAAGGTTTTCAATGATAATTCCGGTTTCTGAAGGTCCGAACATTGATCTAATATCTTCGGAGGAAAGGTCCTTGTTATCAAACTCTTTAAAGACACTCTGGAATGCTACATAACAAATAGGTAAGGTGTTGGCTAAAGTACCATCAAAATCAAAAATAATTGCTTTAATAAAAAACACTCCTTTTATGTATTAACTTAAATTCTAGAATTAATCTGTACATTAGTTGAACAAAAACGCTTAACAAAGTCTACATTTATTTTAACATAAAAACCCATATCCTTTTTCAAAATAACTAGATTTTTCCATCATCCATCCTGAAAATTCTTTCGTTGTATCATTGATTAAATTTTCGTTAGAGTAATATTGTACATAATAAGTAGAAAGCGAATTGGTAAAAGCTGTTTTTGGATTTTTGATTAACTTTATCCCGCTTATTGGTTCTATTATCTTATTTGTATTCACTTTGCTAGATAGTGAACAAGGCGAGAATAGATACGGACCCAATCCTAAATTTGAATAAATTTTGTTCTTATTGATAAAAATAAAAGTCGATCTTCTTAGTTGGAGGATCGGCTTTTATTTTGTGTTTTCTAAATTGTAATACTTATGCGTTTGCTTGAGAGGGAGTTGTCAGGCAATAGGCTAATGCTTCCTTATCCGTGATAGACTAATATTCGTTCCAATAATTTAATAAAAGCAGGTGGTCTGGCATTCTTTGCGCATTAACACAATTTGAAACTATTATTCTGTTTAATACGTATAAATATAAAAGAAAACAAGAGAGTGGGAATTAAAAGATTTTATATACTGAAGTTTTTGGGGATGGAAAACCAATTGTATTTCTTCATACTGGATTATAAACTGGTTTTGAAAAATAAGAGAGGTTACTTTAAAGATGTATATAAAGTTATTCTACCTGATTTACGTGGTTACGGAGAGTCAATAACAGATGACCTGACCAATTTCTTTGAAGATTCAGCCCATATTTGACTATTTTAAGTGTTATGTTCGAAAAACCAAGTAATTAGCTAGAACTACACAAGCAGGATATGGAACGTCAAGAGCAGTTATTGAAGAATGAAGGTATTTTTGATTACTTTAATAATTTGCATAAGTCAAATTGACAGCATTACCTTGAGATTGCAGAGGAGAAAATTGGTATCCATTTGAAATAACAAAAGATTTGGAAGGTATTACTTCTCCTGTTCTATTTATGGTTGGTGAGGGAAAAAAGTCTGAAACCCAAGGTGCATTATTTTACCAGGAGCAGTAACATATTGACATTCGTCTAATACTAAATAAGATATATCTAAATGTTGGAGGTTTTTAACTTGTTTCCTTTATATAAAATGTCACTAGCTTGTTTCATTTTTAATCTTTTTATCCTGTTTTTTCCTGGTTTGATGTTATTTATATCGCCCATGTTTTTTCTATCCGGAATTTTATTAGGAATTGGTGCGTTTATAGCCGAAGATAAGATAGGTATGTCCATTCTTGCAACTACATTGAATATCTTATACATGGTCAGCTACATTATTGTTATAGATAACTTGTAATGCAAATCATTGAGGAGTAGTAGAATATATAGAATTGGATAAAAAACATTTTATGAGCTAGCCATGATGGGTGAAAAGAGCATTGCATTTCTATAACTAATACTAAATTTGTTTTCTTGAAATATCAACATTCATTATTCTTTTTACTAATTTATAATTACCTTAAAGTAACCCCTTTTAGAATGATCTGTCCCACAATACTAATAGCTTTTCTATTAATTTATCTTTTCTTATTATTTGCATTAATCCGGGAGTGAACAAATTTAGTATTTCTTCAATTATATTTCTCCGTTTTCCTTCTTCAAGTATTCTGCTTCTCGACACGAAATGTCACAGTTTCCCGTCATTTTGTGTTCCATCTAACGCTATGTACTTACCCTAATAATAATACCGGATAACCACAAAGAAATTATATTTCTATTATTTAAAGAAATCGCCATGTAATTAAAGGCTGAAAGAGTCAATAATAAAATTTGTGAATTAATCCATCCTCACTCATGAAGACTCTCCTATAAAGTGCTGTTTCCACAAATATATGCTAGTTGAGGGAGAATATCAATGAGTGGGTTGTTATTTAAGTCGGAACTCAATAGGCATCTGTTTGAGTTAACTAGATAATGTTATAATTAAATTGAATAAATTTCCATAGGAGGCGTATATTATGTTTGATTTCTTTATTATCATAGCTACTTTTCTTTTACCTATATTTGCAATTGTTTTCTGTTTGAATTTGGTCGCTATACTTAAAAAAGTTAAAGAAGAAGAATTTACAAATGGTAATACTATTTTATTAACATTATCTTTTACTGCAATAGTATATACCTTTTCCATGTTGATAATTCAAACAAGTTCTTAATTAGATTTTCAAACTAGCTTTCTTATCAAAATTATCACTCGACAAAGATAAAACTCCCTGTCATTAATAATTTATAAATTGAAATGAAAAGCAGAGTCTTTAAGTCTAGTACTCTTGGGTGATTGATGGTGCACTTATTTTTATCTCAGGTGCTGCAGTTAAGTCGGGAGCGGCTTTGTCAAAACTATTAAAAGGTACTTACGTTACGGTCAAAGAGTAACTAGAGAGCTCGTTAACCAAATAAAAGGATATGGAGGTGTAACAGCTGGAGGCATTGCTGGTAAAGCAATAACTGCTATGTTTCGGTTAAATCAAAATGATTAAAAACTTAGAGCAAAATAATGAGATTACTGTGATAAAAAATGCACATAAGCCTTCCTTAGTGATGCTAATAGTCCTTACATTAATATCAATTGGACCTAGTGGCAATTTATTTCTTGAAATAACAGACGGTGACTATAGTAGAGTATTTCTTCTATCTTTAATGTCATTACCATTATTAATTTTTATTGGAGTTATTTGGACACGATATTTTTATCAAATGGGTAAATACAAACAAGAGTTAGAAGATTATATGAGAGACCCATCTGATTATGAATGGTAATTAAAAGTTATAAACGTTAGGGCCAGACACTGTCGAAAGACGACATGATAGATATGTAAATCAGATAGTAGTGGTGGCTGATCACTTACCAGTTTTTGTCGAATAGAAATGGTGAAGCATAGATATAAACAAACATGGGAGGGCATTTAGCTCTCCCATGTTTGAGTGCGATATCAACTGTAATATAAGAAGCACATTTTCTCGAAATATCTACTATGTTAGAAATCTAATCGGTACATGTCTTTTTCGACTAAATAAAACAATTACAAATACTACTGCTACTAATACGGTAGCAATAAAGATCATCGTAATCTTCCAAAACCGTTCCAATCATACTCGACAAGTGTGTAGCTAATGTTCATTATTGTTGCAATACTAACCCAGCCTAGGTAAACGGAAAAAGGTAATAGGTCACTAAAGCTTGTTACAACAGTCTTTACGCGAGTGTATAAGACGATTAAATTGATTAAAAAAACAAGCATAATTAGGACAGATAAGATGAAATATTCGTAATGAACGATTTTTATTCCTAATTTTTATCGAAGGCGTCATATTCAGGGAAGTGACAGGGACTATGTCTAAATTATAGGATTGAAATTCAATGGCATAAATGCTATCATATTGGTAATAATATAATATAGAAAAGGATAATTAAAATGTCGGAGCTAAAAAAATTCAAAGTAGTATATGAGGGAAACGTGGAAAAGTTTGAAGAACAAATTTTAATTAATTCTGCTCAAGAAATAAGAAAGGGTAAGCCGCAATTATGGTGTAAGTTAGCGGACGAATATGCTCGGCAACTTACTATCATCAGTATCAATCCGTATCCTGAAAATGTTGATCAGAATAAACTAATAGATGATGAAACACCTCCATCCATAAAGTATATAAGTGAAAATACATCCTATAAAAACTTTTACAGGTGGGGTCTACGAGGTGGTAGAACAGGGAATCATCGTATCATTTATGCGACACATAATTATCACAAGGTGATTCTGCTTTATCACTTTGATAAACGTTACAATGGATTAATTAAGCGTAATGATCTAATTCCAGCTGAGTTGAACTATAAAGAATACTGTATAGATGATCCAAATCTTTATTAAGATGAAAGGAGATAAGAATCATGGGCGACTTTTTTGAAAAATACTCCGAAATTCGTGGAGATGACTATGTGAAAAACCTTCAACTTGAAGGAGAAATAGCTGCACAAATCAAGACTAAACGACAAGAATTAAAAATGTCTCAGCAAAAGTTAGCTGATGCAGCTGGAATTCCTAAATCTACAGTTGGTAGAATAGAGGCAGGGCTAACTAGTCCCAAATTAGAGACATTATTGAAAATATCGAAAGCATTAGACACACCATTTGTTATTGATGGAACATTAGAAAGTGGTAACAATAATTTATATATACAAACGTAAATTTTGATTTCTATTATTACTTTACCTAACCCAAAAAGCATCCACCCATTAGAACTACAACCTTGGAATTTATTAAGGCATTATCTAAGGGAAAGGAAATATTTTAGTCGGTTTATGATGTGAAAGAGATGGATTGAAGGTGAATATCATTTTAAAAAGCCGACTTGGATCAATAAACTAAGTCGGCTACTTTTATTTATGGCGCCTGTGGCTTTTGATTAAACAGCGTATTATCTACGCCTGACCGTGGATGTTTTTCCTTATATTACATTAAAGCTGGAAACAGATTATCCTGAGATGATTCCTGAATTGATAGGTGGTATTTGTTATAAGTTTAACTATTATCTGTCCGAGTATTTACTTTCTACAATTTTAGATACACCCGTAAGTAGCAACCCAATAGTAGCAATAATATAAGAAAAAATATTACTGCTATTTAATTCATTATCCATAATAGCTAAAGCTAGTCCACCAGCTAGAAACATTAAGAACCCTAGCCAAAATAATTTTGTGTGAATCATACAACACCTCGAATTCAAGTTTTTAATAATTATGTTAGTTAGTTGAACAAAAACGCTTAACAAACTCTATACTCATTTTAACATAAAAACCCATATCCTTTTTCATAACAACTAGATTTTTCCATCCTGAACAGTCCTTTCGTTGTATCATTGATTAAATTTTTGTTAGAGTAATAATGTACATAATTAAGTAGAAAGCGAATTAAAAAGGAGGGGTGAAAATGGAATGGTATGTAAAAGCAATACAAAAGTATGCAGAGTTTAGTGGGAGATCAAGACGGAAGGAATATTGGATTTTCACATTAATCAATACAATTATTGGAATCATCCTTACAAGCTTACAATCAATCAGTGAATTATTTGTTGTCCTAACCGTATTATATTCTCTATTTGTTTTAATACCAGGTATAGCAGTTACCGTGCGTAGATTTCATGATATTGGTAGAAGCGGTTTTTGGATTTTGATTAGCTTTATCCCGCTTGTTGGTTCTATTATCTTATTTGTATTCACTTTGCTAGATAGTGAACAAGGCGAGAATAAATACGGACCCAATCCTAAATTTGAATAATTTATTTTTTTTAGAAAAAATCAAAGCCGATCTTCCAACTAGGGAGATCGGCTTTGATTTTATATTATTATAAATTGCAGATGAGAGAGTATTTAGTGGTTTTCTCTTTCCTTAAAAATAAAATTTTTAATTGTAGTTGACTTCTGAGGTGTATTAACCATATAATACACATATAAATAGTGTATGAACTAATTAATACACACACTTCAAAATGGATTGCATAAAAGCGTGTATAGGAGTTGTTTTGATGAATGTGAAGCTGAATAATCGTGATCCAGTCTATTTGCAAATTGTTCGGTACTTCAAAGAGAAAATTGCAATTGGTGAATTCGAACCTGGTGATGAAATACCATCAAGACGTGAGTTAGCTGGTCGGATGAAAATTAATCCTAATACCGCACAACGAGCGTATAAGGAAATGGAGGAACAGGGATTGATTTATACGGAAAAGAATCTTCCAAGTAAAATCACGACAGACCAAAAGACACTAGGTATGGTGAGAGAAGAATTGCTGGTGGAAGCTGTGGATACGTTTGTAACATCGGTTCGAGCGATTAATGTTCCAGTAGATGAATTACTTGATCTGGTTAAATCTAAGTACACGGATGATGAGGAGGCGTAAGTATGATTGAAGTTAAAGGGATCGAGAAGAAGTATGGGAGAAAGAAAATATTAAAAGACGTGTCTTTTACAGCGAACAAGGGTGAAATTACGTGTTTGATTGGAATAAATGGAGTGGGAAAAACAACGATTTTAAATGCAATTATGGCGCTAACACCCATTAACAAAGGGCAGATTTTAATTGACGGAGAACCGTTAGATAAAAACTCCTTTGAGAAAATCACCTTTATTCCAGATGCAATTACAATGCTTCCGCATATGACGATTGCAGAGACAATGGATTTTATGAATGACTTTTATGCCTGTTGGAATCAAGATCGTGCAACGGAATTACTAGGTTTTTTCCGACTGAATAAAGAAGAGAGAATTTCAACCTTATCCAAAGGAAACACAGCAAAAGTTAATCTGTTACTCGGTTTAGCGCTTGATGTCGACTATGTATTAATGGACGAACCATTTTCCGGTATTGACATGTTCAGTCGAGAAGAAATTGCTAATGTGTTCACGAGTCATTTAATTGAGGGACGCGGAGTTATCATTACGACACATGAAGTAGGGGATATTGAACATTTAATCGATAAAGTTGTCCTACTGGATAACGGCTGTGTCACAAAGGAATTTAACGCGGAAGAAGCGCGTGAAGACGACGGGAAATCTGTCATTGATGTGATGAGAGAGGTGTACCAAAGATGAAGAATTATTTAAAGCTCGTTAACTTTGAATTTAACCGTGTGGTAAAATTATTTGCCGTATTATTAGGGCTCACGTTTGTTGCACAGATGGCTGGGGTGTTTTTTCAGTCAAGAAAGTATCTTGATCAGGCGAATGAACAAATCTATGAATTGATGATCCCGAAAGAACAGTTTTTAGCAGACTTTGGCCAGATGAGTTTTATTGATGTTGTTAATAGTTTATGGTTCTTGGGGCCAATTGCATTATGTGCGGCAGGGGTAGGATTCTATATCTTTCTGATTTGGTACCGTGATTGGTTTGGCAAAAATACCTTTATCTACCGTTTATTAATGCTACCAACAACAAGATTGAATATCCTTTATGCCAAACTTACGGTGATTTTAACGATGACACTCGGTTTGGTTGCCTTTCAACTTATTATTTTACCAATCGAAATGATGCTTCATAAAGGCATGGTAACAGATGAATTTCGCTTGGATATGAGTTTGACAGAAATTTTGGCAAGTACTGGATTAAACATCATTATTCCACAAAGCCTCACACAATTCTTTATACATTATGGATCAGGGATAATGGCAGTTAGTGTTCTTTTTACCGCGATTTTATTGGAAAGAAGTTTTAAGTGGAAAGGAATCTTCGCAGGAATAGTATACGGTGCGCTTGCAGTAGGCGTATTTATATCGCCATTGCTTTTACAGGACTTAGTGTTAGATGGATTCTTCTATCCAATTGAATTGTTTGTTATTGAAATTGTTCTGGTTTTGATTGTTATCATAGTATCTGTTTGGCTGAGCGGATTCTTATTGAAGAAAAAAATCACGGTATAAGGAGTGAGTAAAATGAAAAAGTACTGGAAATTAATTTCCATCACAGCTATTATTGTACTTAGTATAGGAACGTTTTATGTGAACGTTGCTTTGTCAGCGGAACAATTCCCGACGTTTGTGATTAAAACGGTAAGCGGTGATATAGCTGAGATAAAGCCATTGGTGTTGCAGGGATATTACGAAGAAACTAATAGTTATGTTAGCAATAACTTAACTATCACAACAGAAGGGTCTACATACATGGGCTATACCTTTCTAGATCAATTGATTGGAAAGCCAGATGTGATGATTAAGGAATTACAGGAAGAGTATCGAGGCTTTATGCGTGGTAAAACGGACATGATAAGTTTGTTTTCTGAGGATGATCAGTATTTAGCTTATGGAGATGTAAGTTATAAAATGGGTTCGATGCGCTTAAGTGATTTTAAGTTTGATGTTTCTCTTTTAAACAAAAAAGATGGGGACACGAATGCGTTCACCTTAGATGTTCCGAACAATGAAAATTTAGACTATATGTTTGTCGATAGTGTCCAACTAAATGGTAATGAGCTAACCCTAATTACTCAAAATTCGATCCGAAAAAATGATGAGTACTATGATGAAAAACATATTTACACGATTAATATAGATGATCAAGCGATAAGTAGTCATGAAGAACTTTATCAGGCTACTCCAAGTGACGGTAATACGTACACTAATGTTCAATTGATTGGAACAAATACTACCAATACGAATGAACATATTATTCTTTTGAAAACAGAAGAAGAAATGATGGAAGAAATGGAATCTTCTAGAACAGTAGAAATGAATCAAGAAATCATTTCCTACAATCTAGAAACGAAAAAAAGAGAAACCAATGATGTACCAGAATTAAATTTAGAAGAGAATCAACTTAGCTTCTTTGAAGGTTCGACGCTTTATTTTACAAAAGTAGCCGAACAAGAACTGGTAGTCACTCCTTATAGTTTAATGGATGATCAAGTAGGCCAGGCAATAACTCTACCAATATCTAGTGAAAATGAGGAAGGTGTTCAACCCCCAATGATCATGGTGAATAATGGTAAAATCTATGTAGCGGAATCACAGATGAACAAGGATCTTGATTCTAATGTAGTCGTTGCAGACTTGAATACTGGTGAAACACTTTTTGAAGGACAAATAGCTTTAGGAGATTCCTCTGAAGAAATAGGAAATTATGAATTATATTTTCATGAAATAGTATTGAGATAAAAAGGCAAGGCAAGTCATGCATAAGCTTCTAATAAAATCAAACTTTCTAGAATGAGGAGAGGGCTTTATATGAAAACAATAGTAAATCACTCCTACTTTCTAGGAAGTGTTGATCAACATATGACGGAGAAAAAAATAAATGAGCTTTATGTAGAATATAAGAACAGGGTTTACAGACTGGCACTATCTTATGTAAAAGATAGCTATCTAGCAGAGGACCTTTCCCATGAAATTCTTGTTAAATGTTATATAAAACGCGAAAAATTCAAAGGAGATTGTTCTTTTCATTCTTGGATAAATAAAGTTGCAAGTAATCACTGCATTGACTTTTTGAGGAAAAATTATCGTCACCAGGATTTGCTTCAGGAGAACCTAGAGCTATTTACTAGTGATGTAATTTGTTCGCCTGAATCTGAAGCAATAACAAACTGTGATCATGAAGAAATTAGAAACAATCTAAGACAGCTATCCTCGAAATATAAGGAGGTTATTGTTCTCTATTACTTTAAACAATTATCATTGAAAGAAATAGCTGATCAATTAAATTTAAATCTATCAACAGTAAAAACACGCTTGTTTAGAGCAAAGAAGATGTTGAAGGATATGTATTAATGGATGGGAAGCAGGGGATGGTTCTCTGCTTCCTTAAAGTTTTATAAATATTTGTTTTTAGAAAGCAGGCAATTGGAAAGATTGCAATTCTGCTTAAACAGGTCTTTATTTCACTATGCTGCTGCGTTTTAAGCAAAAGAAAAAACAACATGGCCGTTTGTGGAACTTTACGATTTCATTTTAAAATTGAAAATACCTTTGACTATCATCTTAATTTAAGTATTCATAAATACATCCTCTAATGAGCGTTGTTCCACTTTTATTTCATACAAAAGAACACCAGAGTCTATTAGCTCAATTGATAACTTTGGAATGTCGTTATCTGATGCGACATTTAAGAGCGTATATTCTTTTTTCGTCTCTACAAAGTTCAAATCCATTTCAAGCTTCTTAGATAGCACCTGAATATAATCTTCCTGCAAAATCGGTTTTGTCCGAATAGAGATACTAAGTCCAGCTTCCATTTCTTCTTTTAACTGTCGTGGAGTCCCCAACTTCTTGATGACCCCATCGCTCAAAATACCAACCCTATCACTTACTTTATCGATTTCATCAAGATTGTGAGAGGTAAGAAGAATTGTTTTCCCTTGTTCTTGTAGCCTTGTCACTAATTTCCGTATTTTAATTGCTGATTCTGGATCCAGTCCTGAAGTGGGTTCATCAAGAATAATTAAATTCGGGTTTCCTAACAATGCTTGAGCTATGCTGATTTTCTTCTTCATACCAAAGGAGTAAGATTTAATCTTTTTCTTTTCTGCACCCTCTAATCCAACATCTTTCATTAAAGATTCATAGTCTTTTTTGCTACGTTGATCACCTACCAATTCTCCCATATATCGTAAGAAATGAATTCCTTTCATATGTTCATATAAATTGGATATATCCGGCATAACGCCCATTTCTTTTTTTGCCTTATCAATCTGTTTATCTGGAAATCCCATTATTTCAAATGAACCGGAGCTTTTGTTAATAATACCAGTAATAGTATGAATAAGGGTAGACTTTCCTGCGCCGTTATGACCAACGAACCCAAAGACCTCACCTTGATGAACTGTTAAATCAATACCTTTTAAGACTTCCGTTGTTCCTCCATACTTTTTCGTCAATTGATTTATTTTAATTATCTCCATCATTTATAAGTCCCTTCTTCCCATAATAAAAACAGATATTAGAAAATAGACAGTACCAATAGCCAATGGAATCAACATCATGAAAATTGAACCTTCTAAGTATTTGTATGGCAGGATATATTTAAATGGTACTAAATACCATTTATCGGACACGGCCGCTATTAATCCTATAATTGGTAAAGTAATACCAATTATAATACCTAAGAACATCGTTAATTTGGTCTTCGTGATCACTGTGGACATTAATAGTACAAAACTGATAATATAAAATAAAAATAGTAAGGATTGAAAATAGTCTTTCGGAAACCATGATCCTGCAATCACAGATAATATTGCAAAGGATATAGACACTGTGACAAACCAAAAAAGCATCGTTCCTAAAAACTTTCCGATCATGATTTGTAGCCTAGATACTTTCGTCACAAGTAGTCGCATCGTTTTCAATTCAATCTCCTTGTTAACCAAATCATGTGATGTTGCGAAAACGAATAAAAACCCAAAAACTATTACAATCAATGCAATTGCGGCTGTATATAAAGATCCTTCTTCGTTGCTACTTTCCATAAATTCATTAATAAAGCTAGGATTGTTATCAATGTATGTTGCTGATTGGTACGAAATAAATGTAATAAATAATATAATTAGAATGGACCGTACACTTGTAAATGAATCGATAAACTCTCGTTTTAATACATGAATCATTTTTTTCCCCTTTCTACTTATCAAACTACTTCAGATCATGAGATTCCATTTTTTCTAATTCTCTTCTTCTACGTTTACGATGGGATTCTCTACCACCAAACCACTGTCCAAGTAAAAACAGCATTCCAACAATGAGATAAAGGATGAAGGCGAAGATGTTTTCAATATGATTTGTTACAAACATATAAGTTAAAAATAGTATAAAAACTACTGGTATAAACGCACCCCAATAAACATTATTTCTAGTAGAAAAAAAGTATTGTACAGCAAGTATTCCTGCATAAATAAAAACCATATCAATATCAATCATTATTTCTCACTTCTTTCTTTTTTGTATTTTTCAATAATTAATTTTGCTTCCTCTAAATTTATTCGGTCATCAATCGAAAGTTTTTTTATAAATTGAATGAACTCCTCATTATCCATATCATCATTTAATTTTATCTTCTGGATTAACCTATCCAGCTTAATCCTCACTGTTGGGTAAGATACATCATATATTTTTGCGATTTCTTTTAAAGAACCTGAATTCGTAACAAATTTTTTAATAAATTCCATATCTTCTTCATCTAAAGATAAAATCCAATTTGGCACATTTTTTATATCCATTTAGTCACCTCATTTCATTTGTTTTATAAATTCACCTTAACATAATACTTAATAAAATCAAGTTATTTATAAATATTATTTAAGTTTATCTTTAAAAATAATTTATTATTGTTATGAAAATTTCCTTGGAAAGAGGGGTGGAAATAGAATGGTATATAAAAGTATGCAAGGTTTAGTGGGAGAGCAAGACGAAAAGAATACTGGATAATTACATTGATCAATATAATTATTGGAATCATC
Organism: Paraliobacillus sp. X-1268; assembly: GCF_003426095.1. Classification (NCBI taxonomy): domain Bacteria; kingdom Bacillati; phylum Bacillota; class Bacilli; order Caryophanales; family Bacillaceae; genus Paraliobacillus; species Paraliobacillus sp. X-1268. Next base: position 23,361 of record NZ_QJSK01000019.1, read on the forward strand.
CTTGCAAGCTGCAAACAATCTGTAATTTATTTGTTTTCATGACCGTATTTTATTGATGAAATAATATTAAAATGATTAATTTGTTTTATAATAATAGTACGATCTTGATAAGGAGGTTTGTTTAAGTGAATACAAAAGAAGAAGCAATAAAGTTAATAAAGGATTTACCGGAGAATGCAACTCTTGAAGAGATCATGAGAGAACTTTATGTAAGATAAAAAATTGATAAAGGACTTCAAGAATTAAACGCGGGAAAAGTTGTTTCTCATAACAAAGCTAAGGAGGAGTTAGGGAAATGGCTCAGCTAAGATGGACAGAATCTGCTGTAATGGATTTAGATAAAATATGTAATTATACCTCCAGGATTTCATAATGATTATGAAGTTGTTAAAGTCCGCCCAATTTTGCTTCAATGAATACCTCGTTTAACTACATCCGGCTGGTATTAGAATGGAATCAGGGGACGGTTCGGACCCAGTGAAAAAATAGTCTATTTCCGGGGTACTTAAATGTCTCAGCACACGACAAACGTGGTTTAGAAGCGATTCTATGGCCACGTTTTTTAATTGCATTTTTTCACTTTGAAAAAGTTGGACTTTATCATCGGTCCCGAACCGTCCCCTGTTCCCTGAAACAAAAATATGAAATTATTGTTAATTTAGTTTGCAATGCTATGTAAGGGTTTACCTTCATAATAGTGCACTTTGCGTAGGATTAAGGTTAATCGTTAGACCTTAAACCATGTATGAATCGTGCACTGTTCTGTTTCGAACCATGTCGAAGAAATTAATATTTTCTTTACAATAAACGCGTTGATTAAAAATTTTTATACGACTAATATTGATTAGAAATATTTGTAATAAAATTAGGGATGAAAAATGGAGGAATAGCAAATGGGAAAGGTTACAGTTGGACATGAAAATGAAATTGAGATTGAGCTTCACTATGAGGATGTAGGAGCGGGTAAACCGGTTGTCTTGATTCATGGTTGGCCGCTCAGCGGAAGATCTTGGGAGAAGCAAGTGCCTGCATTGGTGGAAGCAGGTTATCGAGTAATTACTTATGATCGTCGAGGGTTCGGTCAATCCTCACAACCTTGGACTGGTTACGATTACGATACACTCGCAGCAGACTTGAATAAATTGATCTTACAACTGGACCTTCAAGATGTAACGCTGGTTGGTTTTTCTATGGGAGGCGGTGAAGTGTCGCGTTACATCGGCACTTATGGAACAGATCGTTTGGCAAAAGCGGTGTTAGCCGGCGCAATTCCTCCGTTTCTGCACAAAAATTCAGATAACCCGGATGGAGGATTCGATGATGAGACTATCCAAGGTTTTCTAGACGGGGTGAAAGCCGATCGATTGGCGTTTCTGGATACGTTTATGACAAACTTCTTCGCATCGGGGGATCGAACTGATTTGGTTACCGAAGCTTTCCGTCTGTATAATCGCGATATTGCCGCCTTCGCTTCACCGAAAGGCACACTTGATTGCATCTCAGCATTTAGCTATACAGATTTTCGTGGGGATTTGGAGAAATTCAACTTGCCAACGTTAATACTCCATGGTGAAGCCGATGCGGTTGTACCTGTTGAAATCAGCGGTCAGAGGGCACATGATCAGATTCCAGGCGGCCAGCTAGTACTAATTAAAGACGGGCCGCACGGATTTAACGCTACACATGCAGAAGAATTTAACCATGCATTGGTGAAATTCTTAAATTCCTAATGCAATGGAGAATGGCGCTTCCCAGGAAAAAGAGTAATGACGATCAAAAGACTATCTAAATAAGCAAATTTCTAAATGGAAAATCCACACCGTGAACTACGGTGTGGATTTTCCCATGAATATGCTTTGAAATGGGAAAAGCTATGTAATCAGTTAGAAAATTATAAATTAAGTAGGCGTGACAATAAAAAATGAGATAGCCTTTTCCTATGAAGATAGTAAAATATAATATTTAGAGGTCTATATTGAGCGACTTGAAGAACATGGTTGGCGAGTTGTCACAAAAGAAGATTAAAAACGCTGATTATTGCAGATGCATTGAGCCCAAGATGAAAGTCCATAAGTCATCTTAAACACACTATTATCAAAAAAACATATGCGTTCCATTATAATCCACTTCTATTGTGGAATACTCTTTGTAGATAGTAGTTTGTTTACGAGGAGGATCTGTTATGGATGAACCAAAGAAGGAAAGTCAGCAATTAGATAAAATAAGTCCGTTTGAATTGAAAGACAAGCTCATTGATCTAGCAATTGGAAAAAAGAGAATAACGAGAACGATGTTAGATGCGGGGCGTGGTAATCCGAATTGGATAGCAGCGACAGCTCGGGAAGCGTTTTTTGCACTTGGACAATTCGCTGTTATCGAATCAAGAAGCGTTTGGAATGAAGGCGATTTAGCTGGCATGCCAAATCGTGATGGAATTGCGGAACGAATTTCTAACTATGTGAATGAAAATCAGGGTATTCCAGGAATTCCGTTGCTGAAAGAAGTTATTGCTTACGGAATTAATCAAAAACAGTTTGAGGCTGATGCATGGGTCTATGAATTAGTCGATGGCATTATAGGCGATAACTATCCAAATCCCGATCGAATGCTTGTTAGAACGGAACAGGTTGTCCATGATTTTTTAATGAAAGAAATGGGTGGGCAAGATGTGTCAGGGACTTCATTTGATTTATTTGCTGTAGAAGGTGCAACAGCAGCAATGTGTTATATCTTTGAGACGTTATATAGAAATCACTTACTCTCCAAGGGATCGAAAATAGCGGTGATGGTTCCCATTTTTCCACCGTACATAGAGATTCCAGAGCTCCCTAACAATGATTACCACCTTGTGCGAATAGAAGCAAGTGGTGTAGATGATGAAGGAAATCACACGTGGCAATACCCCGAGGAAGAATTAGAAAAGTTAAAAGATAAGGATATTAAAGCACTCTTTCTCGTTAATCCAAGCAATCCACCATCTGTTTCGATCAAAAAAGAATCAATCGAACAGATTATACAAATTGTGAAACAAGATAATCCCAACTTGATGATTATTTCCGATGATGTCTACGGGACTTTTGTTGAAGGATTTCGTTCATTAATGATGGATTTGCCTTACAATACAATTGGCGTATATTCTTTTTCAAAATATTTTGGTGTGACAGGTTGGCGGTTAGGAACTGTCGCCATCAATCAAACGAATGTGTTTGATCAATTAATTAAAGCGTTACCGGACGAAGAGAGGGAAGTTTTGAATAAAAGATATGCCTCGCTTACGTCGGATCCGGAAAACCTTACGTTTATCAATCGCATGGTAGCGGATAGTAGGGACGTCGCAATGAACCACACTGCTGGATTATCGACACCACAACAAATACAAATGGCGATTTTTTCAATTTTTGCGGTGCTTGATACGAAAAATGTATATAAACAAAAAACGAATGACATTTTACATCGCAGAATGCATTTATTATATGAAGGTCTTGGTTTGCCGAAGAAAGACTTACCATACGAGGCTGACTATTATACGAAGATTGATTTGGAAATCTGGTGTAAGCATCATTATGAAGAAGGGTTTACAGACTACCTTAAAAAGAACTACAAACCAGTAGACATATTATATCGCTTAGCCGAAAAGTCATCGATTGTATTATTAGGTGGCGAAGGATTCTTAGCACCAGCATGGTCAATCAGAGTGTCACTTGCTAATTTAAATGACGAAGCATATTCGCGTATTGGTCAAGAATTGAAAAATGTGCTAGAAGATTATGTGAAGGAATGGAAAGGATAGTACCACCATTTTAATTAGAATTTTTATGTGTTTCAAATAATTTCCATGTTACAGTTGTAGTGATTAAAAGATAAGCCAAATAAGAATTCTATAAAAAAAGAACTTTTGCAATTTTGATTGATACTATGATAGGAAAGGTGATTAGTATGCATGATAATGAAGCATCTGTGTCAAGTAATCTTAGTGGTCATGACGTGATTGGGTCTCTGCCTTTTGTGGGCAGATGGTTAGTTGGATCTACCCCAGCAAAGCGGGTGCCGAGTCATGGTACAGATATGTTTGGGGTAGGTTATGCTATTGACTTTATTGCAGTCGATGAACAGAATCGATCAAGTACATCCACAAGTTGGCGTACACATTTAGGGACCGAGTCTCCTGAAATATTCTATGCATTTGGTCTGCCGGTTGTCTCACCTGTTTCTGGAAAAGTAGTTAGCATTCATAATGGCGAACCCGATCATGAAGCACGGCGATCGGTTCTAACATTGATACCTTATATGTTGGGGCAAGGCAAGAGAATTCGTAAGGGACCGGAAACAATCGCTGGAAATTACGTAATAATTGCACCAGACAATTCTGATGTATTTATTGCCATTGTTCACCTACAGTTAAATTCACTTGTAGTGGAAAAAGGGCAGTATATATCAGAAGGACAACACATCGCTAATTGTGGCAATTCTGGAAACTCAACGCAACCACATATTCATATTCAAGCAATGAATAGTACAGACTTTTCTATTACGCAAGGTGTTCCGTTATACTTTCGCAAGTTTTCCCAGTGGAATAAAGGAGAAAGCGTACGAAAGTCTCGTAAGAACGCTTTCCCTGATGCTGATACTATTGTCAGTCCTGAGTAAATCATCAGAATAAAGTAAAGGCAGGAATTTGTTGATTTTTGTAGAAACTAGATACTATGAAGAAATATCTATTTTGAGGGAGTGAAGTTTATGGGTTTTATGGATGGTCTATTAGGTAATTACTCTGAGGTAACAATTGACGAACTACATAGTCAATACGGTGAGTATTTAATGCTTGATGAACAAATTGAAATGGGATTTAAGTTAGTTCGAGATACATTTATATTTACGGAAAACCGGTTAATCTTGCTTGATCACCAGGGTGTAACAGGAAAGAAAACACGAATCCTTTCTATTAGCATTGATGCTATTTTCAATGTGACATTGGAAACTGGTGGAACAGGCTTTGATGATAGTGAACTCACCGTTCACTACATTGTTTCACCTTATTATAGGGCGAACAATGTGGAGACAAGCACCTATACGTTTGAATTTGGTAAGAAATTTAACGTGCAACCAATTTATGTGGCGCTAACAACGCTCGCGCATGAAAACAGAACTAGAATTAATAAATAAGGATAGGACTGTAAACCTTCTTTTTAAGGGGACTGTTAATAGCGTAAAAATGGTGTCAGGCACTTTTTAGTTGCCTGACACCATTTTTTTATTTCCATATCGTCCTGTTGTTAAAACAACATGTTTGATCAATGCGTGTTTAGTCATGCATTCCTCCGGCTTCACGAGAAGTCATTGCACCTTGGCCGTCTTTTACATCTTTTTGAATTTGTTTTTTTAACTTTTTGTGGATCTGTACCAGCAAATTCAGGTTCCATATAATCTACGTTTTGTTTCGCTTGTTTATTTTTTGGCATAAAAGTTTCTCCTCACAGGATTGTTTGGTTACACATATGGTTTACAGAAAGTACTGGTTTATTCAAAAATAAAACGGTCAGACATAATTAGTGAAAATTTTTCTCTAAAGTAATACAATATGTAAAGTGGATAGAGAATGAAGGTTTTCTAACTCATAAAAACAATATGACGTATGAAGGGTGATTGATAAATTGGATACATTAACAAAGACGAAACGTTTACAGATAGCTTTATTGTTGGGATCGCTTTCTTTACTGGGTCCTTTCACAATAGATACATATTTACCGTCCTTTCCAACTATTGTAGGAGACTTAAATACAACTGCTTCTTTAGTGCAATTAAGTTTAACGACGTGTCTTTTAGGACTAGGCGCGGGACAATTGATTATTGGACCAATGAGTGATGTGATAGGTCGTCGTAAACCATTGCTTATTTTTCTAAGCTTGTATTTGCTTGCATCATTAGTTTGTTCTGTAGCACCTAATATCTATGCGTTGCTTGCTTCTCGTTTCGTGCAAGGCTTTGCAGCTGCAGGTGGACTTGTTATTTCAAGAGCAATCGTTAGGGATCTCTATAGTGGAAGGGAACTTACGAAATTTTTTGCTACATTGATGTTAGTCGGAAATCTTGGTCCAATTATTGCACCAATAGCAGGTGGTGCTATACTTGCTTTTGCTAATTGGAAAGTGGTCTTTCTTTTCTTGGCTTTCGTTAGTTTGATTTTAATAGTAGTTGTTTCTTTCAAGCTCGAAGAAACATTACCAGCGGAAAAGCGTATACCAAGTAATTTTAGAAATGTAGTTGGTAATTTTGGCACCTTATTAAAGGATAGTGAATTTACAGGTTACGCATTTGCGCAAGGTTTTACGATGGCTGGAATCTTCGCATATGTATCTGGGATTTCTTTTGTTTATCAAAATATCTATGGTGTTTCGCCACAAGTATTCAGTTTGTTATTTGGTGTAAATGGTTTGGGTCTAATCGTAGGTACGCAAATTGTTGGTCGAGTTTCAGTTATTTCTGAGCGCGCTTTTTTGAAAATTGGTTTAGCTATTTCTAATTCTGCAGCTGTTTTATTGCTGATCGCTCTACTATTAAAAGCACCATTAATAGCTGTTGCCATTCCTATTTTCTTTTTCGTAACCTCGATCAGCATTATTGCAACGTCTGCTTTTTCTTTGGCTATGGAAACGAAAGGGCATATGGCGGGAAGTGCATCTGCATTACTCGGTGTACTGCCATTTTTACTAGGATCGTTAACTGCTCCACTAGTGGGAATAGCCGGAGAAAATTCAGCAATTCCAATGGGGGTTGTTATCTTGTCGGCAAGCTTGCTAGCATTTTTATCGTATTTTATATTAGTCCGAAAAACGCCATTCAAAGTAAATAGTACAGAACAAATGGTTAAAAATAACTTATAGTTTAGGGTTAATGTGACACCTTTTTTTAAAAATGAGATCATACTTCAGTGCTAGTAACCGAGCATATTGAAACTAAAAGTTGAAGACTTTTGGTACAATAGATGATAGATAAACATAAATGGAGGGATTATTTTGCATATTGAAATGTGGACTGACTTTGCTTGACCGTTTTGCTATATTGGCAAAAAGCATCTGGAGGATGCTCTTAAAAAAATTGATCACCCAATTGAAGTAACTTATAGAAGTTTCGAGTTGGATCCAACATCGGAACGAGATATAAAAGAAAATATGTATGAAATGTTAGCGAAAAAATATGGAATGACTATAGAGCAGGCAAAAGCAAACAGTCAGAACATGGTTAAGATGGCAAAAGAAGCTGGTTTGGATTACCATTTAGATACACTGATTTTAACCAATACGTTTGATGCCCATCGACTGGCTGTCTTCGCTAAAAAACATGGTTTGATGAAGGAAATGACTGAGAGAATATTGCATGCTTATTTTACAGAATCAAAACACATTGGTGACCATAATACATTAACAGAATTAGCTGTTGAAGTTGGATTGGATCGAGAATTAGTGACCAATATGCTTGCTAGTGATGAGATGAAGGTAGAAGTACGTGCAGACGAGCAACAAGCAACTGCATATGGCATTAATGGTGTGCCTTTTTTCTTAATTGATAATAAGTATGCCCTTAATGGCGCGCAGCCTACAGAGGCGTTTGTACAAGCAATTGAAAAAGTAATAGCAGAGAACGAATCATAAAGTGTTAGCGTGTTTGGATTGAATCGATAATTTAATCAAGACAAATAATTTTAGAGAAGCTTGTGCTCAAGCTTCTTTTTTTTGGCATAATTTGTTCTTCATGTATATGTATATATTGATCGAAACAACAAAATATACATGTAATTTAATAATATTTTATTGCAAAACGATAAATAACTTGTTAAGATACAAATAGAAAATAACTAGGTGAGGTGCATGTGATGAATCGAGGATCAACAATTTTTTTAAAGATATCTATTTTTGTGATTGGAATTCCAGTGCTCGCTTTGTGTAGCTTTTTATTGCCAAAGATAGCAATGGAAGCCATCGAACAGGCGCAAAACGGGGAAGGATTAGGGTATGTTGTATTAGGCATTTTAATTATTATGTATGGATCGGCAATACCATTTTATATTGCGTTGTATCAAGGTTTGCTGCTTTTAAGTTACATTGACAAGAACCAGGCTTTCTCAGCATTATCAGTGAGCGCGCTGCGGAAGATAAAAAAATCTGCCAAACTAATTTTTGGTTTGTATGTAATGGCTTTACCATTGATTTTTATCATAGCGGAGTGGGACGATGCACCTGGCCTCGTATTGTTCGGGATGGTTATTGCTGGTGCTTCGCTGATTGTCGCAGTATTTGTTGCCACGCTTCAAAGACTCCTGCAGCAAGCGATCAACATAAAATCCGAAAATGATTTAACAGTCTGAGGTGGAAAATAGATGATTATAATCAATATTGACGTGATGCTGGCAAAAAGGAAGATGAGCGTAACAGAGCTTTCTGAGAGAGTTGGGATAACGATGGCTAACCTTTCTATTTTAAAAAATGGTAAAGCAAAAGCGGTTCGATTATCAACGCTGGAGGCAATTTGTAAGTCACTAGATTGCCAACCAGGGGACATTTTAGAATACAGAAGTGACGATGAAGATCAGGATCTGGCGTAAATGTTAAGTCTGATACGCTGTTGTGATTTCCACCTGTTATTTAGGCAAAACAATGATTTTAGGGGGATACAATCCATATGAAAATTCCTTTTTTAACGAAAAAAGATGAGGAAACAAATTTTTATTATACAGAAGCACAAACACCGGACCATATCGCGATCATTATGGACGGAAACGGGCGCTGGGCTAGTAATAGAGGGTTGCCAAGGTTTGCTGGCCATAAAGAAGGATTATCTGTTGTTGTAAAAGTGGTCAAGGCAGCTGTCAAATGCAAGGTCAAGGTGTTGACACTATATACGTTTTCCACGGAAAATTGGAAGCGTCCAAAGCCTGAGGTCGACTTTATATTGAAGCTTCCCAAAGAGTTCATGCATGTTTATCTGCCAGAGATTAAATCCAATAATGTACGTATTGAGGTTATCGGTAATATGGAAGGTCTTCCAATTTCTACACGTGAAGCGCTACAATATGCGATTGACTCTACGAAAGATAACGACGGCCTTCAGCTGAATCTCGCCCTTAATTATGGAAGTAAACATGAATTACTGCAGGCGATGAAAGGTATGTTTGCTGATCTACTCGATGAGAAATTGTCTCTTGATGAAGTAGACGAACAACATTTTTCAACGTATCTAGATACAGCTGGTATTCCAAATCCAGACCTACTTATTCGAACTGGTGGAGAAAAGCGCCTAAGCAATTTCCTATTATGGCAGATGGCCTACACGGAGTTCTGTTTCACTGATGTGCTGTGGCCAGACTTTTCCGAGAAGGAATTTAGACTTGCCCTGGAAGAATACCAGCTACGAAAAAGAAGATTTGGTGGATTAGCATGACGTTTTCGAAATGGGGGGAGCATTTAGCTTCTCTTTTTTTTGGTTATTAATTTAAACCTGGAACAGTAGGTAGTGGTGAACTGTCCATCTTAAACCAGTTAATTAAGCTGAATTTTAGATAACGTATTTTTTATAAGGAAAAAGTAATAGTTTTTACTTATTAACTCGAACTTTCTGTTAAACTAGTAAAGGGTTTTATACGAAAGGCTAGAGAATCGAATGTTGGATAATAAGGAGCAGGACAATGTTTAAATTTTTCAAGAAAAAGAAGCAAGTAGAAAAAAAGTCTGTACAAACAAAGAAGCAAAATCCAAAGAAAAAGAAATCACCAACAAATAGAAGTAATGAGGAACTTGCTGCGGTTAAAGGCGAGATTGGCGAACATAAGATTGATATTCAGCTGGCTCAGATGCCGAAAGAATATCGGTATGTAAATGATCTTATGATTAAGAATTCTAAATCAAAGTCTGGTTATTCTCAAATAGATCATGTAGTGCTCACGCCTTACGGAATTTTCGTAATTGAGACAAAAAATTATCAAGGAACAATTTATGGTGGAAAAGATAGAAAGACATGGCTTGTAAATGGGAAGTTTAAGTTCATGAATCCTTTTAATCAGAATTATGGACATATTAAAGCGTTACTGCAGGTAGCGGGTGTGAAGCATAAGGATCTTATTATTTCGATGGTGTCGTTCACAAAACGCTGCACGTTTAAAGTAGGGCTGGAATTGCGCAAGATTACTTCTAATAATTTGATTGTTTATGATATTGAATTATCGGAATTTATCTATAGAAAAGTGAATGTCCAAAAGATTACACATAAAAAGCCACTTTTGACAGATGAGCAGATCGATCGAATTTATCAAAGTTTACTAGATGTAAACATTACAGATCAATCGATTCGCGCACAGCATAATGAAGCGATAAAGGCTGTGACCTCTAACGTTACTAAAACCGCTGCTTCAACAAGTACGTGTGTTGTATGTGATAAAGCTGTTACCGAAAAGGTGAAACAGTATTGTTTAGACAATGAACGCTTTAAAGGAAAAGTGTATTGTTACGAACATCAGAAAAGTTTGTAGTGAGGAAGCAGGTGACGGTTCTTTGCTTCCTGTCGTCATACACTATAGCATTAGGGCGTGCACATTAAGTAATTCAATAACTGTTGAAGATGAATATTTCGTATTCAGTGTCAGAAAATAATTAATAGTATAGGATTAGATAAAGAAGCCCCTACAATTGTGGGGGCTTCTAATAGTATATGCAGTATGTATAATTATTCTTTGATTATTATAGTTTTAATAGCGTGATAAATTACCAATAAACCAACAATTATTGCGGTTGTCCTCATTAAAAATTCTGCAATTAAAAGTCCGCCTAGGGTCCTTTGTATATCATAGCCCTGTCCCGTTATAATTACTGGAGCAAAGATTATCAGGGTACCAATAATTAGAGAGAGAATTAAAAAAGAAAAATTTGTTATGTTTTTTTTCATATAATAACTCCTTTGCATTAAGATAATGTAATCTTGTACATACAATCTCCTATTTGAGGACTTAAGTATATAATGATAGCAACCTATTGTAAATAGTTTACAAGGGAGTATTTGTGTTGTTTATTTAGCAATTGGTGGAAATGCGGAAAAGTCTTAGGACTTATGTTGTTATAAAAAATCTTCATACAAAGAACAACAGTTCCTTTTTTGATCTTTGTTTATGGTATAATTTAGTAAGATAATGTTCTGTTAGGGAGAGGTCGGCTAAGTCCCCAATGAGAGGGGGTGATGCCTATGGGTATGTATGAAAGTTTTATGGTGTTGTTTGGCTTTGGCACCTTCTTGCTTGCACTACTCGCATTGATCGTAACGTTGATCAATAGAAAATAGACCTCCCTATTTACCCATCAGTTCTTAGGTGAGGTCTATCTAGAAAAATGATAGCCGATCCCTCTGGGGGAACCGCTTATCTATAAACCACAGTTAGCGCTGTGGTTTATTAGTATATAATGATCTTAAATAAATTATACCATATTTATTAAATACAAGAAATAATTAGAATGCAAATAATGAACCTCAATTTTATCGCTTCGATAATTTCCATGATAATATCAAAATGTTCCGGCTAACCCCATTTGAGAGGGGGTGATGCCTATGGGTATGTATGAAAGTTTTAGGCTGCTGTTTGGTTTTGGCATCTTCTTGATTGCACTACTCGCATTGATCGTAACGATCAATAGAAAATATACCTCCCTATTTACCCACAAGTGACTAGATGAGGTCTATCGAAAACCCGATAGCCGATCCCCTGGGGGAACCGCTTATCTATAAACTACAGTTAACGCTATGGTTTATTAGTATATAATGACCTTAGTTAAATTATACCATATTTAATAATTAGAATGCAAATAATGAACCTCAACTTGAACCCTTCGATAATTCCCATAATAATATAAAAATGTTCCTTGAGATTTCGATTCATTTCTTTTAATGGAAGCAAAGAACTGTCCCTTGCTTCGACCTTTTTAATCCAAAGTATGCTAAAATTGTAAAATATAAATTAAATGAACTAGATAAATGATAACACAGTTATTCATATAATGAGTGTTGAAATTCGCGTTATTTTAACTGTTTAGATCTATGAGAAACTTGAGTTTCTGAATTTTTAATAGAGCGATATTAGAATGAAGGTTGTGATAAGGTGGACTGTTTAGGTTGTAATTTAGCAAATAAACTGGAACAAGCCTATGTAGTATTAGAGGATAACTATGTTTGTTGTTTCTTGGACCATGACCCGTACAATGAAGGACATATTTTAATTTTACCTAAAAATCATATAAGATACTATGATGAACTTGACGATAATACAGCAAATTCAATAATGAAGTCTGCGAAAATTATCACTAAGGTAATGAAGGAACTTTATAAACCTGATGGTATTACTATATGTCAAAATGGTGGGATTTTTGATGAATTAACCCATTTCCATATGCATGTTGTTCCAAGATACGAAGAGCAAAATTTCGCAGAATTTTTTACTGAAAAAGCTGAAAAAATAGCAGTGAGTGGTAATAGTTTATCCACTACCAGAAGGAATATAATCGAAGCGATAAATAGTCTTTATAAATTTTCTTCTTAATTATACGGAGTTATGTTAATAAAGCTATGATCTAAGTTGACTATAAGGGGAGCGATACAGATGGAAGTTGTTGCGATACTTGGTTTTTATGTTTTACCAATATTGACTATTGTCTTTTGTCTAAACTTAGTATCAATTATAACAAAAGTGAAGAATGATGAGGCAACTACATATAATACTTTATTGCTGACAGTATCATTCACTATGCTTATGTGGTACTTTGCATTGCTTATTGTGATGACTGCAAAATAATATGTGTCTTAATGACAATCACTGACAAGAGATTGTCGTTATCACTTAGAACAATCCACAATACATCTTATCATAGTAGGGGTCTCTTCACTACACAAGTATTAATTGCTTACATAAATTATAAATATAATTAATTTAGATGTGAGGAGTATCAAAAGTGGAATCAATTCAAAAGAATAAACACTATATAACTGTTCCACGAGTCTATGATACAGTTAAAACAATAACCAAACACAATATTAATTTAAAATTTTCACCTTTGAAACGAAAAGTGGAGACTTATCAATACAATGCATATTCAGATGGTGTTAAAAAAGTATATAAGAATAGTGATGAGATTACCAAATATGGAGATAAAGGTATCTTAAATCCAGAAGATGTTTCTTATATTAACTTATTCATTAACGGGGTTCTTCAAGCACCAGTAAATTATCAAATTGAAGCAGGGAAATTGATACTAAAAACAGAAGATATACCTATTAAAAGATCCTTAATTATTATACAATTCATCACCGTTTATTAAAAAAGTAGCACATTATTATTTGTGCTACTTTTTTTATGAACATATTTTATGTTGCAACATCTGTAGTTGTACTTGGAGTATAATTTATTACTTCGATTACAACTGGTGAATTAGTTAAGATTGGATCAGCACCTGTTGGGACGGTGAAATCAAGTGAACCAGTTCCGGTAGCACCTGGTGTATAAGTTGCATTCCCCTGCATTTGCAAGACACCATTGATATAAACGTTAAAATAACTGTTATCAGTTGCTAGTTCAGGTAATTCAGTTACTTCCGAACCATCATCTCCAAAAAAGTCTGCTGCATCGATAGATAAAGTTGCATCAGCAGCGGTTTCAGAATCCGTCACATAAAAAAATCTTTCAGGTGATGGTTCAACAGTTACATCTGTTGAGGCTGTTATTGCGAGTTTCATTAGTTGTAAGGCCAAGATTATCCCTCCTTTACAAGCAAATATGATCACTTGCAATAATAGTATATGTCTGGTTAATATAAGATGTATAAGTTAATTTACTAGAAAATAGAAAGAATAAACGAAGGCCTAAACTACTTTTAAGAGAATTTATGTCTAATATAAATGTAAAAGTTTTTTTGGGGGAAGGTGGGCAAATCGGATGATAAATATAATGAAGGCAGATATAAGTCACGTATCTGGTATTGCAAAAGTTTGTAGTGATGGATATTGGGAAACCTATAGAGATATTCGTAGTGAAGCATATATTAAAAGAATCATAAAAGAGTTCTATAATCATAAAAGAATAATAAATGAAGTTACTGAAACGAGCAGAGATTGGGGCGGCTACTTCGTTGCTATGGAAGATAACGAAGTAGTTGGTGCAATTGGTGGAGGAATGACTAACGATACGATTGGGGAAGTATTTGTTCTATACCTAAATCCTAATAGACGTAACGAAGGGATTGGCATGATGTTATTAGATGCCCTAACAGAGCAACAAAAAGAAGTGTTTCATGCAACTGAACAATGGGTGTCTGTGGCGAAGGGAAACCAAAAAGGAATTCCATTCTATGAAGCAAAAGGCTTTATTTTCAAAAATGAACAGTACGGATATGGTAATCTAGAGGAAGAAAAATATATAACCCTAAGATATTGTCGTCAAATATGATTTAGTTTTTCGTATTCAATTTAAATGGATATTTCACCTAAAAGTTTTGAAAGAAAGAAGATGTATCAAGGGGGTGAGAGCTTGAAGACCTTCAGGATAATAAAACGTACAATTGGAGTTTTAATCTTATGTATACCTATCTACCATTTATTCATTGAAGAGATTCAATTATCGCCGCTTCTAGTTTTCATATTTTCAATACTGTGTTTATTAATAACTGTAAGTGAAAAAATTATAATTGAAAAAGCCAAAGAAAATAGAGGCGAGTGATTGGAAGCAAAGAACCGTATCCTACTTCCCATTGCTGTAATTTTAAAAAATGTTAAAGAAGGTGTATCATGAGAAATGTTATTTTTATGGATATTGATGGAACACTTGTTAATGAAAATGGTGTAATACCAGAATCGGCTAAGCTTGCAGTTCGAGAGGCAAGAAAAAATGGACATTTAGTCTTTATCTGTACAGGTCGTTCTAAAGCTGAACTATTTCTTGAAATATTAGAGATAGGCTTTGATGGTATTATTGGTGCTGCGGGAGGCTATATTGAAGTTGATGAAGAAGTTATATTGCATGAAAGAGTGAAGACAGAGGATGTAAAGCATCTTATAAAGTTTTTTAACCAACATGAAATTGATTTTTATTTAGAATCAAATGGTGGGTTATTTGCAAGTAAAAACTGTAAAAAGCGAATTCGTTCCATTATTGAAAAAACGCTTAAGGAAAATCCTGAGGCGAAACAAGAAGTTGAGAAAGGGATACAGCCTTTTCATGATGCCCTTATAGAAGGCGAAGACTTACTAAGAGAAGATATTAATAAAATCTCCTTTTTAGGGTCTGATGTACCTATTGAGATAATCAGCGAGGAATTCGGCTCGAAATTCACTATTATTCCTAGCACAGTTCCTGTATTTGGTGAAAATAGTGGTGAACTATCTATTCCAGGCATTCACAAGGCAACAGCGATTGAAAAGCTTCTTGAGCATTTAAAAATTGATAAAAAAGATACTTTCGCATATGGGGATGGATTAAACGATATAGAAATGCTTGAATTTGTTCAATATGGTATTGCAATGGGAAATGCAAAAGATGCTGTTAAAAAAATTGCCAACGATATTACTGATACACACAATGAGGGTGGCATTTATAATAGTTTTAAAAAATATGCCCTGGTTTAAATTCATTTTATTTTATTGATTTCATCGTTAATTGTCGCCTTAGAGTAGAGTTGAGGTATTGGCTCTGTTAAACTTACTGTAGAGACAACTAATATTGGAGTGATTGAAGTGTTAATCGGTCATATGAAAGAAATTGTGCGTCATCCGATAAAATCTTTTCGTGGAGAAAGTGTCAAACAATCTAAGATAATGGCTTATGGTTTGTACGGAGACCGTAGTCACACTTATGTAGATGAAACAAAGAATGGCAATTTTTTAACCATTACAAAGTTTCAAGAAATGGTAAGATATAGGGCGCGTTTTGTGGGCGAAGAATCAATGGACGCATATCCTAAAGTTGAAATAACCACACCTGAGGGAAAGGTTTTTGATTGGGAAGATCAAGCATTAATTAAAGAAATGGAAGACAAGTCTAATCGAAGAATCTCTACTAAGAAATATACGCCAGTAGATGTACCAATTGGTCCAATTGCAGTAGAACATGTTTTACTTGCAACAGATGCGTCATTAAATAAGTTGAATGAATTATGGGGCAAAGATGAAATTGATTTGAGAAGGTTTCGTCCTAATTTATTTATTTCATTAAAGGAAAAGAAACCTTTCATTGAAGAAGAATGGATAGGCCGACGTATTAAAATAGGGAATGAAGTGGAAATGGAATTCGTTGGACATTGTAAAAGGTGCATGATCATTACTGTTGATCCTGATAATTCAGAAAGAGATGCGAGTTTACATAAAACAGTGATAAAAGAGAATAACAATAATTTTGGTGTTTATGCTTCTGTGATAAAAACAGGCGATATTCACGTTGATGATGAAATTCACCTTCTTGATTAAATTTGTAAATAAAAAAATGCTCCCCTTTAGTAGTCAAGCTACTTTAAAGGGGAGCATTTTTTTTAGTATGCAGTGTGCTTACTCTGCAGGTTCAAGATCTTCAATAGAATCAATATCCATATAGCTTGGTACAGCTAAACCGATTCGAGCGCCTTCCACGTTTGCACCTAAGTCTACAAATTGACCTTCATACTCTTCATAGAATGCACCATGTGTTGCAGGCATCCATGGAGAAAGAGAAGCGTCGGAATCACCTGTTGCTATTGCTTCAAACATAATAGATGGATCAACTGGTGTAAGGCTAACATCGTAACCTTGTTGTTCAAATACGATTTTAGCTACATTCGTCGTGAAGCTTTCTGCATCCCAAGGAGTTAAAACTAAATCAATTGACTCACCATCAACAGGTTCTACCCCTTCTGTCCATTCTGCAACTATTTCTGAATTCTCATCGACCCATTCTTGGGCTACTGTTTCAAAATCAAAATCCATTTCCTGTGCATCAAGTAAGGCTTCTTCTAATACTGGTAGTTCCCAGTATAGTCTATCAAGAATCGTATAGGCACCAGGCATGTCATCTTCCAATCCATTTCTTACGATTGTTGTAATGTGTTCTGCCTCACCGAAGACAAGATTAGGATCTGCTAAATACTTTATGTCGTATTTAGCAAACATATAGTGAGGTGACCATGCAGCGACAATAATGGGTTCTTCATTATCAATCGCATCACCTAAAGCTGTTAACATAGCAGCTGCTGAAGACGTTTCTTGTTCCCAGCCAGCAAGACTTTCATATTCAGCTATAGCCGTCTCATTTGTCTCTGTTTGTCCTGCACCTGGTTCAATACCAGTAATTGTATATTCCAAATCCTCACTTACATTAGTCGTCTCATTTGACTCCTCTTGGCCACACCCAGCGACTACAAGAGATAAAGATAAACTAGTAATAACCCCGATCTTTTTCCAACTAAACATATATAATACACTCCTCTAGTTTCTTTTGCTACAATTTTAGATATGTAGCAATTCATCATAGTTGTCTTCAATGTATTATGCCTCAAACAGTAAAAAGCATATGAAGTCACCGATAAAACGAACTATTTTAAATTATACCTCTTCTTTGTTGTATTATTCAAACAGCTTATACTATTAATACTGTCGATATAGAATGAACAGTAGAGATTGAGGTAATTTCCAAGGATATAACGCAAATTTGCTTTGTTTTACTCCGTATTAGGTTATTATATCCAAGTTTATTTGATGTAAACTGATTTACTTTACCTATCTAAAGATGTTTATGTGCTAGGCCCACCAACCTTAACCAAACCAAAAGCGCTAAGAATTAGCAAAAATGCAAGACTTACTAATGTCATACCAAAGACTCTTTGAAGTGTATTAAGTTTCCTTCTACTTTCCCACAACGAATTTCCATCATTTTACGATTATCTAGGGGTTGAGCTGTTACAAGATTAGATAATTGCTTTCTTTATCCATATCTATATTAAATACTTTGATTATTCTTTCTCGCTAACTCATCCCTGTCTGACGCCATTGGAGGTTGTTCAAGCCATCTATTTTTAATCAGGATATTAGAGGCATCCTCAGAGTAGAGCTGAATTTGTAGTGATAATTTGTTATACATTATTCCTAAATCCACTCTAGGACTTTGGGCAACCCCCGTACCATAGTACCCAACACTCAAAGCTATTAGAGCAGATGTATAAAACATCATGAGTTTGTCGGAAAAGGCATATGTTGTACTATTTGTTGTTTCTGTTACCCAAGTCATTGGAACAGTTAAGTAGCTTTCTTCTAATTTTTTTGCAAATGATTTAACATGTTGGTTTGCAATCTCTAAGCCTCTTATCAAAAACTGTTTAACATCCTTGTCTTGAGCCACTTGACTAAACCCGATTAAAGTAGCTGCTCCTAATGCATTTCTTTGGAGATTAGAATATAAATTAGCTGCTTCTAATGCTATTAGTGGTCTTTTCTCCCCAAACATATCCCAAACAAATTTTTGCTTTTTAACATATTCAACACGGTCTAAATTTTGGAAATATGGAGCTCGATAATATAGTCCTTTTGCTAATAATAAATCCTTAGCCATTTTGTATAATCCGATGGTTTCTTCAAGACATTCTTTATAATAATCAGTTATATCTGCTCTTACAGCTACAGATAAACCGGCTGAATAGGTAGTTAGGGAAATCTTAGCCATATTATGAATGAAATTTAAAACATAACTATCTGTATATAATCTAGGAGCATTTAAATCAACATCTTCCTCCACCTTAAAACCATGAGGAATTGTATTTTTTTCTTCAATAAATATAGCTGTTAATTTTTTAATATGTCCTTCAGATAATTCTAAAGCATGTTTAATTACAGGTTTAATCTCTGTATCCTCAGCCTTTTCTAAAAAATAGGTAAGCATACATATACTCGAACTATCATTTAAGTACTGAGCCCAAAGTTGTCCTAATTCTGCAGAAGTTAATCTTATCTGTTTTTTCTTTTCTTCCATATATTTACCTCCAAAAAATGATATCTATTACTTATATTCTCCATTAGTTATACAGGTATTCATACAATAAGTATTAATATTTTTAGTATTTGATTATATAAAGGAGTGACAGATTAAATGACCATTAGAATAGTAAAACGTAACAATGAAGATCAATATGATTGATACGCAGTCTGAAGAGATGGGTGATGAAGAACAAAAAGACTTTATAATGAGCATGGCCCCCTCAAATGAATATTTTGAAAGATAGATTAAGCCGATTATGATAGAATCTAAAATGAAATGATAATCATATAGGATTGAAAAAGGGAGGACACACGATGATAGCAAAGACAGAAGAAGATTTTAATGGATTAAAAGAAATTGGTAAAATATGTGGGGCAATTCGAGATGAATTAGTCCTTTCTACGAAGCCAGGCATTACTACAAAAGAAATAGATGAGATTGCTGGAAAAATGTTTGCTAAGGCAGAAGCGCAATCAGCACCAAAAGGAGTATACGATTTTCCAGGTTATACGTGCATTAGCATAAATGAAGAAGTAGCACACGGGATTCCAGGAAGACGAACAATTAAAGAAGGGGATCTTGTAAATATTGATGTTTCAGGTTCTAAAAACGGATATTTTGCAGATACTGGAATTTCCTTTGTTGTTGGGCAGGGAGAGGTGATTTTGCAGAAAATATGTGATGTTGTTAAAGAAGCATTCGAAGCTGGGCTTGAAAAGGCAAAACCAGGTTCAAAAAAAAGCGCGCTCGGAAAAGCTGTACACAACGTGGCGAAACAACATGACTTAACTGTGATAAAAAATCTTACTGGACACGGTGTTGGACGTTCGATTCATGAAGCACCAGATCATATTTTCAATTACTTCTCTCGATGGGATGACGAAATTTTAAGAGATGGAATGGTAATTGCCTTTGAACCTTTTATCTCTACATTAGAAGAGGAAGTTTACCAATCTGACGATGGATGGACCTTCCTAACAAATGACAGCCATGTGGCTCAATATGAACATACAATTATTCTAACAAAAGAAGGACCAATCATTACGACATTGTAAGAGCATAATAGGATGTAATTCTGTAATAAGAATTGCGTCCTTTCTGTATGTTAATCATCGAATTCGATGTTTATCACTTTCTACTTCTATATAAATATTGGTTTTCATGTCGAATATTGGTGGAATTTGAAATAATATCTGTTGTTTTGTAATTGATCATGGTATTATCATATTAGTTTTACTGTATGCAAAAGCCTTTTCCGAAAACTAAAAATGGGTATGCGAAGCTAGAGGCAGTCAAATCATATGTAAAAGAGGTGAATTTTAAATAAGATGACAGATTACAGCTAGTGCCGAATAAGTACTTAACCGACAGACAGAGAAACGTATCTAAGATAGCAAACTATCGTTCGAAAACATGACTTCTACCATTCAATGAAAAATCACTCTTCAGAAATAGAAAGTATAGTAGAATTTATTACTTATATTTCAAATCAAACAAATCCTATTGACACTAAACACACTTGGGTTAGTCCTCCATTGAACAATAAGTTGAAATCCTATCAATCAAATTCATTATTTTTATATTACTATGAGCTACTTGACTCAAATAAAAACTTTGATAGTCACACTATACAAAATAGACATCATTCTCTCTTATAAAAAGCAAGATTTATGATTTACATCTCTAAAACTAACAGTTAAGTGAAAGGTACTAAATTTCAGATATACATTTTATCAATATGAGGTGAATTAATTGAAATTACAATTAAAATTAGCTACAAAAATAAATTTAATCGTTTTAGGCATTATTCTTATCTTATCTACAGTAATAGGAATTGTGGTAACTCGTGAAATAACCGATGGTGTAAAGGGGTTTGCCGTTGAAAAAGCGAAAGGAGATTTGAGTTTAGCTTATCGATATATTGATAACAAATATCCTGGGGATTGGGAAATCCAGAATAATCAATTGTACAAGGGTGCAACAATGATGAATGATAATTTTGATGTTGTTGATAAAATTGGTGAAGATACTGGAGATACTGTTACAATCTTTCAAGGCGATACACGTATTGCAACTAATGTAATGTTAGATGGAGAACGTGCTGTAGGTACACAAGCTTCACCAGAAGTTATTGAAACAGTTATCACTAATGCGGAAAGTTTTTATGGTGAGGCTGATGTAGCAGGAAATAACTATCAAACAGCTTATATGCCAATTGAAAATGGAGCAGGGGAAGTAATAGGAATTTTTTATGTTGGTGCATCTGAAAAGATTATTAATAGCATTTTAGATTCATTCTTAGTTAAATTTTTAACAGTATTGGCTATTATGATAGGCATTTCGGTACTATTGGTATATATCTTTACTAGAAGATTAAGAAAAAGACTTTCAACTATAACGAGTGCACTTGAATTAGCTGGTAAGGGGGATTTCACATCTGACATTCATGATCAAGCAGGAGATGAATTAAGTGACTTGGCGACTAGCTTTAATAAAATGACTACTAATCTTAAATCAATGATGGATGAAGTCATTTCAACTTCTGAATTAGTTGCTTCTTCAGCTGAGGAATTGACTACAAGTGCGGAACAAACAAGCAAATCTACAGAAACGATTACAGAATCTATCCAACAAGTTGCAAATGGAGCAGAAAGTGCAACTAACAGTGTGCAAGAGAGTGCGACATCCTTAGAAGAAGTAAATACGGGGGTACAAGCTATTGCAGAAAGTGCTTCATTAATTTCAGATGTAAGTTCACAAGCAACTGAGAAAGCAAAAGAAGGCGGAGTGTTTGTAGACAATACTGTTAATCAAATTAATGAAATTAGTCTTTCTGTTACACAAAGTGGTAATGTAATGAAAACATTAGAAAATCGATCTCAAGAAATAGGAGAGATTACTGAAGTCATTTCTAATATAGCAGAACAAACTAATCTGTTGGCACTGAATGCAGCAATTGAAGCAGCTAGAGCTGGTGAACATGGGAAGGGATTTGCTGTTGTTGCGGATGAAGTTCGAAAATTAGCTGAAAAGTCGCAAATATCTTCCTCACAAATTTCAAATCTTATCAAAGCAATACAAGAGGATATGGTGCACTCAAACGAATCGATTGATAAGGTATCAGTAGATGTAAAAGAAGGCTTAACGATTGTAAAACAGACGGAAGTAAACTTCAAAGAAATTTACACATTTATGGAACAGTTATCGGAACAGATAACGGATATGGCAGCAACGGCTCAGGAAATTTCTGCAAGTACACAAGAGGTTTCAGCAACCGTTACTGGTATCACGAAGATTTCCAATGAAACTTCGATGCACTCTCAAAATGTAGCAGCCTCAGCAGAGGAACAGCTCGCTTCAATGGAAGAGATTTCGACTTCAGCAAATTCATTATCAATTTTAGCTGAAGATTTCCAAGAACTAATCAGCAAGTTTAAAGTTTAAAGATCAAAAAAAATTCATGAGAAAAGCCTGTATCTATGCAAATAGAACAGGCTTTTTTAATTAACATTGACAGAACATGCCAAGATAAGTCTTACCATAGGGCGACGTATTAATCTAACATACGTGGTTTTTTTGATGAGATGATTCGTGTGTATTGTTTCTATTAATAACTTAAGATACCTAAATAAGAGCACCAATATGTGATCAAGAAGCTAATCATAAACGGTAACCTTTGAGAGAATGAATAGTACTGTTAATTTTTTGGAATACTATAAAAGATTTCAAGCCGAAAGAGAGGATACTTATGCCACATCAGAAGTTTCAGTCAGCCATCATAAAACCTCGCTATGCGAAGGGGGCATTATCTGTATTCGGAGCTAACTCGGTTTATCCTCGTATTCCTTGGGTAGCGGCTTGGTGGTCGCTTACTTTCCCAGGGTTTGGTCATATCTATTTAGGTAGGTACTTACCTGGTTTTATTCTGATTGCTTGGGAGCTTGTGGTAAACACGCAGGCTAATCTAAACATGGGTATAGCCTTATCCATGCTTGGTAGGTTCGAAGAGGCAAAAGCTATCATAAACGAGGAGTGGATTCTACTATACATGGGAGCATACATATTTAGTATCTGGGACAGTTACAACTCTGCTGTTGAAATGAGCAAAAGTCACATTCTCTCCGAAGTGGAAGATGCACCTGTCGTACCATCAGTTGTGAGCGCTTTTGATATAGTCATCGTTTCTAAGAAGAACCCTTTGTTAGCGGCAGTTTGGTCAACGTTATCACCTGGCTTAGGACAACTATATAGTGGTCATACGATTGCAGGCACATTTATTTTGGCATGGTGGATATTTATTACTCATAAGGCTAACACGATTGGTAGCTGGTTTTATTCGTCAATTGGAGATTTTAACAGTGCAACTGCAATGGTGGAATGGCAGTGGTTTCTTTTCTTACCTTCTTTGTACGCTTTTGCCATCTATCAAGCGTATGTAGCTGTAAATGAAAATAATACATTATACGATATTGAGCAAATACGTTACCTTAGAGTGAGGGATGAAAACTTGTCACAACAAAAACAAAGCACGCTAGAAAACGATACATTACAACTAATTGCCACATTTGAACATTCGCCCTTTGTGGAGATGGCTATCCATGATATGGAGACGATAGGAGTACCATCGAAAGATATTGTTGCATTGCCTCTAGAAAATGTTGAATCCGATACATATATAATTGACTCGCTACATCGTGTTGACGGCAGAAGTGTGCTGGATGGAGCTATGGTGAGCGGAACGATTTTTATGCTTTTGGGAACGATATATGGTTTTATATGGTACTGGGGCCCAGTCATTTGGGGTTTGCTGGGCTTAATTGCTGGTTTCTTCATAGGATTAATAATCGAATTAGCCTTACAAAAAAATAAAGTAAAGCTTACAGCGAGTCGTAAGAATGAGGTTTTTATGCAAGTAACATGCAATACCACCATGAAGGAGCAACTGATTAAAGTTCTAAAATCAAGAAAGGCTAATGGATACGTTATTATGCCGCAACGAATAACATCTGATAGATAACATTACGAAGTTAATTTGGATAAACATAGAAATAATAAGTTACTAAAATAACGTAACAAAAACCCAATTTTCACAGACATGGAGATATTCATCACCATGTCTGTGATTTTATGTACAATTTACTATAAGAGTCAATAAAATTTGGATATTTATGTTAGTATGATAATAAATAAAATACTTAAAATTAAGTGTTTACTTCAATAAGGAAAAAAGGATTTCTTTTTTAAGTGATTAACGAAAAAGAGCTACTGATGAGGAGGAATTATGTTGAAGAATTTTTTATTTATTGTACTAATTCTATTTTTATTAGCAGGGTGTCAAAACGACGAAATGAGAGATAATGCAGCAGAGTTTAACTTAGAAAATATATCTTTGAGTGCATTTGAAAATAGTACAAAATATTTTATAGTAACCCCCTTTTGAATGGAAAGGGGAAGATGGAACTTCGTTAAAGTCAATTCATATTGTGAATAGTCAAGGAGAGTATATATCCGATGAAGAAGGAATAAATGCTACTTTTTATATAGGAGACTCATCTAAGAAAACAGGTATTTATAGAAGAGATGAGATAGGTAAAAAAAGAAAAGTGAATGGTTATTACCTTACTGAAGCACAAACTTTAATAATCGAAACAGAATTAGTTAATGTAGAGGAAAATAGTGCGAAAAGCTTGAAATTCATTTATGAAACAAATGGAGAGGAATATGAAAAAGTTGTGGATTGGAGCACTCTTTCCACTTTGAAGACAAACAATTAGATTATTACTATTTCATAACTTATTTTAAAAACTGTACACAAAGTAACTTGTGCGATAGTGGAACAACCTATCATTATTTTTGTTGAAATAATACGTAGAATAGTTTAATAGTAAATCATCTTTATTCAATTTCAACTTAGCATATAATAATATTTATAAATAGGTATTTAATCAGGGGGATGGAGTTAATGGAAATGATATGTGAGTCAGATCAATTAGAAGATTATTTACTTGAATTAAATGAAGTTAATTATTCTAATCCAATCATTAAAGCTAAAATTGAAGTGCTTTTTAATTCAACCCAAACAGAAGTTGAAAAAGCAAAAGTTGCTTATGAATTTGTACGTGATGAAATATCTCACTCTTGGGATATTCAGGGGAAAAGAGTGACTTGTGATGCTTCAGATGTTTTGAATTATAAAGAAGGAATTTGCTATGCAAAATCAAATTTATTAGCAGCTTTATTACGATCACAACAAATTCCAACAGGTTTCTGTTATCAGCGATTGATGTTGTTTGATATGCCAGAAAAAGGATACTCGCTCCACACTTTAAATGCTGTTTATCTAAAATCTTTTAAAAAATGGATACGATTAGATGCTCGTGGAAACAAAACTGGTGTTGATGCTCAATTTTTAATAGATGAAGAAAAATTAGCTTTTTCAGTTAACGAAAATTATGGTGAAAAGGACTATCCAGTTATTTATATAGAACCAAATCCAAAAACCATAAATGTTTTAAAGGAGCATAGTGATGTAGTAGAAATGTATAAACATCATTTGCCTGAGAGTATATAGTTAGTTCATTCATATCATCTAGGCTTAGCCCGATCGATTAATTTAATAGTAAAACTTTAATTTTCTTATTCATAAGGGATAAATCAAGGAGGGATTAAATATGTCTAATGATATGATTACCATAGTATCTATAGTTTCTATTGTGATTTGGATTGCTGTTTCTAGAGAGGCTGTTAAACCTTCAAAAGAGATAAATTGGAGAAAAATGATAACCTTACTTTCTGCAGGGTCTTTATCGGTATTAGTTATAACCATTTCTCTCTTTCAAAGTCTGCTGTTTTAGTTCTCTTAAGAGATTTCAATGGTTTAATTAGAATCGTCGCTTCTTTTACTAATGTAGCAGTAGAATAGTATTTGTTTTTGAGGAGGGAATTAAATAAATGAAATTACGTAAACCAGATGAAACAGAACAAAGTCAAAATTTAAAGGCTGCTAGAAATACTTTTATGTTTTATACCATAGCATTGTTTACCTGGGCTGCTTACGATTTTATCACTACTGGTGATTATGGCTGGCAGATGACAATTCTTCTAGCAGGGGGCGTAGTTTTTTGGTGGTCAAGAGTTATTTTATACAAAAATACTAAAACTGAAGAAAAAGGAAAAATACCATCAAAAGCAATGCTATGGACAATCTTTTACCTTGTTATTTTTCTCGCTATCATCTTTATAGCTAATTACTTTTCTTAACATTTGTGATAGTTAATTAAGAAGGTCATCAAAATTAATGATCTTTTTATATAGGACCAAAATCAAAATGGAACCTTTCAACATACGAAGTAGGATAGTTGAAGAATAATTTTTAAGGTGGAGCAGTTAAATGATTGATATTCATGTGTTTGAGAAGTTATGTGAAGATTCCAATCTTGGACAAATGGTTGGGTTTCCGTTGTCAATTTCAGGGGGTCTTTTGCATAAGATGTATGCTATTGAAACAGACAAAGGAAAATATGCGGTTAAAATGTTAAATCCCCAAATTATGATAAGACCTGATGCAACGAATAACTTTATTAATTCAGAAAGAATTGCAAATTTAATATCAAAGAAAGTACCTGCTGCTCCAGCAAAAATAATAAATGGTAACTCTATTCTAAAGATAGATAATCATTTTTGTATGATTTTCGATTGGATAAAGGGAAAAACGCTTAAACCAAATACAGTTAATTGCAGTCATAGTGAAAAAATTGGTTCTCTACTCGCTGAAATACATACGACAGATTTTTCGAAACTTAACATAAAAAAAGAACTAAGAAATAATGAACAATCAATAGACTGGAAAAATTATATTAAAAAGGGCCAAAAAGCTAACGCTGAATGGGTTGAACTGTTGCTTGAAAATTTTGATAAACTTTACGAGTGGACTTCATTAGCAAACAAAGCAAATAAAGTACTCTCATTAAACTTAGTAATTAGTCATAGAGATTTAGATCCAAAAAATATTATATGGAATAAAGACAAACCAGTTTTAATTGACTGGGAGTCCGCTGGTTACATAAATCCAATGCACGATTTAATAGAAACTGCACTATACTGGTCTGAAGATGAGATAGGAAGTATAGATAAAAAAAGATTTTTTACTTTTATAAATAGTTATAAAAAGAGATATGAAGAATTTCAGACTGATTTGGTCTATTGTCTTAGAAAACGGATTTACAGGTAAGTTAGGTTGGCTTGAATATAATTTAAAGCGTTCCTTGTGGATTGAGTGTTCAGATGAAGTAGAACAAATGATGGGTACGACTCAAGTAATTGAAACATTAAAAGAAATCAGAGATTATGCAGAAAAAATTTCAACATTAGTTTATTGGCTTAATAATGCAGAATAATCAATTCTTATTCATTAAATGATGACTTTCTTGAAAGAATTACATATTGGTTTATTAATGGCAATTATATTGAACGAAATGTCACTTCATACTAAAGAGTGACAAGGGAATTAGTATTTTAAAAAGGTTTTGAAATGACTAAGAAATTATTTAAAAACTATGTTCTTAACAATAGTATTTCTATTCTTTTTTATTCGAACTGTTGGGAGTGATTGAAATATTTTTTTATATAATTAGCAACTGATAAATTGGGAGGATATATAATGGAAAAAAATAGTGTAATAGCTATTATTGCAGATATTCATGGTAATAGTGCAGCGTTGAAAGCAGTTTTAGATGATATAGAAAAAGATAAACAAATAGAACATATTATTTGTCTTGGTGATTTAATAGGCATAGGTCACGAAACTAATAAGGTACTAGAATTGTTGTTTTCTCGTGAAGATATATCTTTTGTAATGGGAAATCATGATGAAGAAGTATTGAAGATAATCGACGGTAAAGAGCCAGAAAGTGTTGGAGAGGAAAGAGAACATCACGAATGGATTGCCTCTAGATTGGATGTACAATATATCCCTAAATTACGAAGTATCGCAAAAAAGCATACGGAGAAATTAGACGAAATAAATTTTCTGTTTTTACATTATCATTTGAATGAAAAAGATGAATTTTTGCAGATTGATAATCAACCAAGTACAAAAAGACTTGAAGAGATCTATGAAGGAACTGATTATGATGTTGTTTGTTTTGGACATCATCACGCCATTCATCATTTTAAATCAAAAAATAGACTGTATGTAAATCCAAACTCTCTAGGTTGTACACCAAAGGCATTTGCACCTTATAGTAAATTACAAATAGGTAAGTCTGGTGCAATTGATGTTTCTTTTCTAGAAGCGCCATATGATAATAAGAAATTTTTGCTAGCCTACGAGGAGTTAAATGTTCCCGCTAAAGATATTATTTTAAAAGTTTTTCATGGAGAACAACATTTGAATTATATGTAATTCGATTCGATATTTAAATATCAAACAATACGTACATTGTTAAATTAACGGGGCAAAGCGTTGACGATCGGTTTCCTTGTAAATAAAGTTAAAAGTATGTTAACAACAATCCTTATTGCAGTTGCAATTATATGCTTGGTTTTATGATAGGAACATAGTTTGCTAACAAAATTTTCTTGATTAAGAAATTGCATCTTTTTCAATAATGAAACAGATAAACACGATTAAATTTAGAGTAAAGGTGGCGGGTAAAGTGACTGGAAGGTCTAAATGGATTAAGTTTATCGGTATAGGAATAGTACTTCTATTGGTGGGCGGAATAATCACATGGCAGTCGTTTGACAGACACGAGGAAGTTCAAGAAATTGAGTTGAAATTGGGTTTTGATATAACGGTGGTAGATAGACAATCACACGCCGCATGGTGGGCAGCAACGAGAACGTATCGTGTAAAACCAGTAGAAGATGGTGAGGAAGATAATTTGGAATACTTATTTTACTTGAACAAGGAAAACGAGATCGAGCAATGGGCGAAAATCACAAATGGAAACACAATCATACAAAACCGCACTGAAAAAGAATAGAGGACCCAAATTGTTGAAGAAAGATATTTTTAACTACGAATAATTTCATATAGAAGATGAATAAGCAAGAGCTACGTAAAAACAACGTTTAACAGAGCCAATCAAAAAATAGTGTTTTACGTAGGCATACAACGAAATTTCAAAAAGGAGATTATAATGTCCAAATCTATGAAGCCCTTCATCTTTACATTTATAGTAGCGCCTTCTATTCTAGGATTGGGATTGACACTTTCTGTGGAGGTCATTCCTTTTATTTGGAGTATTATTACACAACAAGGTACAGATTTAGACTTTAAAAACGTAGTCCTTAGCTTCCTTTTAGGTTACGCAATGTATCTAGTTTATATTATATACAAAGCAATAGTACATAAATTCAATAAAAATAGAGACTAATTTAAAGTAACAATTAAATAACGGATGATAAAAGTTTAACAGGGTATCGTCAAAAGTGCGGCTTCAACAAAAATTAAATAGTAATTAGTGTACCGCTTGAATAAGTGGTACTTTCTTTGTATAATATATCGTATAGTAAGATATATTCTTGTGAATAGATATAACGGAGGTTAAAAGATGAAAGGCATAGCAGAGTTGAATAATTATTGGACAGATATTTATTATCATTTACATTTTTCTCATCAGGAAAAGATAACCCATCAGGTCATCAGAATACTTCAGCATATAGAAAAAAATAATTCTATAGGTATTGGAGAATTAGCTGATTTTTTAGGTGTTTCTCATAATACTGCTTCAGAAAATGTTAAAAGAATCATTAAGAAAGGCTATCTTCAAAAGAGAAGGGATCCATTAGATGAAAGAAAAGTTACTCTTAACCTAACTGAAAAAGGTAGGGACGTATTATACCGTAATACTAGTCTTGATGTAGAAAAATTAAAAAAAGTATTAACTTCTCTTAGTTCAGAAGATAGACAGTTAATAGAGTTAGGTTTTAGAACGTTAAGTGAAGGTGTAAAAAAATGTACATAATAATGAAAGTAGTTATTTCCGCAATAATAATAGGAGTAGTTACTGAAATAGCAAGAAGATTTCCTACATATGGTGGGGTAGTTGCAGCATTACCATTAGTAAGTTTACTTAGCATAATCTGGCTTTATTTTCAGGGGGAACAAAGCACAACTTTGAGTAAGTTTGCATTAGGGGTTTTATGGGGTTTCCCAGCAACGGCTATATTACTATTAATAGTATATTTTCTATTAAAGAACTCAATACCATTGTATGTTTCGATAGGGTTTGGAATATGTGGATGGCTTTTATTTTTATTTGTTCAAGGCTTTTTACTGAAGATTATAAAATTATCGTTTTTCAATTAACTGGTGCTTTAGTGGAACAAGGAGCTGTTGATGGTAGAGTTATTATGGCTTTTTTAGCTAACGAGCAGTTTAGTTGTGCGAAATGTTCCTAGTTTAAATGGAGGATGGCTACATCTCTCTGGTAAAGGCTAGGCAATTCCTTACGGAATTGAAGGATTATATTGAAGAATCAAATGAAGAGGTAACGCTCGGAAGGGT
>NZ_QJSK01000001.1:0-912923 GCF_003426095.1 Paraliobacillus sp. X-1268
TCTATCAAAATGTCTACAGGCATGGAAGGAAAGATCATCGCTATAAGCATAAGAGTCCTTTTGATATTCTAAATCTTGCGTATGAAAGAACCGTTAAAGCAGCATAGAACAACTGTATAAAATTTCCACAATAAAGCAGGAAACGCTTCTTATTTACCTTGTTGTAAAATAATTTAATATTTAGTAAAAAGTTGTTTGGACACTGTTTTGTTTTTCTATATTTTATCCTTAGCTTGACGGCTATGGGGCACGGCTTCAGCTAACTCGAATAAGCAAAGACCGCTTTCCGAGTAGATCTTCAGCGCGTGGGATTGCGATTACTCATCCCATCAAAAACATTCGCTGTTCCCACGGGAGTCTCACCCATTTAACTTGCTACGCTGATTATGCGTTAAAAGCGATACATCGTCTACTGTTTAGAAATTTAATTGTGCTTATGACAATAGCTGTTTACGCCGTAGTTGATGATTATTCCGGCTTAAATCTTATAGAAAGTAGTTTTTCTAAAAGACTGTCGAGTAATAGTAAAGTTCTACTCCAAACACTAAACAGTCAATGATTAGCTTTTATTATAAGTAATGAGAAAAACCTATCTCACAAAAGTGAGATAGGTTTTAAAGTTTTAATACTGGGCTAGCTGGATTCGAACCAACGAATAACGATACCAAAAACCGCTGCCTTACCGCTTGGCTATAGCCCATCGAGTAACATTTGTTATCTTTAACTATTTGCTCAATTCTTATTCATAAATCATGTAATAAATTTAATCTTTTATTAAATATTTACTTAGTTTTCTATTTCCTAATAATGTTGTAGCTTCAAATTTGTATCGTATTGCATCATTTTCGAGTGCATCATAAGTAATTTTGACTATCCCATTTGGAAATTCATATTGAAGTATTTCTTTGTCAAGGCTGAAACTATTTTTGTTTTGTTCACTGACGAATTTTTGATAAGCCATTTGATGTAATGTTTCTAACTCAATTTGTTCCATTTGTAAGGTGGTCATCTTCGTTTCATTCGCATATAACGATATACTGGTAATGACACTTAATAAAACAATCGCGGCAATAAAAGTTATATAAGGAAAGAAAAAACCATTTTCTGTTTGTAATCTTTTAATAAAAGCTAATTGTTTTTGCATATAATTCTCCTGTGATTGTTGTAATTGTTACATGTATACCAAAGCTTAATTCTTCTAGAATAAATGTTTTAACGTTCCGAACTAATATTTCATGACCAGTATTATTTATTTGTTTTCTAATCGTATTTTGATAAGGAGAGATTAAAATATGTTCTCCAGTTTGTTTAGTTAAATGTATCGTATTGTCATCTATATAGTTAAAATCATTTTCATGTATCTCATTGCTTAAAAAATGAAAAAATTGACGGACTGACAATTCGTCTGTATAAGATTGCTGATCGATTAACCGATAAACTGTTGGTATTAAAGCTAAAGTTGTACTGATTAGTGCAAGTGAAAACAGAATGCTGATGAGTGTGAAACCTTTCTCAGTCTGGATAATAATATAAGCAAATTTCTTCGGTTTGATTTTTAACATTATTCCATATCGCACATCCTTTCCATAGCGGATCTTCTTTAATAAATGAAAGGGTAACTTCTTTGTTATTTCTAACTAAATCTTTTTGAGTATCTTGGCTTGAATTTGAGTTTTCTGAAAAGCTCTGAAGTTCGTCATGTAGAAATGATTGGATATCTCTTTTTTGAAATAAAATATTCTGTTCGATACTTAGCTGTAATATTATTGGGACTAAAGTGAAACTAATCATCATTAGAATACTGAAGGAAGCAAGTAATTCAGTTATAACAAATCCTTGTTGTTTATGTTTCAACTAGATAACTCCTCCCTTTTCCAAAAGGAAAAGTAATATCATAACTATTCGAAGGTGTTCTTATTTGAAATTTACCAGGTTGCTTAACTGTCCCATTGGTTGAAAATGATAAGGGCATGGTTAATGTGTCTAATTTAATTTCCCATGTGTCAGGTATAGGACGTTCAATTATTATTTCTCCAAAACCCCCATTTCTAATTTCATAAGTATGTGAGGATGGTTTTATTAGCATATAGAAACTTCCCATGGAGGCTATCGTTTGTTGTTGCATAAACATAATGTCACTCTCAAATATTTGATACCATCGATTAAATTGATAGGTTTGATAAGTTTTTATATGAAAGGTTGTTCCTATTACAAGTAAAATCGATAGGATACTTAACACAATTAATAATTCAATAATAGTAAAACCACTATCTTTGTTCATTTTTTAATTATTTACAGCAATTGTTTTAAGTTTATGGTTAATTGCTTCTCCATCATATACTATTTGTTTGGTTCCATTTGAACAAGTATCAGATTGAATGTACTGCTCATCTACGAGAATTGAAATTGTAGCTGGGTAAGCCCCGTGATCAATTTTGTAAGATTCCATTTGATTCTCTGTCATTTGAATTAACGCAGCACAGCCTTTTTCTTGTACAGTTTCATTTTTATCGGCTAAATTAGGTATTAACAAAATTAAAAGTGTTGTAATCACTGCTAAAACGATTAGCATTTCAATTAATGTAAAGCCTTTTTCATTTTTGATTTTAATCATCTCCTAAATTGTATTTATTAGTTGAAACATTGGTAATAGTAAAGAAAGATAAATAAAAATAATACTAAGAGCCATCACAACAAAAAAGATTGGTTGAATACGGGTAATTATTTTTTTCACTTTAATTTCAATCAGCTCAATTAAAAAATCAGCATACATTTTTAAATCTTTTATTAATAGATTATTCGTAACGTTTTTTTGGAAAATGGCATTAATATCATGTTCGAGAAGAGTACAACTTGGAAGAATTGTGGAGATAGCTTGGCCTCTTTGTAAACCTTGCATTAAAATATCACAATAATAACTGAGGAGGGGAAGCTGTTGTTGTTTAGATAGAACCTCAAAACATTCTTTCAAAGACAGTCCAGCTTGTAACAAAGAGCTTAAATGCAAGGAAAATAGAAACGTTGTGTGTAGTCGAATGACTTTTTTTATTAAGGGAATACGCTCATAGATGATAAGTTTTGTTTCAATTGATAAATTCTTTTTAACATAGATCCAATATAGAAATCCTAAACTTATTGCAACAAAACAAATAATAAATACAGTAAATAAAACATTGATTAATCGAATGGAAAATATAGTTAGGTCTGAGGTATATGCAGTAGATGAAAATAGTTGAATAAAAGAAGGATATACCGATGTTTTAATGAAATATAAAAGTAGAATAAACATAATGAAAAGAACAAATGGATACCGGATCGCTTGTTTAAACTTCTGAATCAAAGTTAATTGTTGACTTATTAACTGAATACTTTGTTTTAATGCTTTTCTAATATCTCCATGTGCCATTGAGAAAAATAAGAAGGAGATAATTTGTGAGTCGAATTTCGCTCGTTCTAATGCTAATGTAATAGAATTCCCTTCCTTAAGGGTAGTAATAATTTCTTTAGAATGATTCTCCCATTTTTGATTCCATTGCATAGCGACTAGCGCATCGAGTAACGTGTAGTGCTGCTCCAATAAACGAGCTAATCGAATTAAAAATTTATTTTGTTCATCTAAAGATAATGTTGTGGATTTTTTAATGAACACTATATTACGAATACTTTGCATATCCATAGGCAACAGCTTTCCTCCTTAACTGATCAAAAGTATGGAATTTTGGATTTTTTTCATTAGTTGTACCGTTTATTGCCTCTTGTAATACTTCACCATCTAGTAATTCTAAAATTGCTGCTCGTGAAGGAACTTGACCTTTTGTAAGGACTGGAAATAGTTCTAAAGAAGCAACAGCAATTAAGTTTTGGTCTAAATCTGTCTTTCTTATTCCCATCTCATTTAGTCGATGAATAGTACCAAAGGCATTTTTTGCATGTAACGTAGATAAAACAAGATGTCCAGTGTAAGCTGCATGAAAAACGAATTGAGCCGTCTTCTCATCACGAATTTCTCCAACCATGAGAATATCAGGATCATGTCGGAGTGCAGCTTTCAATCCAGCCTGATAAGTAATACCGCTTTTTTCATTAACTTGAACTTGAAGTAAGTCTTGGATTTCCTTTTCGATCGGGTCCTCTAACGTAATGGTTTGGTAAGATTGTTCTTGTAACAGAGCCTGCAATAAGGCATATAAGGTGGTAGTTTTACCACTCCCTGTTGGACCGGTAAATAATATTACACCACTTCGATTGGTTATCCATTGTTTAATACTATTTAGTTGATAGGGGAATAAAAATAATTGGTTTAATGAAATTGTTTCTTGTTGAGGGAGTAAACGGATAGCCAGACTTTCTGAACCATTAACAGGTAATGTGGATAATCGAAGTGATATTGTTTGTTGCTTGTATGGAAATGTAATCGCACCATTTTGGGGGCTCCGAGTTTCTCCAATATCCATGCCAGCAGTAAATTTATAATAACTTACTAAAACCTGATATTGTTTTGAATCGATTTCATAATGAAATATTCGCTTTCCGTGAATCCGAAAGTATATTTTTACTGTTGAAGTGAAAGGACAAAAATGGATATCAGATGCAGCAAGTTCTAAAGCAGCATGAATTAATTTAGTAGAAAAGAGTGCTGCAGGATTCAATAGGTTCACCTCACTTTATAATGTTACTATACAAAGCTCTTTTCAATAATGCAAGGTTGTATAAATTATTTCATTTGGCAGAAAAAGTGTTTTTATACCTACTTTTACTTTTTGTTATTTAATTTTGTTTCAGTTGAAATTAGTTTTTACAGGCTAAAATAACGCACGAAAAAAATTTAATGAAATCGAAATTTTATCCAAATCATGATATAATGAACGCAAATTTAGTCGCATAAGGAGTACATAATGGATAGTATATATTTAATTGGTTTTATGGGTAGTGGAAAAACAACGATTGCTAACCGACTAGGTACAAAAATGCAAGTAGCTGTACAGGATACAGATAAAATGATTGAACGTTTTTATCAAATGAAGATAAAAGATATATTTTTAAACTATGGGGAAGAAACTTTTAGGGATTATGAGCATCAAATGTTAAAAAAAACAGAAAAGAAAAATTGCATTGTTGCAACAGGGGGAGGAATTATCGAAACTCCAGAAAATATTTTAGAATTACAAAAACAACAAACAATATATTTGCAAGCAAGTTGGGAAGTAATAATGAATCGATTAAAGGGTGACAAGGATAGGCCGATATGGAATAATCAAGAAGTAGATAAGCAAGCACTGTTACATAAGCGTGAAGCTAGATATATCGAAGCTGCATCTATAATTGTAAACACAGATGGAAAGACAACTAATCAGATAGTAACAGAAATAATGACACTTATAAATAGGTGATTTTCAGGGTATCCTAGACATAAAACAAGAGAAAGGGAGATTTTTATGTCTGGAACTGAACTAGTACAATATATGACGGAAGAATTCATGAAATATATTGATAAACCGAAAAGGGAAAGAAAAGCACAAAGAAAAGCGCGCAAAAGAAAGAAACAAGACAATCAACCATTGTCTAATAAATGGTTTGGTTTATTGCCTGTTTCCATAAAGTTGTGGAAAAATAAAAATAATTAATAATTAATAATTAATCATCTGTTTCCTTGTAATATTTCGCCTGAAGTAGGCTGACTAATATGAAAAATACCACCATTTATAATATCAATAGCGATGCTAGGTTGATATAATTCCTCAATAGCTGCCGCTTCTTTTTCATAATGAATTAATTGATCACCTGTATCAGATTGATAAAAATAATCTAACAATTTTTTTTCTTCTTGCATGAATTGCCATGATTCAATTGCCCAATCATGCTGTTTATTAAGCAGATCTGTTTCTAAATAGTGAACAATTCGTTGATAACTATTGTTTAATCGAATTAATGGACTTAAGTTATAACAATAGTCGGGTATGGTGGTATGCCATGAGAATTGCTTTATTGTGTCCATCATATTATCAATCATTGCCCCATTTATCATATGAATACCAATAGATTTGATTTCTTCTCTCTTCTGTTTTCCAATATAACTTATTTTTATATTTAAGATCAGCCAAGGTATTAAAGCAGTTTGTTGTTGGACGTTAAGTTGTTGATAGAGTCGTACACTTTCTCCTT
The DNA here is from genome assembly GCF_003426095.1 of Paraliobacillus sp. X-1268. NCBI lineage: Bacteria > Bacillati > Bacillota > Bacilli > Caryophanales > Bacillaceae > Paraliobacillus > Paraliobacillus sp. X-1268. The sequence continues at coordinate 6,163 of NZ_QJSK01000001.1, forward strand.
GTGTTTTTAGCATACGAAAAATTTGCTGTAATAGTGGACTGCCAAAGTGTATTATCTCTGCTCCTTGCTCCTCCAAACTGGGATCTGTTAAGAAAGTAATTGATCCAGGCTCTCCTTTTTGTCCAATTTTTTTAATATATTGCCAATAAAAGGGACGATTCATGATATATTCATCCATCTTATCGGTTAGTTGGATAGATAATTTCCCAGGACTATTTTCCTTTATTGTACATTGATTAGCGATAAAAAAGTCATGAAGGAAATTATGAAGATTCTCGATTGCCATGTGAATTCTCCTTCTCATAAGTTAATTGCGCATCTGAAATAACCGCAGATAAATTATCCATCTTAATCCTTACTTCACCATCTGTTTGAGATTCCTTAAATATTTTCTCCATCTCATTCTCAAGGTTTGTTAATTGTAAATCTGCAAGAATCGCATCTAAATTACCAATAACTCGTTCAAACAAATGAATTTTTTCATATAATAATCGCAGAATATGATCCTCAATTGTATTCTTGATCGCAAAATTATAAATTTGTACATCGTTCTTTTGACCATAGCGGTGAATTCGACCAATCCTTTGTTCTAGACGCATTGGATTCCATGGTAAATCATAGTTAATCATTTTGTTGCAGAATTGAAGATTAATTCCTTCTCCTCCAGCTTCAGTCGCAATTAATACTTGGGCTTTATCTTTAAACAACTGACGCATCCAATCTTTTTTGCCTCGTTTAAATCCACCTCTAAATGGTACAGAGGTAATATTGTTTTGTTGTAAAAACCATTGTAAATAAACTTGCGTGGCTCTGTATTCGGTAAATATAATGCATTTTTCGTCCGATTGTTTTATTAATTCCACCACTTTAATTGCTTTCGAGTGGTTTGGTAACTCTCCTAGTTTACCTAAAAACTCTTTGTATTCATTTGCATATATACCCGCATTATCATTCTCTAAGTTTTTCTTAATCGAAAGAAAGCAAGCTTCACGTGAAGAACATAATTCACGTAAATAAGTAATTGCTGAAAAATGCGGTGCTTCTATTGTGATTTTTTTTAATTGTTCATATGCTTGCATTTCTTCATCTGTAAATTCAATTTGAATCGTTTCCACTTTTCGTTTTGTCCAATCAATGCCAGTTTCTAGTCTAAGGTTACGCACCATTACTTTTTGAACAAGTTTTTTCAAGTGTATATCTTGATCAAGATTTTTAATGTTTTTACCGAATTTTTCTGCAAATGTTTGGTAATCTCCTAGAAAGCCAGGTTTTAATATGGAAACGAGATTAAAAATATCACTTAACTTATTTTGAATAGGAGTAGCAGTTAATAACAAACAATATTTTTTCTGTAGAGATCGAATAAATTGATAATTCTTTGTTTGATGATTCTTTAATTTATGTGCTTCATCTACTAAAACAAAGTCGTATTTTTGTTGTAGAATAATCTCTCGATGTGGATCTCTTTTTGCTGTATCTATTGAAGTAATTATAATGTTGTCTTGGTCCCATATTGGGCGTTTTCTAGTTGTTACAACTGGAATATAAAACTTTTGCGTTAATTCTAATGCCCATTGATTAACTAGCGATGCAGGGACGAGAATTAGTGCTTTTTTTACTAACCCACGCATCATATATTCTTTTAAGACTAATCCAGCTTCAATCGTTTTTCCTAAGCCTACTTCATCAGCTAAAATAGCTCTACCATTCATTTCTTCTACTACTTGCTCAGCACAAGATAATTGATGTGATAAAAAAGTAACATGTGGTAATAATCTAGGTGCTTGTAATCCAGAAAAGTCATGGGTTAAAGTTGTTAAAGTAGCTTGATAAGATAAATCGAACAATTCCCATGAGCTAAATGGACCGTCTGCATTTACTTTTTCTTCTAAACTCTCGATAAATTTCGGATCTCTTTTTAATTCAATTTCCACGAAAGTCCACCTTCCGAACTATTTTTGATTTTTTTCTGTTTTCATTCGCCATTAATCTAAAATCATGCTATAATTATGTTGATTTCAAGTAAAAAAACAATGTAAATTCTAGTATGTCCAAATTTAATAATTTTACAAGCGAATGAAGATAATAGGAGAGATCACTATAATGTGACGCCGAAGGAGCAAGTATGTAATACGAATCTCTCAGGCAAAAAAGACTTTTATCTGACGCAACTCTGGAGAATGTTTATCAATGAATAAACTACCCAAGAAGCAAGTCCATTGAAAAGATGGATGAATCTTTCTGGTACAAGGACAGGGAAATTATCATAAATATGATAATTTCACCTGTCTTTTTATTTGACTAATTTAAGTTTGAGAGGGGTTTTGAGTAAATGGAAGAATTGAAGAAAACACCATTATTCTCCGAGTATGAAAAATTCAATGCTAAAACAATTGATTTTGGTGGATGGGCATTACCAGTCTATTTTACTGGTATTAAAAATGAACATCATGTAACAAGAAATAAAGTCGGTTTGTTTGATGTATCACATATGGGAGAAATACTTGTAGAAGGAAAAGAAGCAGAAGCTTTCTTGCAAAAGATGCTTACAAATGATCTGTCAAATCTTAGCTCAAATCATGCGCAATACACAATTATGTGTTATCCAGATGGTGGAACAGTGGATGACCTAATTGTTTATCAGTTAGCTAATGAGAAGTATTTATTAGTAGTGAATGCTGCTAATATAATAAAAGATTTTAACTGGTTAATGAAACATAAAGTGGAGCAGGTAACGATCACGAATCAATCAGAAAAATTCGTTCAATTAGCTATACAAGGGCCAAAGGCTGAACAAGTGTTGCAAAAAGTAATTGATAAGAAATTAGCTAATATTAAGTTTTTTGAATTTTCACAAGATGTATCTTTTAATGGATTAGATGACAAAGCACTGATCGCGCGAACAGGTTACACGGGTGAAGATGGTTTTGAAATATATATTGCAGTGAATAGTGGTGTAGCACTATGGAAAACAATCATCGAGGCAGGTAAAGACGAAGGGATTCAACCGATTGGTCTTGGCGCAAGAGATACATTAAGGTTTGAGGCTAATTTAGCATTGTATGGTCAAGAACTGAGCTCAACTATTTCACCAATTGAAGCAGGACTAGGGTTTGCGGTTAAAACAAATAAAAAAAATGATTTTATAGGTAAAAAGTTATTACTACACCAAAAAAAAGAGGGTCCACAACGTAAATTGGTAGGGATAGAAATGGTCGGAAAAGGGATACCGCGTCATGGTTACTCAGTTATGAATCAAGAGGAAGAAATAGGATTTATTACGAGCGGAACACAATCACCAACTTTAAATAAAAATATTGGTTTAGCACTAATAGCAGCAGATTATGCAATAGAAGGAAGTCTCGTAAATGTACAAATTAGAAAAAAGCAAGTCCAAGCTAAAGTAATTGCTACACCGTTTTATAGAAGGGGATAAGGGGGAGAAAAAATGGAGTTTCGCTACTTACCAATGACACAAGAGGATAAAAAGGAAATGTTAGACACTGTTGGTGTATCTACTACAGATGAGCTATTTGAGGATATACCTAATGAATTACGTTTACAGAAAGAATTACAGTTAAAAAAGCCAGCAAATGAAGCGCAATTAATGCAGGAGTTAACTGCTCTAGCAAAGAAAAATGTGAACACGAAGACACATACATCCTTTTTAGGTGCAGGTGTTTATGATCACTACATTCCATCAGTAGTTGATCATATAATCTCTAGATCAGAATTTTACACTGCTTACACACCTTATCAACCTGAAATTTCACAAGGCGAATTGCAGGCTATTTTTGAATTTCAAACGATGATCTGTGAATTAACTGGTATGGATGTAGCAAATTCCTCGATGTACGATGGACCAACTGCATTAGCGGAAGCAACCAATCTTAGTGCTGCACAAACAAAGAGAAAAAAAGTACTTGTTTCTAAAACAGTCCATCCTGAATCTAGAGCAATAATTGAAACGTATGGAAAAGGTCAAGGTATTGAAATTATAGAAATACCTGAAAAAGATGGATTAACTGATTTAGGTATGCTTGAGACGTTAGTAGATGAAACGGTAGCAAGTGTTGTTATTCAGTATCCAAACTTTTTTGGTCAAATAGAGCCACTAGCTACTATAAGACAAGTGATGAATAATAGTAAAGCTATGTTTGTCGTATCTAGTAATCCTTTAGCACTAGGGTATTTAACACCACCAAGTGAATTTGGTGCTGATATTGTTGTTGGTGATACACAGGTATTTGGAATCCCTGCACAATTTGGTGGGCCGCATTGTGGCTATTTTGCAACTTCGAAGAAACTAATGCGTAAAGTTCCTGGAAGGTTGGTAGGGCAAACCGTAGATGAAGATGGAAAAAGAGGTTTTGTTTTAACTCTTCAAGCTCGAGAACAGCATATCAGAAGAGATAAAGCGACTTCTAATATTTGTTCAAATCAGGCATTAAACGCTCTGGCATCTTCAGTTGCAATGAGTTCATTAGGTAAAAAAGGTATTAAACAGATGGCTTGGCAAAACATGCAAAAAACTTACTATGCAAAAAAAATGCTCGAAAAACAAGAAATAGAAGTTATCTATCAAGGTGCATTATTTAATGAAATAGTCATCAATTTGAATCGAGATGTTGCAAAAGTAAATCGAGCATTGTTAGAAGAAGGTATGATTGGTGGATATGATTTATCTCTAATTGATAAATCATATCGAGGTTATATGTTACTTGCTGTTACGGAGATGCGGACAAAAGAAGAAATTAATAGGTTTGCTAAGAAAGTAGGTGTGATCATTGAATAATCAAGATTATCCATTAATTTTTGAATTAAGTAAGCCAGGTCGAACAAGTCATAGTTTACCGGATTTAGATGTGGAAGAGACGGATATCGAATCGCTGCTAGATCCAGCTTATATTCGGTCAACTCCTCCTAACTTACCTGAACTGAGTGAATTACAAATTATCAGACATTATACTGGATTGTCACGTCGGAATTATGGCGTGGATTCAGGTTTTTATCCACTTGGATCATGTACGATGAAATATAATCCGAAAATGAACGAAGATGTTATCCGATTAGAAGGTTTTAGTCATATCCATCCATATCAAGATCCAGAATCAGTACAAGGTGCTCTAGAGGTTATGTATGATTTGCAAACTGCTTTGACTGAAATTACTGGTATGTATGATGTTTCGCTTCAGCCAGCAGCAGGTGCACAAGGTGAGTGGACTGGATTAATGATGATTCGAGCATTTCATGAAGGAAATAATGATTTTAAACGATCAAAAGTAATTGTTCCAGATTCGGCACATGGAACAAATCCTGCATCAGCTTCCGTTGCTGGATTTGAGGCTGTTACAGTAAAAACAAACGAGCGAGGATTAGTAGACCTAGAGGATTTAAAAAGGGTTGTAGATCACCATACAGCTGCACTAATGCTAACGAATCCGAATACATTAGGTTTGTTTGAAGAAGAAATTACCGAAATGGCTCGAATAATTCATGATGTTGGTGGTCGATTATACTATGATGGGGCTAATTTAAACGCGATTATGGGATATACAAGACCCGGTGATATGGGTTTTGATGTTGTTCATTTGAATTTACACAAAACGTTCACTGGCCCACATGGTGGTGGTGGACCTGGATCTGGACCTGTTGGTGTATCGGAAGAAATTGCACGATTTTTACCAAAACCAGTGTTAAGAAAACGTAATAATAAATTCGAATTGGATTATGATCGTCCACACTCAATAGGCAGAGTGAAACCTTTTTATGGGAATTTTGGCATCAATGTACGTGCATATACCTATATTAGGACAATGGGTGCAGAAGGTTTGAAAAAGGTCAGTGAATATGCTGTATTAAATGCTAATTATATGATGCGAAGATTAGAACCAGTATTTAAATTACCATATTCACAACACTGTAAACATGAATTTGTCTTATCGGGAGAAAACCAAAAAAAATTAGGTGTTCGAACATTAGATATTGCTAAACGGTTGTTGGACTTTGGGTATCATCCACCAACGATTTATTTCCCTATAAATGTAGAGGAAGCCATGATGATTGAACCAACAGAAACAGAGGCAAAAGAAACACTAGACGGTTTTATAGATACAATGATAGAAATAGCAGACGGAGTAAAAAATAACCCGGAATATGTTCAAGAAGCACCACATACAACGATTGTTCGGCGTATGGACGAAACAAGAGCAGCTAGAAAACCAATATTAAAATACGAGTTCTAAATAAGAAGGCCTCTTCCAGTTGGAAGAGGCCTTCTTATTTAGTTAATAGCTTGCTTTTTTTGATTTTTTAATCTTTCCAGACCATTTTTTAAAACCGCCTTGAAGCTGACTTATGTCAGTATAGCCTTTTTTACTTAGCATTAATGCTGCTCGTCCCGTTCGAGAGCCGTTTTGACAATATAAATAGATAGCTTGATCTTTACGTAACTCATTCATGCGTTGTTTCATTTGGGTTAATGGAATATTCCGCGCTCCCAAAATGTGACCACCATCAAATTCCTTTGGTTCTCTTACATCGATTAGCTGTGCTTTACGATATCCTTCACGAAATTCTTCTTCCGAAATCGTTTTTAGTATGCGTCGTTGTTTAACATATCTATAGACACTAAATACGATTAGCGCTATTAATAGTCCAATTAAGATATACAATTCCATTTTACTTCCCCCGTTTTTATAAAAGTCATATTCTATTGTACGACAATTATATCATTTTTTCCAAAAAAATTCTTTCATTGATGCTAGATATCTTAAATTAGTATATTTAATCTATTTAAAAACTTACCAACAAGGAAAATCGCTTGTGTACATAGCAAAACTATTGTATCCTTTTTATTATAGGTATTAAAGGGAATTGAAGAATTGGAGGACTACCATGCCAACACCTAGTATGGAAGATTATATAGAACAAATATATATGTTAATTGACTCAAAAGGTTATGCTCGTGTTTCTGATATTGCTGAAGCTTTAGAAGTTCACCCTTCCTCCGTTACAAAGATGGTTCAAAAACTTGATAAAGATGAATATCTAAATTACGAGAAATATAGAGGATTGATTCTAACTCCTCAAGGAAAAAAAATAGGTAAACGACTTGTATATCGACATGAGTTATTAGAACAATTTCTCGGGATAATTGGCGTAAATAAAGAAAATATTTATCATGATGTAGAAGGAATTGAGCATCATTTAAGTTGGAACTCTATCGATCGAATTGGTGATTTAGTCCAGTATTTTGAAAAGAACCCAAGTAGAGTAGAAGAACTAAAGCAATTACATAAAGAGAATGACGAATTATAATTAATTAAAAACAGAAGGAATTCGTAAATATACGTATTTCTTCTGTTTTTAAATTGTTTAATCAGATTTTCAAAAACTGTCACGTAAGTTTCTCCCAATAGCTTAAAACAGGACTCATTTGTTGCTAACAAGGCGATTTTCTACTAAGTAATTTACTTTAAAATATTGAAACTAAATTCAAGCGTAATCCGTATATCTTAGTAAGATAAACAACAAAAAGGGAGAGGTCTGCATGTTAGGCGTTATAATTACCACAGCTTTATCATTTATATTATATCTTTTCGTATTGCTCACATTGCTAATTACGAAAAAAAATAAAAAAGCTATACTTAAACACGGTGTTTCTATTTTTATAGTAGCTTTTATTTTATTTAGTATCATAATCTATGTCATTATGCCTACGATTACAATTCCAAATATGCTATTATCAAATTTACTTGTAGGTTTAATAACTACAGCTTTGTTATTTGTAATGATTGAAGGAGTTAAAGTTTATAAGGCTCCACAGAATTCGATTATTGGTTTTGTCTTTATATTAGCAATAGTAGCATTGCCTATTGTTTTTATAGCAGGATTTTTCGCATTGGATGATTCATATGAATCAATTGATAAAGAAGAACAAGATCAATCAGAACCCCTTAGTAAAGAAGATACACCAATTGCGGTTGCTCCAGAGTCAGCTCGAAACAAGATGCAAAAAGCAATGAGTGTTGTACCAAATCCTCAATTTTATGACCTAGGTAAATTACAAGTTCAAAAAATTGATGAAGAGATTGTTTATGTTGCTCCATTAGAATTTACTGGTTTTTGGAAATACCTACGAGGAAGTGAAACAGAAGGTTATTTTAGAATATCTGCGACAAATGTTAACGCGCAACCGGAGTTTGTGGATAGTAAGATGAGCTATACAAACTCAAGTTATTTTAATGACAACATTCAACGAGTTATTTACAATCAATATCCACAGTATATCCAGAGTGGAGAAGCACAAATAGAAGTGGATGAACAAGGCAAACCCTGGTACGTACAAACATTATACCAACCAGTTAAGATTACCAATAAACCAAATATGAATGAACTGATGGTAGCGGTTGTAGATCCAGTTACTGGTGAATTATCCTTATATCAAACGAATCAAGCGCCAGACTTTATCGAAGGCTCTGTTAGTTCGGAAATGGCAGCGTTACAAAATGAATATTTTGGAAATTATGTTCATGGTTGGTTTAATAGTCTTTTTGGTAAAAAAGATGTTCGAATTCCAAATGATTCAGGAACGGAGAAAAGTGTTACACCTATTTTTGATGAAAATGGAGAAATGTTTTATTTTACAGACATGACTTCTCCAAAAGAAAATATTGACTCAGCTCTTGGTTACACATTAATCCATGCGCGAACAGGAACATTAACTTATTATAATGGAGATATTAATAATGGAATAATGGATAGTGAAGGTGCAAAACAAATTGTAAATAAAGAATTTCCTGAAAAAAATTGGGAAGGCTCCATGCCAATTTTGTATAATATCGATGGGAATCCAACTTGGGTAGTAAATGTATTGGATCCTAATGGACTGTTTAAGCATTATGCATATATCGATGCATCTGATTCTGACTTTGTCGTTTTTGGCGATACAGCAGAAGGTACATTAGATGCGTATCGTATTGCGTTACAACAAGATCCTGGAAGGGTTGAATCAACTGAAGAAGTTGAAGCAGAATCAAGAAGTGGAATTGTATATCGTGTGCTTGTTATAACAACTGATACGAGCCAAGTAGTTCAGTTTTTATTAGATGGTGAAGAAACAATTTATACAATAAATGCGAGTAATCAGCCGTTAGCTGTGTTTTTACAAGAGGGTGACGAGGTTACTATGCAAGTAAAAGTTCGTGATGAGCAAACAGCAACTGTAGAAGAGATGACCATAGAGGGATTAACAGAATAGATAGTAAAATCACCAGCCCGATCAGTAAGACGGACTGGTGATTTTTTGTGACGGAATTATATATTGTACTTTTTTGTAACGTAAAATGATTAAAATCGTCTAATAAAATATAATAAAGAGGGTGAAACAAGTTGCAATGGAATGAAGACGAAATTCGAATTATTTATCGAACTTATTATAAAGATGTTTATCGATTTATTCTTTCATTTACGAAATCACAAGAAGATGCTGAAGATTTAACACAAGAAGTTTTCGTTCGCTTATTCAATACTAGTTCAAAATATAAGGGTGATTCATCAATGAAAACATGGTTGTTCACGATAGCAAAAAATATATCGATGGATCATTTTCGAAAACAAAGTAGGCAAGTAATATTGCAAGACTTTTTGCTAAATATTATTCCATTTAAGGAAAAAAGCACGGAAGAAAAAGTGGAAAGTAAAGACGAATTAGGTCAGGTGTACGATAAATTGAGTGAACTTAAAACTGATTATCGAATGGTTATCGTACTCCGAAACATGCATGATTTTTCAGTGAAAGAAACGGCAAATGTTATGAACTGGTCTGAGTCTAAAGTGAAAGTGACGTATCATCGGGCGATAAAGCAATTGCGAACATTGTTAGAAGATTATGAGCAAGGGATTAAGTCAGGAGGTGGGTTATTTGGATCAGAATAAAGAAAAAGCGCTATTAAATCTTTTGAAAAAGGAATATAACAAGATAGAGCCAAGAGATGAATTTGGTAGTGAACTGGAAGACAAATTAGTAGATAAGTTTTCTAAAAAGAAGACAATTTTTTGGTATCCTATTTTTGGGTTAATTTTTACGGCAGGATTATTTTTAATATTAATACTAAATTGGGATAGTTCAAATCAGAATGCTTCAAAACCAGCACAAGAAACGAATATAATTTCAAAGGAAAGAACTGAAGAGGAAATAGTTGGATCTAAGCCTGTTGAAGAGGTAGTGAATGATCTAAAAGCTTTGCTAGTAATGGATAATGCTACTACACCGACAACATTTCCAATTGATGATAATACTTTTTTAACTGGTTATATCGAAGAAAACACGAGTAATAGCTATAAGATATCTTATTATCAAATTAATGATTCCAGAGAAATTAATGTTGACCAATTGACAAGGTTAGATGAAGAATTAATCGCAACTTTCTCTGCTAAGGATTATAAAGAAGATTCTAATAGTCTAGAGGAGGATTTCACTGAAAATACCGATCCAATAAATGTTGAGCCTGGAGAAGAAACAGCATTAGATCTTGGGTTTGACATATATGGTAAGTATGAAGAAGATAAATTGAGGGAGAGTGTGAACTGGCAAGAAGGAAGATGGTTTCTACAAGTATCGTCTATGATATCTGACCAGATGGAGATTGAGAATATTGCTATACAAATAGTTGAATTCTTAGAAAAAAAACTTTTACCTGCACCAGACGTAGGAAATGTGTTCGTAGCATACGATGAGGGTGGTAATTCTGTCGATGTTAATATAATTTGGATAAATGATAATATTGTTTATCAATTAGAGACAACTGAGGTACCAATAAATGCATTAGATATGGTTGTATCTGTAAAATAGTTTATAGTTCTAAATTAATACGGCTTCTCCTATATATAGAATAAACACATGTTGGGGGTTCTTATGAAAATTGATGGTGTTTTTTCAGGAGGAGGAGTCAAAGCTTTTGCCTTTATCGGTGCATTGGAGGTATTGGAAGAGAAAGGTTTTACGTTTGAGCGTTTAGCCGGAACATCGGCAGGTGCAATTTTAGCGAGCTTACTTGCAGCAGGATATACTGTAAAAGAAATTGAATTAATGCTGATGAATTTAGATTTAAAAAAATTCTTGGATACAAGTATTATGGATAAATATATTCCTATTTGTAAAGTCTTTTCACTATACTTTACAATGGGCATATATAAAGGTGATGCTTTTGAGAAGTGGTTATATCAAAGACTTGCTTATAAGAATGTATATACTTTTCGTGATCTTCCAGAAGGCTTGTTAAAGGTGGTTGTTGCAGACTTATCTTTAGGTAAAATTGTTGTTTTACCAGATGACTTGGAGCGTTTATATGGAATAAAACCAGAGAGTTTCTTAATAGCGACAGCAGTTCGGATGAGTGCAAGTCTACCTTATTTCTTTCGTCCCAAGAAATTAGTCAATACAAAAAATCAAAAAAGTATTATAGTAGATGGTGCAATTTTAAGTAATACACCGATGTGGATTTTTGATAAAGATCGTTCTATGAGAAGGAGACCTTTATTAGGGATGAATTTAAGTGCAGCATATGATCAAATCCCCGAGAAAAAGATTACAAATGCATTTAATCTTTCAGAAGCCTTGGTTACAACGATGCGTTTAGCACATGACGCTAGATATATATCAAAAAAACATACAGATGATCTCCTATTCATACCAGTAAAAGAAGTTGATGTATCTGATTTATCGTTATCTAAAGATTCAAAAAGGGATTTAATCCTATTTGGTAAAAAAAGAGCTACATCATTTCTAACACACTGGCCTAACTAATTAAGTACCCGCTATGGAAAAATAAGTTCACTTTTTTAGCAAGTATTTTTGATTATTCACTACGGCATATTTTACAGCTACTGCACAGTTTGAAAACCAAGACTATTTATGAAACAAAAAAAGAAAAGACATGCCACTAAAATGTGGCTCGATCTTTTCTTTTTTGTTTTTTTCCATCTATTACACGTAAATGCGGTGCATCAGTTTTTTTAACCTGTTTTTTCTTTTTTAATATAGGTTGATTCTTTTTAATAGCTTTGGATGTCGATGCTTTTTTTGTCTGTTGATTTTTATATTTTTTCTTTGATTGTTTAACAGCTTTTTTATATTTTATTAAATCGTCTGTCGTACGTTTTCGAATGATAAAGAAGTAGATTGCACCGTAAATTAATGCACCAAGACCTGCGATAATTAATATATTCATAATGAAACCTGTTGGGTTTGTAAGTAATTTACTTCCTAAACCAATAATAGCAAGACCAAGAAGGATATATATCCATACAGAAAACCTATGACGGAACATTTTTTTCACCCTTTCTACTGTTTTTTAAAAACCTTTTTTGTTTATGGCTAGGCGAATCGTTTCTATCATATATTATTTCCGTAATCTATTAATTATATGCATTTATTATGCTACTTTTTTTAAAGTCTTACATCTATTTTACTAAAAAACACAAGAAAGCACTAGTAGTAGAAAAATTTTGATAAATTTTCTTTTGGAACAAACTAAGCATATTGTAAAAAAAAATGGTCATCCTATATATCGAGGTGATAAGGATGGTAGCTAAAAAACAATTAGAACAAAACAAGAGAGAACAACCGACTTCGATTATTACAAAATCTCTTATGACTGGATTTGTAGGGGGTGTTTTTTGGGGATTTATGGGATGGTTTGCTAGTTATTTTAATTTTACATCTGTATCTCCTGCATCTTTCATGATTAGGTCTTGGTTAAATAAAGATTGGACAAGCGGATGGTTAGCTGAATTAATTGCAATTATTCTAATCGGCGTATTATCATTAGCAGTAGCAATTATTTACTATTTACTGTTAAAAAAATTACGTGGATTATGGCCAAGCGCTATATTTGGAATAGCCTTATGGGGCATTGTATTCTATGTATTATTGCCGATTTTTCCGAATATATCATCTTTAAATCAGTTGAATGGTGATACGATCGTGACAACCCTTTGCTTATTTTTACTATATGGTATTTTCATTGGTTATTCTATTTCTTATGATTATCTTGATACAGTAACAAAGAAAAATATTTAATGTTATTCAAAAGTCTCAGATTAAACACAAACAGCAGAATTATGATAAACTAGATAAAGACAAATTGACGTATAAATAGAAGAACTTGTATGTTACTAATTAGAAGGGAAGGATTTAACATGGGGAAAATAGAAAAACTCCGTATTGTAATGAAAAAGGATAATTTAGGCGCTTTAGTAATCACAAATTCGTTTAATATAAGATATATGACGGGTTTTACTGGTACTTCAGGTATTGCGCTTATTACTGAATCGAAAGCACTGTTTATTACGGACTTTCGTTATACGCAACAAGCAGCCGATGAAGTTCCATCATTTGAAATTATTGAACATAAACAAGGTGTTATTAAAGAAATTGCTAACCAAGTGAAGACATTGGGTATAAAGCGTATTGGATTTGAAAAAACAGATCTAACATATGAGATTTTTGAAGAATATCAAAAAGAAATTAGTGCTGAGTTAGTCCCGACAAAAGGTTTAGTAGAAAAATTACGTTTGATTAAAACAGATGATGAGATTGCTATTTTAAAGGAAGCTGCTAAAATTGCAGATGCAGCATTCGAGCATATTCTAACTGTTATTAAACCTGGTGTGAAAGAAATTGATGTATCAAATGAACTAGAATTTTTCATGCGTAAACAAGGCGCTACTTCATCTAGTTTTGATATTATTGTAGCATCAGGCTATCGTTCAGCACTCCCTCATGGTGTGGCATCCGATAAAACAATTGAAAATGGGGAGCTTGTGACATTAGATTTTGGTGCCTTATATAAAGGGTATTGTTCCGATATAACACGTACGGTGGCTGTTGGTGAAGTATCAGATGAATTACATACCATTTATGATACGGTATTACAAGCACAGTTAAAAGGTGTAGAAGGCATTAAAGCAGGAATAACTGCCAAAGAAGCCGATGCGCTTACAAGAGATTACATTACAGAAAAAGGATATGGTAAATACTTTGGTCATTCTACTGGTCACGGTTTAGGGTTAGAAGTACACGAAAGTCCAGGCCTATCATTTCGCTCAAGTGAAATTCTAGAAGAAGGTATGATTGTTACCGTTGAACCAGGGATATATGTACCAAATGTTGGTGGTTGTCGAATCGAAGATGATATTATTGTTACGAAAGATGGTAATAAGAGGTTGAATCATTCAACAAAAGAACTTATTATATTATAAGTTATAAAAGATAAAGAGATAGTTACTATAGGGAGGAAACAAAAAATGATTTCAGTTAATGATTTTAAGACTGGGCTAACAATTGAATTTGATGGAAGTATTTGGTCGGTCGTAGATTTTCAACATGTAAAACCAGGAAAAGGTGCAGCTTTTGTACGTTCAAAATTACGTAATTTACGAAATGGTAATATCCAAGAAAAAACGTTTCGTGCTGGAGAAAAAGTAGAACGAGCACATATTGAAAATAAAAAAATGCAATATTTATATGCTGCTGCTGATGTACATACTTTTATGGATACCAACACATATGAGCAAACTGAGTTGCAAGCTAGTCAAATTGAGTATGAATTAAAATTCTTAAAAGAAAATATGGAAGTTAATATTATGAGTTACCATGATGAAACAATTGGTGTATCTTTACCAAACAACGTTGAGCTTAAGGTTACTGAAACAGAACCGGGTATAAAAGGGGATACTGCAAGTGGTGGTACGAAACCTGCAATTTTAGAAACAGGTTTAAGTGTTCAAGTACCTTTCTTTATAAATGAAGGAGACATTCTTCTTATTAATACAACGGATGGTAAATATGTTTCACGTGCTTAAATAAAAAGAATGATTGAACTGGTATGCAATATGCATGCCAGTTTTTTATTTGTCCTTTTTTTGATATCTAACTAGATGTGAAATTCAAGTCATATCATATGAAGACAAGCATAGACTTACTATAAATACAAATGTGTTACTAGAGAAAGAAGTGAGGATATGATAGGAGAGATCATGAGATTATTCCCGGACATATTGAAGCGGCAGCTCATGACTAAGATTGGTTCGCGTTGGCAAAGTTTACAGGAAATTAGAGTTAGAATTGAGCGCCCAATAGAATTAGTTTTTGATACGAATACAGAGTGGCTAATAGAAAACGTCCCGGTTAAACAAGATGGGATATTTCTATTAAATCAACTCAGCCAATTTTCATTGTATCGTATGGAAGAAGAGCTAAAACAAGGTTATATAACTATTCGTGGGGGACATCGTGTTGGTCTAGCTGGAAAAGTTAACACCCTGCATGGCGAAGTGAAAGCAATTAAGGATATTACATCATTTAATATTAGAATTGCAAAAGCAAAAAAAGGTATAGCAGATAACTATATATCCTATTTATATGATGAAAGATACTTTAATACCTTGATAATTGGAGCGCCTCAAACTGGTAAAACAACATTACTGCGTGACATTGCGCGAGTAATTGGAAATGGTTGGAGTAATATTAATCCAGCTAAAGTCGGTATTATTGATGAACGATCAGAAATAGCTGGATGTATAGAAGGGATCGCCCAACATGAAATAGGTATTCGTACAGATGTATTGGACGCATGTCCTAAGACTGAAGGCATGATGATGATGATTCGTTCCATGTCTCCAGAAGTGCTCATAGTAGATGAAATTGGGACTAAAAAAGATGTAGAAGCATTGCAGGAGGCATTACATGCTGGTGTTCGTATAATCTGCACAGTACACGGTGAATCATTGAAAGATATTCAAACCCGTTCTACTTTTAAAATGTTATGGGAAGAACAAGTTTTTGATCGATTTATTTGTTTAGAACGAACTAAAAAACCGGGAGTAGTCCAATGTATTCTCGATTCAAATGGAACAAATATTGTAAAGAAACAGGGGTGGCGGAAGAATGAAATGGATAGGGGCTCTTCTTCTATTAGGCGCCACCACGTGGATCGGATTTGAAATAGCATTTCAATTGAACAACCGTCCAAAAGAAATTAGACAATTAAAAAGCGCCTTACAAATAGTTGAAGCGGAAATGGTTTATAGTCAAGCACCACTAGAAGAAGCTTTCAGAGTAGTAGCGAAACAAATTCCGCAGCCAGTTTCTTCGTTTTTTCAAGCAGTATGTCAAGATTTGCAAACTCAATCAGTAGATTTTCCTGCTAGCTGGGACAAGCATCTTACGATCTTCTTTGCCAATGTTTCTTTAGGAGATTATGAGAAGGAAATTATGCATCAATTTGGACAAACACTAGGACAACATGATATTAAACAACAAACTAAACATATTCAACTTGCTTTTACACATTTAGAACGTGCTTTAGAAGAAGCACAGGATAACCAACAAAGATACGGAAAAATGGTTAAAAGTTTAGGGTTTTTAGCTGGATTATTTATCGTCTTACTCTTGATTTAGAAAGGAGTAAAATTATGTATCAAGATGCCGCAATTCTTTTTCAAATTGCTGGAATAGGAATCATCGTAGCAATGATTCACACTATCTTAAAACAGATGGGGAAAGAGGAGTATGCACAATTTGCTAGTCTAATTGGATTTATTATTGTACTGATCGTCGTAATTGATAGCATTGACGAACTATTCCAGCAAATAAAATCCGTATTTTTATTTCAGGGGTAATGAAATGGCTATAATTCAAATTGTAACAATTGCTATCATAGCAAGTTTACTAGTTCTGTTAGTGAAAGAGCAAAAGCCAACTTTCGCATTTTTAATTGTTTTAGTAACGAGTGTGATTATCTTCTTTTTTGTAATGGAATATATTGGGAAGGTAATCGAATTAATTCGTGCATTAAGTAACAAGGCAAACATAGATAATATGTATCTGGAAACAATTTTACAAATAATTGGAATTTCATATGTTGCGGAATTTGGTGCTCACTTAACAAGAGATGCTGGATTAGTATCGGTAGCAGCAAAAATTGAATTAGCTGGAAAATTACTTATTATTGTTTTGGCAGTACCCATATTAACAGCCGTTGTTGAAACGATTCTAAACTTTCTACCGCAATAATGCTAAATAAAAGTGAGGTAAGCATATGAAGGTATATGTGAGAAGAATAGGAGTGTTTATTTTCCTTCTGTTCATATATTACCAATTCCCTGAAACCATTACAGCTACTACTTCTCCCTCATCAACGGCAGAAAATACATCTTTATTAGAGCAAGTTTCAATGGATGAAACAACTACCTATTGGAATCAGTTGGTTACAAACTATGGTGAATTTCTACCTAATATAAAAAATGTAACATTTCGCGAATTCTTACAGAATCAAGATGCACTATCCATTAAGGATTGGATTGAAGCTGTTATTTCGTACCTTGGTTACGAAGTTATACAGAATGGAAAGTTGCTAGGCACGTTAATTATATTAACGATGTGTTCGGCAGTTCTCCAGAGTATTCAAACAGCGTTCGAATCAAAAACAGTTAGTAAAGTAGCGGATATTGTAATCATGCTTGTTTTACTTATCTTAGCATTACAAAGTTTTCAACTTGCATCAACGTATGTAAACGAAACAATTATTCAGATGCGGGATTTCATGCTAGCGTTGTTACCATTAATGCTTGGTTTAATGGCCTCCTTTGGAAATTTAACAGCTGTTGCTTTTTTTCATCCGGTCGTTGTTGCGTTAATGCATTTTACTGTCGTACTTGTATCAAAAATTATACTGCCATTGTTCTTCTTATCAGCATTATTACAAATGGTTAGTACACTGAATGAAGCATTTCAAGTTACTAAGTTAGCAGAGCTATTTAAAAATTTTGGACTAGCTTTATTAGGTATAGTCTTAACCGTTTTTTTGAGCGTTGTCTCAGTCCAAGGAGCAACTTCTGCAATTCAAGATGGCATAGCAATGAAAACAACGAAATTTGTTACTAGTAACTTCATTCCAGTTGTTGGAAAGCTATTTACAGATGCAGCGGACACTGTTCTTGGTGCTTCGTTATTATTGAAAAATGCTGTTGGATTAGTTGGGTTAATTATACTGTTAATTATTGTTATCTTTCCTGCAATAAAAATCATTGTAATTGCATTGATTTATAAAATAACTGCAGCTATATTGCAACCTTTAGGTGATGGTCCGATATTAAAATGTATGGATATTATGAGTAAGCATATTTTATATTTATTTGCTGCACTGCTCGCAGTATCATTGATGTTTTTTTTGACTATTGTTTTACTCGTAATAGCAAGCAATATTACATTAATGCTTCGTTAAGAGAAAGGGCGCTTTCTGTGTCTTCCTTATTAGATTGGATTACCCAGATCATAGTATTTTTACTCTTAGTAATGATTATAGAAATGTTAATTCCACAAACCAATATGAAAAAATATATTCATACGGTATTATCTCTTTTATTTCTTTTACTTTTTTTGCAACCATTATTTCAATTTTTAAATATGGATGTGAAACAAGCAATAGACCAAGCAATGACTGAATTTGAGGGGTCGATGGATGAAAATACATTAGAAAATGAAATTGAATTAAAGAAAAATGAAATACAAGCCTCACAAGATGCATATGTTGTAGAAGAGATAGTTGTCCAAATGAAAAAACAAGTGGAAGAGGAGTTGAATAATACTTATGGTGTAACGATTTCTGATATTCATTTCCAATTTGATTCAGAGAATAATCAAGATATAGAAAACTTAAAAGAAGTAACAGTATACTTACTGGAAAATGGCAATTCAGATCAAGGTGTAGTGGAAGAAATAATTATTGGTGAACAGCAAGACACAGAGGTTACTAATGAAGCCTCTGAATCAAAACTAGATGAAATTCGTACTTATTTAACCGAAGTTTGGGAGTTAGAAAAACAAACATTAGTGTTGGTATGGGAGGGAGGAACATAATGGGAAATCCTTTCAATAAAATTTTCAGAAATTTAAAACTCAAAACAGCAGATGGTAAAAAACCAACAAAAATGGGCTATGTACTCATTCTGGGGTTAGTTGGAATACTTGTGATCATCACGAGTAGTTTATTTCAAGGAGAAACAAATTCGCTTGATCAATCAGGTGAATTATCGCAACAAGAACCAGCTGCAACAGAAGAAGAAACCTTTTTGCAAAAGGATACTAAAAGTTCTGATGTGGATGAAATTGAAACACAATATGAGACAGACTTGAAAGATTTACTTGAGAAAATTTCTGGTGTCTCAGCTGTAGAAGTAATGGTGAATTTAGATGCAACAAATAAACAAGTTTATGAGAAAAATTTAATCATCGGTACACAAACAACAGAAGAGACAGATCAAAATGGTGGAGAAAGAAGTATTGAAGATACAACAGAAGAGCAACAGATAGTAATTGTAAGGCAAGGAGACGATGAAGTACCTTTGTTAATACAAACAAAAAAACCAGAAATACGTGGTGTATTAGTTGTAGCAAAAGGTGTTGAACATCTGGAAACAAAACAGTGGGTAACAGAAGCTGTTTCACGTGTGCTAGATGTCCCAGTTCACCGTATTTCTATTATGCCAAAGAATAACGAGGAGGAATAAAAGATGTTAAAAAAACAAACAGTGTGGTTATTAACAATGCTCAGTTTAATGATTGTGTTAAGTGTATATTATATGAGTTCACCAAGTGATGGTGAATTAGCTTTTATCAATGATGAAACAGATACAGAAAATCAAATAACAACTGGAAATTTAGCTGAAGAAACAAGTGAAGAGGTTGGTTCAGGTGATGAAGAAAGTACAGAAGATCCAGCAGCTACATCGGATGAATCAGAAATATCTTCTACATCAACAGATGATCTTTTTACTACAATAAGAATGGAATTAGAGGAGACAAGAAGTGGTAGGTTAGAGCAATTAGAAAATATCGTCGCATCAAGTGCTGCTTCAACTGAAGAAAAGACACAAGCCTATGATGAGATGCAAGAATTAGATAGCATATCATCTAAAGAGTTGATATTAGAAGAAACATTAAAAGCTGATAATGGTTATACGGATGTTCTTGTTCGAACAGAAGATGAAAACGTAATTGTAACAGTTAAAGCAGATGAGTTATCTGAAACAGAAGCAAATGGAATTATGCAGATGGTACATGATGAGTTTGGCTCAATGAATGTTGAAGTGAAGTTTCAACCCAATAGTTAATCATCTAAAAAATCTATAGGTATTCTTATAAACAGCTAACCTTAAATAGGTTAGCTTATTTATTTGTGTTATGATATAACTTAATTAATGGATCATTTTAAAAAGAATAGTTGCAGTTTCTCCTATGTTTTCGTAAAATGTTGTGAGGAGTTATTAGTACCTGTTCATAACCATATGAATTAATTAATAATGAATACTTGTAAACTAAGGAGTGTAGTATATGTTAAAAATAGAAGATATTCGAGCGTTAATTAAAGAAATCGACGGATCGTCTATTGATGAATTCAGCTATGAAGTGGATGGATCAAAATTAAGTCTAAAGAAGAATACAGAGCAAGAAGTAATTGTTGAGAATAAAACGCCTATTAGTCACGCTTCAGCTTCTCCACATACAAACACGGAGTCTAATACAACTGGAGCAATCCCAATTCATTATGAAGAGCCAGTAGAAGATCAAGGTACAGATGATTATGAAATTACGTCACCAATGGTTGGTACTTTCTACCACTCCTCTTCTCCAGACGCAGAAGCGTTTGTTTTGGTAGGAGATAAAGTTACAGAAGATACAGTTGTATGTATTATAGAAGCTATGAAACTCTTTAATGAAATTGAGGCGGATGTTGACGGAGAAATCGCAGAGATTTTAGTTAAGAATGGAGAGCTAGTAGAATATGGGCAACCATTATTCAGAGTAAAGCAGAACTAAGGGGATGATTGCATGATAAAGAAACTTCTAATTGCAAATCGTGGTGAAATTGCAGTACGCATCATTCGGGCTTGCAAAGAACTTGGAATTGAAACGGTCGCTGTTTATTCTGAAGCAGATCGGGATGCGTTACATGTGCAATTTGCTGACGAAGCATACTGTATTGGTCCTTACGCAAGTAAAGACAGTTATTTGAATTTCACTAATATTATGAGCATTGCTACATTAACAGAGGTTGATGCCATCCATCCAGGTTATGGATTCTTATCAGAGAATGCTGATTTTGCAGAGATTTGTGATAAGTGTAATATTACATTTGTTGGACCGAGTGTATATGCGATCCAAAAAATGGGAACAAAAGATGTGGCTAGAGAAACAATGGAACAAGCTGGTGTACCTATCGTACCTGGTTCTGATGGCATTATTAAAGATGATAAAGAAGCAATAGAATTGGCAAATAAAATTGGTTACCCAGTAATTATAAAAGCTACTGCTGGTGGTGGTGGAAAAGGTATTCGCGTTGCGCATAATGAAGCAGAATTAGTAAAAGGTATAACGATCACACAACAAGAAGCAGAAAAAGCATTTGGTAATCCAGGCGTGTATATGGAGAAATTCATTGAAGATTTCTCACATGTTGAAATTCAAATTTTAGCAGATAATTTCGGAAATGTGATACACTTAGGTGAAAGAGATTGTTCTGTACAACGTCGTTTACAAAAGTTGATTGAAGAAACGCCTTCACCAGCAATTAACGATAAAATACGTGAACAAATGGGAGAAGCATCAGTAAAAGCTGCTCTTGCGGTGAATTATTCAGGTGCAGGTACAATTGAATTTATTTTTGATAAAAAAGATCAAAAATTTTATTTCATGGAAATGAATACACGTATTCAAGTTGAACATCCTGTTACAGAGATGGTTACTGGTGTGGATTTAATCAAAGAACAGATTAGAGTTGCAGACAATGAAGTGTTATCATTAAAACAGGAAGAAGTAATCTTTCAAGGATGGGCTATGGAGTGTCGTATAAATGCTGAAAATCCATGGAAAGATTTTATGCCTTCCCCTGGAAAAATAGAAATGTACCTTCCTCCTGGTGGTCTAGGAGTTCGTGTGGATTCTGCTGCTTACCCAGGTTATACGATTTCACCACATTATGATTCGATGATTGCGAAGTTGATTACATATGGTGCAACGAGAAAAGAAGCGATGGATCGTATGAAGCGTGCATTAGGTGAATTTATTATCGAAGGTATTTCTACTACCATACCGTTTCATTATAAAATGATGGAACATCCCGTTTTTGTGGAGGGAGATTTCAATACGAAGTTTCTGGAGAAGTACACAATAATTGAAAATGAAGAGTCCGATTAACTCTAAAAGGAGTGGATCTTAATGAGTGAGAATACAATGTTAAATGTAAGTGAAGACTCAAGTCTTGGAAAAGTTGAAATAGCACCTGTAGTTATTGAAGTTGTTGCTGGTATTGCAACTATTGAAGTAGGAGGTGTGTCATCAACTCGGGGCAATTTTGCTAGTGGTGTAGTGGAGCGCTTTGGTAAAAAAGCACATGGTAAAGGAATCAAAGTAGAATTGACTGACACTGGTGTTATGATTGATGTTTTTGTTATATTAGATTATGGTGTAACGATTCCAGTTGTTGCGCAAAAAATACAAGAAAACATTCGACAAGCATTAAAGAACATGACAGCATTAGAAATTGATGAAATTAACGTACATGTAGTTGGCATGCAAATGGACGCAAAAGAAGAAGTAGAGCAAACAGAAGAATAATGGATTTACAGACCCTAAGAGATTTTATAGGTCTCTTGATAGGGTCTTTTTTGCTTTATATAATGATTTTTATTTAGTGCGTATAGCATTTTGTCTTTGTATTCGATATGATAAAGATAAATGAGTGTAGAACACAAATTTCAAAGGTGCATGCTAGATAAATACAAGGAGAATGAATAATGAATCGAAGAACTGCAAGAGAAAAGGCCTTTCAAATCCTTTTTTCAATTGACAATCAAAATTACAGTCCAGATGAAGCAAAGGAACAAGTATTAGAAGAAGAAGCAGAAGTAGCCTCTACCTTTTTATCAGAAGTCGTATCTGGCGTTCATCGTCATATAAAGGAGATTGATGAAAGGATCGAAAACCATCTAGAGAATTGGTCAATGAAAAGATTGGCTTCTGTTGAAAAAACCTTATTACGTATTGCTGTATTTGAAATGTTTTATGAAGTTGATACGCCTCATGGTGTGGCAATTAACGAGGCAATCGAATTAGCACATGTTTATGGTGATGATAAGTCAGGTAAATTTATTAATGGTGTATTGTCTAAAATGATTCGCTAGGGGGATTTGTATGACTGCAGAAATTATTTATGGGAATGTATTAGCTGAAAATTTACGAATTGAAATGAAGAACGAAGTAAGCTTACTAAAGGAAAAGGGTATTCAACCGAAACTAACTGTTGTTCTAATTGGTGATGATCCAGCTTCCAAATCGTATGTGAAAGGGAAACAAAAAGCTTCAGAATTTGTTGGGGTGGAATCGAACTTAATTGAATTACCTAAAAATACAACGGAAAAAGCATTATTGGATCTAATTGATCAATTAAATGATGATCAAACAATTCATGGGATATTAGTTCAATTACCGCTGCCAGATCAAATTAGAGAGCAAGTGGTTATTGAGGCAATAAGTCCAAAAAAAGATGTAGATGGTTTTCATCCAATCAATATTGGTAGAATGTTAACAGGTAAAGACACATTTTTGCCGTGTACACCATTTGGTATTATTACGATGTTGAAATCAAAAAACATTGAGATATCAGGAAAAAATGCTGTTGTAATTGGCCGTAGCAATATCGTAGGAAAACCTGTTGGTCAATTATTGTTGAATGAAAATGCGACCGTAACGTATTGCCATTCTCGCACAAAAAATATGGATCAATTTATTAAAGAGGCCGATATTTTAATAGTAGCAGTCGGTATTGCACATTTCCTTCGTGCAGAATCTGTAAAGCCTGGAGCTGTCGTTATAGACGTGGGTATAAATAGATTAGAAGATGGTTCTTTAACAGGAGATGTTGACTTTGAAAACGTAAAAGAGAAGGCGTCTTATATAACACCTGTTCCAAAAGGTGTAGGTCCAATGACAATTACCATGTTACTGCATAATACAATCAAGTCCGCAAAAAAAATCTATCAAGTTTAAATTGAAAATGTAGGTGTTTTTATGATGAATGATAATTATTTAACGGTTTCTGCATTGACACGCTATATCAAACGGAAATTTGAAATGGACAAGCATTTAAATGATGTCTGGTTAAAGGGTGAAATATCAAATTACAAGCACCATAGTCGTGGTCATATGTATTTAACCATTAAAGATGACCAAGCAAGAATAAAAGCAGTAATGTTTGCTGGGTATAATCGCACACTCAAATTTGAACCTGAAGATGGTATGAATGTATTAATCAAGGGCGAAATCAATGTGTATGAACCACAAGGTCAATATCAACTGTATATCCAACAAATGGAGCCAGATGGCGTCGGAGCATTATATGTAGCATTTGAACAATTAAAGGATAAACTAACAAAAGAAGGTCTGTTCGACCATGATCGGAAACTACCGTTACCTTTATATCCAAAGCATATTGGAGTTATTACTTCTCCTACAGGCGCAGCAGTTCGAGACATATTAATTACATTAAAGAGAAGGTATCCAATTGCTAATATTACTATTTTCCCAGCTTTAGTACAAGGTGAAATGGCTCCCTCATCAATAGCAAATGCAATAAAACAAGCAAACCAATTAAAAACGATAGATGTGCTGATAGCAGGACGTGGTGGTGGGTCAATTGAGGAACTTTGGGCTTTTAATGAAGAAGCAGTCGCTCGTGCTATTGCTGATTCAACCATTCCAATCATTTCAGCTGTAGGACATGAAACGGACGTTACAATTGCAGACTTTGTAGCAGATGTACGTGCGGCAACCCCAACAGGTGCAGCTGAATTAGCAGTTCCATCAATACAAGAATTAGAAGAAAAAATCAGAACCTGGAACCAAACCTTAAATAGAAACATGCAATATAACTTGGATCGATCTGCTAAACACTTAGAACGATTGAAAAAAAGTTATGCTTTTCGTTACCCTGTTCAACTACTCAACCAAAAAGAGCAAGATTTAGATAAGTTGGTAGAACGTTTAGCAAAAGCCACAAAACAAATACAATCAAACGAAAGCAAACGGTACGAACAGGTTATGAAGCGATTGACTTATCAACATCCGGAAGCACAACGGAAGCTTGCAGAAAAACAATTAGTACAAATTATGGAAAGAAAGCAACGAGCTATGCAAATTATTTATACCTTAAAGAATCGCCAATTCATAAATGTAGTGGAAAAATTAGAAGTCTTAAGTCCGTTACATACTATGAAACGAGGATATTCAATTGCTTATGGTGGTAATGGGTCATTAATACAATCAACAAAAGAAATACAACCTGGAGAAGCGATTTCTGTAAAAGTTGTCGATGGAACATTAGATTGTCACGTAACAGGAATAAAGGAGGACTTGTAAAATGACTGATAAGGAAAAGGAAGTATCTTTTGAACAAGCAATGGAAGATTTAGAGGCGATTGTCGAAAAACTTGAGGAAGGTGAAGTTCCTTTAGAAAAGGCAATTCAATACTATCAACAAGGAATGGAACTGTCCAAGGTTTGTAGTAACAAATTAACAAATGTTGAAAAACAAATGACGAATATTATTAACGAACAAGGGGATTTAAAGGCTTTTTCGGTACAGGAGGAAGAATAAAGTGAGCGATAAATTAGAGATGTTTTTATCGGAAAAAGAAACAATAGTGTCCGAAGAGTTAATTCGCACAATAACAGAATTAGCAATTCCCAAACGATTAAAGGATTCGATGCTTTATTCTATTAGTGCTGGAGGTAAGAGACTTCGCCCTCTATTAATGATTGCAAGCTGTGAATCTTATCACGGCACACATCAACAAGTGCTTTCCGTAGCGCTTGCGTTAGAAATGGTTCATACGTATTCATTAATCCATGATGATTTACCTGCAATGGATGATGATGATATACGAAGAGGTAAACCAACAAATCATCGCGTCTTTGATGAAGCTACTGCTATTCTGGCTGGAGATGCATTATTAACATACAGTTTTGAGCTAATTTCTAATGACAGTCAATTAACAGATGAGCAAAAAGTATACATATTAAAACGACTAGCAGAAGCAAGTGGTCCAAAAGGAATGGTAGCAGGTCAAACGCTTGACATGGGAGCTGAAGATAGAGCGATCCAGTTTGATGAATTGGAAACCATTCATCATTTGAAAACTGGCCAACTACTAATTTTCGCTATTGAAATTGGGGCTTATATTGGTGGTGCTTCAAGTTATCAACTAGAGGCTATCAAAGATTTTGCTTATTTCGTCGGACTTGTTTTTCAAGTTCAAGATGATATCTTGGACGTAACGGGGGATCCAAACACGATTGGCAAACCTATTGGTAGTGATGAAACTAATTTAAAGAGTACGTATCCAAAATTACTTGGCTTAAATGGCGCGATTGAAAAGAAAGAGGAATATGTTAAAAAAGCAAAAAATGCACTAAGAATAGCCAATGTACAATCTAGCGTATTAGACGAATTAATTGATTATTTAAGTGACCGTACAATCTAGTACGTATTAATTATTGAGTACATGTAAAAAATATGTTATCATATTATTATATTAGGAATGGTGCAGTATTCTAGTCGGTTCTCCGCTTCTGAAGGCGGGCCTAAAAATCCGCCAAAGGGCACATCGATGAAGTTCCTTGTGTCGGCTTGAGGCGCCCAGCCTTGGGTCGGTGCTGGGAGTTAAGGTTGCAGGGCGATCCACAAAGGCATGTGGGCGAGGACCCTGCTTCCGCGGAGGCCCAACTCTGTGGTTAGACTTTAGCCAAAGAATTACCATGGACTGGGGTATGAACCTACGTAATAAGTGGAAGGGTATCTTATTCGTAGCGTAGCCTGCCTTGAGTGGTGTCTGAGGGGATTATTATTGTGAATACCGAAGTCGGATGGCCACTGACTTTTGTGTTATTATGTATATGAAATCAGCACTGCAAAAGAGGCTAGGGAGTGGTTAAGAGCTGCTGAGGAAATCTCCTAGACTGTTCCATAAGACGTTTAAAAGGGATTATAGTGCGGACTAAGTGGTAATCCAGTCTAGCTGTTGGAAACAACGCTAAGATGCTTTTAATGGGGAACCGCCAGAATGGCAACATTCGGTAAGCATTTGGGAAAACCTACTGGACCTAAGCCGCAGTTTTTACCTTTTAAACGACCATTCCATTACATAGTTTTTTTCTAAAAATGAGGTATAAATAGATGGCGAAGTCACAATCGCAAATAAAAAAGTCAATAAAATTTAGTATAAGTATTGCCGTTATCACATTTGTGTTAGCGGCTATTTTTTCAGTTATTTCTTCTTCTATATTAGGAGAGGTTATGTGGGTTGTTGGATTTATAATTGTGTTACTTATTGTATTGATTGGTATTGTTTTTGACATGTTAGGGATAGCAGCAACTGCTGCAGATGAGGTACCCTTTCATGCAATGGCTGCAGAGAAGGTTAGCGGATCAAAAGAAGCAATATTAATTGTTCGTAATGCTGATCGTTTTGCAAGTTTTTGTAACGATGTAATTGGTGACATTTCTGGGGTTATTAGTGGTACAGCTTCCGCCATTGTAGTTTTACAATTGGCGAACGGTTTTGGACAGGGAGATGGCTCAACTTTACAGATTGTTATATCTGTCATTATGACAAGCTTAGTTGCTGCTCTAACTGTAGGTGGTAAAGCGTTAGGAAAGTACTATGGCATTCATTCTTCAACAAGAATTGTTTTTTTTGTAGGTAAAGTGATTGCATTTGTACAAAATAAAACTAAAATTGAAATACTAAAAAAAGGTTAGTGGTCATATTTATAAATCATTTTTAGGGAGGATTCCCAAATGGATCTTACTACAATAAAAGATCCTTCTTTTTTAAAGAAGTTGAACAATGAAGAATTAGAGGTATTAGCCAACTCTATTCGTAAATTTCTAATTGAAAAATTATCAATAACAGGTGGACATTTAGGAGCAAACTTAGGCGTGGTAGAATTAACTTTAGCTCTCCACAAATGTTTTAATAGTCCTACTGATAAATTGATTTTTGATGTAGGACATCAGTCTTATATTCATAAAATAGTTACAGGACGTGCTAATCAATTTGAATCCATAAGACAATATAAAGGAATGTCAGGTTTCCCGAAAAGGGCTGAAAGTGAGCACGATGTATGGGAGAGTGGCCACAGTTCAACTTCATTATCGGCTGCAATGGGTATGACAATTGCACGTGATTTAAAAGGAGAAAATGATTTTATTGTTCCGATTATAGGTGATGGTGCTTTTACAGGCGGGATGGCTTTTGAAGCGTTAAACAATATTGGTCATGAACAAAAAAATATCATCGTAATTCTAAATGATAATGAAATGTCAATTGCGAATAATGTAGGTGCACTTCATAATGCACTAGGAAGAATGCGTAGCGCAGATAAATATAATAAAGCGAAAGAAGAATTAGATTGGATTTTAAAGAAAATCCCTACAGTTGGTGGAAAACTAGCGAATGCAGTTGAGCGGATAAAAGATAGCATGAAACAATTGATGATTCCAAGCATGTTTTTTGAGGAATTTGGTTTTACTTATTATGGACCAGTTGACGGACATGATTTTCATGCGTTACAGGAGAACATTCAATATGCTAAAAAAACGGAAGGCCCCGTTTTAATCCACATTATTACCCGCAAAGGTAAAGGATATCATCCAGCAGAGTCAGATGATAAAGATAAATGGCATGGTGTTGGACCATATAAAATTGAATCGGGTGAAAAAATATCCCCCCCTAATATTGCACCACTATGGAGTGCTGTTGTTAGCAGAACCTTAGAAAAAATCGCTGAAACGAATAATAAACTAACAGTTATTACACCAGCAATGGTGCTGGGGTCCAAATTAGAAAATTTTCAAAAAAATTATCCTGATCGCTTATTTGATGTTGGTATTGCGGAACAACATGCAACAACAATGGCGGCCGGAGTAGCAACACAAGGTATGAAGCCGTTTCTTGCAATTTACTCTACCTTTTTACAAAGAGCTTATGATCAAATTCTACATGATGTTTGTAGACAAAAATTAAATGTGGTGTTTGGAATTGATCGTGCTGGATTAGTAGGCGCTGATGGAGAGACACATCAAGGATTGTTTGATATTTCCTTCTTACGCTCAATGCCAAACATGGTTCTCATGATGCCAAAAGATGAAAATGAATGTCAACATATGGTATACACTGCATTAGTGTATAATGAAGGTCCTATAGCGATTCGTTATCCAAGGGGTAATGCGCTTGGTGTTACAATGGACGAGAGTTTAACAACTGTCCCAATTGGAACATGGGAGATAATTAAAAAAGGAACAGATGCGGTTATTCTTACTTTTGGAACAACAATTAGGATGGCTATAGAAGCAAGTGAGATGTTAGCTAACGTAGGAGTGTCTGTTCGTGTGATTAATGCAAGGTTCATTAAACCACTTGACGAGCTTATGCTTCTCGATATATTTGCAGGGGAATTGCCAATACTAACAATTGAAGAAGCAATATTATCCGGTGGTTTTGGAAGTGCCATTCTAGAATTTGCTGAAACACACAATTACAGTGCAAAATATATAAAGCGAATGGGTATAAAAGACGAATTTATTGAACATGGAAGTGTAGAACTGATACTAGAACAAATTGGATTAACAAAACAAGTGGTAATAAGAGAAGTTCAAAAGTTATTACCAACTAAACAACAAAGGGTTTAAATAATGACAAGTAAAAAAATTAGATTAGATATATTATTAGTGGAACGTGGTTTAGTTGAAACACGAGAAAAAGCGAAACGTACAATTATGGCTGGTTTAGTTTTTAGTGAACAACAAAGACTAGATAAGCCAGGTGTTAAGGTAAATAATGACATTCCGATAACTGTTAAAGGTAAATTACTTCCTTACGTTGGTAGGGGAGGACTAAAATTAGAAAAGGCTTTAAAAACCTTCAATCTTTCAGTAAATGAGAAGACAATGGTTGATATTGGATCATCTACAGGTGGTTTTACAGACTGTGCTTTGCAAAACGGAGCTGAGCTATGTTACGCAGTTGATGTTGGATACAATCAATTAGATTGGAAGTTAAGAAACGATTCAAGGGTTGTTGTAATGGAACGTACGAACTTTCGTTACGTAACACCTGCTAATTTTAATAATGGAACACCTAATATTGCAACCATAGATGTCTCTTTTATATCATTAAAAATTATTTTACCCGTTTTAAGAACAATCTTAGCTGAGAATAGTGATGTTGTAGCACTAATTAAACCACAATTTGAAGCTGGAAGAGAACAAGTTGGTAAAAAAGGAATCGTAAGAGATAAAGGAATTCATAAAGATGTTTTAAAACGCATTCTTCAATTTGCTACTGACGAAGGATATGTTGTAAATGATCTAACATTTTCACCAATCACTGGTGGCGATGGTAATATTGAATTTCTTACTCACTTAACATGGAAACCACTTGAAAAAGCAGGTAATTTGGATGGTGTTGTCGAATTTAATTCTATAGTGGACCAAGTAGTTGGACAAGCTCATGAAGTGCATGAAAAAAAGTTACCATAAAAGACTGTTTAACAGGTGAAGCGTTATGTGAATAAAAAATTGTTTCACTTTTTTATTTAGAATATGGCAAGGAGGTTTACTATGAACAAAGGACAACGTCATATAAAAATTCGTGAACTAATAACAGATAACGCTATTGATACACAAGATGAATTAGTAGATGCATTACGTGGACTAGGCTATAACGTTACACAAGCTACAGTTTCACGTGATATAAAAGAACTGCATCTAGTTAAAGTTCCAATGGTTGATGGAAGATATAAATACAGTTTACCTGCTGATCAACGCTTTAACCCTTTAGAGAAGCTCAGACGCTTAATGCGTGATGCTTTTATACGAATTGACCAAGCAGGATACTTTCTAGTACTTAAAACGTTACCAGGTAATGCAAATGCGCTTGGTGCTTTAATCGACAATTTAGATTGGTCTGAAATATTAGGAACTATATGTGGAGACGATACGATTTTAATTATATGCAAAACAGAAGAGCATACTTTTGAAATTCAAGATCGCTTTTTAGAAATGTTATAATTTAAAATAAAAAGTGAGGTGGAAGTTTATGTTAACCGAACTTACTATAAAAGATTTTGTAATTATCGATGAGATCACTATTACCTTTAGAGAAGGATTAACTGTACTAACTGGGGAAACTGGAGCTGGTAAGTCAATTATTATTGATGCAGTTGAATTATTAACAGGTGGTAGAGGATCTATTGAATTTGTAAGATATGGTGCAAAAAAGGCTACCTTAGAAGGTTTATTTACAATTGATGAACCCTCTCACCCAATCTTTAAAAAAGGCAAAAATTTTGGTATCGAGATTGATGCAGATGGAATGATTGTCTTGAATCGAACAATAACTGCAAATGGAAAGAGTATTTGTAGAGTAAATGGAAATTTGGTAACGCTAGCTATTTTAAAAGAATTTGGAAAGACTTTGATTGATATTCATACGCAACACGAAACGCAATCATTAATGGATGTAGAACGCCATATTGAGTTATTAGATATGTATAATAAAGAGTCAATCGACGAAGTAAAAGCAGATTATTTTATATTATATCAAAAATTACATACGCTAAAAAAGCGTTATCAAAAATTAAACGATAATGAACAGGAAATGGCACAGCGATTAGATTTGCTTAAATTTCAACTTAATGAATTACAAGATGCAGAGCTTTCTCCTGGAGAAGACGATGCCTTAGAGGAAGAGCGTAAAAAGTTAATGAACCATGAAAAAATTTATAAAGGTGTAAATGAAGCATATGAAGCTTTAAATGGTGAGCAACGTGCACTTGATTGGTTGGGACTAGCACTTTCTGGGTTAGAAACAGCAAGTGAATTTGAAAAGGATTTAGTAGATAAAAAAGAAGGATTTTCAAATCATTTTTATCTAATTGAAGAGTTATCTTATGATTTACGTCATTATTTAGATTCACTCGAATTCGATTCAGACCGTCTTAATTTTTTGGAAAGTCGGTTAAATGATATTAGTCGATTAAAGAAGAAGTATGGGTTTACAGTAGATGATATGTTGGAGTACGCTGCTAAAATTGAAGATGAAATTGATGAAATTCAAGATCGTGATACATCTCTAGAGAAATTAGAGAAAGAAATTGAAGAAATAGGTCAAGATGCACTCGTTGAGGCAAGGCACTTACATGATTTACGAAGCCAAGCTTCTAAACAATTAAAAATAGCGATTCAACAAGAACTACAGGATTTATATTTAGAAAAAGCAACATTTGAAGTAGATATAAATACGAAAAAGCCGAAAAATGATGATATGAATTCTAAGTCCTTACCAGTACAATTAACACCTAACGGTTTTGATGTGATCAGGTTTTTAATTTCAACAAACCCTGGTGAACCTGTCAAAGAAATGAATAAAGTCGCTTCAGGTGGTGAATTATCTAGAATCATGTTGGCTTTGAAAAATATATTTGCTAAACATCAGGGAGCTACTAGTGTCATTTTTGATGAGATTGATACCGGTGTAAGTGGAAGGGTAGCACAAGCTATTGCAGAGAAAATACACGGGATATCTACTGGATCGCAAGTATTGTGTATTACACATCTTCCTCAAGTGGCTGCAATGGCCGATACACATTTATTAATTGAAAAGAATGTTAACGAACAACGAACTAGTACAACTGTAGATGAACTTTCGACTGAATCAAGAGTAATGGAAATTGGAAGAATGGTTACAGGAAGTGAACTTACAGAAACTTCAAAAGTACACGCAAGAGAATTAATTGCATTAGCTAATAAAAACAAACAATAAAGCCATGTTAAACTAGCATGGTTTTTTTAATACCCAAAAACAAAAATTAATACTATCTAAAATAGGAAAACATCTCCCCAATTTCAGATCTTTACAGGGTTTAAAAAAGGCTCGCGAAGGTCACATTAGAAATACAGAAAAAATAAAAAAGTGGGTTGGGAACGAGGAGAGTGGATAATGAACATGAATAAAATTCGGGCTGCAATAGGATTATTACTCCTTCTTACTTTCCTAAGCATGCCATTCAATCAATTTATACAACAATATGTCGCAATACCGAATGACTTAACACTGTTCGATGATGCAGGAGAGAACCTAACAATTCCGAAGTTAGGAAATGATACAACAACTGTTTTATCTCAGCAAGAAGAAGTTTTAGAAGCAATGGACACATCAGAGTTTAAAGCTGTTAATAATGGCGAAAGCTCTATTGTATATGAAGTTGCAGGAATGCCTCTTAAAAAGGTCAATGTAGATGTCTTAGAAGACTTTAAGGTCATACCAGGTGGACAATCAGTAGGCGTTAATTTACAAACTTTAGGGGTGCTCGTAGTTGGACACCACTTAATCAATACTGACAGTGGAGAAAAATCGCCTGGTGAAGATGCTGATATTCAAGTTGGCGATATAATCCTGCAAGTGAATGGGAAAGAAATAGAAAAAATGGAACAAATGACGCCACTTGTTGATGAAGCAGGAAAACACAACAAGGAACTAAATGTGAAAATTAAACGTGGTGGAGAAACGGTAGAAAAAAAATTATTACCAGCACTTGATAAAAAGGAAAACCAATATCGAATCGGATTATATATAAGGGATTCAGCTGCTGGTATTGGAACAATGACTTTTTATGATCCAGAATCGAAAAGATATGGAGCGCTAGGTCACGTTATTTCTGACATGGATACAAAAAAACCAATACAAATCCATGATGGTACGATTGTTAGATCAAACATTACGTCGATAAAAAAAGGTGATAACGGTGTGCCTGGAGAAAAACAAGCAACCTTTAATGCGGATGATACGCCATTAGGGACAATATCAAAGAATACATCTTTCGGTGTATTTGGTAAATTAGACAGTAAACTACAAGCAAGTAAGTGGAATGAACCGATGCCGATAACATTGCCAAATCAAGTTAAAGAAGGTCCGGCTAAAATTTTAACGGTTGTCGAAGATGATTTGGTCGAATCATTTGATGTAGAGATTGTAAACAGTGTAGATCAACCTAACGCTGCTACAAAGGGAATGATAATAAAAATCACTGATGAAGACCTGTTAGAGAAAACAGGAGGTATTGTACAAGGTATGAGTGGAAGTCCAATAATACAAGATGGAAAATTAATTGGTGCTGTTACACATGTTTTTGTAAATGATCCAACATCAGGTTACGGGATTCATATTGAATGGATGTTAGAAGAAGCTGGAATCGACATATATAAGAGCGAAGAGAAAGCGAGTTAAGACAATCTCGCTTTTTTTTTCTGTCCTTTTTTACTAAATATATAAGTTCACATCTATAATGAGATACTTATTAATTCTTTTTTTTCGAATAAATAGCAATAAATTGTTATATTGAAGGATATATATGCTATACTCTGATAAAGAATATTCGACAAATCACAGAAAGTTACAATTTATATGACGAAAAATATCGATTTTGTTCGAAAACAAGAGTAAATTGAAGTAAATAGAAAAAAACGCAATTAATTCTATCTAAAAGAAGGAATTTTCGAACTTGTGTCGAAATTGTAAGTGTGAATCAGATTGGATTAGTCGAAGGAGGAGCAAATAGTGCAAAAAATTAAGGTTTGTTTAGTGGATGATAACAGAGAACTAATTGAATTAATGGAGGAATACTTTGAAAGTCAATCAGATATTGAAGTGATTGGTACTGCTTTTAATGGAAAGGAATGTATTAGTTTATTTGATGAAATCGAACCAGATATTGTGGTTCTTGATATTATAATGCCTCATATGGATGGATTGGCTGTTTTAGCGAAATTAAAAGAAATGGATATTGCTAAACATCCTAGAGTAATTATGCTCACAGCATTTGGGCAAGAAGAAGTTACGACGAAAGCAGTTGATTTAGGGGCATCTTATTTTATTTTAAAACCATTTGATCTAGATAGTTTAGCTAGCCAAATTAGACAAGTTCACGGTGCACCAACGTCAGAAAATAAAACAGTAAAACAAAAATCCTCAAAAGAAAATCATAAGAGAGATCTAGAAGCAAATATTACTCATATCATACATGAAATAGGTGTTCCAGCTCATATTAAAGGTTATATGTACTTAAGAGAAGCAATTACAATGGTTTATAATGACATCGAACTATTAGGTTCTATTACGAAAGTTTTATACCCAGACATTGCTAAGAAGTTTAATACTACAGCCTCTCGTGTTGAAAGAGCTATTAGACATGCAATCGAAGTAGCGTGGAGTCGAGGTAATATTGATTCTATATCGTCATTATTTGGTTATACTGTAAATGTATCTAAAGCAAAACCAACTAACTCTGAATTTATTGCGATGGTGGCTGATCGTCTTCGTATTGAACACCGCGCATCATAATAGAAAAATTATGGATAACATGTGTATGTATAAATCCTTCTTTTTGCGGTAAGTTAAGCAAAAAAGGAGGATTTTTATTATGAAAAAAGTGCTGTTCTTTTTAGTTGTTTTAAGCTTTTTATTACCAGTTTCTGTACTGGCAGAGGATACTTACACGGTTCAACCTGGAGATTCAATGTGGAGAATTGCAGTGAAATATCAAATCGGTGTAACTGAAATTATTGAAGCAAACCCATCTATAGATAATCCAGATCTTATCTATCCAAATCAAAAAATAACGATACCTACAATTGATGCAATTAAACACACAGAACATTTAGTTATTCAATTAACCAATCAAGAACGTGCAAAAAATGGACTGTCTGCACTTCGACCAGACTGGGAGTTGTCACGTGTTGCTAGATATAAGTCTGTAGACATGCTTGATAAGAATTACTTTTCTCATACTAGTCCAACATATGGTTCTCCGTTTTCTATGATGGAAAACTTCGGGGTTTCTTATCAGAGAGCAGCAGAGAATATTGCAAGAGGTCAACGTACGCCACAAGAAGTGGTAAAAGCGTGGATGAATAGTCCAGGTCACCGTAAAAACATATTAGGTGATTTCACTCATATAGGTGTTGGTTATGTAGAAGATGGTAATTATTGGACACAAATGTTTATAACAAAGTAAGATTGAAAAAAGGTCTTGTATATAATTCAAGGCCTTTTTTTAATGAATTTTATTTTTTAAGTTGAAATAATAGGATTAATAGATAAATTATGTTGTTTACAGTACTCTAAACAACTCATCGGACTAATTCTCGTATATAGTCTTGAATAATCAGAATTTTATTATAACAATTTAATTAAAAGTATGATAATATTTTTAATGACATAGAAAAATATAAATGGAGAGGTTTTAAAGATGAAAGTAGCGAAATTTGGAGGAAGTTCAGTTGCTAGTGCTGCGCAATTAAAAAAAGTTGCACAGATTATACAATCGGATAATGATAGAAAAGCAATTGTAGTATCAGCACCGGGCAAGAGATTTTCTGAAGATAATAAAGTAA
The DNA here is from genome assembly GCF_003426095.1 of Paraliobacillus sp. X-1268. Classification (NCBI taxonomy): domain Bacteria; kingdom Bacillati; phylum Bacillota; class Bacilli; order Caryophanales; family Bacillaceae; genus Paraliobacillus; species Paraliobacillus sp. X-1268. Next base: position 42,738 of record NZ_QJSK01000001.1, read on the forward strand.
CCGATCTTCTTATTAAATTAGGGGAAGCTTATCTAGCAGATAAGCCATATCAAAATCAATTAGAAGAAGTTTTATTGAGGTTCAGCTCTATCACAACAGAATTGGATTTATCTGATCGTATTTTAGAAGAAATAAAAGACGATGTTTCATCTGTTTTTGCAAGTGATTATCCAAAAGAACTTAAATTAGAGGCGATTAAATCAATTGGGGAAGATTCACTTGCAAAAATACTTAGTGCCTATTTACAATCACTTGGAATAAAAGCTAGCTATTTAAATCCAAAAGAGGCTGGAATTATTTTAAGTGATGAACCAGGTAGTGCGCAAATTTTAGATGAAAGTTTCGATCTATTGTATAAGTTACGTGAGCGTAAAGAAATCGTAGTAATCCCTGGCTTTTTTGGCTATACAAAAGAAGGCAAATTAGTTACTTTCTCAAGAGGTGGTTCCGATATTACGGGTTCAATCGTTGCTGCTGGAGTAAAAGCAGATTTATATGAAAACTTTACAGATGTTGATTCAGTTTATTGTGTTAACCCGACAATAGTTGATAATCCTAAAGAGATTACTTCTTTAACGTATAAAGAAATGCGAGAGTTGTCTTATGCAGGTTTTTCTGTTTTTCATGATGAGGCACTTATCCCAGCGTTTAAAGCAAGTATCCCTGTTTGTATAAAAAATACGAACAATCCAGACGGATTAGGAACTATAATTGTTTCAGAAAAAGAGAAAAATGGTAATCCAGTTGTAGGAATTGCAAGTGATACTGGTTTCTTAAGTTTATATGTCAGTAAATATTTAATGAATAGAGAATTAGGTTTTGGGCGTCGCTTATTGCATATATTAGAAGATGAAGGTATATCTTTCGAACATACACCTTCTGGAATTGATGACATGTCAGTCATTATTCGTGAGAGTGAGTTACCAGAACACAAAGAACTAAAGGTAATCAAACGTATAAAAGAAGAGTTAGACCCTGATCAAGTTTATACAGAGAGAGATCTTGCATTAATAATGATTGTAGGTGAATCAATGAATAGCTCTGTTGGTATCGCGGCTAAAGCAACAGAAGCGTTCTCACGTGCAAATGTGAATTTAGAAATGATTAACCAAGGATCTTCTGAAACATCAATGATGTTTGGTGTGAAAGAAGATGGTGTTAAGCAAGCAGTAAAATCATTATATGAAATATTTTTCTTAGAAAATTAAATAAGCTAAAAAATAACACACTACATTTAATGCAGTGTGTTATTTTTGTTTAATTTAGTAGAAGTGGTTTTGTTGCAAATATTTAGAGTAAAAGCTATGATAATGGTGTGCAAAATAATGCAGGGTGTGTGAAGAAATGAAGAAAAAGGTATTAATTATTGGTGGCGATAATGCTACAAATGAACTAATTAAACATATAAATTCATCTGAAAGAATGGAAATACAAGCTGTCATTGCTAATCAAAAAAACAATCTGAATTTAAAGTTAGCAAAGGATAATCAAATCAAAATAGATGAGGACTGGCGTAATTGGTTAGATAATACAATAGATATTGTGTTTGAAACAACTGGTTCATTAGCTGTTTTGGATGAATTGCAATTAGTAAAGTCTGCAAATACAATTATAGTTTCAAAAAATATCGAGGCTATCCTTACTGAACTGATGGAGGAGAAAGAGAAGCAAATTAGCAAACTAAAAACGCAAAGGTATCAACAAAATTTAATTTTAGATAATATACATGAAAGTAAGATGCTAGAAGCAGTTTTTCACTCATCAGATGAAGCAATTAGCGTTGTTGATGAAAAAGGTCACGGTATTATGATTAATCCAGCGTATACACGCATTACTGGTTTAACAGAGGATGAGATCATTGGTAAACCTGCTACAGTTGATATTTCTGAAGGACAAAGCATGCACAAACAAGTATTGGTAACGCGTAAACCAGTTCGAGGAGTTCAAATGAAGGTAGGACCTGCTAAAAAAGCTGTGATCGTGAATGTATCACCTATTATAGTAGATGGCATCTTAAAGGGTAGTGTAGGCGTATTACACGATGTTTCTGAAATACAGCATTTAACAAAAGAATTAATGCAAGCGCGTAAAATTATTCGAAACTTAGAATCTAAATATACATTTGATGATATTATTGGCCAATCAGATGAAATGGAATTGACTATAAATCAAGCAAAAGTAGTAGCTAAAACAGCTGCTACAGTTCTTTTAAGAGGTGAATCGGGTACAGGAAAAGAATTATTTGCTCATGCTATTCATCATGCGAGTGATCGTAGACGGGATAAATTCATTCGAGTAAACTGTGCCGCAATAACGGAATCAATCTTAGAAAGTGAATTGTTTGGATATGAAGAAGGTGCTTTTTCAGGTGCGAATCGTGGAGGTAAAAAGGGTTATTTTGAAGCAGCAAATAATGGTAGTATATTTTTAGATGAGATCGGTGAATTATCACTACATATTCAAGCCAAACTATTAAGAGTCTTACAAGAGAATGAAATTGTTCGAGTTGGTGCTTCTAAACCAATCTCTGTGGATGTTCGGGTAATAACAGCAACAAATGTTAATTTAGAAGAGGCGATAAGAGAAGGTCGGTTTCGGGAAGACTTATATTATCGATTAAATCGTCTACCTATCTATATTCCTGCTTTGAGGGAGCGTAGTAGCGACTTTAAAGAGATGGTATCCTACTTAATTAATAAAATCAATCTGGATTATGGAAGAAACATAAAAACGATTTCTAAAGATGCTCTAGAATATTTAAAAGAATACCATTGGCCTGGAAATGTCAGGGAGTTAGAGAATGTTATTAGTAGATCTATTATATATATGCAGGTAAATGAAGAAGTAATTAAAAAAGAAAATTTACCACAGTTAATTGCAGTTGAGAATGGAGTAAAAGAGAATGAAGAGCATGCTGTTACTTCAATTTCCGAAAATAGTAATCTTCAGGACACTTTAGATACGTATGAGAAAAAGATTATAGCTCAAACCTTAGCGGCAAATAATTATAACAAAACGAAAACTGCTCGTATATTAAATATATCCATTAGAAGTTTGTATTATAAAATAGAGAAGCATCATATCGCAGGTAATGGCATGCAATAATTTGCAAACCACGCATATTATTGCATGACTTGTAAATAACAAAACCTGATACAATAACATACATAACTTGGCACGAAAATTGCATGGTGTTATTATGGAGAGCAATGAGTAATCTCATTACTTAAGGAGGACCAACTTTGGAAATTTTTACTTACATGGAAAAGTATGATTATGAACAATTAGTTATTTGTCAGGACAAAGAATCTGGTTTGAAAGCAATCATCGCTATTCACGATACAACACTTGGACCAGCTTTAGGTGGTACAAGAATGTGGACATATGCATCGGAAGAAGCTGCAATAGAAGATGCACTGCGATTAGCAAAAGGTATGACTTATAAAAATGCTGCTGCAGGGTTAAATTTAGGTGGTGGTAAAACAGTAATAATTGGTGATCCAAAAAAAGATAAAAATGAAGCAATGTTTCGTGCATTTGGACGATATATTCAAGGGTTAAATGGTAGATATATTACAGCCGAAGACGTTGGGACAACGGTAGAAGATATGGATATTATTCATGAAGAAACAGATTATGTAGCTGGTATTTCACCCGCTTTTGGTTCATCAGGTAATCCCTCACCAGTAACTGCATATGGTGTTTATAAAGGAATTAAAGCAAGTGCCAAACAAGTATTTGGAACAGATATATTAGAAGGAAAGAAAATAGCAATTCAAGGGGTAGGAAGTGTTGCCTACACACTGTGTGAATACTTGCATGATGAAGGTGCACAATTAATTGTTACTGATATAAATGAAGAAGCTGTTCAAAAAACTGTAGATGCATTTGGTGCTAAAGCTGTTGGATTAGATGAAATTTATTCAGTTGATTGTGATATCTATGCGCCATGTGCACTAGGAGCAACATTAAATGATGAGACAATTCCTAAACTGAAAGCTAAAATTGTTGCAGGGGCGGCAAATAATCAATTAGAATCAGAAAAACACGGGGACTTATTGCATCAAAAAGGCATTTTATATGCGCCAGATTTTGTTATAAATGCTGGAGGTGTAATTAATATTGCTGACGAACTTAGTGGTTATAATCGCGAAAGGGCAATGAAACGCGTGGATAAGATATATGATAATCTTGAAACGGTCTTTGCTATCTCAAAGCGCGATAATATTCCTACCTACGTTGCTGCTGAAAGAATGGCAGAGGAAAGAATAGCGAGTTTACGTAACTCTAGAAGTACATTCTTACAAAATGAACACCATGTTAGTAGTAGACGTTAAAATTAATTAAATAGATTGTGAAAAGTCTTTTTCTTTGATCACTGTTCTAACGGTGTTTCTAGGAAGAAGACTTTTCAATAAGATAAACAGCTAGTTGACCTTTTCTACATAGAAGAATATTATAGAGAGGGAAGAACTTCTGAATTAAATGATAATAGTCTACACTATTATCTTCTTACATAGCATATTATTTTTTTAACTTAAATTAAAGGAGGGTTTTTTATGACCAAAAATTATGACCTAGTCATACTAGGAGGTGGTACAGGAGGTTATGTTGCTGCCATACGTGCTTCTCAACTGGGATTAAAGACTGCGATTGTCGAAAAAGACAAGCTTGGAGGCACATGTTTACATAAAGGGTGTATTCCTTCAAAAGCTTTACTGAGAAGCGCAGAAGTGTTTAAACAGACTAAAGAAGCAGATCAATTTGGAATTAACACCTCTGATATTAGTCTGGACTTTTTAAAAGTACAAGATCGTAAGGAACAAATTGTTAGCCAACTGTATCAAGGTGTAATCGGATTGGTGGAAAAGGGATTAATTGATATTTATGATGGAATAGGTAGAGTTTTAGGACCATCTATCTTCTCGCCAACAGCAGGAACGGTTTCTGTAGAGATGAAAGATGGTTCTGATAATGAAATGTTGCTCAGTAAAAATTTAATTATTGCAACAGGATCAAAACCGAAGCTTATCGAGAACTTAAAACCAGACGGCACGCATATCTTAACATCAGATGAAGCGTTAAACCTTAAGGTATTACCAAAGTCAATTATTATCGTTGGTGCAGGTGTTATCGGTGTTGAATGGGCTTCAATGCTAGCAGATTTTGATGTAAATGTAACATTAGTAGAGTATGCAGAACAGATTTTGCCAACTGAAGATAGTGCAATTGCGAAAGAAATGCAGCGTTTACTGAAGAAAAAAGGCATTAAAATTATGACAAATGCAAAAGTGTTAAGTGAAACAGTTGAAAAGGCACATAATGTAACAATACAAGTTGATTATAAAAACGAAAAGACTACTTTAACAGCAGATCAAATGCTTATTGCTATTGGCCGAGAACCGAATACAACTGAGATAGGTATAGAGAATACTGATATTCAGTTAGAGATGTCTGGTTCAATTAGAACAAATAAAGATTATCAAACTAAAGAAACGCATATATATGCAATTGGCGATTGTATTGGTGGGATGCAGCTTGCACATGTTGCGTCACATGAAGGGAAGCACGCAGTAGAACATATTGCAGGTAATAGTCCAATGCATCTTAATTATCATCATATACCTACGTGTATCTACTCAAATCCAGAAGTAGCAAGTGTTGGTTTAACTGAAACACAGGCAAAAGACCAGGGTTTTCAAGTGAAGTCTGGTAAGGTTAGTTTTAAAGCAATTGGTAAAGCCCTTGTTTATGGTGAGTCAGATGGATTTGTTAAGATAATAGCTGATAAAAAAACAAATGATCTATTAGGCATTCATATGATAGGTCCGCATGTAACTGAGTTAATCTCAGAGGCGGGCTTAGCCAAAGTTTTAGATGCAACCCCATGGGAAATCGGAGAAACTATTCATCCGCATCCATCTTTAGCAGAAGCGATGGCTGAAGCTGCACTTGATGTAGATGGAATGAAAATTCATGGATAAGCAAAAAGGAGGAGTTATCATGAGTGAAAACCGTCATGCTTCATTAGGATTAACAGATGATGAAGTATTTGAAATGTATCGAACCATTTTGTTAGCAAGAAGAATTGATGAACGTATGTGGTTATTAAATCGTGCAGGTAAAATTCCATTTGTTGTTTCCTGTCAAGGTCAAGAAGCACAACAAGTAGGAGCTGCGTTTGCTTTAGATCGCACAAAGGATTATTCAGCACCATATTACCGGGATGTTGGGGTAGTTTTAGCACTTGGTATGACGGCTCGTGACTTGATGTTACAAGCATTTGCAAAGGCAGAAGATCCTAATTCAGGTGGACGACAGATGCCAGGTCATTTTGGTCAAAAGAAAAATCGAATGTTAACTAGTTCGTCGCCAGTAACCACTCAAGTTCCGCATGCAGTTGGTATTGCGTTAGCAGCGAAAATAGAGAAAAAAGATATTGTTAGTTTTGTTACTTTAGGAGAGGGTTCTTCAAATCAGGGAGACTTCCATGAAGGTGCAAATTTTGCTAGTGTACAGAAGTTACCTGTAATTTTAATGGTTGAGAATAATCAATATGCTATTTCAGTACCATTAAGTAAACAAGTGGCATGTGAGAAAATATCAGATCGTGCAATTGGATATGGAATGCCAGGTATAACAGTAGATGGTAATGATCCATTGGCTGTATATCAGGCTGTTAAACAAGCTGCCGACCGCGCTAGAAATGGTGATGGACCTAGCTTAATTGAAACAGTATCTTATCGATTAACACCACATTCAAGTGATGATGACGATAGCATCTATCGTACGAAAGAAGAAGTAAAAGAAGCAAAAGATAAAGATGGTGTGCTAACCTTTGCAGCATATTTAAGAGAACAAGATATTTTAACCGAATCAAAAGAAAAAGAACTTGAAGAAGAATTAAAACAAATCATAAATGACGCTACTGACTACGCAGAAGCTGCAGCTTATGCTGATCCATCATCAATTTATGATTTTGTTTATGAAAAGAAGTAAGGGAGGAGGATTATAATGGCAGTAATATCTTATATTCAGGCAATCACACAAGCGTTACAGGAAGAAATGAAACGAGATAGTAAAGTATTTGTGTTAGGGGAAGACATTGGCATAAATGGTGGAGTTTTTCGTGCCACAGCAGGTTTATATGATGAATTTGGAGAAGAAAGAGTTATCGATACACCTTTAGCTGAATCAGCAATTGCTGGTGTTGGAATTGGTGCTGCAATGTATGGCATGCGTCCTGTTGCAGAAATGCAATTTGCTGACTTTATCCTTCCAGCAGTTAATCAAATAATTTCTGAAGCAGCTAAAATTCGTTATCGTTCGAACAATGATTGGAGTTGTCCAATTACAATTCGTGCTCCATACGGTGGTGGTGTACATGGTGCTTTATATCATTCACAATCTATAGAAGCTATTTTCGCTAATCAGCCGGGTTTGAAAATTGTTATGCCGTCTACTCCATATGATGTCAAGGGCTTATTAAAAGCTGCAATCCGTGATAATGATCCTGTGCTTTTTTTAGAACATAAACGTGCCTATCGATTAATTAAAGGTGAAGTACCAGAAACAGACTATACAATTCCAATTGGAAAAGCTGATGTAAAAAGAGAAGGATCCGATATTACAGTTATTACATATGGCTTATGTGTTCATTTTGCATTGGAAGCTGCAGCAAAATTATCTGAAGAAGGAATTGACGCACACATTTTAGATTTACGCACTGTTTATCCATTAGATCAGGAAGCGATAAAAGAAGCTGCTTCAAAAACAGGGAAAGTACTGTTGATCACTGAAGATAATAAAGAAGGAAGCATTATAGGTGAAGTAGCTGCAATTATTAGTGAACATTGTTTATTTGATTTAGATGCACCGATCAAGCGATTAGCAGGACCGGATGTTCCGGCAATGCCCTATGCACCTCCATTGGAGAAAGAATTTATGATTAATGCTGAAAAAGTGGAAGTAGCTATGAGAAATCTTGCTATATTTTAAGTAGTAAATAGAATTGGAGGGAAAACGTTTTGACTCTCGAAAAAATTACAATGCCTCAACTTGGTGAAAGTGTGACAGAAGGAACGGTAAGTAGCTGGCTTGTGCAAGTTGGAGATCATGTTGAAAAGTATGACCCAATTGCAGAAGTAATGACAGATAAAGTGAATGCAGAAGTTCCATCTTCTTTTACTGGAACAATTAAAGAGTTAGTTGCAGATGAAGAACAAGTAATAGCTGTTGGAGAATTAATGTGTTTTATCGAAGTAGAAGATAACAATGAAGCAGTAGTTGCTGATGAAAGTGTGCAACAGCAAGTTAATGATGAAATGAAAGTGAAAGAAGAATCTACTGATACATCAATGAAAAAACGTTATTCTCCAGCTGTTATGCGTTTAGCACAAGAAAATGACATTGATCTAACTTCAGTAAAAGGAAGTGGACAAGGGGGAAGAATCACCCGCAAGGATTTGGAAAGAACGATTGCAAATCCACCTTCAAAAATTGAAGCAACAGTAGAAAAAAAGGTTGAGCAAAACAGTCACATTAGAAATGAAGAGCAACAAACAGTAGAAACAGCTATTGGTGATAAAGAGATTCCAGTAACCGGTATTAGAAAAGCAATTGCAAATAATATGGTTCGTTCAACAACTGAGATTCCACATGCGTGGATGATGATCGAAGTTGATGTTACCAACCTTGTTAAATATCGTGATGCGGAAAAAACGAATTTTAAAGAGAGTGAAGGATATAATTTATCTTACTTTGCTTTTTTCTTGAACGCTGTGGCAAAGGCATTAAAAAAATATCCGGAATTAAACAGTTCTTGGGCGGGTAATAAAATCATTCAACATAAAGCAATTAATTTATCCATTGCAGTTGCACATGAAAAAGAATTATTTGTACCTGTGATTAAAAATGTTGACGAGAAAAGTATTAAAGGAATAGCGAAAGAAATTGATTCCTTAGCAAGGAAAGCGCGTAATGGTAACTTGACACAACGGGATATGGAAGGTGGTACTTTCACTGTTAATAATACGGGTTCATTCGGATCTGTCCAATCTATGGGAGTGATTAACTACCCGCAAGCAGCCATTTTACAAGTGGAATCAATTGTAAAACGTCCGATCATTATTGATGATATGTTTGCAGCACGAGATATGGTTAACCTATGTCTTTCGTTAGATCATCGTATATTAGATGGCGTAATTTCAGGTAAGTTTATGTCACATGTCAAAGAGATTTTAGAAAACATATCGGTTGACACAACGCCAATATATTAAAAGAAAAATCATCCATAGTCTTGGATGATTTTTTTAATATACTGATATTGTGCGCTTTTTAGTAGAACATGATAGAATAGATATATTATAGTAAAAAGAGGTGTTTAGATGAATAGTATAAAATTGGGTACAAGTGATTTAGAGGTTGGGGAAATATCTTTAGGTTGCATGCGCATGGATGCGCTTTCTAAAAAAGATGCTAGACATGTTATTGAAAACGCAATGGATTTAGGCGTAAATTTATTTGATCATGCTGATATTTATGGTGGTGGAAAGTCAGAAGAGGTATTTTCTGATGCGATTGAAATGAATCCGTTATTAAGAGAAAAAATGATTTTACAATCAAAATGTGGGATTCGTAATGGCTTTTTTGATTTTTCTAAAGAACATATTACATCTTCAGTCGAAGGAAGTTTAAAACGTTTAAATACAGATTATCTTGATATTTTGCTTTTACATCGTCCAGATGCATTGATGGAACCTGAAGAAGTAGCAGAGACTTTCACAAAATTAAAAAATAGTGGTAAAGTACGCTATTTTGGTGTTAGTAACCAAAATCCGATGCAGATAGAATTACTTAAAAAGTATTTAAAAGATGATTTAATCATTAATCAACTTCAGCTAAGTATCATGCACACACCAATGATAGATGCTAGTTTAAATGTTAATATGCAACATGATAAAGCGATTGATCGAGAGAACAGTGTTTTGGAGTATTGTCGTTTACATGATATAACTGTACAAGCTTGGTCACCATTCCAATATGGCATGATCAAAGGTGTATTTGTTGGTAATAAAGATTTTCCAGAAGTGAATGGTAAAATACAAGAGATAGCAGAAAAAAAAGGGGTAACTGATTCAGCGATTGCGATTGCTTGGATTTTACGTCACCCGGCAAAAATTCAACCGGTTGTTGGAACGATGAATCCGAAACGACTAGCGGATATTGAAAAAGCTTCACATATTACTTTAACAAGAGAAGAATGGTATGAGATATATCGTTCTGCAGGAAATGTGTTACCTTAAATATTAATAGAACTCACTACCAACTAGTTTTGGTAGTGTTTTTTTTTACTCGTATAAAATTATATTTCACAAAAACGTCACCTATAGATGCTGTATTCTATAGTATACTTTGGTTAGTTTTTCTAACAAAAATTAGAAGATTACCTTCTATTTAGTTAGTTAACAAATACATAGAGGCAGAAGGACTGGATTGCATGATTAGAAAATGGAAAGAGAAATTTTTAAATAGGGGTATTAGGAGTACATTAATTATTTATTTTAGTATGGTTGCTTTAGTTCCAATAATAGTGGTAGGTTTGCTTTCTTATAATCAAGCAGCAACATCGCTAGAAAATGAAGTTGGTAATAAAGTAAAAGACTATGCACTAGTTAATATGGAGAAATTAGATCGTACAATGTATGAAAGAATAAGGGACGTGCAAATCATGGCAAACTCAGATACTGTTCTGAATGCTATGGATGATAGTGTAGAAACGGAGGATTATTTAGATCAACAATTGGAGACGTTAGGTTATTATGCTTCGTTATCTATAATTAATTTAGACGGAACTGTCATTAGTCAATCTAGTAACGGTAATTCCGTATCATTAGAAACTAATACGACTGAATGGAATGAAGTGGTTGAGAATGGATTATCTATCTCAGAAGTAGTCTATGATGATGCGTTAGATAGCCACGTTTTAGAAATTAATGTACGAATAGATAATAATACAGAGGATAGAGTATTGCAAGCTAAGTTCAATGTTGAGCATATTTGGGATGATGTTAATAGTATTTCAAGTGATAATGTTGTGGTTGAATTAGTAAATCAAGATGGTGAAAAAGTTGCTGATACAATTTCTAGCGCAAGTACTGATGTTGATGCAGAGATAACAGAACTTGATCAGTCATCTCAACTATTCACTGAACTAAATGTTTCTACACCTGGTGAATCAGGTTTTATCAAAGCAAAAAACAGTTCAGGTAATGATGCAATTATAGGGTATGTCAAAAGTGCTGGATATAAAGATTTTAAAGGATTTAATTGGTCGCTAATTGTTAGTGAGCCAACAGAAAACGCATTACAATCCATTGAAAAAGTAGGCGCTGTTATTTTACTAATTGGTAGTATCACACTTGTTACTGCTATTGTATTGTCAATATTTATCGCAAGGAATATTGCTGATCCACTTATTGGGTTACGTAATCAAGCATTAATCATTGCTAAAGGAAACTTAACTCAAAAGGTAGAAATGAAAGGTAGGGGAGAAGTTCGACAACTTTCTGAAGCGATGAACCAAATGATTGCTAATTTAAGAGAAACAATTGAGCACACTAGTGATGCTTCCGATCGAATTGATCAGCAAAGTAATGCATTACAAAAGATTAGTAATACTATACAAATAGGTAGTCAACAATTGACTTCTACCATGCAGGAGTTAGCTAGCGGAGCAGAAGAACAAGCTACTTCTGCAACAGATATAGCATCATCAGAACAACATTTAGATAAGCAAATTGGTAAAGTAAAACATGAATCAGTATTATTGGAAAAGTCTTCGATAAGTGTTTGGAACATTTCGAATGAAGGAACAGATCAGATGAATGATTCCATTACACAAATCGAAGTAATTAATAATGAAGTGAGAAATGCAGTGAGTAAAGTTCAAGGTTTAGAAAAACAATCACAGGCTGTGTCTGACTTGACTGTTGTAATTAACAATATTACAGAACAGACAAATTTATTAGCACTGAATGCAGCAATTGAAGCAGCAAGAGCAGGTGAAGCTGGGAAAGGCTTCTCTGTAGTAGCAGATGAAATTAGAAAGTTAGCAGAACAAGTTAGTTTATCTGCAGTAGATATAGCTGAGGTAATCAATCAAATGCAACAAGAATCTAAATCGCTAGCTGTTTCTCTGGATGGAGCTCATAAGCAAGTAAACAAAGGTGTTACTCAAATAAAGCAATCTGCAACATACTTTTCAACTATAAAAAATGAAGTCACTCAAATGAATCAACGTATTGCAACTGTTACAACTAACCTAAAAAGAATCGAAGATAACAGTAAGGAAATGAATGTTGGTATTATCCAAATTGCTTCTGTTTCGGAAGAAAATGCAGCAAATATAGAAGAAACCTCTGGATCGATAGAACAACAAAAAGAAGCAGTAGATTTCTTATTAGAACAAGCAGAGGTATTAAAGACATTATCAAATAAGTTAAATCTGAGAGTGAAAAAATTTCAAATTGAATAAGTGAAAGCTAATGATACGCTCTCTAATGAACGTACATTAGCTTTTCGTTTTATTGTCTAGTTCCTTTTGTGTTTTGGGATTGCAATATCATAAAAATCAGCTGTTAATTTTTCAAACCCTTCACTTAATTCTTTATCTTTCATAGGTAATCCATGTCCAGTTAAAAGTAATTTTGGTTTTAATTTGGCAAGTGTTTGAACTGATCTTTCTGCATCATCCCAGTCATGTGTAAAATATGCAGGAGGTCCATATAGTTTAATGATTGGTAGAAGTACCGCCAAACTTGATTCGGGATTTTCAGTTGTAACCGCATCGCCTGCAATTAAAATTTTGTCACTTTCTCGGAAAAGGGAGATATGTCCTGGTGTGTGTCCAGGTGTATGAATATAATGCCAGTCATCAAGGAAGGGAAGTTTTCCATCAGCTGACAATGTCTTAGCTAAATGTTTTAAATTGACTGCATCTGTAGGAAACACTGGTGATAATAAAGAAAGTAAGCCGCCACCAACAGTTGGATCAGCTGGTGGATACTCACATGTGCCATCAACAAAAGGTAATTCCTCAGGATGTACATAAATAGATACATCCCAATGCTTTGCTAACTTTTTTGCAGATCCTACATGATCAAAATGAGCATGTGTCAAAATAATAGCTTTTGGTGGAGTGTCATTAAAGCGTTTTTTTGCAGCTGAAATTATTCGCCCATGATAATGAGCAATTCCTGTATCAATAAGTACCCAATTTTTTTCTGATGGATTACCAAGCATGTATACATTGGATACTAAAGTACGATAAACTGCAATATCTTCGGTTATTTCTTCTGCAATTGCATGATCCATGTTTGTTTCTAGATGGGTTGATATATCCGTATGCTTTTCCATAAATATATAGCTACTCCTTTTTTGATTAGTTTGTAAAATAATATTGTAATTATGCATTTCACGCGACTTTCTTGGATTTTATTAGCTTAGCTGCTTTCTAAAAGTTTGTTGTTTAAGACCAAATCACTATAAATTGCGACGTAAGGAAATGATAAATTAGATGGTGAATTTGTACGTTTAAGCGCTACAGAACTATAAAGAGTAGAACAAATTTTTTATAAAGTTACATCGTATTTTCTATCTTTATTGTAATGAAACAATTTTTTCAAAAAGACTCGATATTCGAATGAAATATGGCACGATACAAAGATAAAAGTCTTGACAACATAAGAATAAAGTCGTAGTATAAAATAACTATTATAAAGAAGTAATAATTACTTTATCAAATGGGGTGAAAGCAAATCGTATTATTTAATTATAAAAAGGCAAATTGTTTGAAAGAACAGGACGCAAAGCTAAGGGTCTAACGTATTTGTTTATACTAGGATAGCCTAGCTACCAAATAATATTACTATTTGGCCATTCTAATTGAGAATAGTTTTATTTTTGTGAAATTACAAGGGGGACACACCAAGATGAAAAACAAACTAGAATCCTTTTTTAACAAAAGCTTACAAAGGCAAATTTTAATACCATTTATTACATTATTAATAGTAGTAGGCATAGTAATCAGTTTCGTTAGTTATACATATAGTGTTTCGATCACAACAAATGAATTAAGTGAAAGTGTCAAACAACAGGCTAATATACTTAGTGGTGCAGCAACAGCTGGAGCAAGTGAAACAGCAATAATAGATATAGCAGATAATACAAAAATTGGTGAAACAGGATATTTTGCCGTTATTAGTAATGGCGAATTTATTGCCCATCCAGATGAAACGATGACGGGTGTAGATATTACACATGAAGAGTATTATGAAAAGATTATCGCTACTAATGCTAGATCTGGTACAGTGGAATATATGTATGAAGGTCAAGAAAAAATATTAGGTTTTTCTGTTAATGAAACAAAAGATTGGATAATCATAGGAACAGTTTATATAGATGAATTAGAGGACAAAGCAACGCCAATTCTTTTACCCATTGCTACTGCACTAATTCTCTCTATTATTATTGCTATTATTGTATCTTTATTTGTATCTAAACAAATCACAAAGCCGATACGTTCCTTACAAAGTAATATGAAGGAAGTAGAAAATGGCGATTTATCTATAACTTTAATACAGAAAAGAACAGATGAAATTGGTCAACTTTCCATTTCTGCAAATGAAATGAAAGAAAAATTACGAACTATGTTAAACAGTGTTTCAGAAGCAGCGCAAGCTATTACATCTAATAGTCATGTGCTTTCCCTTTCAACAAATGAAGTAAAAGCTGCTTCAGAACAAATCGCAGTTACCATGCAGGAAATTGCATCAGGATCAGATACGCAAGCAACACATGCTAGTAATTTATCCATATCTATGCGAGAATTTACGGAGAAAATTGAGCAAGCAAACGAAAAGAGTATCCACATAAAAGACGCTTCAAACGCGGTCCGTAATTTAAGTGGAGAGGGAAGTTCATTGATGCTTCAATCTGTTAAACAAATGGAAAATGTTGATTCAATTGTTAATCAAGCAGTAGTTAAGGTGCAAGGATTAGATGTGAAATCAAAAGAGGTAACAAAACTAGTGTCAGTTATTAAAGACATAGCTGAGCAAACAAACCTTCTTGCTTTAAATGCTGCGATTGAAGCAGCACGTGCTGGAGAAGCAGGAAAAGGTTTTGCAGTAGTAGCTGATGAAGTTAGAAAATTAGCAGAACAAGTTTCTGGTTCAGTTATAAGTATTACAGAAATAGTTAATATGATCCAAACAGAAACTTCAGACGTGACGAACACATTGGAAAATGGTTATCAAGAGGTAAAGCAGGGTAGTGAGCAAGTTAAGAAAACGGGACAAACATTTGAACAAATTAATCAAGCCTTAGTAGATATGTCTAATCAAATTACAATAGTAAATGATAATTTACTACAAGTAACAAATACAAGTAAAGAAATGAATAGTGCCACAGAAGAAATAGCAGCTGTTGCAGAGCAATCAGCTGCAGGGGTCGAACAAACTTCTGCTTCAGCTCAAGAAACAAGCAGTGCAATGGAAGAGATGGCTAATCATACAGAAGACTTAACAAATGTCGCAAAAAATTTAGCGAATCAAGTCAATAAGTATAAACTATAAACGTAAATAAAAAACACCTTCGAAAAATGACGCGATATTGTGTTCATAAACGAAGGTGTTTTTATTAAATAGCTTGGTTAATACTATTATCCTTACCAGATTGATCTAGTGCATCTAAGCAATTATCCAAATGATCAAAACCTCTGAAGGAAGGTCCCTTATAATTTTCAGATTGTAAAGTCCAAATTGGTGTTAGTGGTATTAAAGCTTCTTCAGAATAACTCATAAAAGGTAAATAAACATAATAGTTTCTAGTGTTTACAGTAATTTTATAACCTATATACAAGGAGTCTGCTTGACCTTTGGCTAGATATGTTGTCATACTATCAAAATGATATTTATTAGATAATTGTGGTATGGAAAGCTCAAGATTTTCAATTAATTGATTGCGCATACATATTTTCATTAAGAC
This sequence comes from Paraliobacillus sp. X-1268, assembly GCF_003426095.1. NCBI lineage: Bacteria > Bacillati > Bacillota > Bacilli > Caryophanales > Bacillaceae > Paraliobacillus > Paraliobacillus sp. X-1268. The sequence continues at coordinate 58,785 of NZ_QJSK01000001.1, forward strand.
CGCCTCCGAATAAGTTTATTACTAGGATGGCGATTTTTGTTAAAGTTTAAACATATTTTAGTCAATATTTTTAAAAAAGTAGGTAATTGGGTTATCTGTGTAGAAGTCTGTATCTGGAATCGGCTTGTTATTTTTCGAGTAAATAGTCAACTGATTAATTACTTTCGCTAGATGATCCTTATTTGCTTCAGAAAAGTCATCAAAAGCAACACCGTAATAAAAAATATCTTGTCCAATTTCACTTTTCCAAACGAAAGATCCAATGATTTCAAAATCAAATCCTAATAGTGAAAAAGTATAAACAATTTTCATGTTTGATTGAACTGGTAATTTTAAATCAGACATTAGCTTTAAGCCACCTAAACTAATATTTTCAATTAATATGTTTGCCGTGCCTACATCTACTTTACGATTATTAATTTCAAGAATAGATAGTCCACCTTGTAAATATCCAGGGAAGGATAATCGATAATATTTTCTTCTTTCTACTTTAGGTTTTGTCACTTTAGTTGACTTTGGAATTGGAAGAAAACTTTTCTTAATCAATTCTTCAAATCTGTTACTTGGTACAGCTTCGGAAAAAAGATAACCTTGTATAAGGTGACACTCTTTTTGTTTTAGAAATTGAAGTTGTTCAAAATTCTCTACACCCTCAACAATGACTCTCATATCTAATGATTTTGCGAGATATAATATGCTACTAACTATTGCAGCATCCTTTTTATTATCATCCAATATATTTAAGATAAAAACGCGATCGATCTTTAATTCATCAGCAGGAAAATCGCGTAAGTATTGTAAAGATGCATAGCCAGTTCCGAAGTCGTCAATTGCAATTGATATACCTAATGCACGTAGTTGTGAAAGTGTATGCTGTACTTTGTTTTCATTTTTTAAATATGTACTTTCTGTTATTTCAAATGTTAGAAAGTGTGCAGAAATATCATATTTTTCTAATTGCTCCTTGATAAATGAAATTAATCCTGGTTTTAAAAATCGATTAGGAGATATATTTATAGAAATAGGTCGTAATATATAATCTTGATCTTTCCATATTTTTAATTGTTCGATCACTTTTGTGATTACCCAATCCCCTATATCGTTCATCAGATAGTTCTCTTCAGCTAATGGAATAAATTCAGATGGAGACACTAAACCCCATTCCTTATGGTTCCATCTTAATAAAGCTTCAGCGGATTCAATTAATCCAGTGAAGGCATTTACTTGTGGTTGATAATAGACTTCAAATTCTTCATTAGTAATCGCTTTTCTTAAATCTCGTTCAAGCATGTATTTTTTAAAAGATGAAATATTATTGGATGGTGAGTAAAATTTATAGGTATTTCCTCCATTATTTTTTGCTTCTTTTAATGCAATGTGTGAACTTTCTAAAATTTTTAATTCTGTATCACCATTATCTGGATAAAAGCTAATACCTACACTTGTTGTAATATTTAACTGATAATCAAATATATTGATTTCCTCTTCAATTGTTCGCAAGAGTTTATCAGCTAAATTACTTGCTGTATCTATTTGCAATGTTTCAGTATCAATTATAATAAAGTCATTGCTTACTAATCTAGCAACATAACTAGTAGAAGATAAAGTCTTTGTTAGCTTGCTAGCAATATTTTGTAAAACTTTATTGCCAATTTGATAGCCTAAAGAGTCATTTATGTGAGAGAGACGATCTAAGTCCAAATAAAAGAGGGTGAATTGTTTTTTCTTCTGAATTAACTCAGCAATTTTCTCAGATATGCTACGTTGATTTGGTAGATTAGTTAGAACATCGTGTGATGCATAATAAACTAATTCCTCATGCATTACCATTTCTGAAGTTATATCAACTATAACTCCAAATAGAGCTATTAATTTATTGTCACTATTAAAGGATGGAATTGTTTGGTCAAAAACCCATTTAGTTTCTCCATCATGTGTGATAATTCGATAACGATGTTTAATTGACTTCCCAGCCAATAGCTCCTTTTGGCGATTGAAAACTTGTTCGCGATCATTAGGATGAATAATTGTATGCCAAATAGTTTCGTCAGCATATATATCATCTAATGACAAATTGAAAATTTCCTCGGCACCTTTTGAAATGAAACTAAGTTTATTTGAAGGATAATCTTTCATCCAAATCCCAGAGCTTAGATGGTCGAAAATTTGTTTAAACCGATTGTTGATCGTAATAAGTTCTTGTTCCAAATTTTTTTCATCAGTAATATCTTGAATCATACCAATTAATTTATAAGGCTTTTTATTGATAAAAGATACTTCAGCTTGTGTTTTTAAGTAACGTAGTTCATTGGTTTTTCCATGATAAATTCGGTATTCAGAATAGTAATTTTTCCCTTTAATAGCTTTTTTAACCTTTGCTAAAGCTTCGTCAAAATCATCTGGATGCACATATTGGAACGGTTCAGTCATTGGAATATATTGAGAATGGTCAAGTCCGAAAATGTCATAAAAATAATCAGAGCAATATAATTTATCTTCATCTATAATATATTCCCAACTACCAACCTTGGCAATTTCTTGTGCGTGTATTAAATGTTTCTGAGTTAATTCAAATTTTTTCATTAACATAGCATGGTTTTGTTTATTCACAATGTCATCATCTTTTGAATGTTCATTAGTTGATTCGTTGGAAAATAAGCGAGTGATTATGCTACTGAACTTAAGATTCTCCTTTTTCATAGTTAACAACCCCCTCTGATGTCTACCTATGCAGTATACTATTTTATGACTAATTATGCATTATTTCGTCTTGTAACTATTTAATACTACAAATAAATTTTTAAAAACCGCACATTTTGCGGTTACCCGGGAAATACAATTAATTGCTAGATCATTTGAAAGTTGTTAAAATGATGCTGGTAGGAAAAGTGTACAGATAAACAGAGGAGTTGAATAGAGTGGATTTTAATTTATTTATGGGAGACATTGTTCAAACAGCTCGACAAGAAATGAATGAAGCTGGCTACAAGGAATTGACAACAGCTGAAGAAGTGGATCAAGCATTGACAGCAAAAGGGACAACACTTGTAATGATTAATTCTACATGTGGTTGTGCTGGCGGAGTTGCACGTCCAGCTGCTACTCATATTGTAAAAGCTACTCATCGTCCTGATCATCTTGTAACAGTATTTGCGGGTCAAGATAAAGAGGCAACGGAGAAGGCTCGTGCATATTTTAAAGGTTATCAACCTTCCTCTCCTTCATTTGCACTATTAAAGGACGGAGAAATTGTAACAATGGTAGAACGTAGTAATATTGAAGGTTATAGCGCTGAGCAAGTTGTTTATCAACTACAAGAAGCTTTTGAAAAGGCTAACTAATACTTTTTCTCAAATCCCTGTTCTTATGTTTACGAGATCAGGGATTTGTTCTATACTTATGTATTATACTATCTATATAAATAGAAAAGATTAAGTGGGGAGCAGAAATTGTGAAAATTGGTTACCGTACGATCAAAACTGCTATTGCAACTCCTTTAGCAATTTGGCTTGCAGAGCTATTTCAATTAGACAATTTTGTATCTGCAGGAATTATCGCAGTATTATGTATTCAAACAACAAGAAAACGATCATTCTTAAGTGCTTGGCATCGTTTTGGAGCTTGTCTAGTTGCAATGGTTTATTCATTTGTTATCTTTGAAACGGTAGGTTATCATCCAATTTCAATTGGACTATTACTGTTAGTGTTTATTCCAACAACGATCAAATTAAACTTAACACCAGGTATCGTTACTAGTTCAGTAATCTTATTACATTTGTATAGTGCAACCTATATTACCTGGGGATTAGTTTGGAATGAAGTATTATTGATTGTTATTGGAATAGGCTCAGCCTTACTTTTAAACTTATATATGCCAAGTTTAGAGTCGAAATTGCAATCTTTACGTAAAAAGGTTGAGAAAAATTTTCAACAAATTTTAGAAGAAATAGCGGTCTATCTTCATGAAGGTGAAAAAAATTGGACTGGTAAAGAGATTACCGAAACGGAGAAGTTGTTTCGACAAGCTGATTTATTAGTATCAAGAGATGCTGAAAATCATTTATTACGCGAAGAACATCCCTATAAGGATTATTTTGATATGCGTAAAAAACAATTTGAATTGTTAAAACGAATGTTGCCGGTTATTAGTCAAATGAATGAGTTTACGGAACAATCCGATCGCATAGGGAGCTTTTTTGATGATTTAGCTGAAGCAGTTCATCCTGGTAATACAGCAAATAAACATTTAGATTCAGTTGATGATTTAAAAAAACAATTTGAAGAAGATGACCTTCCTAAAACACGTGAGGAATTTGAATCAAGAGCTAATCTATTTCAATTGTTACATGAAATTGAAGAATATCTAGAGATTAAAAAAGCACGTACACCTGAGAAATTAACAAAAATTTAAACAAGGACATAATTAAACTTTGATTGTAAACACTATGGGAAACATAAAAATGAGGGATTAAAATGAAATCGATCATGCTTGCCATCATTTTGATAGTTTCACCACTGTGGCCATTAGGAGAAAATCCAAGTTTAAATGCGCCGTTTATAATAGTGAATAAACAAAGTAATCAATTAGCATTTGTAAATGAAGGAAAAGTACAAGAGATTTATCCAGTTGCAACGGGCGCCACAGAAGAACTAACACCAAATGGGATCCATACAATCATTGTTAAAGCAATCAATCCTTATTATCGAAAAAAGGATATACCTGGTGGCGACCCAAAAAACCCACTCGGATCCAGATGGATAGGTTTTAATGCAAAAGAAACAGATGGTAGAATGTATGGAATTCATGGCACTAATCAACCAGATTCAATAGGAAAGCGTATCTCAGCTGGATGTATTCGTATGATAAATGAGCATGTCGAAAAACTCTACGATCAAGTTCCTATAGGTACAAAAGTATGGATCTTAAGTTCAGATGAGGATTTTGAAAGTCTTGCAAGAGAAGCAGGGGCAATTGAGTAATAAACCAGCCAATACATATTGGCTGGTTTATTAGTTTAATTTAATTTACTAGGAAAGCTAGTCCTGCTGTGAATGTTGATAACACCATAGCAAGAATCATTATATAGACAATTATTTTATTTCGTCTTTGACGTTTTGAAATTTTTCTTGGTTCCTTGGATACTGTTTTACTCGCCATTATTTCCGCCTCCTTCAAACACATTACTACTAAGTATTTTATCGTGAATTTGCAAAAGGTACAACCTTTTTCCATATGTTAAAATTGACAATTGATAATTGGTTCGCTAACGTAATTAGTGAAACATGTTTCACGATAGAGGAGGAAGTCAAGAAATGGTCAATCAAGATAGACTTATTGAAGAATTTATGGAATTAATCCAAATTGATTCAGAAACGAAAGAAGAAAATGAAATAGTTGATGTCTTAAGAAAGAAATTTACAGATTTAGGCTTAGAAGTAGTAGAAGATGATAGTAAATCAAGAACAGGACATGGAGCAGGTAATCTTATTTGCACATTGAAAGGCGATAAAGAGGCTGATACAATTTATTTCACATCTCATATGGATACAGTCGTTCCAGGCAAAGGTATTAAACCATCAATAGAGGATGGTTACATCGTATCAGATGGAACAACGATATTAGGTGCAGATGATAAAGCTGGATTAGCCGCACTATTAGAAGCAATTCGATTACTTAAAGAAGAAAATATTTCACATGGTGATATACAATTTGTTATAACAGCAGGTGAAGAGTCAGGTCTAGTTGGTGCAAAAGAATTAGACACAAGTCTTTTGAAAGCGAAATTTGGTTATGCAGTAGATAGTGATGGCGTTGTTGGTGACATTATTGTTGCAGCCCCAACACAAGCTAAAGTTATTGCGATTGTTAAAGGGAAAACGGCACATGCAGGTCTAGCACCAGAAAAAGGTGTTTCTGCAATAACAATTGCATCGAAAGCAATTGCAAAAATGCCCTTAGGAAGAATAGATAAGGAAACTACAGCTAACATTGGACGTTTTGAAGGTGGTCAAAAAACAAATATCGTATGCGACTATGTTGAAATTCTAGCAGAAGCTCGCTCACTTGATCCAGAGAAACTGGAAAAACAGGTGCAAAAGATGAAAAAAGCTTTTGAGGAAGCAGCAACTGAAATGGGTGGTAAAGTAGAAGTTGAAAGTACCATTATGTATCCTGGATATAAACAAGTTGATGGGGATCATGTTGTAGAAGTTGCGAAGAGAGCAGCAAAACGTATTGGACGTGAGAGTAAGTTAAAAACCAGTGGTGGTGGAAGTGACGCTAATGTGATTGCAGGGTTTGGTATACCAACAGTTAACTTAGCGGTTGGTTATGAAGAAATCCACACAACGAATGAAAGAATGCCTGTAAAAGATTTAATTAAAGTTACCGAATTTATCGTTGCAATTATTGAAGAAGCAGCCACTAGTAAGTAAATGAAAGTATAATACGTCTCTCTTGTCATGGGGAGACGTTTTTTGTGCTAATTATAAACGTTGGACTTATCCAATCGACTAGCCATACTAATAAAAATCGTGCTATACTAATTTAGAACGAACGTTCTTGTAAAGGGAGAGACCTATGTCTAAATGGTATCCAAAAAACGGTAGAGTAATATTTCATGTAGATATGAACAGTTTCTATGCATCAGTAGAGGTGGCTTATGACCCGTCATTAAAAGGAAAACCGCTTGCAATTGCAGGTAATCCAGAAGAACGCCGCGGAATTGTAGTCACGAGTAGCTATGAAGCAAGAGCAAAAGGTGTCAAAACGACAATGCCTTTATGGGAAGCGAAAAGGCTTTGTCCCAATCTAATTGTTATGCGTCCAAATTTTGATCGTTACCGTAAAGCCTCTAGTGAAATGTTTAAAATGCTTGCAGCAATTACACCTTGTGTGCAACCTGTATCAATTGATGAAGGGTACATGGATATTACCGCTTGCGTTGCTTTAGGTTCTCCTTTAGAAATAGCTGAACGTCTTCAAAATCAGATACGCGATGAATTAGATATACCTTGTAGTATAGGTATTGCTCCAAATAAATTCTTAGCTAAAATGGCTTCAGATATGAAGAAACCGATGGGAATTACTGTATTGCGAAAACGTGATTTAGCAGATAAGCTTTGGCCATTACCTGTTGATGCAATGCATGGAATTGGTGCTAAAACTGCAGAGAAGCTAAAAAAAGTTGATATTATTACTATTAAAGATTTGGTTGAAGCGGATACTTATACTCTAAAACGTTTGCTTGGCATTAATGGGGAAAGGCTTCAGAAACGAGCGATGGGAATTGATTTAAGGCCTGTTGATCCAGAAGCTATATATGATTTTAAGAGTATTGGTAATTCAGAAACATTACCAGAGGATACGATTGATGATAGAGAAATTGAAAAATTAATACGAAAATTAGCACGAAAAGTTTCTACGAGGTTAAAACGAAAAGAAGTAGTCGGACAAAATGTGCAAATTATGATTCGGTTTCATGACCGTAAAACGATAACAAGAAGTGTTAAATTATCCGAATTTATTGAAGAAGAAGAAACGATTTTTTCTGTTAGTTATGATTTGTTTGAAAAGCATTGGAATGGTGATCCCATTCGTTTGCTAGGAGTTACTGTGCAAGATTTAGTAGACAAAAAGGAAATTAGTCAACAACTCAATTTATTTACTTATGAGAAAGCGGCCTCTAAAGAAAAACTTTTTCAAACAATGGAGAAATTAACCGAAAGATACGGAGAAAACACATTTAAAAGGATAAAACAAGTAGAAGATAAGAGCCAACCACGCACTAGCTTTCAAAAAGATTATCTAGATGATTATAAAAAATAAGCACAATTCTCTTTCACTACAACAGAATTGTGCTTTTTAGTATGTTCATTTATGTTTTACTTTTGATTGATTTCCCACTCAAGTAAATCAGCCGCAATTTTTGTATTAGAAAATATTGCGGTAGCTTCTGCTTCTAGTTGATCAATTGATTCCCCTTGATAGCGAGAAGAAATATGAGTTAATAGCAACTGATTTACATCTCCAGCTCGAGCAAGTTCTGCTGCTTGTTTCGTTGTGGAATGGTAATAATTATAAGCCATTTCGTCTTCATCTTGAGCAAACGTTGCCTCATGAACTAGGACATCACTGTCTTTGATAAAAGAAGCTAAATCCGCTACATATCTTGTGTCCCCTAAAACACTTACTACTCGCCCTTTTTTGTTAGGACCGATAAAATCAGCACGCTTAATCGTGTTGCCATCAGCAAGAATTGTCGTTTCGTTTTCTTTAATTTGTTGATAAATAGGCCCTGGTGGAATTCCATTCGACTTTAATTTCTCAGCTAGGAGCTCTCCAGGTGAATCCTTTTCTATAATGCGATAGCCATAAGAGTCAATTGCATGTTCTAACTTTTTACAATAAACGTAAAATTGGTTGTCTTCAAACAAAAGGCCTTCTTCTACTTCATGAAAATGAAGCGGGTAGCGTAGATATGTTCGACTAACCTCTAGACTAACAGAAATGTATTCTGCTATTCCCTTAGGACCATATATTGTTACAGGAGTAATACCATCTTGAAATGATCGACTACTAAGAAATCCAGGTAAACCATAAATATGGTCTCCATGCAGATGCGTGATGAAAATTTTATCTATTTTACGCGGTCGGATTTTTGTATGTAAGATTTGATGCTGTGTCGCTTCACCGCAATCAAACAACCAAGCCGTACCACGTTCTTGTGTAAGGTCTAAAGCAATTGCAGATACATTTCGTTCTTTAGAAGGAACACCTGCTCCAGTACCTAAAAATTGTAGTTTCATTACTTACCATCCTCGACTATATTGTTTTGGTGCTTCTAGTGTTGTGTTTAACTCATCAGCTGCGGTTTTCGCCCAATATGGATTACGTAATAACGCTCGTGCTAGAAAAATTAAATCAGCACGTTCATTCTGTAATATTTCTTCCGCTTGTATACCAGTGGTAATTAAGCCAACAGCTCCAGTTGGAATTGCTACTTGATTCTTAATGACTTCAGCTTTTGGTACTTGATAGCCTGGATAAGGTTTGATTGTCGCAGGTATTACCCCACCAGTACTGCAATCAATTAGTGAAATAGATTGCTTTTTCATTTCATTACTAAAATAAATGAAATCATCTAGTGTATTACCATTTTGATCATACTCATCAGCAGATATACGAACAAAGAGTGGACCTGTCCATTCTAACTTAATAGCATCAATAATTTCAGATAAAATACGATAACGATTCTCTCGATTTCCACCATATTGATCATCTCGTTTATTTGTTAAAGGAGATAAGAATTGATTAATTAAGTAACCATGTGCAGCATGTATTTCAATGATGTCAAAACCAGCCTGTTTCGCTCGTTTGGCAGCTAATTGAAATGCTTCAATCGTCTCTTTAATAGCTGTTTCAGACAAAGTGATTGGTGTTTGGTAGTTCTCATCAAAAGCAAGTGCACTTGGGGCAAAAATGTCGTTAGGAAGAGCTGCTTTTCTACCAGCATGTGCCAATTGTATACTGCTTTTTGCCCCATGTGCATGAATACGGTCTGTTAATTGTTGTAATCCTTCAATATGGTCATTGTGCCAAATCCCTAAATCTTTAGTTGATATTCTACCTTCAGGTTGAACCGCAGTTGCTTCTAGCATGACTAGCCCGACTTGACCAGCAGCACGTGATTCATAATGTGTAAGATGAAACGGTTGAACGGTTCCATCTTCTGGTTCGCTTGAGTACATACACATGGGTGCCATAACAATTCTATTTTTTAATGTTACATGCCCAAATGTAATTGGACTAAATAATTTTCTTTCCATCTATTAATCTCCTGTTTCATTCTAAAATATCTTGTTCAAATAATTCTCTTGTTTCAATCGCGATATGTGGTAAGTCGGTAAAGATCGCACGTATCCCTAATTTATAGCAACGTAACATTCTAGCTGGTCTGTTGATTGTATAGCAAGCCAAATATAAGTCATTAGATGCTGCATGATCAATAAATGCACGATTCAATAAACGATATTTTATGTGTAAACCAGTAGCACCCAACTTTTGAGTATAGGTAAATAAATCGGTAATTCGTTGTGACGTCAATAAAGCAGTTGTTACATTTGGATCAATTTGATGCATTCGTTTTATACTATTTGGATTAAAACTAGAAATAACTGTTTGATGAAGCTTATTATATTTTTTTAATAGTTTATAAACAAGTTTTTCAATGTTTCTATATGCAATTATATTTGTTTTTAATTCTAAATTAAGTAATAGTTTTTTATCTTTTGACCAACATAAAAAATCCTCAAGTGATATGATGCGAGTATTAACATAATATTCTGAAAACCAAGATCCAGCATCTAATTTCTGTAACTCCTTAAATGTATAGTCTTGAACAAAACCAGTTCCATTAGTAGTCCGTCTTACATTCTCATCGTGAATTAATACAGGAATGTGATCCTTAGTTAATTGAATATCCGTTTCAATTCCATCTGCGTTTTGTTCATAAGCAAGTTGAAATGCTGGCATTGTATTTTCCGGTGCTAGTTTGCTAGCTCCACGGTGTGCATAAATAATTGTTTTCAATCTTTTCACCTCATAGTTAAGGTATTCTTTATGATTGTGTTATATTTCTAAAAAAAAGTCAATTTGAAAGTGAGGGATATCTCATGAAATGGCAAAGGAAAAAGGCATTAACAAAAATTACTTTGTGAGTTTGTCTCGCACCCAACAGTGACAGGGAGCGAAACGGAGAATTTTTTCCAACTTATTTAAAAGAAAAATTATCTAGAAACAAATATTTTCAAAATAATCCCGATAATATTAAACTTAATGATGTTTCAATTGAGAATGTCGATCATGATTGAATTAGTAAATGATTTAGCTACCTTTGTAATGATCTTGGCCCAATGATTATCATATTTTTTAATAAACCGTTTTATCCTCCCGTCAGTTCAGATAAAGATCCGCTTATTAAGCATGTGGTTGAAGAGATGCAACGATATTCAATGAAGCAGTACGCTATTCCATTAGAACGTATAACGTATTTTCAAGGCTGATCAGATTTGAGTTTTATTGGCCCATTATCAAATGGCAAAACTCTTTTCTTATTCTATCAAAATAGTATCGAGGAACCATTTGCTAATTTAATTATACCAATACTAAACCTGGGGCTTTTGGGAAGAGACCCACATCAGGCAACAGAGCGATTAGATCTAGAATATAGCTTTAATACGTTTCTAAATCTGCTAAAAATAACAATAAAACTACTTATTTGCATAAACAACGACTAAATAGGATAATTGAAATATAAGATCAATTGTATAAGAGAAGGGAACAAAAATGAGAGATTTTACAAATAAAACAATAATGATTACTGGCGCATCTAGTGGTATAGGAGAAGGTTTAGCTTATAAGCTAGCGATGTCTGGTGCGAATTTGATTCTAATGGCACGTTCTGGAGATAAATTAAAGAAACTTAAAGAAAAATTAGAACAAGATTACCCGATTATATGTAACTACTATATAGTTGATTTATCTAATAGTGCGTCATGGGAATCTTGTTTGTCAAAAATCGAAGCAAACCATCTTACAATTGATGCGATGATAAATAATGCAGGATTTGGAATATTTGATGCTGTTGAGGATGCGGATTATCAAGACATAGAAAAGATGTTCCATGTAAATGTTTTAGCTTTAATCAAAGGGATTCATTACTTTTTACCCCATTTCATTAAAAGAAAACAGGGACATATTATAAATATAGCCTCCTTTGCTGGTAAAATTTCTACACCTAAGTCCTCTGCTTACAGTGCAAGTAAGCATGCTGTTTTAGGATTTAGTAACGCACTTCGCTTAGAGGTGGAGAAACAGGGTGTGTATGTAACAACAGTTAATCTTGGCCCAGTGCGCACAAACTTTTTTGATGCAGCTGATCCAACCGGAAGGTATCAAAAAAGTGTTAAAAGGTTTATGATTGAGCCAGAGCAAGTTGTTGATCAAATTACTAAATCTTTATTTAGAAAAAAACGGGAAATTAACTTACCAAGATGGATGGAATTTGGTAGCCGGCTATATCACATATTGCCTGGATTTGCTGAACGTATATTGCGTAATCAGTTCAGTAAAAAATAAGCGTATTGTATTTTTGCACAGAAATTTTTATAATAAAATATAGGTTGAAATAATGGAGGGTACTCCGATGAATTTAACGATTACGGAAATAGCAGTAGAAAAATTGAAAGCACTGAATACTCATAATCAAAATTACCTTGTATTATTGTATGACAATGATGGATGTGATTGCAGTGTAAGTGGTATACCTACTATTCGCTTTTCTAATAATAGAAAAGAAAAAGATAATGACGTAACGTGCACTGAATTTGATGTTATTGTAGATTCGTTCCATGAAATGTTTTTTGAATCAGAAGTTAAACTTGATTTTATAGGGAATGTATTTCGTTTATCAAGTCCAGCAGGCATGTTAAATCCAGTTATTTCTAGGAAGACAGTAATAAAGGAAGTGTTAGCATGAGTAAAAACGAAGAAATAAATAATTTAAAAGATAGATTAGATCCCGCTTTATTAAAAGCTTTACAAAGTAAGAAAGAATCGTTAAAACAAGTAGAAGCAGATAAAGTAGAAAAGATACGGAAGCAACAAATAGCTGAACGTAAAGAAAGAGAAGCAAATAAAAGTTTTGAAGAGCTTTTAGGAGAAAGTGACTTGAATTGGAAAAAATTCAAGTGAAAGGCTTGGGTCTCAGGATATGTAGTTTAATATTTGTGTAAAAACAAGTCTATAACAATTTTAAGACCAAATCGCATAGTAATTTGGTCTTTTTTAGATAAACTATAATCTTATAAAAATGCAGTCCTTAAAAGAAGCTACGTTCTAAAAGTATGTAATATTATTAATAATTGATAGACTCCGTCAAAACGCTCCTTGAGTCGGAATTACCATCAACTGCGATGTAAACCGCCATGTTGATTTTCGCTTCGGACAGTCGCTTTCCGCGGGCAAGCCTTTTCGATGGGTCGAGTAATCGCAGACCCAACGCTTCAACTTCCTCGGAAGCAAAAAGCACTTCCTGCGGGATTTTCAGCTGTTGCTTTTCCCGCAGGAGTCGACTGTCCTACGCTACAATCAATTAGCATAACGTGAACAGCTATTGTCATAAGCACAATTAAAATTCTTGAACAGTAGACGATGTATCAGTTTTATCGCCTATCCAGCGGAGCAAGTGAAATGGGCGAGACTCCTGTGGGAACAGCACGGGCTGAAGATCCACTCGGAAAGCGAATTATGCTTATCCGAGTTAGCTGAAGCCGTGCCCACGGAAAGCGATCCCATTTCAATTGTGGAGCGAATATGGAAACTACGTCGCAGTTTCTATCAAGTTTGTCAGTCAAAGCACCATAAAGCTTTCGAATAATGAAGTCAACTTCCATTTTGTATGGTGAGACTTTCTAGTTCACAAGTTAAAGATATTTATAAGGGGGATATTGGATGTACAAGGCCATTATTAATAAAGAAACTTATATTTCCATTTTAGAACCTATGCATGCTGAGGAATTGTATCAGTTAATTAATAGAAGTCGAGAAACTTTAGGGGAATGGCTTTCCTTTCCTGCAAAAACAAACACTGTTGCAGATTCACATTTATTTATTGAGAAATCTCTAAAAAATTTATCTGAAAATAACGGATATTGGGCTGGGATTTGGTACAAAGAGAATATTGCTGGTTCGATAGGATATTTATATATGGACTGGCGTGCAAAAAAAACTGAAATAGGCTACTGGTTAGACGATGATTATATCGGCAAGGGATTGGAAACGTTGGCATGTAAACAACTGATTAATCACGCATTTAACGATTTGCAATTAAGAAAAGTAGAAATTAATGTAGCAAATAAAAACATAAAAAGCAAAGCAATTCCTGAACGTTTAGGTTTTAAACAAGAAGGCGTTATCCGTAACTACGAATATTTAAATGGTGAATACCATGATAGAGTCATTTATGGAATGCTATTAGAGGAGTGGAAAAATGCAACTAATTAAAAAAACGAATAAAAATTCCCGCATGCTTAGCTACACTACTGATTGTTGTTCATAATCTAACAATCAGCAGTGTAGCTTTCCCTATTTATAAACCTGTTAGTTTTAGTGTTCTAGCTATATTATCTACCCTACTTATGTTACTGACTTCATTCTATTTATCGATGATTTTGGTAAGTGATAGGTTTTGATACTCTTTGTAAGGCTTGATAAGTAGACTCAGAAAATGGAGCCGCATCTTTCAGTTTTAGGTTATCTAGCAGTTGTTTCGTTGAACTTGCGCCAACTACAGCACTTGCAACAGCAGGTTGGTGTAAAACATACTGTAAGGCAGCTACTGTTAAAGAGTTTGTTTCTTTACTTAATTCATTCGTCATAGCTACTAACTCATCATAGTTATATCCTAGATAACCATCTTTACCTTTTTGCTTAACAACTTCAGATGCTTGATCACTTAACATTCCTTTTGCTAAAGCACCTCTAGTTACGACGCTGATGTTATTTTCTTCTAATAGATCGAATACTTCTTCTTCTGGTCTTCGATCAAACAAACTATATTGCATCATTACAGATACAAGCGAAGAGCGCTTCACATATTCACGAATCACATTTGGTCTGATTGAGGAGATGCCATAATAACGAATGAGCCCTTCTTTTTTTAACTCTTCAAATGCTTCTATGGTTTCGTCAATTGGATCTTCAATCGTTCCACCATGGAGCTGATAGAGATCAATATAGTCCGTTTGTAACCTTTGTAAGCTCTTCTTTACTTGCTCTTTGATATATGACTTGGAAGGGTCCCAAAACCAAGTGCCATCTTCAGTAAGGTGATTACCTACTTTGGTTGCTAAAATAATATCGTCTCGTTTTCCTTTTATTGCTTTACCAACAATTGCTTCGTTTTCTGTTTTGTCATATAAATCAGCTGTATCTAAATAATTAATCCCCTGGTCAAGAGCTTCTGTAATAATGTTAGTGGCTTTTTGTTGATTTGTTCCTAAAGACATACATCCTAATCCCAATTCAGAAACATATAAATCTGAATTACCTAAACGGTTTTTCTTCATGAATAATCGTCCTCTCCTTTATAGATACTACTTATTGTAAAAAGAAACACAACGAAATACAACTCTTGCAATTGCTATGGTAAAATAAATGAAAGAATAATCGAGAGGGGTTTAGTATAATGGCTGAAAAATTTGAAGAGAAAACAATTCAAACAACTAATATTTTTAATGGAAAAGTGGTAAGCCTACAAATTGATGAGGTATCTCTTCCGAATGGTAAGACATCAAAAAGAGAGATCATTAAACATCCTGGTGCTGTTGCAATTATAGCATTGACAGAAGAGAATAAAATTGTTTTTGTTGAACAATATCGTAAACCATTAGAAAAAAGTTTAGTAGAAATACCTGCCGGGAAATTGGAAGAGGGAGAAAAACCAGAGGTAACTGCTTTACGTGAATTAGAGGAGGAGACAGGTTATACAACGGATCAATTAGAACTTGTTATTTCTTTTTATTCATCACCTGGTTTTGCAGATGAGCTTTTATATATTTATTTCACAGATAAACTTAAACCGTTAGAAGAGAAAAAATCTCTAGATGAAGATGAGTTTGTTGAATTAATGGAATTAACTTTAGAGGAAGCGGAAGCATTAATGGCAGAACAAAAAATTCATGATGCAAAAACAGTATATGCGTTAATGTATGTTAAACAATTATTAAAAAAGTGAGGTTCTTTATATGTCGTTACAGTCTATATATGCTGATCTACATATACACATTGGCCGAGATTATCATAACAAACCCGTTAAGATTACGGGTTCTAAAACGTTAACACTAACCAATATTCTAAAAGAAGCAAGTCGTAAAAAAGGCATACAATTAATTGGAGTGATTGATTGTCATGTCCCTGCTGTACAAAACGAATTGGATCAATTACTAGCAACGAACAAAGCAGAAGAGCTAGAGGATGGCGGTATAAAATTCGAAGAGGTAACATTAATCTTAGGATCTGAAATCGAAGTCTATGATGAAAATTGTCATGGACCTATTCATGTTCTTTGTTATTTACCTAATTTGCATAAAATGAAAAAATTCACCGATTGGTTATCAACTAGAATGACTAATATCAATTTAAGTTCACAACGATATTACGGTTCAGGAAAAGATTTGCAATATAAAGTGAAAGAATTAGAAGGTTTGTTCATTATCGCTCATGTATTTACACCATTTAAAAGTCTATATGGTAAAGGGGTTAATCAATCATTAACGGAAGTATTTGATCCGGATTTAATTGATGCAATTGAATTAGGCCTGAGTTCTGATACTGAAATGGCAGATGTAATTAAAGAATTACACGCTTATACTTTTTTAACTAATTCTGATGCACACTCATTAGCAAAAATTGCCCGAGAATACCAAAAGGTGCAAGTAGCATACCCAAGCTTCAAAGAATTAACATGGGCACTGCATCGGGTCGAAAACAGAAAAATAGAAGTAAACTATGGAATGAACCCACAACTAGGTAAATACCATACGACAGTATGTAAACAATGCTTGTCTAATCAAATAGAGGGGACTATTTGCAAAACATGTGGTCACGATGGGGTTATAAAGGGCGTAGCGGATCGGATTAACGAACTAAAGGATACAAATGAACAACCTATAAACCGTGTTCCATATATCCATCAAATCCCACTTGAATATATTAAAGGGCTAGGTCCAAAAACAGTAGATAAACTTCTTGAAACATTTGGTACAGAAATGAATATTATCCATCATGCTGCAGAAGCAGAGTTAACGAAAATTACGACAAAATCGATAACGAAACAAATTTTGCAAATGCGCGAAGGGAAACAAACTGTCAAATCAGGTGGTGGAGGTAAATATGGACAAGTTACTTGGGAGAACAATTAGAACGAAAATGTGAGTAATTGGTCTATTTAATAAACTTCCCTCATAGATTCTTACTATAATCACTAGTTTTCATGGTAGGAGTTGGAGGGAGTTCTATGAATCGCAATCACAATTATGTAATAGTCCACATAAAAAAATATCGACTCGTTTATTTTTTTATGCTAGTTTTGTTTTTAATCGGTGTTATTTTTGGAGCAGTCATCGTAAATAGTATGGACTTTGTTCAGAAACAAGATCTCTATTTTTATCTTGATCAATTTATGAATCAATTACTAGAAGGTTCAACAGTAGAGAAGCAGGAGCTTTTTAAAACAAGTTTTTCCTATCATCTACAATACTTACTTTTATTTTTTATATTAGGTTTATCTGTTATCGGTTTACCGATTATCTGGATATTAATGTTTATTAAGGGAGTTGTCGTTGGTTTTTCTGTTGGTTTTTTTGTGAATCAATTAGGGTGGAAAGGGTTAGTCTTTGCTGCTGCATCTATTGCACCGCAAAATTTATTTGTTATTCCTATCTATTTATTAGCTAGTAGCGTAGCAATGATATTTTCACTAGCTTTATTTCAAAAACTTTTCTCTAGAAGAATACAACAACCAACATTCCGCCCATTTTTACAATATGTTGTCGTGTTTATCTTGTTTATTGGAATTGCAACTATAGCAGCATTTGTAGAATCAGTTGTGTCTAGTTCTGCAATGAAATTAGTTATATCATGGTTGTATAATTAATAATAATTATAAATTAATAATGATTATCACTAATAATTTATAATTATTTTAATTGACAGGTTACTACTCCCTACTTATAATTGAGAATGTAAGGGAGGTTTCATACATGGAGCATCGAATTGATCGAATCAAAAAGCATTTACATTCGCAGAGCTATAAACTTACACCACAGCGCGAAGCTACAGTCCGTGTTTTATTAGAGCGTGAAGAAGATCATTTAAGTGCAGAAGATGTTTATTTATTAGTGAAAGAGAAAGCGCCTGAAATTGGTTTGGCAACTGTTTATCGAACCCTAGAGTTATTATCTGAACTAAAAATAGTAGATAAAATAAACTTCGGTGATGGTGTATCCCGTTATGATTTACGTGAAGAAGGTGCCGCACATTTCCACCATCATTTAGTATGTATGGAGTGTGGATCTGTTGAAGAGATTATGGATGATTTATTAGAAGATGTAGAAAAAATTGTTGAAAATGATTGGGGTTTTAAAGTAAAAGATCATCGTTTAACATTTCACGGTGTTTGTCGGAAATGTCAAGAAGAAGAATTAAAAGCATCCTCATGATTAGAGCCTTTTAGTGAAGAAGGCTTTTTATTTTGGGCTTTTTTATTTACAGTTACCATTTTTTTCGGTAATCTAGCTATAGTGTGTGTATATATTCTTACCAATTTGGCATATCTTGTAGGGAGCACGTTTTAAATATGTGCGAAACAGGTATAGATAGGAGATATGCCAATTATGAATATAATGCGCTATATGAAAGACACAATGAAACTATTTTTACTATTCTTACTTTGCACTTCTTTATTCTATTTCGGATTGCGAGCTATGGAGGTGGAATACCAAAATTATCATCGCTATGATCCACCAGAAGGAAAAGCTGTAAAAGTGATTCAACAGGAACAACATGATTGGATTGATCGATTATCAATCTTTTTTCGAATAGGGGAATAGCAAATGCAAGATATTATTGATGACTTTTTTCATTACTTACAAATAGAAAGAGGACTATCAGTTAACACGTTACAATCTTACCGGCGCGACATAAAAAAATATTGTTCGTTTTTACAAACGAATTGTCAACTATCAGATTGGAAACAAGTTGACCGTAGTCATATATTAAACTATCTTTATGATCTCAAGGACCATGATCGTTCACAAGCAACTATTGCCCGCGCACTCTCAACTATAAGACTATTTCACCAATTTTTAGTTAGAGAATATCAATTTTTAGCGGATGCTAGTTTACATATTGAATCACCTAAGAAGGCTCGAACGCTACCAAAAGTTCTTTCAACAAGAGAGATAGATACGCTATTGATGATCCCTACTCCGAATTCGTTAACCATTCGTAATAAAGCAATGTTAGAAATGCTTTACGCTACTGGTTTAAGAGTGTCTGAATTAATTCAGATAAAGGTAAGTGATTTACATCTAATGATGGGGTTTGTTCGTTGTCTTGGAAAAGGTGGCAAGGAGAGAATCGTTCCATTAGGTGATATCGCAAAAGATGCAATAGAAAATTACTTGACAAATAGTCGAGAACAATTGGTCAAACACAAAAAAATTGACCAATTATTTGTTAATCATCATGGTAATCCGCTCTCAAGACAAGGGTTTTGGAAGATATTAAAAGGGGTTGCAAGAGATGTTGGCATTAAGAAGGAAATAACGCCACACACGTTAAGACATTCATTTGCCACACACTTACTTGAAAATGGAGCAGATCTTAGATCCGTTCAAGAAATGTTAGGACATGCTGATATTTCAACTACTCAAATATATACCCATGTCTCTAAAGCAAGGCTAAAGGATATATATTCAAGTTATCATCCAAGAGCATAAGCTAAACAGAAAAACTAGGAGGACGTAATAATGGCACCATTTAAACGCATATTTTTAATTGTAATGGATTCAGTTGGTATAGGAGAAGCACCAGACGCTCCAAAGTTTAATGATGTTGGTGCAGATACATTAGGTCATATTGCTTCGCATATGAACGGTTTACATATGCCAACCATTGGAAAAATGGGGCTTAGTAATATTCGAGAAATTGAGGGTATTGAGAAAGCTTCTAAACCTTTAGCACATTACACAAAAATGCAAGAAGCATCAAATGGAAAAGACACAATGACTGGTCATTGGGAAATGATGGGTTTATTTATTGATCAGCCTTTTCAAACATTTCCAGATGGGTTTCCAGATGATTTACTAACAGAAATAGAAGAACGTACTGGTCGTAAAATTATAGGTAATAAACCAGCTTCTGGTACAGAAATAATTAAAGAACTTGGTCAAGAGCACATGGAGACAGGGGCTCTTATCGTCTATACTTCTGCTGATTCTGTGTTACAAATCGCAGCACATGAAGATGTCATACCTATTGAGGAACAATATAGAATTTGTGAGATAGCCCGTGAACTAACGAAAAATGATAAATACATGGTCGGCCGAATCATCACACGACCATTTACAGGAAAGCCAGGTGCTTTTGAGCGTACTTCTAATCGACATGACTATGCGTTAAAACCATTCGGTCGAACAGTAATGAACGAATTACAAGACGCTTCTTTTGACGTGGTTGCACTTGGTAAAATTTCTGATATTTTTGATAGTGAAGGAGTTACTGAATCGATTAGAACGGATGATAACGATGATGGCATGGAAAAATTTATTCAATCTATGGACAAGGATTTTCAAGGCTTAAACTTTTTGAATTTAGTTGATTTTGATGCAAAATATGGACACAGACGCGATCCAAAAGGATATGGTGAAGCACTAGAGACTTTTGATGCTCGTTTACCAGAAGTGTTGAACAAATTACGGGCAGATGATCTTTTAATTATTACAGCTGATCATGGAAATGATCCGATTCATCATGGAACAGATCATACTAGAGAATATGTGCCTTTACTTGTTCATCATCAGGCAATAGAATCAGGTCAAGAACTACCTATTCGTCAAACTTTTGCCGATATTGGTGCTACTGTGGCCGAAAACTTTGGAATAAGCATGCCTAAATATGGAGAAAGTTTTTTGAAAGATATTAAATAAGGGGGATAAATATGGATAGAAAACAAGTAATAGAAGCACAAACATATATAAAAGAGAAACTTAAGGTACAGCCTACAATTGGTTTAATTTTAGGCTCAGGTTTAGGCGTGTTGGCAGATGAGATAACAGATGCTGTTTCTATACCTTACGCAGATATTCCACATTTTCCTGTATCGACGGTTTCTGGTCATAAAGGACAACTTGTAATTGGTAATTTAGAAGGAAAACAAGTAATTGCAATGCAAGGACGATTCCATTTTTATGAAGGGTATACAATGGAACAAGTTACTTTTCCAGTTCTTGTAATGAGAGAATTGGGCATTAAACAATTGTTCGTGACAAATGCAGCAGGAGGAATTAATGAATCATTTGAACCAGGAGATTTAATGTTAATTGAAGATCATATTAATAATATGGGAACGAATCCTTTAATCGGTCCAAATGATGATAAATTAGGTGACCGTTTTCCTGATATGTCACAAGCCTATAATAGAGAATTAATCACGCACGCAAAAGACACTGCAAAGCAATTAAATTTAAAGGTTCAAACTGGTGTATATGTTGGAAATACTGGACCATCATATGAAACTGGAGCAGAAGTGAGAATGTTACGTTATTTGGGTGGAGATGCTGTTGGTATGTCAACCGTACCAGAAGTTATTGTTGCAAACCACGCCGGTCTATCCGTTTTGGGAATATCTTGTATATCTAATATGGCAGCAGGTATTCTAGATCAACCACTTAATCATCAAGAAGTTATTGAAACTACAACAAGAGTGAAACAAGATTTCTTAACTTTTGTAAAAGAAATGGTGAAAACATTAGTTTAAAATAATCTGTAGATAAGAGGTGAATAGAATGCGAATGGTTGATGTTATATTAAAAAAACGAAATGGACATGCGTTAACAAAAGAAGAGATATCTTTTTTTATTGATGGCTATACAGAAGGAACAATTCCTGATTATCAAGTTTCTGCTTTGTTAATGTCAATTTATAACTCCGGAATGAATGAAAAAGAGACTGCGGATTTAACAGAGGCTATGGTTGCCTCAGGTGAAACAATTGATTTGTCTGCTATAGAAGGCCATATAGTAGACAAGCACTCTACAGGTGGTGTTGGAGATAAGACGACATTTATTGTTGGTCCTTTAGTAGCGTCTGTAGGGGTTCCTGTAGCTAAAATGTCTGGAAGAGGTTTAGGACACACTGGTGGTACATTAGATAAATTAGAATCGATTCCTGGATTCACAATCGAATTAGATAAAGAAGCTTTTATTGAACAAGTAAATACATATAAATTAGCAGTTGCAGGTCAAACAGGTAATTTAGCTCCTGCAGATAAGAAATTATATGCATTACGTGATGTGACTGGAACAGTCGATTCAATTCCATTAATTGCAGGTTCAATTATGAGTAAAAAACTAGCATCTGGTGCCGATAGTATTGTCTTAGACGTAAAAACTGGTTCTGGTGCTTTTATGAAAACTATGAAAGAATCACAAGCTTTAGCACAACAAATGGTAACTATCGGAAAACATTTAGGTCGGAATACGATTGCAGTAATAAGTGATATGAACCAACCATTAGGCCATGAAATTGGCAATGCAAATGAGGTGAAGGAAGCGATTGACGTTCTTCAAGGAAAGAATATACCTGATTTGCGAAGATTATCGCTTGAATTAGCAGCACATATGACGGTATTAGCTGAAGTCTTTGATTCTTATGAAACGGCTTATATCGAGTTAGAGAAAAACCTTGATAATGGAAAAGCTTTTCAAGCATTTCGCTCATTTGTAGAAGCACAAGGTGGAGATATTAGTGTAATTGATGATCCTGATAAGCTTCCTAAAGCTTCATATGAGATAGAAATTAAAGCGAAAGAAACAGGTTATATATCCTCTATGGACGCTGAATTAATTGGAATAGCTGCTATGCATTTAGGAGCTGGGAGAGCTACCAAAGAAGATATTATTAATCATGGTGTTGGCATTAGACTTCTAAAAAAATTAGGCGATCACGTAGCTATTGATGACCCAATTGCTATATTATTTAGTGATACACAGGTTGCTGGGCAGTCCGAAGAAACGATGCAACAGGCATATACTATATCTGATAAAAAAGTAGCTGGACTTGATTTAATCTATCAGGTTATTAAATAATATCAAGAAAAAGACTACCTCCAATAGAATAGAGAACAGAAAAACACCTGAATTTTTAATTCAGGTGTTTTTTTTGTTATAAAAATCACGGTTTATGGAAAAAATATGAACATTACGTATTTGGAGGTTTACACATGATGAAAAGAACAGTCCTACTATTAACGATGTTACTATTATTATTTTATTTCCAACCAATGGTGACAAACGCAAATGAAAATGAATCGACAACAGATGAATTAGCACTAGCTGAAAACGCAAGTTCTGCTATTTTAATCGAAAGAGATACCGGTAAAATATTTTACGAAAAAAATGCACATGAACAATTACCACCAGCTAGTATGACAAAAATGATGACACTTATTTTAATAATGGAAGCATTGGATGATGAAAAAATAACATTGACTGAAAAAGTTCGAGTTAGTGAATATGCAGCTTCTATGGGTGGATCACAAATCTTCTTAGAAGAAGGGGAGGAGATGACGGTTGAAGATCTTTTAAAAGGAATTGCTATGGCCTCAGGTAATGATGCAAGTGTTGCTCTAGCAGAACGTATTGCTGGAAGTGAAGCGGCTTTTGTAACAATGATGAATGAAAAGGCTAAAGAACTAGGATTAGAAAATACACGTTTCCAAAATCCAACTGGTTTACCAGCAGAAGACCACTACTCAACTGCATATGATATGTCGATTATTGCAAAAGATCTATTAAAGCATGAAGAAATTACAACGTATACAAGTGTTTACGAAGATTATTTACGTAAAGGTACAGAAGATGAGTTTTGGTTAGTAAACACAAATAAATTAGTTAAGTTTTATGATGGTGTGGACGGACTAAAAACTGGTTACACTTCAGAAGCAAAATATTGTTTAACTGCAACTGCAAAAAAAGATAATATGCGTGTGATTGCAGTTGCACTTGGAGCTGAATCGACTAAAGCAAGAAATCAAGCAGTTACACAGATGTTTGATTATGCTTTCTCTCAATATAAAACAGAACAACTGTATGAAGGACAGCAAGCAGTAACGAAAATTTCAATGGTTAAAGCTGATAAAGATGAAGTAGATGTTATTACAGAAGATGCTGTCTCAATCGTATTAGAAAAAGGGGAAAAACAATCTGGAATTGAAACAAATATAAAAATAAATCAAGATATTCAATTACCTTTAACTAAGGGGAGTCAAGTTGGCTTATTAGAAGTGAAGAAAGATGGGAAATTGTTGTCAGAAACCCCTTTACTATTAAAAGAAACACTTGAAGAAGCGAGTGTTTGGAAGTTATTTAAATACTCGATGAAGGAATTGGTGAAAAAAGAGGGATAAGTATCATTTTGTTTCGAATAAACACTAGTTTTGTCATGTTGCAGGAATTCAATTAAACAAAATAGAAAGAAACCAAAGAACAAAGGAATAAGAGGAGGAAAAACAGTGAGCTTGATAACAGATTGGAAGACGAAAGAAAATGTATTGCTGGTAAGGCTATCGGGTGAACTAGATCATCATGAAGCAGAACAATTCAAAAAAGAATGGCAGACTATGATTAAAGAGACAAAAACCGAGCATGTCATTATGAATTTAGAACAATTAACCTTCATGGATAGTTCAGGCTTAGGAGTTATCTTAGGCAGATATAAGGAAATAAAACAACGAGAGGGAGAAATGGTAGTTTGTTCGATTTCTCCTGCTGTAAAACGCTTGTTTGAGTTATCTGGATTGTTTAAGATTATTCGATTGGAAGAAAATGAGTCATTTGCATTACTTCTTTTGGGGGTGGCATCGTGAAGAATGAGATGGACATTAAATTTTCTAGTATTAGTGCGAACGAATCATTCGCCAGAGTTACTATTGCGGCTTTTGTCTCCCAGCTAGATCCAACACTTGATGAATTAACAGAAATAAAGACAGTGGTTTCTGAAGCTGTTACGAATGCGATCATTCATGGTTATAACCATAATGCGAATGAAATGATTTATATGACTTGTTCGATTGATGACGATCAAGTAGAACTTGTTATTAGAGATACAGGTGTAGGTATTGCAGATATTGATCAAGCTATTGAACCACTTTACACTTCTAAACCGGAGTTAGAAAGATCGGGAATGGGTTTTACAATTATGGAAAATTTCATGGATAAAGTTGAAGTTGAATCAACAAGTGGTCAAGGAACAATAGTGAAATTGATCAAACATTTTAATAAAAGTCGAACCTTATGCAATTAAGGGGATGGACTAAAAAATGGAATTAAATAAAACTCATAATGTCAAACAGTTGCGTGATGAAGAGGTAAAGGAATATCTTCGTCTTAGCCAAGCGGGCGATCAAAATGCAAAAGACATTTTGGTTGAACGAAATGTAAGGTTGGTTTGGTCTGTTGTTCAACGCTTTATGAATCGTGGATATGATCCAGATGATTTATTTCAAATTGGCTGTATTGGTTTACTTAAATCAATTGATAAATTCGATCTATCTTATGATGTTAGATTTTCAACTTATGCAGTGCCAATGATTATTGGAGAAATCCAGCGATTTTTGCGTGATGATGGTAGCGTGAAAGTTAGTCGTTCTTTAAAAGAAACAGGTAATAAAATAAGGCGAAAAAAAGATGAATTAACAAAAATGTTAGGCAGATCGCCAACGATTTCTGAAATTGCAGAAGCGCTTGAGATATCTATTGAAGATGTTGTACATGCACAAGAAGCTGCCAAAACGCCACATTCAATCCATGAAACAGTATATGAGAATGATGGAGATCCAATTACACTTCTTGATCAGATTTCTGATCAAGAAACCAATTGGTTTGATAAAATTGCGCTTCAAGAAGTAATACGTGATTTGGATGAACGTGAACGATTAATTGTTTATTTACGTTACTATCAAGACCAAACACAGGCAGAAGTTGCACGAAGGTTAGGAATTTCACAAGTACAGGTATCACGATTAGAAAAGAAAATTTTAGACTGGATGAAAAATCAGATTGAGATATAAAAGCATTTTTATAGAACTAACTGCATGCCCTTTGTTAGATATTATCTAACAAAGGGCATGCAGTTTTTTATTCCAGTGCAACTAATAGTCAGTATTGGTAAAAGGCAAAAAACTCACCGACCGCTTAAAATAACTTTATCGTTTTTAAAATGCATGATTCCTTGTGATCTGATCCATACTAAAAAGAAGTTTTGGAGGTGTTCACTTGAATGGAATCATTTATTTAAGAATGAAAAAACATTACCAGACAACTGCAAAGAAAAAAGTCAGGTTAAAAGACATTGCCTTTATTTCAGGAAATGAAGCAATGGTTGCTAAATTAAACCAAATCGTTTTACGAGAAATAGTAAAAGAAGATTTAGAAGTTTGTGTAATAGAAGGATTTACTGTTATTAAAAAATTACAAGCGTATTTTCCTGAAATTGATCTACAGTTATTAGGTCCAAATCAAACAATTATACATATTACTAAAAAAAGAAGAGTACCTAGAGTAACATTTATCCTGTTTGTATGGTCCTTATTATTTGTTGGCTCAGCTATGACAATTATGAATTTTCATTATGATGTAAGCATGCAAAGTGTACAGCAACGCCTTCATTATTTGTTTACAGGAGAAAAGGAAAAATATCCTCTTTGGATGCAGGTTCCTTATTCACTAGGTCTAGGTCTTGGGATGATTTTATTTTTTAATCATATTTTTAAAAAGCGAATTAATGAAGAACCTAGTCCGTTAGAAATTGAAATTTATAAGTACCAACAAGATATCGATCAATATGTAAGTCATTATGAGAACAAATTGAATGATTCAAATGATAAATAAACTTGTTGATGTATGTATTGGTTTAGGTTCCGGATTGGTAGTAGGAACAGGTTTCGTTGCATTCTTAACAATGTTAGGGATCATACCAAGATTAGTTACATTAAGCAAAACAAAAAAATTCTTACATTATTATGAAATGGCAGTTATAGTGGGTGTTTTTTTTGGTACGTATCTCTCATTTAGCAATTACACCTTTTATCTTCCAAACTTTATCTTAGTAATTTGGGGATTACTGCATGGTATTTTTATTGGTATGTTAGCTGCAGCGTTGACAGAAGTACTAAATGTTTTTCCTATCTTGGCCAAGCGAATTCGGGTAGATCATCAAATTATTTGGCTTATGATGGCTATAGTTCTAGGGAAAATTATTGGTTCATTATTTCAATGGTTGGTGTTTGTTAAGTAACTAGATTAATCAGACGAAAGGATAATTACTATGGATAAAAAACAAGTTATTATCATTACAGATGGTGATCAATATGCGCAACACACGATTGATTACATAGCTAAAACTTTGGGTGGCACGTCACTTTCTGCATTTGCTGGTAATCCTAGTGTTTATACATCAGAAGATATCATTCAAGCTGTTTATGAAGCTAAAGTAAATCCTGTTTATGTCTTAGTTGATGATGCTGGTGTATTTGGTATAGGATCTGGTGAAGAAACTATCTTAGCCTTAGTGCATGATCCGATCATCACGATTTTAGGTGTTGTTGCAGTAGCTGCACATACGAAAAATATGGAGTGGTCACGTGTAGCACTTTCAATAGACCAAGATGGACAGATTAATGAGCATGGTGTTGATAAAGAAGGTGTCCCGATTGCTGAAGTAGGTAGAATAAACGGGGACACGGTTTACATATTGGATCAACTTAATCTACCTAATGTTATAGCAATTGGAGATATTGGGAAGATGCATGGGTATGATGATGAAAAGAAAGGTTGTCCAATTACTCGAAAGGCTGTTGAATTGATTTTAGAAAGAGGTGTCCCGATTGAGTAAAAAAAAAGATAAGAAACCAATTATGAATGATATAAATGAAATTCAAAGTTATATGAAAAGTAAATTAGGTGTGGGAACGTCTTTTGATATTGGTTTTCGAGAAATTATTTTATTAAAACAGAAAGTCCAATTGTATTATGTTACAGGATTATGTGAAACACCTGTGATTGTAGAATTATTAAAAAAACTTGTCTCCATTAACGAGGAAGAGACAAATAAAAGTCAACTTACAACAATTATTAAAAATCGTCTAGTTCATCAACAAGTGGAAGAATATGAATATTTAGATGATTTAATGACACAATTACTTTCTGGATTAATTGTTATTTTTATTGATGGACAAGATGTTGGTTTTACGGTAGATGTAAGAAGTTACCCTGGAAGAAGTCCTGAAGAACCAGATACAGAAAAGGTTGTTCGCGGTGCAAGGGATGGCTACACAGAGAATATTATCGAAAATACAGCCTTAACAAGAAGACGTGTACGTGATGAACGGCTACGTAATGAAATTTTACAAGTAGGAGAACGATCTAAAACCGATATTTGCATTTCCTATATTCAAGATATTGCTGATGATGGATTGGTCAGAAAGATTAAAAAGGAATTAGAGAGTATCGACATAGATGGTTTAGCAATGGCTGATAAAACAATAGAGGAATATTTGGTGAAACAAGGAGTTAATCCTTTTCCTTTGGTTCGATATACAGAACGTCCTGATGTTGCAGCCAATCATCTATTTGAAGGGCATGTACTAATCATGGTTGATACTTCACCAAGTATAATTATCACACCTACTACCTATTTTCATCATGTACAACATGCGGAGGAATATCGCCAATCACCAGCAATCGGAACATTTGTACGGTGGATACGTTTTACTGGTATTCTCGCTTCTATCTTCCTTCTGCCATTATGGTACATTATGGTGATGGAACAACAATTACTCCCTGATGCGTTGTCATTTATTGGTCCTAATGAATCAGGTAATATACCAATTATTTTACAAATTATATTAGCTGATATCGGTATAGAATTTCTACGAATGGCGGCGATCCATACGCCAACACCATTATCAACTGCCATGGGGTTAATTGCAGCTGTCTTAATTGGGCAAATAGCTATTGATGTTGGTCTTTTTACAGCTGAAGTTATTTTATATGTAGCAATAAGTGCAATCGGTTCGTTTGCAACCCCTAGTTATGAACTTAGTATTGCAAACAAGATGATTCGAGTTTTATTACTAATATTTACCGGGATCTTCGGTGTGAAAGGATTATTAATTGGTTTTTCACTCTATGTAATATTATTAGCTCGAACAAAGTCTTTAAATACACCATACCTATGGCCGTTTTTACCTTTTAATGGGAAAGCGTTAATTCAAATATTGTTTCGATTTGCAGTTCCACAATCGAAAGAACGACCAAGCATTGTACATCCAAAAAACAATTATAAACAACCATAATATAATTATTCAATTATAAAAGTTGAACGCGGACCTAACTTGTGGTAAATTAATTTTATCTAAAAAGAAAAAGAAGTTGGGAATATGTTAGGAATCCCTTCCATTATATGTTATGAATGCTATTTATTCATCGTATAAACTGGCAAGGGATTTTTATTTTTTTCAGCTAGATTGATGAAAAGAAGCATATTTTCTGAAGGATTGTGGAGGTGTATTTGATGCAAGAGCTTAAAGATATAGATATTCAAGGTCATTTAACAATCGGAGGCGTCGATACCACATATTTAGCGAAAAAATATGAAACCCCTCTTTTTGTATATGATGTTGAAAAAATCAGAGAGAATGCACGTGCTTTTGTCGACACTTTTGCTCGTTTAGGTGTAAATGCTCAGGTTGCATATGCAAGTAAAGCCTTTTCATCTATTGCTATGTTACAAGTTGCTAAACAAGAGAATTTAAGTTTAGACGTTGTATCACAAGGGGAATTGTATACAGCCTTACAAGCCGACTTTCCTACTGAGAAAATTCATATGCATGGGAATAATAAAAGTGTAGCTGAATTAGAAATGGCTGTTAAACATGACATCGGCTGTATTGTCATTGACAATTTTCATGAAATTGATTTGTTAAAAGAAATATTAGCAAACTATCAAAGTGAAATGGATGTACTTATTCGTGTGACGCCAGGTATTGAAGCACATACACATGACTATATTCTTACTGGTAACGAAGATTCAAAATTCGGATTTGATTTAGCAAATGGACAAGCGGAAGAGGCATTTAGAAAGTTACAAGAAATTGACAGTATGCATGTTAAAGGGCTACACTGTCATATAGGTTCGCAAATATTTGAAACAGATGGTTTTGTTATGGCAGTACGTCGTTTATTTGATTCATTAGCTAGCTGGAAAAAAAACTATGACTACACTCCAGAAGTATTAAATTTGGGTGGTGGTTTTGGAATTCGTTATACTGATGAAGATGAACCTCTACAACTAGATGGTTATGTTAATGCACTTGTTGATGAGATTAAACAACAAGTTGTCAAACATGACATGGACTTCCCAGAGATATGGATTGAACCAGGTCGTGCGATTGTTGGCAATACTGCAATAACACTTTATACAGTAGGTTCAAAAAAACAAATTCCAGGTGTGCGAGACTATATTGCAGTCGATGGAGGAATGACAGACAACATTCGACCTGCACTTTATCAAGCCAAGTATGATGCTATTCTTGCAAATAAAGCGAATGTACCAGCTTCTACAACCGCGTCCGTTGCAGGAAAGTGCTGTGAATCAGGCGATATGTTATTATGGGATGTTCCATTAGCAAATGCAGAACCAGGCGATCTTCTTGCTGTTTTTAGTACTGGTGCGTATGGCTATTCCATGTCTAGTAATTATAATCGTTTTCCAAAAGCAGCTGTAGTATTTATTGAAAATAAACAAGATAAACTTGTCATTCAGCGCGAGACCTATCAAGAAGTTAGTAAAAATGACTTATCTTACGAATAATTAGGAGGAATAAAGATGAAACAAGCAACAATTGAATTTGAAAATGGCGAAAAAATAGTAATTGAAATGTATGAGGAAGCTGCTCCTAATACGGTAGCAAACTTCGAAAAATTAGCAACTAGTGGTTTTTATGATGGTGTTGTATTTCACCGCGTAATACCTGGTTTCGTTGCACAAGGTGGGGATCCAACAGGAACAGGATCAGGTGGACCTGGTTATGCTATTGCTTGTGAAACAGAAGGTAATCCGCATAAGCACAAAGCAGGATCGTTATCAATGGCTCACGCAGGTAAAGATACTGGTGGAAGTCAATTTTTCTTAGTACATGAGCCACAACCTCATTTAGACGGTGTTCATACTGTTTTTGGACAAGTAATAGAAGGTATGGATGTTGTTTTACGTATTAAACAAGGTGACGCTATGAAAACTGTCACATTTGCTGAAAAAGAGTAAGTTCTCGATTAAATAATTTTAAAAGACATATAAAGATATGATTTCCATTTTACTATGGGAATCATATCTTTTTTAAGTTCTTATTGGGGAGAATCAACTCCTTGTTCGATTGATAAATAAAACGTGCATAAAGACGTACTACTAGAGTTACAATTTAAACCATTCAGTTAAGAATTAGAAGCCTTTTTATATGTATCGATAGACTTATCTTTGTTGGTTTTTCCTAAAGATAATAAAAGAATTGAAAGTATTAAAACTATTGCACCTAATACATTTTGAATGGTTATTTCAATTGGGAAAAACGGAAATGATATTGTAGCAAGTAATAACGGACTGAATGCTCTGGTTACATTAGCGATCGAGAAACGTAAGTGTTGCAAAGCTTTATATAAGAAAAGCGTTCCCAAAAATCCAGTTAAAAGTGAAGATGTAATTATAAAACTTACTCCTGTTATTGAATAATCAGAATTTAAAAGATCTCCTGTTATAGTTGCGTAAAGTAAAACAAATATGAGGGTAATACAATTGTTAGTAAATAAAATAGAATTTGAATCTCTTTCTTTAGACATAGTTTTTTTAATGAATATGTTTGTTAATGCGAAGAAGAACGTATATATAACTGCAAATAAACTACCTAATATATTTGAATCAAAATCTCCACCTCTATTAACAAATAAAAAAGCTCCTAAGATTGCCAGAGTTATAAATATTACTTCCTTTTTACTTAGTCTCTCTTTTAGTATTAAAACGGATAATATCACAGCAAATACAGTATAAAACCTTCCAATAAACCCTATTTCAACTGGAGAAAGTAAATTTGTACTTAAAAATAAAAAGATAACCCCTATTGAATTGAATAAAGCTAACATCATTATTTCCTTTTCAACATAGAAATTCACCTTCCTATGTTGTATTACTCCCAATAGATAACTTGCAATGATAACAGTTATAGTGTTAATAACAGATGCTTGAGCAGGGGAAATCTCCAATAAACCAAATTTTGATAATAATGGCCCGACCGCCATCGTGATAACAGAAACTAGATTGAAAAAATGACCTTTTTGTAATCCTCCCATTCATCAAACCTCCCCCAAATTTATATCTCACTAATGTATAAAATTTACAAAGTCCGTAATTATAATTATACTTACTAAAAGGAGAATAAAAAGTGAAAGTTAATGATTGCAATTTCACCTTTTATAGTAGGGGGAACGTATAATCATGAAGCTTATAGAACACTATTTTCATCTTTTTGCTAAGTACTCACAGTTCGTAGCGTTTCAAGAGGTCAAATTAACCAGAAGTGAGATTAGTAAAGAGTTACAATGCTCAGAAAGAACTGTAACCAATATCTTGAATAAGATGGCTGATAAAAAGTGGATAAATAGAAATAAAGGAGAAGGAAGAGGGAATGCAACCACAATAATCTTTTTAGTAACTATTGAAGAAATGTTTGATTACTTTGAAGACCAGTCACCTGATTATGATGAAATTATTAGGCTAATATCTTTGTTTGAAAATAATGATTTATATAATGAGATTGAGCAAGTCTTTTATGGTATGATTCTCAAACTTTTTGGACTGAAAGTTGATAATGTAACAAAGGAGAATGAAAATAAAAATGATTATGAACACTTAAAAATTCCATATTTTCGTATTTATAACTCATTAGATCCTGCTGTTGTTGAAAGGGAATCGGAAAGGCACATTGTAGAACAAATTTTCAATACATTAGTTACTTACAGTAAGGAAAGTGAAAGCATAGTGCCAAGTATATCGCATTATTGGGAAGAAAATAATGAGGGGAAGGAATGGACTTTTTATATAAGGAAAGGGGTTAATTTCCACAACAATAAAAACCTTACTTCAAAAGATATAAAATTTAGTTTTGAGAGGCTTGGTAATACACCATCAAAATGGATAATTAGGCATCTGAAAAGTATAAGCTGTATAGGAAGTCACGTTATACGATTTGAATTTTCACAGTCTATGTATAATTGGGATATTCTTATATCCTCCCCCAAGTGCTCCATTGTTCCTGAAGATTATGGTGGTAAAACAAAAGAAATATTTGCTGAAGTTCCCATAGGTACAGGACCTTTTATGATAGAAAAACATGATGAGACATTATTAAATCTAAAAGTTCATCCTACTTATTTTAAGGGTAGGGCCTACCTTGATGAAATTACAATATTTATATTACCAACTATTGAGAAATATTTTAATGCTAATAAAATGAAGCGGGAACCTCTATTTTATATTCCATTTTCGTTAGAAAAAGATAGTGATGATGGATATAATCACGTTCGAAGAAATCATCTATCAACTAAGTATCTTATGTGGAATATGAATAAAAAAACTATTAGAATAAATCATTTATTAAGGAGAAGGGTATCATCAATGATCAACAAAGATAATATGGTTAGGGACTTGGGGTATCCAAGATTTAAAAAGGCAAATTCATTTATAGATCAAGAAAATGATGATTCTTCTAATTCTTGGATTTATCAAGACACTAAGTACGATGAATCTTTAACTTTAATGACATATGAATTGACTCCTAATGAAGATGATATTAATTGGATACAGACTGAATTAACCAAATACGGTATAAAACTTGATATTATTCAAGTGCCATATTCAAGTTTTATAGAAATGTCAAAACAAGCAGATTTAGTTCTATCTGGTTTTCTTTCTGAAAATTCAAGAGAGGTTTCTGTATATAATTTATTTCTATCTGAGAGTAGTGTGTTTTCTGAATTATATAATTTAGAAGAGAAGGTTTATAAGTTTTGTGATAAAGTTATGAGGGAAAAACGACAAGAAAAACGTTTTGAATTGCTAAAACAGTTAGAAGAAAAATTGATTGATCAAGATATAATTATACCGTTATATACTACGTTTCAAAAAGCTCTAATTCATAAAAAATTAATGGGGATATCTCTGAGTTCAATTGGATTAGTTCCGTTTGATAGATTATTCTTCCGAAAGAATTAGTACATTGAATTTATAAAAAAAGTTACTAATTGACCACTATTGTTAAGCTGAAAGCTACTTCTTAAAGTGTTAATCACTCCATACTTAGTTTAGTCTTTGTCGTTTTATTTAAGCTTGAAATTATGGATATTTTATAACAATTGCTAGCAAAATCATGACAATCATTAAAAAAAGTAGTATGATCAATATGTGCAAAAAAATAATATATTAGAATAAAGTTTTGAAAACACTTTAAATAGCACAGATATAATAAAAGTTTTAAGAACTTAATGGAACCTTTTGAGGACTGGTAACGTTATACTATATAATAAGTTCTTAAATAATGAGGGGTATATATGTTAATTCGTTTTAAAAAATCACTAGAAAAGATTGCTATGGGACTATTGTCTTTTATGCCGGAAGAAAAAGATGTTAAAAAATTACAACAAACAATTAAGGAATACGAGAACAATGATAATTGGCATTTATATTTGTGGAAAGAAGAAGATGTTTTAGGAGCAATTGGTATATATGTGGATGAAGAATTTGGTAAGGTTATCATTCAGCATATCTCAGTTAATCCTTCACACAGAAATACAGGTATAGGCAAGAAAATGGTGAATGGTATTAAAGAACAATATAGTGAGAAATATCAAGTATGTGCCAATGACTTAACAGAAGAGTTTTTAACCAAGTGTGATTCTTAAAGTTTTAAAGCCAGCTCCTTATGAGCTGGTTTTTACTTTTTTTAGAGAGAATTTATAGAATCGGGCATTTTTAGTTGTACTATATGCTAAAATAATAATTTAAGATCAGTGTAAATACGGCGATATAGAAAAAAGGGGAAGGATTCTATGCAACAATCCTATCAAGTGAAATTGGATACTTTTGAGGGTCCATTGGATCTTCTTTTACATTTAATTAATCAATATGAAATAGATATCTATGATATTCCTGTTTCAAAAATAACAGAGCAATATATGCACTATATTCATACAATGCAACAGCTTGAATTAAATGTTGCTAGTGAATACTTGGTGATGGCTGCTACATTATTGGCAATGAAAAGTGGACTACTTTTACCAAATCAAGAATTAGATATAGAAGAGGAATATGAAGAAGATCCACGCGAGGAATTAATGCGTCGGTTAATTGAGTATCGGAAGTATAAGGAAGCTGCTAGTCAACTTCAAGATAAAGAATCAGATTTAAGTTATAGCTTTACAAGACCTGCTCAAGTTATAGCGTTTAAAAAGAACCAAGAAAAAGTTAGTACGAAAGGTGATCTATCTATTTATGATATGCTTGCAGCAATGCAAAAAGTATTTGATCGCAAAAAATGGAACCGGCCTTTAGAAACAACAATTCAGCGAACGGAGATACCAATTAAACAGCGAATGGAAGAGGTTTTAACTCAATTACAAGATCATAGATTAGGTGTTTCATTTGATGCATTATTTGAATATCCATCACGTTCTCATATAGTTGTGACATTTATGGCTGTACTAGAGCTAATGAAAGATAAAAAAATCTATTGCAAACAAGAAACACATTTTGATGCATTGATTATTTATAGCATGGAGGATAACGCGTGAAACTTAGAAATTATAAAGCAATTTTAGAAGGATTATTATTTGCCACTGGAGATGAAGGTTTAAGTAAAAAACAAATAAAAGCTGTATTAGAAACTGATCTAGATACAGTAGAAGCTATCATTCTTGAATTAAAGCAAGATTACGAGCAGATAGAACGTGGTATTATGCTTGTTGAGTCTAAAGATACATACCATTTGGCAACGAAACCAGAGCATACAATTTATTATCAAAAATTGCTGGAATCTCCACACACTTCAAAGCTTTCGCAAGCAGCACTTGAAACGTTGGCCATTATTGCTTACAACCAACCAATTACTCGTACGGAAATTGAGGACATACGCGGGGTTAAAAGTGATCGTGGTGTTCAAACTCTGCTATCTAGAGCACTAATTGAAGAGGTTGGACGAAAAGATGGAATTGGAAGACCAGTAATGTTTGGTACATCCGTTGACTTTTTAACTTACTTTGGATTAAAGTCAATAGAAGAATTACCACCATTACCAGAAAGTGTGAATGAATCAGATGTAAGTGAAGAAGCAGATCTATTTTTTGAGAATTTTGAAGCAAAAATGAATCAAATAGATTAAGAGAAGTAGCGCATTTATGTGCTACTTCTCTTTTTTAAAAGAATAAGAAAGCATATGTAGTTATTGTTGACACCAAAACTTTGTCTGTATCATAGGCTACGTTTGAGGTGATTTGATGGAGAAGAACACAAAAGCTTATCTAAATGACTTGTTACAGTGGTCTGATGAAGTGGAAGAATTGGCACTGCAAAGCAATGAAGATAGACAAGAATTATCAGGTTGGGAAGATTGGAAAATACAATTAGAAGAAGGATTGCAAGAGCGAAGTATTGCTGAACAAGAAATTATGTATTTAAGAGATCAAGCGGAAATTTTCGCACGACGTTTAGAGGGAAATACGAATAACGGTCCGGTTCCAATAGGAAAACATAAACTACCACCATTACCATATGATTATGATGCGCTTGAACCGTTTATTTCAGAAAAAATAATGCGGTTACATCATGATCAGCACCATAAGTCTTATGTTGATGGATTAAATAAAGCGGAAGTAGCCATTTATCAAGGAGATTCCAATAATAAGATGTGGAAACATTGGTTTAGAGAGCAAGCCTTTCACGGTTCTGGTCATTATTTGCATACTATTTTTTGGTTTAACATGAAACCAAATGGAGGAGGAAAACCGAAAGATAACACGATGCTTGCTAAACAAATTAATAAAGATTTTGGTTCCTTTAAAAATTTCAAACGAATTTTCACAAGTGGTGCAGGGTCAGTTGAAGGAAGTGGTTGGACATTGCTTGTGTGGTCTCCTCGATCACAGAGATTAGGGATCCAAACAAGAGAAAAACATCAACATTATGCATTAGCGGATAGTATCCCTTTACTAGTACTTGATGTATGGGAACATGCTTATTATTTACAATATGAAAATGATCGCAATGCTTATATAAATGCATGGTGGAATGTAATTGATTGGGAGAACGTTAAAGAAAGGTTTGAAGAAGCGAAACAGATAACTTGGAAGCCGTATTAAGAAGATCCTGTAATTGTTTCAAGTCATATGCTCGTCCTTTCTGCATAAGATTATAGAGAAAGTATGTAGAGAGGGTGTAAAAACTTGAAACCAATGCTGCTATTTATAATCGGTTGTATTTGCTTCATAACAATTATTCCTGAAAATGTTGAGGCTAATCCTAGTGTAACAGCTCGTAATGCTATTTTAATGGACCAATCAAATGGTGATGTTCTATATGAAAAGGCCGCTACTGATCCAGAGTTGATTGCCAGTATAACGAAAATAATGACTGCCGTATTAGCTATTGAATCTGGCAAAATGGAAGAGACTGTGACAATTAGTCATGAA
This sequence comes from Paraliobacillus sp. X-1268, assembly GCF_003426095.1. Classification (NCBI taxonomy): domain Bacteria; kingdom Bacillati; phylum Bacillota; class Bacilli; order Caryophanales; family Bacillaceae; genus Paraliobacillus; species Paraliobacillus sp. X-1268. The sequence goes on from NZ_QJSK01000001.1 coordinate 96,417, forward strand.
GCTGCTTTCACAGAGGGTTCCTCTATCTATTTGAAGGAAGGAGAGAAAATAAAATTAAAAGACCTTGTTTATGGATTAATGTTGCGTTCTGGAAATGATGCGGCAACAGCAATTGCTGAATACGTTGGTGGTAGCGTAGAAGGGTTTTCTTATTTAATGAATGAGAAAGCAGTTTGGTTAGGAATGGAACAATCACATTTTGATAATCCTCATGGTTTAGATTCGGAATCACACTATTCAACAGCATATGATATGGCTTTATTAACGAAACATGCTATGGAAAATGAACAATTTGTTACGATAACTGGTGCCCAAGCATATCATTCGGATCAACGTACTTATGCTTGGGGAAACAAAAATAAGTTACTAACCACTTATTACTCTTATACAATTGGTGGAAAGACTGGTTATACAAAGGCCGCTGGAAGAACACTGGTATCTGTCGCTAAAAAAAATGATGTAACATTAATAGTAGTGACATTAGATGATCCAAATGATTGGCAGGATCATATTCGTTTATTTGATTGGGGATTTGAACAATATGATGTATCATCAAGTACCAGTTTATTGCAAGACCAATTAGCAGGAGGAACGCAAAGTGAAAAACAGGAGAACTTCATAAAAACTGTTTTTACATTTTTTAATAAAATGGTCGGTGCGATGTAGATGGTTAATTACATTTGGGCTGGCATGTCGATTATTGGAATCATTTATGCAATGATTAACGGAACTATGGATCAGGTTAATGAGGCAATTTTTTCAAGTGCATCAGAAGCGGTGACATTATCAATTGGATTAATCAGTGTACTAGTCTTTTGGCTTGGCTTAATGCGCATTGCAGAGAAAGCAGGTATTTTAAGTAAACTATCTGCATTTTTCAAACCATTGGTAACAAGGCTATTTCCAGATATACCGAAAGACCATCCGGCAATGGGGTATATTCTTTCAAATTTTATTGCGAATTTATTTGGGCTAGGAAATGCGGCTACACCAATGGGAATAAAGGCAATGAAAGAAATGAAGTTACTTTCAAATTCGGATAAGGCAAGTCGTTCGATGATCACTTTTTTGGTGATAAACACATCCAGTTTAACGTTAATTCCGACAACTGTAATCGCGATTCGAATGCAGTACCAATCGGCTGCCCCAACAGAAATTGTGGGTACGACAATAATAGCTACGCTAATCACAACGTCATTCGCCATTATAATTGATCGATTATTTTATTTGAAAAGGGTGAGTAAAAACAAAAAATGAACACCATTACATTAATCAGTGCATGGATTATACCGAGTATGGTGATGATTGTGTTAATTACTGCTACAGTAAAAAAACTCCCTACATACGAACTATTTGTTGAAGGTGGAAAAGAAGGAGTTAAAACGGCGATTTCGTTACTACCATTCCTCTTAGGGATGATTGTATCAATTGCTATCTTCCGCAGTTCAGGAGCATTGGATGCATTTATTACCTTACTAGAACCAGTTTTATCATTTTTAGGCATCCCTAGTGAGATAGCACCTTTAGCATTTACAAGGCCAATATCTGGCACAGCAGCATTAGCGATTACTGCAGAACTAATCAAGATATATGGGCCGGATTCCTTTATTGGAAGACTTGCTTCTACGATGCAAGGCAGCACAGATACGACGTTTTATATTATCACTGTCTACTTTGGTGCAGTAGGTATTCATAAAATGGGTGATGCATTAAAAGTTGGACTAATAGCAGATTTTATTGGTATAATAACATCAATTATAGTTGTATCAATTGTATTTTCACAATAAAAGCGTTAACGCTACTGTTAACGCTATTGTTTTGTTGAGCTTTTTCTGTCAAAATAACAATACAAAACAAGTTATTAAAAATCGAATGAAATTATGGTGATATTATGTCAAATAAAGAAGAACGTTTACAAAAAGTGATTGCACACAGTGGAGTTACTTCAAGAAGAAAAGCAGAAAAACTTATCGAGGATGGAAAAGTAACAGTTAATGGAAAAAAAGTTAAGAAGCTTGGAACAAAAGTAACACCAGATGATCAAATTGAAGTAGAAGGTTTACCACTTGAAAAGGAACAGCCTGTCTATTATGTCGTATATAAACCTAGAGGCGTGATCTCTAGTCTGAAAGATGATAAAGATCGAAAAGTACTTACAGACCTCATTCCATTCTTAAAAGAACGTGTTTATCCTGTAGGTAGATTAGATTATGATACTTCTGGTATTATTTTGCTGACAAATGATGGAGATTTTGCTCAATTATTAATGCACCCGAGTCACGAAATGGATAAAGTATATGTTGCCAAAATCGAGGGTATACCATCAAGAGAAGCTATTAAAGAATTGAGAAAAGGTGTTAAATCTGAAGGTGAAGTTTTAAAAGCTATTCATGCTAAAATTTTATCAACCGATGAACAAAAAAACACCGCTATAATGGAACTAGTCCTGCATCAAGGTAAAAATCGCCAAGTAAGAAGAATGTTTGAGGGGATTAATCATCCAGTTAAAAAACTTAAACGAGAGCGTTATGGATTTTTGACGTTGCAAGGTTTACAGCCAGGTGATTACCGTGAATTAACTCCACATGAAGTCAAGCAGCTTCGTAACGAAGCAATGCAAGTAAAAACAAAAGAGTAACTTTATTTTTAAAATAGAAAAACCTATGTGTTTATTGCGAAATATGTTGAAATAATAACTTTTTTATTCAACTGACTAAATAAATAGAGAAGATTAATTAATGCAGGGGTAGGAGAAAGGGGTATTTGATATGGATGAAAACAATAAGATACTCGTGATAGAAGATGAAGAAAGAATTAGGCGATTATTAAAAATGTATTTAGAAAGAGAAGGTTATATTGTCGACGAAGCTGATGATGGTTTTCGAGGTCTCGAATTTGCGATTGAAGAAGACTATACATTAATTATATTAGATTTAATGCTTCCAGGCCAAGATGGTATTGAAGTTTGTAAAGGTATTCGTGAAAAGAAAACGACACCTATTATCATGTTGACAGCTAAAGGGGAAGAAGCAAATCGTATAGAAGGCTTTGAAGTGGGGGCAGATGATTATATTGTTAAACCATTTAGTCCTAGAGAAGTAGTACTTCGAGTAAAAGCATTGTTAAGAAGGTCATCCTCCATACCGGTATCCAATCTAGATAAAACAGCAAAAGATATACTTGAATTTCAACATATCTTAATAGAAAATGATGCACACCGTGTGTTAGTAGAAGGAACTGAAGTTGGATTAACGCCAAAGGAATATGAATTACTCCATTTCTTGGCTAGTTCACCTAATAAAGTCTTTGAACGTGAACAACTTTTAAAAGAAGTTTGGAAGTACGAATTCTTTGGTGATTTACGAACTGTAGACACACATGTAAAACGTTTACGTGAAAAGTTAAATAAGGTCTCAACAGATGCAGCGAAAATGATTGTGACGGTGTGGGGAGTAGGCTACAAATTTGAAGTAGCTGATGCCTAATGTTTTGGAGAAGTGTTGTATTTAAGCTCTGGGTAACTTTTTTAATTGTTATCTTTGTTGTGTTAGCAATTATTAGTTTTTTTCTTTTGGAGTTTTTTGAGGGTTATCATGTAAACCAAGCAGAAGAAGAATTATTGGATACTGCCAATAAAGTGTCAACATTGCTAAGTGAATATGAAGATCAAGAACTTATTGAAAGAATGATAACTATAATTAAAGATCCTGCAAGTAGGATTTTTATTGTAGAAAATGAAGAAGAAAGTTGGATATCGGAAAGTACGGATGAAACACTTCCACTCATAACTAAAGAATGGTTATTTAACAAGGAGGATTATAGATCTGTTTACTTTAATAACAATGTGGTAAAGACAGAAACAACGCTAGATGATGGTACCCAAGTTTTGTTGGTAGGTACTAGGTTAACTGATCAAGTAGGAGCAGTTTATGCTTATCAATCAAGTAATGTTGTTGCTGCCACTACAGAACAGACTACACGTATCATTCTCTTAGCAGCTGCAATTGCTATCGTGTTAATGACTATTTTTGCATTTTTTCTATCAACACGAATAACAGCACCCTTAATTCAAATGCGTAAAGCAGCTTCAGAATTAACAAAAGGTGAATTTCGTACGAAGGTACCAATTTTAACACATGATGAAATTGGTGAATTAGCTATGGCATTTAATCGAATGGGTAGGCAACTCAATTATCATATTGATGCATTAAGTCAAGAAAAGGAACAATTATATAGTATTTTACGATCAATGGCTGATGGTGTTATCACATTAAATCGAGTAGGAGATATTATTGTTTCTAATCCACCTGCTAATAAATTCCTAGAAGACTGGCGTTATGAGCTAGATATGGAAGATGAAGAAACATTACCACATGAAGTGAAAGATCTTATGCAAGAGGTAATAACAATTGAATCTGAGTCTATGCGTGAAGTGTTTATTCAAGGACGTAACTGGGTTATGATCATGTCTCCGTTATACGATCAGACAAAAGTACGTGGAGTCGTTGCTGTTATTCGTGATATGACAGAAGAACGAAAAATGGACAAGTTACGTGAAGAGTTTATTGCAAATGTATCGCATGAGTTACGTACGCCAATTTCCATGCTTCAAGGATACAGCGAGGCAATAGTGGATGATATTGCTGAATCGAAAGAAGAAAAAAATGAATTAGCGCACATTATCCGAGATGAATCGTTACGAATGGGTAGATTGGTCAATGAACTACTTGATCTTGCAAGGATAAAAGCAGGACAAATTCAATTAAATAAAGAACTAATAGAAGTAGAGTTATATTTAGATCGAATTATTCGAAAGTTTAAAGGTCTATCTAATGAAAAACAAATTACTTTAACATATTCTATTACTAATAAAGAATTGCTATTATTATTTGATCCGGATCGGATGGAACAAGTCTTAACTAATTTGATTGACAATGCAATTAATCATACACAAGAACAGGGTGAGATTGTTGTTGGTGTAGAAGAACAAAATAAGAAAGTACGTTTTACGATCAAGGATAACGGATCGGGTATTCCACAAGATGACTTACCGTTTGTATTTGAACGATTTTATAAAGCAGATAAATCAAGAAAAAGAAAAGCTGGAAAGAAAGGTACAGGTCTTGGTTTAGCGATTGCCAAAAATATCGTGGAAGCACACAGAGGGAATATATCTGTTCAAAGTAAGCAATCAGAAGGTACTACTTTTACTTTTGAGCTTCCCAAAAGTAATGGTGAAGAGTAAACTAATAAAATAGTGTGTTATTGGTGTATGTAACATAACAGGGAATCTGGTGTGAGACCAGAACTGTCCTCGCAACTGTAAGTACAGACGAAATGAATAAGTCCACTGTATCAATTTTCGGTATGGGAAGGGTTCAAAGTAGATAAATGTACAAGTCAGTAGACCTACCAATTTCACTTTATCAATGCTTCGAGGGTTGAGCGATTGATTTGTTTGTTAATGTTAATTTTTAATTTATTTCACAAATTATTGTTCAGTCCTCCAAAAAAATGGAGGAATTTATTATGAAAAATCACGTAAAGTTAATTATGGCCTTCTTACTTAGTACACTAATCTTATTTGGTTGTGGACAAACAGAGACACCAGATGAAACAACTAATGTAGAAGAGCAAGAACAAGTAGTTAATATAACTATTTCAACAGATAATGGAGAAGAAGTTATTTCTTCGGAAACGATTGAAATAGAAGAGAATGAAATATTGATGGATGTATTGGAAGAAAACTATGAAATTGAAGATGCTGATGGCTTTATAACTTCGATAGATGGTGTCGAGCAATCGGATGATAAGTATTGGTTGTATGAAGTAAATGGTGAACAAGCTAATGTTGGTGCAAGTGAATATGAGTTATCATCAGGTGATGAAGTTATTTTTGATTTACATGGAACGGAATAATTAATGAAGCAGACATATCGTTTAACACTCATTGCTGTGTTAGCTTCATTATGTGTTGTTGGACGAGTAGGCTTTCAATTTTTACCAAACATACAGCCCGTAACTGCAATTATTATTATTACGGGCTTTTTTTTAGGACCGTTTTCTGCTTTCTTTTTAGCAGTTATCACTACATATATATCCAATTTGTTCTTAGGCATGGGAATTTGGACGGTTTGGCAAATCATTGCTTGGTCGATTATCGGTATTTTTAGTGGTTTATTAGGAAAAATGTATCTTAAGAAGCCATTCATTTATTTATTGATTTATGCTCTAATAGCTGGTTTATTCTTTGGATTTACATTTGCTATTACGAACTATTTTATTACAGGTAAGTTTCTTGCTTATTATTTAGCAGGTCTGCCTTTTGATATCTCTCATGCAATTGGTAATGTCGTGTTTCTATTCGTATTGTATGAACCTCTTTCGCTTATTTTTAAAAGATATTTGTAGATAAACGAAATTGTGTAACCTTTTGTCATAACTGACGACTAATATACTAGGACGGGAGGTCTTATAAATGAAGACCACGTTTGAAGACATATATAATAGATATCATCAAGATTTATTTCAATATATCTTTTATATGGTCAAAGATAAGTCTTTGGCTGAAGATCTTATTCAAGAAGTGTATATCAAAGTTCTAAAATCATATGATTCTTTTCGAGGTGAAAGTTCCGAAAAAACATGGTTGTTTTCTATTGCAAGACATACAACAATGGATTCTTTTAGAAAACAAACACGAAATAAACAGCGACTAATAGACTTTTTAAATTTCAATAAACAGGCGTCTGATTTTAAGGACACTTCCCGGTTACCTGAAGAGATTGTTATTCTTGATGAGGAATTAAAGGATATTTATTATCAGTTAGATAAGTGTAGTCTAGATCAAAAACAGGTGTTAATATTACGTTATTTGCAATCTTTAACCATTCAAGAAACAGCTGATATTATGGGTTGTTCAACTAGTAAGGTGAAAACTACACAACATCGAGCGATTAAAAAATTACAAACACTACTACGAGATCAACAAGAGAGGGGGTAATAATCATGGATCAACAGAGGTTAGGTGAAACAGATTTAGAACAAAAACTAAAAGAAATGCCAAGAATACATGATCATCAATCAAAAGAGCACTTATATAGCAATATCCAACAAGAACTAAATTCAACGCCAAAATCTAAGCAAAATCGATCCTGGATTATTCCTTCTCTGGCTTTAATCGCCGCTTTTTCTTTAGTTTTTATTTTTATACGAAGTTCCAATACAACACAGTTTGAACGTGCAGAACAAATAGAAGGTAATGGAGATAAAGTAACCTCACAAGAAGAAGCTATTTCAGGGGATTCAAGTGAAAATAGTATGATCATAGATGATGCAGTGGTAGATATGGAAAGTATGTTATATTACAAAGAATTTGAACAAGAACAAATGTTTACACTAGCAGTAGCTGATCAAAATTATCAATATGCTATACCAATCACATTAGTTGATTCTACTTCAACAGGAGAACCAAATGATTATTATAACCGAATTAACAGTTTTGTTGGAGACTTAGTAGTAGATGCTGGAATAAAAACTTTCCCATTTGAAGATATTGTGTTTGAGTTTACTGATAATAATAAACAACTTTTTATGACGGTTTCAGATGCATATGAATTTCCTCCAGGCTCTAGTAACGCAAATATGTTTCAAAAAATGTTGAATCTCATGTTCACACCATATGGGATTACTAATATTATTACACAAACAGAATCTATGGACCCAGTAACCTTGGGGCCATTTGGAGAGCTAGATAAATTCCCTTTAAGTGAGATTAAAAACCAAGTTTATAAAATTTATCAGTATGAAGATCGAGATAAGTTACTTATACCTACTAGTGTTAATGAAATAGTATCTATAAACGAAGCATTAACTCTTATGCAAATGGATGAGGGACAGTATATCGAAGCAACTATTCCAAAAGATACCAGTTTTAACTTAGAAGAGAAGAGCACTGAGGACATACTGATTTCATTTTCAGAGTCAACGGACTTTGCTGATAATCAGCTAACCATGTCGATGATTGAAGCGATTCTAATAACAGCTAAAACATTTGGCTATAGAAGTGTGGAATTCGATATCCCAATTGATAGTGAAGTAGTAGGCGAATACAGACTTCAGGAAGCTATTCCGGTACCTGATGGGGTTAATCCCCTTGTCTTACACTGATCACGGAGAAGTATAAACATAAAAGTGAAGGTTCCAATTGATATTGGTACCTTCACTTTTTGAATGATAAGGAATTATTTTTCAAATTTGAATGGATCACGATCAAAGGAATCGTTAGCAATCTTTATCGAGTCAGTTGGACAACCTTCATGCGCATCCAACATATCTTCTTCTAATATTTCTGGTATTTTAACGTTTCCTGTATTATCATCTAAGAGAACGTAGGCAATTCCCTCATCATCATAATCGTATATTTCAGGAGCTGCTGCCCCGCATGCACCGCAGGCAATGCATGTATCTTTATCTACTATTGTGTAATGAGCCATGCTAATTCTCCCTTCTTGCTATTTCATGATCTATAAAAAGTATGTCTTCCTTTACTATTTTAAGTGGGAATACTTATTTTTGCAATGAGAGTGTAGGAGGAGATAAAGAATACATTCCCTGATTATTTTTAAAAAAGGAGTTAAAGTATATGTTCAGGTCAATCTTACTAGACTGTATAGCCAGTATAAGTATGGAACGAAGTACTGCTTCTATTTTTCATCTCTTAGTTGGAAAGCGTTCGATACAAACTTTACAAGATGCTAAACTCTATAAAATAACCAGATATTTCGGTATTTGTAAGCATTTAGATAGAAACTACTTTGAGCAGGAAATTAAATCCCTTATTATTGATAACTATATTACAGTGGATCAACAAAATAATGCAAGTATCACGCGAAGTGGTGAAGCGTATTTAAATATAAGAATTGATAGTTATCCTATTCATCAATTAAATGGCTTTGTCTTCGATCGAATCAGTGATTTATTTTGGCTGCGACTACAATTGTGGATTCAAACCTATACCAATATGGCTCGGCAAAAGGGATACTTTGTTGCCATTACCGATCAAAGAGACATACAAGCATGGGTGAAGAAACTTTTTCAAATGCATAGAGATGAATCGGACCAATGGTTAGCTGGTGTTTATCGTGAATTATCTAGCTTTCTCAAAGCAATTAATCCAGACTTAGCACAATTATTTGTAGATCGATTAACAGGTTATCAAAAGATCGGTTTAACAATGGATCAATTAGCAAGAAAGTATCAGACAACTCCTATCGATATGCATTTATATTTAACTATTACCATACATAAATTACTAACTTATCTACAGGAACGAGAAAATGAATTGATATATTTACCGGTGTTTTATCAGTTTACAAAGACATCGAAAAAATTCATTACGAATTCAGCAGAAAAAACATATATTTTAGTAAAAAAAGGGTTCGATGTTGAGCAAATAGCTAAAATTAGACAACTGAAAATAAATACTATAGAAGATCATATTGTTGAAATCGCTTATATTGATCCCGACTTTTCAATTAAGCCATATGTTGATCAAGAGTCATTTACTATAATACTTGCTGCGATCAGAAATAATAAAACAGCAAAATTAAAACAAATCAAAGAAATGGCAGGAAATAATTTTAGTTATTTTCAAATTCGCCTCGTATTAACATATGCTGATTTTGTGCAGAAGGAGGATTTATTGAAATGAGTCAATTAGAAAAGCTATTACAAGACTATTTTGGTTATAATGCTTTTCGAACTGGACAAAAGGAAATTATTGAAGATGTCTTAGCGGGCAATAATGTCTTAGGGGTTTTACCTACAGGTTCAGGTAAATCAATTTGTTATCAAATTCCTGCTATTAAGGGAGATAACACCGTTATTGTCGTATCGCCACTTCTATCTCTTATGTCAGACCAAGTAAAACAGTTAAAAGCAAGGGGATTTAAGCAGGTTGTAGCAATAAATAGTTTTGTTGACCACAAGGAAAGACACTTTTTATTTGACCAGTTGGATTCTTATAAATTAATCTATCTTTCACCAGAAATGTTACAAAACGATCGTTTATTGGAGCGATTAAAAAGATTGAAAATATCGCTGTTTGTTATTGATGAAGCACATTGCATATCTCAATGGGGACATGAATTCAGACCTGATTACCTTAAACTAAACCCGGTTATAGAAGCGTTGAATAATCCACCGATATTAGCACTGAGCGCAACAGCAACACCTGAAGTTCAAAAGGATATTGCTAAACAATTGAATAACGCTCATTTAAATAAGCATGTCTATCCAATGGATCGAGATAATATTGCGTTTACAGTTCAAGCTCTTCAATCAAAACAAGAAAAAGTAAACTATTTAAAAAGATTATTAGGGAAATTCCCAGTTCCAACTATGATTTATTTCTCCAGTAAAAAGGAAGCTGAGTTTGTTGCAAGTCAGTTAAGAGATAGTCTAACGGAACTTCGTATTGCCTTTTATCACGGTGGGATGGAACAAGTAGATCGCATTTTAATTCAACAGCAATTTATGGAGAATCAATTAGATGTCATATGTTGTACGAGTGCATTTGGAATGGGTATTGATAAATCAAATGTACGTCTCGTAGTACACTATCATATTCCAACGCAAATTGAATCATTTATTCAAGAAATTGGTAGGGCAGGTAGAGATGGATTGTCTAGTGTCAGTCTAGTATTGCATGCACCTTACGATGATATTTTACCAAAGCGCTTAATTGAGTCAGAGTTGCCAACAACTGAACAAATTCCTATAATTATCAATAGACTTGATTCACTAGCAAGATCAGAAAAGTCTATTGATTTAGGTAGCCCATTATTATTAGAAGAGTTTCAAATAAATGAGACACAATGGCGATTTTTACATTATCAACTAGAAAAACATGATATGATTAAAGAAAATCGTATTTTGCCGATATATGATAAGAAGAGAGAAATAGTTGACGTAATAACACAAAGAATTATAGAAAGAACAAACTACAAAATAAACAAATTAGATGAAATGTTAACATGGGTTACCTGTGAGTCTTGTAGAAGAGAACGATTATATCAAGCGTTTCAACCTAATTGTTCAAAAGCAAAGTATCTCTGCTGTGATTACTGTGATTTTGAATTTAATAAATGGGAACCAATCATTGAATCAAAGCAACTTATAGAAAGTAGTTGGGAGATCGAATTAGCAAATTTGTTTTTTCGAGAGGGAAGTAAATGAAAAATAAACAAGCAGCTATTATTGCTACTATGACTAGTAAACAAGTCAGACAACAAGTTTATATATCACAAAGTCTCCTGCTTATTATAAGTCTTATCTGTGCTTGGTTTATTTATGGTTCATTTACCTTTTTTTCAGAACTGTTTGAGGGGTCTGTCACTGAAATAATGCTGTATGGTTTACTACCAGGTTTTATTGTTGTGATAATCGATATGGTTATGTATAAGACCCTGCCTAAACGCTATTGGGATGATGGCGGTATTAACGAAAAAATATTTAGAGGAAGTAATATCTACCAAATTATTATGTTAACAATGTTTGTTGCAATAGCAGAAGAGGTATTGTTTCGTGGGGTATTGCAGCCTAGTATTGGCTATATCGCAACGAGTTTACTATTTGCTTTTATTCATATCCGGTATTTGTTTAAGCCTGTTTTATTTAATAGTGTTGTTATGCTAAGTTTCTATATTGGTTTTATGTTTGAAATTACAAATAATCTTGGTGTAACGATCATCATGCATTTTGTTATTGACTGCAGTTTAGCTTTATACTTACGTTTTTTTAGGAGGGGTTAAAGATGAGTGACTATAGAGAAGATCAAGCAATGAGACTACGCGAGCAAATGAATCAAATTCAACGTGACTCTACTGCTACTGAACAACCAAGTGCTACTCCTGAAAAATTAGAGGAAGATGAGCCAAACATTGATATTTTAGATTTACCACCACGGAGCTACGTACATGCAGATAAAAAAGCAAAAACAAAATGGAAGATAAATTTTTTGTTTATTCGTTTTTTAATGGTCTTATTTATTATTATTGTAGGTTTAGTTTTAACATATCAGGTATGGGGAGAAGAATGGTTTAAATCGGTTAATGAAGAGAATGCAGTCTATTCACTTCCTGGAGGGGAAACAGTTACGGTTATTCCGATAAATCAAGATTTATCGAACGAAGTGACTATTTCTATAGTGAAGGATACCAATGAGAACGAATTTGTTGAAGTGACTGGCAGATACTATCATGTAACAGAAAGTGATACATTAATTTCAATTGCAGAAAAATATTATCAAAGAACAAGCGTTGTTAGTTCTTTACGTGTATTGAATGAGTTAGATTCAAATGTTATCACACCGGGTCAAAAACTTTTTTTACCCAATGAAAAAGAACTGAAGATAGTAGAATGAAAACCTTCAGTTCTTTTTATTGATTACTAAGCATTATTGCCTTTCATCTATACTTGCCCTGTGCCTGTAGAAAGTGTAATATACTTTTTGAGCGCGTGAAACCTGTAATGTTTACGTCTATTATTTTAGTGAGGATTATTTAAAAAAAATGTTTTTTATCTTTTTCATCAATTAATATTTGAGCAGCTTCTCTAAAACGTTGAGAATGTACAATTTCTCGTTCACGTAAAAACTTCAAACTGTCATTTAATTGCGGATCATCCGATACATTGATAATCCATTGATATGTGGCACGTGCTTTTTCTTCTGCTGCAATATCTTCATAGATATCTGCAATCGGATCACCTTTTGCTTGAATATAGGAAGCAGTCCAAGGAGCACCAGCAGCATTTTGGTAATATAACGCGCTATCATGATTAACATAATGAGCGGCTAAACCAGCTTTTTCCATTTGCTCTGGGGTAGCATCTTTAGTTAATTTATATATCATAGTGGCTATCATTTCTAAATGAGCAAATTCCTCAGTACCAATATCATTTAAGAGACCTACTACTTTATCTGGAATGGTATAACGTTGGTTTAGGTATCGTAAAGCCGCGGATAATTCCCCATCAGCCCCCCCATATTGTTCGATAAGATATTTCGCTAAACGTGGATTACATTCGGTTACGCGAACTGGATATTGCAATTTCTTTTCATAATACCACAAATTGTTTTCCTCCTTTTACACTTGCCAAGGCCATGGTGCATCATCCCAATTCCATGGATAACCAGAGTAGCTTTTCCCAAAATGCATGAGTGGTCCAAACTGTTTTTCGAAATTTTTCTTTAATTTTTTGCTTTCTAATGTACATTGATTAAATTGTTGAATAGCATCTATATCTTCGGGATGCGTGTCTAAATATAAATTAAGTTCAACTAGAACAAAATCAATTGCTTGAATTTGTTCTAACAGATCATAGTATTGTTGAGGCATTTGTTTAGGGGTGCTCATGTTTGTTCTCTCCCTTTCTTAGGTGGATAAGGATCAAATAGTGCGGGCCATAAAGTACCTGCAAACAGTGCTTCACGCGCTGTAGGATATTGTGCAAGATTTGGCGGTTGAAATCCCATGTACAAGTTAGGGGGTGTCGAATAACTCTTTTTTATAATAGGGGGACAGGGGTCAAACGGACTGATATAAGGATAGTAATATTTAGTATTTGTTTGATTCATTTATAGAACCTCCTTCTCTAAAAAATAACTATGTTATAATGTATGGCATATAAGCGTGTCCTATGTGTATAATGATAAATATTACATCTTTTTATCGTAATAAACGGAATAAAATAGTAAATGAAAAATGAGGTGTTTAATGTGTTTGTAAGAAGTGCAATGAAACCAATTCATAAATGTTTTGTAATAGCTCCAAATAAATCATTAAAAAGTGCAATAGAAATGATGGATAAAGAAAGTATTCAAGCGATGCCTGTAGTTGATGAGAATAAAATTTTTATAGGAATGATCTCAAAACAAGATATTTATAAGGCGTTTTTCCAAGAAAATTCTGATCAAACTAATTTTCTGGAATCGAAAAAAGTAACAGATATTTTAACACAACATAATGTATATATTTCTGAAGATGAGGTATTTGAAAATACGTTAACAACTTTTAAAGGCTTTCCGATATTAGCTGTTGTTAATGATGATAGAAAATTTCTTGGCATAATCAGTCGTTTTGATGTAATTGAACAGTTTGAAAGTGTATTTGGAATGAAGAAACCGGGTGTTCGTATTGCGTTTACTTCTGAAGAATCAAAAGGTCGTTTTGCTAGATTAGCAGACATTTTAAAACAACTACAGGCTAATATTATTTCTATAACAACATTTGACGAAACAGACAAATTAGCAAGACGGATTGTTTTAAAAGTTAATGAGGAAGTAGATACGAGTAAACTGAAAAGTAAATTAGAAAGAGCGGGTTTTCGTGTTTTAGATATTAAGAATATGTAAAGGCCTCTGTATTGAAATCTATTTGCTTTCAATCGTGCTACCTGTACTATATAATATAATTTCAAATAAGGTACTTTTAATTAAATGAAAGTACCTTATTTGCAAACAATTAAATTTTTTTGCTTATTAATGGGTTGGTATTCGTTACAAATTCGTATACAATAACATATTATGATATAAATTACGTATTACAATATAAAGGTATTTAATAAGGGGGGTAATTAACATGCGTTTAGAAAGACTTTCTTCTGATCAATTTAAAATTTTTCTGACTTTTGATGATTTAGTTGATAGAGGTTTAACAAAAGAAGATCTATGGAAAGATTTACCCAGAATGCAAGCTTTATTTCACGATATGATGTATGAAGCTAGTGATGAATTGGGATTTGAATTAGAAGGTGTATTATTGGTGCAAGTTCACGTAATGCAAGCACAGGGTATGTTAATTATCGTAACACAAAGTGATGTTGAAGATGAAGAAGATGAAGAAGATTTTATAGAAATGAAAGTAACGTTGGACGAAAGTAAAGAATTGATCTTTCTATTCCAATCGTTTGAGGATCTGATTCAATTAGCAATACATTTAGAACAAGTTGGCATAACAGGCGGTACGGTTTATTCATTTGACGGAAATTATTATATGGAATTGACGGATGAAGAGGTAGTTGATATGAACCGAGAACATGTTATAGCAATTTTGTCCGAGTTTGCTTCACCTAGTATTCTAACATCCCATCGTTTAATTGAATACGGCAATACAATTATGTCACAAAACGCGGTAGAACAATTAAACAAATACTTTGCTAACTAAAAGAAATGATTGCTAGGGGGATCTACTATGCAAGAAGAGCAAGCTATTATTATTGGGGCTGGTCCCTGTGGTATGTCAGCAGCTATAGCATTACAAGACAAAGGCATTAACCCTTTACTAATTGAAAAGGGGAATGTAGTGAATGCTATTTATCAATACCCAACACACCAAACATTTTTCAGTTCCAGTGATCGTTTAGAAATTGGAGAAATACCATTTATTACAGAATTTAAAAAGCCTGTCCGCAATCAAGCGTTAGCCTATTATCGTGAAGTAGCAAGAAGAAGAGAGCTACGTATTAATAGTTACGAACGAGTAGTAAAGGTAAAACATGAAGATGGCGCTTATCTTTTGTATACAGAAACTAATAATGGTTCACAAAATGTTTACAAAGCTGGTTTTGTTATTGCTGCAACTGGTTACTATGATCAACCAAATGAAATGGGTATAAAAGGGGAAGAACTTTCCCATGTAAGTCATTACTTCAAAGAAAGTCATCCTTATTACAATAAAAACGTTGTCGTCATTGGTGGAAAAAATTCTGCCGTTGATGCAGCGTTAGAGTTACATAAAGCTGGGGCGCATATTACTGTACTTTATCGGGGCAGTGATTACTCTGATAGCATTAAACCATGGATATTACCTGAATTTGTTGCACTAGCAAGTAAAGGAAGGATAACAATGGAATTTAATGCTATTATTACAGAAATTAAGAAAGATACGGTAGACTTTACTGTTCATACACAACGGAAACATGCAAAAGCAGATTTTGTCTTTGCAATGACTGGTTATCAACCTGATCAATCTTTCCTAAGAGAGATGGCCATTGAAGTAGATATTGCAACTGGAAGACCTGTATTTAATCAAGAAACAATGGAAACAAATGTTGAAAATATATATATTGCTGGTGTTATTGCAGCTGGGTTTAATAACAATGAGATATTTATTGAAAACGGTCGATTTCATGGACCTCTAATCGCTGAAGATATAGCAAAAAAAATAAAAAAACGCATGAAATAAAGCAGCACAATTGTGCTGCTTTATTTCGCTTCAAATATCGTTTCTAACCGATCTAGTGAACAATTAGATTCAAGCAATAAAAGTAACTTGATTCTTGCCTTTTGACCAGTTAGGCCTTTCGCAAATAAAACACCGGCATTTTTTAATTGTTTTCCACCGCCAGGATAATCATATGTTGGTTGAACAATTCCCTTAAAGCTTCGTGATACTAAAACAACTGGAATTGACTTTTTAATAAGTTGTTCGATGGAATCTACGATAGCTGGAGGTAAATTTCCTTGGCCAAACCCCTCTATAACTATTCCATCTAATGAAATCGAAGTAACTGCATTAAATAATGTTTGATCCATTCCAGCATAGGCCTTAATTAAGGGAACTTGTTTCGTTATTGATTCTACTTTATACGTTTCAAATGAAATCGATTTATGATAAAAATAAACTGTTTGTTTCGTTAGCATACCTATAGGTCCAAATTGCGGGCTTTTAAAGGTTGCGATATTGCTTGTTGAGGTCTTTGTTGCATATGCTGCAGTATGAATTTCATCATTCATAACAACAAGTACTCCTTTTTCCTCAGACTCTTCAGCACTTGCAACGCGGATAGCACTAATTAAATTATATAAACCATCTGATCCTATCTCATTGCTTGAACGCATTGCACCTGTTATAACAATTGGTTTATTTGTTTCCAAATACAGATCTAAGAAATAAGCGGTCTCCTCTAACGTATCTGTACCGTGTGTAATTACAATGCCATCGTATGTGTTGGTTTTTAAATTTCTTTCAATATGTTGACCTAGTTTTAACATATGAACTGGTGTAATGTGTGGAGAGGGTAAATCAAATAAATAGTCGTCATTTACTTTTGCGAATTGCTTTATTATTGCATCTTCACTTGCCAAGGGATGGCTATTGGTAGTGGAGACAGAACCAGTATTCGCATTCTCTGTCATTGCAATGGTTCCACCAGTATGGATGAGTAAAATATTTTTCATTATTTTGCACCAACTTTATTATTTGTATTTTCAAGTCTCATACTTTCATGATACGATGAAAGTAATTTTTATGGAAGAGGGTGCCGAATTATGGTAGCACTTTTATCTGCTGGTATTGCACCAGCACTTGCTCTAATGTCTTTTTTTTATTTGAAAGACCGTTTTAATACGGAGCCACTTTTACCGATAATTCGTAGTTTTATATATGGTGCTCTTCTTGTTTTCCCAATAATGTTTATTCAATATGCATTTTCAGTTGAAAATATTGGTCAGTCTCCATTAGTATCTTCTTTTATATTAACCGGTTTATTAGAAGAATTCTTTAAATGGTTTATATTTATATATACGATTTACAAGTTCACTGCTTTTGATTCCGTTTACGACGGAATAATATATGGTGTTGCAATTAGTTTAGGTTTCGCTACACTTGAGAATATCTTGTACTTATTTGCACATGGAATTGAATATGCTATCGGTAGAGCTATATTCCCCGTTTCCTCACATGCTTTATTTGGTGTGATCATGGGTTATTATTTAGGTAAGGCAAAGTTTAATTCAACACATTCCCGAGCTGTCATGATCAGTGCCCTCTTCATTCCAGTAACCTTACATGGCTTGTATGATTATATTTTACAAATTGTTCCTGGAGGTAGATGGATATATATATTAATACCATTTATGGTTATATTATGGTTAAATGGAATGAAAAAAGTGAAGGTGGCAAATCAACCATATATCCCAATTTGTAATCAAGTTAAAAGCGAGAATATGACTGATTTATAGCAAGTATTCCTTACGAGACCGTAATGAGAATACTTGCTTTTTTTATGGAATTAACGATGTAGTTAACTAAATTCAATGTATAAAATCATTATTTCGCACGAAAATACATAACAAGATAGAAATCATTACTTCTAAGAATCTAGGAGGAGCGCAGGATGAATATAGTTAAAAAAAGCATCTTCTTATTTAGTTTCGTAGGTATACTATTAAGTTTTACGAACGTTGTACCTATAAACACAAGTCATGCATTTAGCGACCAAGTAATTCAGCATGGTGCAACTGGTGAAGATGTTATAGAGTTACAAGCAAGATTACAGTATATCGGATTTTATAACGGAAAAATTGATGGTGTGTTCGGATGGAGCACGTATTGGGCATTACGCAATTTTCAGTACGAATTTGGAATGGAGATTGATGGTTTAGCAGGTACAGCTGCAAAGCAAAAGTTAGAAAAAGCAACTGAATATGATAGAGCATATGTAAAGCAACAAATTGAAGCAGGTAATAATTTTACGCATTATGGTGGTATGTCCAATGCGGATCAAGTAAAAAAGAAAAATAATGCCCAAGAAGCACAACCTGCACCTAAACAAGAAAAAACAGAAGAACCAAAGGCAGAAGAACAACCACAAGCACCAACTAAAGAACAACCACAACCACAAGCAGAAGAGGCAGAAGAAAGCCCAGATACCTCACTTGAACCAACTGCGGTAAATGTTCCTAATGGATTTTCACAAAATGATATTCAATTAATGGCAAATGCTGTTTATGGAGAAGCAAGAGGAGAGTCGTATGAAGGACAAGTTGCTGTAGCCGCAGTCATATTAAATAGGGTGAACAGCGCCACTTTTCCAAATACAGTTTCTGGAGTGATTTTTGAACCGAGAGCATTCACTGCTGTAGCAGATGGACAGATTTGGTTAACGCCAAATGATCGAGCTAAGGATGCTGTTGTTGATGCGATTAACGGGTGGGATCCAACTGGAGAAGCCATTTATTATTTTAATCCAGATACTGCTACATCTAGTTGGATTTGGTCAAGACCTCAAATCAAAAAAATAGGTAAACATGTTTTTTGTATGTAAGAAAGGAGTATGACTATTATGTTTAAATGGATTGCAATCGGTCTACTTACGATTGTTGTATTTGCAACCGGTGCATGGGGTTATCAAGAACATCAAGAGAAAAATGAAATTTTAGTACAAGCAGAGAATAATTATCAGCGGGCCTTTCACGATTTAAGTTATGAAATGGATTTATTACATGACAAGATAGGTACTACCTTAGCCATGAATTCAAAAGAAAGAATATCGCCACAATTGATTGAAATTTGGAGAATAACATCAGAGGCACAAAGCGACGTAGGCCAATTACCACTAGTATTAATGCCTTTTAATAAAACAGAAGAATTTTTATCTGACATCGGTGATTTTAGTTACCGTGCATCTGTTCGTAACCTTGAACAAGAACCTTTAACCGATGATGAAATAAATACATTAAACGAGTTGTATCAAACTGCAGGTGATATAAAAAATGAATTACGAAAAGTACAGCACGCTGTTCTAGAGGAAAATTTACGTTGGATGGATGTTCAATTAGCTTTAGCATCTGAAGATGAACCGATGGATAATACGATTATAGATGGTTTTGAGACTGTTGAAGAGACATTAGGAGGCTATTCTGAAAGTGATCTATCCGCAAGTTTAACAGGAATATCTAATGAAACACATGAATTTAAGTTTATTAATGGTAAAAATATCTCAGAAACAAAAGTTGAAGATCGAATTCGTGAATTATTTGATTTAGATCAGGATATTGATTTAACTGTTGCCAAAAGTGGAGATGGTGCAACGATTCCAATGTACAGTGCTTCCTTTGAAAAAGATGATGAGCATGGATATATTGATATTTCAACAAAAGGCGGTCACCCGTTATCCTTTATGTTGAATCGCGAAATTAAAGATCAAAAGTTAAGTTTAAATGACGCACAGTTAGAAGCGGAAAAATTTCTTGAAAAAAATGGCTTTGAAAACATGGAAATGTTCCAAAGTAGCCAATATGATCATGTTGGTGTTTTTCAATTCTTATACCAACAAGATGATGTGCGTATTTATCCAGATAAAATTCAAATGAAAGTTGCATTGGATAATGGTGAAGTATTAGGTTTTATTGGAACGGACTTTTATAGAAACCATGTTGAAAGAAAAATTGAAGAACCAACATTATCAATAGATGAAGCAAAAGAGAAGGTAAATCCTTCTGTAGCTATTCAAGATCAGCATTTAGCTATTGTCGATGATAGTGGTATGGAAGAGGTTTTAGCATATGCATTTCTAGGGACGAAGGATAATGAAACATTTCGCATATTTATTAATGCGATGTCCGGTGCGGAAATTCATGTAGAAAGGTTAAAAACAGCCGAAGCAAAATGGAATGTTGATTAGGAAGGGAAAAACTCCTTTCCTTTTTTATTTTTCTTGAAATCTCTAAAAAGTTTACTTGCGTATTCTATATGTTCTTTGCGATAATACATATAGACGTGTGTAGAATTACCTAGAGAGAAGGAAACATTTTGATAAAAATTGGAACAACGCTTACATTAGAAGCTGAAAATGAGGATGGAGAAACGCATCGGTATCGTTGCAAGGTTGTAGAGATGAAAGGATCTACAATTTATATAGATTATCCAATTAATGAACAGAGTGGTAGAACTAGTATCTTTCCAAAGGGAACTATTTTTCAAGCGAATTTTATTGGTAATGATCAATCTATTTATCAATTTGATACAGAAATAAAAGGGAAAAAAACAGCGAATCTCCCTATGTTGCTACTACATTTTCCAAAAGATGATCTAAAGAGAATTCAAAGAAGAGAGTATGTCCGTGTATTGACTACGCTTGATGTATCTATTCATCATGCTAATCAAATCGACCAACCCTTTACGACAATTACCTATGATATAAGTGGTGGAGGTTTAGCTATCATTCTTCCTTCAAATCATGCTGTAGAACCTGGGAAAACAGTTTATATGTGGCTTGTTTTACCTATGCAATCAGGTGAAACTATTTATGTAACTGCCGAAGCTGAAGCAATACGTACTTATCAAAAAAAAGAATCAGATAGGCAACTACTATCTATGAAATTTACCAATATAAATGAAAAAGACAGACAAAAAATTATCCGTTATTGTTTTGAAATACAATTAAGAGAAAGACGGAAAGATCTTTAATTTGAGCATGATGTTATTTAGCAGGATAAGCTAAGTCTTGTCATTATGGCAGAAAATCCATAGAGGGTCTACGATTAAGCGACCCATCATCAAATATTCACCTTAATAGCGGAAAAGAAAGGTTGGAATCCCCCAACCTTTTGACGATAAAAATAATATTTTGAAGGAAGAATAACGTTGATTTAAAAAATATGTTATTCTTTTAGATATACTAATTTATGAAATGGTTTTGTTTAGAGAGGAAGAATAGAAATGGTTGAAGAGAAAATAGCTATTGCTATTGATGGTCCAGCTGCAGCTGGAAAGAGCACAGTTGCTAAGATTGTAGCATCTGAATTGGATTATATATACATAGATACGGGTGCGATGTACCGAGCGATAACATTTAAAGCGTTGCAGCAGAATGTTAGCTTAGAGAATAGCGATGCATTACATGAATTAATCGTAACGACTTCGTTGGAGTTAGATCAAGGTCAAAACGGTCAAAAAGTTTATCTTGATCAAATAGATGTGACGGAATTAATAAGAACGCAAGAGGTTACTAACCTTGTCTCTATTGTTGCAAAACATGCTAGCGTTCGTAGCGAAATGGTTAAGCGACAACAACAGATGGCTGCAAAACGCGGTGTTGTAATGGACGGAAGAGATATTGGTACTCATGTCATTCCAGATGCAGAGGTAAAAATTTTCCTGATTGCATCAGTAGAAGAAAGAGCAGAGCGAAGACAAAAAGAAAATGATAGAAAAGGAATTGCTTCAGAACTTGAGCAGTTAAAGTATGAAATCGCAACAAGAGATAAGCTAGACACAGAACGAGAAGTTTCCCCTCTTCTAAAAGCAGATGATGCAGTAGAGATTGATACAACAGCTTTATCAATTAAAGCTGTTAGTAGTAAGATATTAGACATTGTTCAGCGTGTAAAGGAGCAAAGCAAATGAGTTTCTATAATTTCGCTAAAAATCTTGTCGGATTATATGTTAAACCAGTATATCGTATGCACGTTATTGGAAAAGAAAATGTTCCACAACAAGGTCCTGTTATTATTTGTTCTAACCATATATCAAATTGGGATCCATTAGTTGTAGGTATAACTTGTCCACGTAATATATACTTTATGGCTAAAGAGGAATTATTTTCTAATAAAATTATTGGTACATTATTAAGAAAAGTGCATGCTTTCCCAATTAAGCGTGGTATGAAGGACCGTAATGCACTAAGATCTGGATTAGAAATCCTTAAAGGTGGAAATACATTAGGATTATTTCCAGAAGGCACGAGAAGTAAAAATGGAGAAGTTGGAGAAGGATTTTCAGGCATTGGTTTTTTTGCTTTGCGCTCGGATGCCAGAGTAGTTCCATGTGCTATTGTAGGGCCATACCAAAAAGGAAAAAGACTTAAGGTTGTATATGGTAAACCAGTTAATATGGAAGAATTACGTGAAAGAAAGGCATCAGCACGAGAAGTGACGGATGTAATTATGGAAGAAATAAGGAAAATAAGACAGGCTAATTTATAAGTTTTCACTGCCTAACACTTGACAAACAGCTTGAAATGTTAGAAGTTAGAAAAAAGGACATTGCAGTTTTGAGTTTTGTCGTAAATTGAAGGAGGCCTCTTGTATGGATGAAATGAATAATGAAGTATCAAATTTCAAAGAATTAACAGAAGGCGAAACAATTACAGGTAAAGTTGTAAAAGTAGAAGAAAAACAAGTATTAGTTGACATTGGTTATAAGGTAGAAGGAATTGTTCCTATTAGCGAATTATCTAGTCTTCACGTAGAAAAGGCAAGTGATGTTGTTAGTGAAGGTGACGAACTAACATTAAAAATTAAAAAAGTAGATGATGAAGAAATTGTTCTCTCTAAGCGTGCTATTGATGCAGACATAGCATGGGATGACTTAGAAGCTAAATTTAATAATGGTGAAATATTTGAAGCGACAGTTAAAGACGTTGTAAAAGGTGGATTAGTTGTCGATGTTGGTTTAAGGGGGTTCATTCCTGCTTCTCTAATAGAGGATCATTACGTTGAGGATTTCTCTGACTATCAAGATAAGGTACTAGCTTTGAAAGTTGTGGAATTCGATCGAGATCAAAGCCGCTTGATTCTATCTCATCGTGCAGTAGTTGAAGCTGATCAGAGTGAAAAAAAACAAAAAGTATTGGCTTCCATAACCGAAGGTCAAATACTAGAAGGAAAAGTTGCGCGAATTACCAATTTCGGTGTTTTTGTTGATCTAGGTGGAATTGATGGACTTGTACACATTTCTCAACTATCACATGATCACGTTGAAAAAGCATCGGATGTCGTTTCAGAAGGTGAAGCAATTAAAGTAAAAGTTCTTGCAATTAATAAAGAAAACGAACGAATTTCACTTTCCGTAAAAGAAACAAAACCAGGACCGTGGGAAAATATTGAAGAAAAATTACAATCTGGTAGCATAGTGGAAGGGACAGTAAAACGTTTAGTTAACTTTGGAGCCTTTGTGGAAGTTTTGCCTGGAGTTGAGGGACTTGTACACATTTCGCAAATATCTACTGAACATATTGGTACGCCTCAAGAAGTATTGTCTGAAGGGCAGTCAATAAAAGTGAAGGTGTTAGATGTAAATGAAAAGGATAAGCGTGTTTCATTGAGTATTAAAGAAATAGAAGCCGATCAGAATCAACAAGATTTAAAAGCTTATGTAAAGGAAAGTGATCACGCAGGTTTTCAACTTGGTGATATGATTGGTAACAAATTAGATAAATATAAATAAATTAAGAGGAATCCGTGCTTATACTCATAAGCATGGATTTTTTTGCGTTTCATTACCTTAACTAATCTGTGTTTAAAAGTACGTATCAATAGCTATAATGGTTACTGGTGGTGATTAGGATGGATGGGGTTTTATTTTATTGGCTTGGCTGGATATTTTGGATTATTACAACATTTTTAATGCAAAAGGGGAAATTTAGAACAACATTATCTTTCTTTATATTGCTTATCATATCCCTATCTTTAGTGAAATTCACTATTCTGGGTTACGAGATAGGTCTGTCTTTTTGTATCGTTGTTTTAGGTTCATTTTTTCTTCTTACTAGACAAACCCGTAAAGTATACATGCTTTTTGTTATTATATTGATTGGTTTCAGCTACGCTGGTTTACGTTTATGGGAAGTTGTCAGCCCTATATGGGTGATTATACCTCGTATGTATTTATATGCTTTTATTGTAATTACACTTACGATGTTATGTAATCGTAAATACTTACAACGTTATTTAGTCTGTTGCCTTGCAGTAAGTTTTGGTGAAGTAGTTTATATCATGATAGTTGGTGAAATTGGCTGGAATCTCACAATTGGAGATAGTAATATATTGGACTTAATATGTTTACAAACTGCTTCCTTGTTTATTTTATATTTATGGACGGAAATAAAATTAAAGTTCGAGGATATACTACAACAAGTAGAACTGCAAAAGAAGAGGTGGACAAATGAATGAATACACATTACCAATTATTTTTGGCGTAACATTTGGGACAATTTCTCGTGCTATTATGCTTCGAACAGACTATCGACAGTATCCCACATATTTGCATGGAAAAGTAATTCATCTTGCCTTAGGTTTTATTGCTGCCGCCCTAGGTGCTGTTGCAATACCAGCTATTATGGAAAAGGAATTTACTGCCGTTACCTTCCTTACAATTGCTGCATCACAATTTAGAGAAGTTCGAAATATGGAACGTAATACATTAGCAGAATTAGATAGTTATGAGTTAGTTCCTAGAGGGAATACATACATTGAAGGTATTGCTGTAGCGTTTGAGAGCAGAAATTATCTTGTTATTTTCGTATCTTTTTTAACTACATTAATCTACATTGTGTTTAATTGGTGGATAGCATCAATTTTTGCTGTTTTTAGTTTTATCGTAGTGCGAAAATTAATGAGTGGTTCGACTATGAAAGAAATTGTAAACATTGAAAAGAAAGAAGTTCATTTTGACGGTGCTGGACTGTATGTTGATAATATCTACATTATGAATATTGGCCTCCCGGCTAGACAAAAAGAAATATTGCAGTATGGAATGGGTTTTGTACTCACGCCCAAAAATTTTAACGTCCGCTCTACTATAGCAAATTTAGGACAGAGACAGGCTATTTTACATGATGTTTCTGTTTCTTTAGGTGTGTTTCGTGATTCTGGAACACCGGCCCTTGTCCCATTAATTAAACGAGATCTAGATGACGGAAGAATTGGTGTTTTCATTTTACCTCAGAATCAAGACGTTGAAAAAGCTGTGAATGTCATTGGAGCCGTTCCAGTATTAGAAAATGCAATACGAATGCCTTCTGAGTCTAAAGCTAATAAAAAGAATAGAGGGAAGTAGGATGGATATAGAGAAAGCAATTTTAGCTATCATTACAACAAATGAAGAAAAAGTATCTGGTGGTGCACCTATTTTTTTGTGTAATAATAAAGATGAATTGGAAAAGGTTGCTGCAAATCTAGAAGCAATTATTGATGGTATCTGTCATGCACTTAGCGATGAATTATATATCATTGTGAAACATTAACTAATTTTTATGAGGTGTAACGGAATTTAGAGGTTAGAAAATTACTATTTTTTGGATATATGCTTTGATAAAATCAATTGTTGTTTAAAGTTACCGCTTTTGTTAAAATGTATAAGTTAAGGTTATAGAAATAGATTATTATCTGATAAATTGTAATTTCTATCTACTATAAGTGAAACACATTATATGAATGTATGAAGAAAGGATGTACCTTTCATGAGAAAATCAGTAGTAGCAATTGTAGGAAGACCAAACGTAGGTAAATCAACGATATTTAATCGACTTGTTGGGGAAAGGATCTCCATTGTAGAAGATACGCCTGGTGTTACGAGAGATCGTATTTATGCGCCGGCAGAATGGTTGACAACTACATTTAATCTTATTGATACAGGTGGTATTGAATTAGGCGATGAACCATTACTTGTTCAAATGCGAGAACAAGCTGATGTAGCCATTCGAGAAGCCGATGTTATTATTTTCATGGTAAATGGACGAGAAGGAATTACAGCTGCTGATGAAGAAGTAGCTAAAATCTTATTTAAATCAAACAAACCAGTTGTCTTAGCTGTAAATAAAGTAGATAATCCAGAGATGCGTGAACAAATTTATGAATTCTACTCACTCGGTTTTGGTGAGCCATATTCTATTTCTGGTACGCACGGGCTAGGACTAGGGGACCTTTTAGATAAAGTGGTATCGTATTTCCCATCCTTAGAGCAGGATGATGTTGATCAAGATACTATTCACTTTAGTTTAATTGGTAGACCAAATGTAGGGAAATCGTCATTAGTTAACTCCTTATTACAACAGGAACGTGTGATTGTTAGTAATATTCCAGGAACGACACGTGATGCGATTGATTCTCCTTTTACAAAAGATGACCAGGATTTTGTGATAATTGATACTGCTGGTATGCGTAAACGTGGTAAAATCTATGAGTCGACAGAAAGATATAGTATTTTACGTGCATTAAAAGCAATTGAGCGTTCAGATGTTGTTCTAACATTAATTGATGCTGAAACAGGTATTATTGAACAAGATAAAAAAATTGCAGGTTATGCACATCAGGCAGGTAAAGCTGTTGTTATTGTAGTGAACAAATGGGATACAGTGGTGTCTGATGATAAGGCGATGAAGGAATTCGAAGAAAAGATTCGTGTTCACTTTCCGTTTTTAGATTATGCACCAATTGTGTTTTTATCAGCTAAAACGAAAAAGCGTACGCAAACGTTAATTCCACAAGTCTTAATAGCTAGTGAGAATCATTCAAAACGTGTAGAAACAAACGTTTTAAATGACGTTATTATGGATGCTATTGCAACAAATCCAACCAGTACATTTAAAGGAAAGAAACTTAAGATATTATATGCAACACAAGTAGCTGTTAAACCTCCTAGTTTTGCTGTGTTTGTTAATGATCCAGAACTGTTGCACTTTTCATACGAAAGATTCTTAGAGAATCGTATACGTTCTGCTTTTGGATTTGAAGGCACGCCTATCAAAATATTTGCAAGACGCAGAAGTTAAATTAGGAGGGAGAAATAGATGGATAGAATTGCAGTGTTAGGTGCTGGAAGTTGGGGAACAGCTTTAGCTTTGGTATTAAAAGAGAATGGTCATGATGTTCGCTTATGGACAAATAAACAAGCGCATGCGGACAAAATGAACAGTACACATAAAAATAATGACTACTTGCCAGGTATCGAAATACCGGATGATTTAGTTATAACGAATCATTTAGGCACGGCATTAAAAGATGTTACTACAATTGTATTTGTCTTACCTACGAAAGCTATTCGTGAGGTTTGTAGACAAGTAGCTGAAACAATTGATTATAAAGTCACTATTATCCATGGTACAAAAGGAATTGAACCTAAATCATTTAAACGTGTTTCAGAAATGATGGAGGAAGAACTTCCAGAGAATCTTTTTGAGGAAATTGTTGTTTTATCTGGACCAAGTCACGCTGAGGAAGTAGCTATAAAACATCCTACAACAGTAACTGCTTCATCGAAAAGTATTACTGAAGCACAAAAAGCACAGGATCTGTTTATTAATAAGGATTTCCGTGTGTATACTAGTCCAGATATGATAGGTGTAGAATTAGGAGGCTCTTTAAAGAATATTATTGCTTTAGGAGCAGGTATATCTGACGGTCTAGGATATGGTGATAATGCAAAAGCAGCTTTAATGACGAGAGGTTTGGCTGAAATAGCACGGTTAGGTACAGCAATGGGGGCAGATCCGTTAACATTTATCGGACTTAGCGGTGTTGGTGACTTGATTGTTACGTGTACAAGCGTTCATAGTCGAAATTGGAAAGCGGGTAACCTTTTAGCTAAAGGTAATGTACTTGATCATGTGTTAGAAGAAATGGGAATGGTTGTGGAAGGCGTTTATACAACAGAGGCAGCATATCATCTTTCGATTTCCCAAAAGATCGACATGCCTATTACGACGGGCTTATATCACATTCTATTTGAAAATGCTGATCCGAAAAATGTTGTTGATGAATTAATGACACGAATGCGACGCCATGAAATGGAAGATTTATCAGCTATTTTAAGTAATCGTTATATAGATTAACATCATGATTCCTCCTTGCATATAGTATGTTGAAGCTATTTAGTCAAGGAGGAGAAGTTCGTGAGCGATTACAAAAACAATATGTTTGATCAGATCCAGAAAAAATCCAATATTAAATCAGATGAGATAATAAAGGTAGCTAATTCTGTTCAAAATGCTGATTTTTCAAATGAAACAACAGTACGAAACCTAGTTAGACAGTTAGCTAAGATGGCAAATAAGCCAATTTCAAAAGAGAAAGAAGATAAGTTAGTCGAATCTATTACAAAGAATAATGTTCCAACTGATATAAACTCATTGAGTCAACTTTTTAAAAAGTAGACAGAACTGGGCATATGAGGATGCAAAATAGGATCATTAGCATAATATAAAACGCACAAGCATTCATTTTAGAGTTGCTTTGGGTATTATTTAGTCATACCGAGATAGAAATTGCCCCTTCTATCTCGGTCTTTTTTATACTTTTTTTAAAAATGACATTCTTTTTAGCATAAAAAGTGATTCTCTGTAGTAATAATCTTAGGAGTGGACAATTAGTTCAACTGGGCTTCATCTACATAAGATTTGACATTTTCGAATTTTTATTTTCATTCGAGTCATATTACAGTAGGACAATGTCATAGACTGTAAATGTCAAAGATTCGTAATCGTTTATGGTGAAGTAGATCGGGAGGGGATCACTTGGAAAGAGTTGATATTTTTAAAGATATCTCGAAACGAACGAATGGAGATATTTATTTAGGTGTTGTAGGAGCAGTACGTACTGGGAAATCTACATTCATTAAAAAATTCATGGAACAGGTTGTCTTACCTAATATTGCAGATGAAGGCGATCGTGCACGTGCACAAGATGAACTACCACAAAGTGCAGCGGGTAAAACGATTATGACAACTGAACCGAAATTTGTGCCAAATCAAGCGGTGTCCATCCATGTTGATGATGGTTTGGATGTAAATGTAAGGCTTGTAGACTGCGTTGGTTATGCAGTTGAGGGTGCACAAGGTTTCGAAGATGAAAATGGTCCAAGGATGATTCATACGCCGTGGTATGAAGAGCCAATTCCGTTTCATGAAGCAGCAGAGATTGGAACAAGGAAAGTTATTCAAGAGCATTCTACCATGGGTGTTGTTGTAACAACTGATGGATCGATAGGGGATATACCACGTATTGACTACGTCGAAGCAGAACAACGTGTGGTTGATGAATTAAAAGAGGTGGGTAAACCTTTTATCATGGTGGTAAACTCTGTTCAGCCTTACCATCAAGATACAGAGCTACTCAGACAACAGCTTGCAGATGAATATGATATTCCTGTATTAGCTATGAGTGTAGAAAGTATGAAAGAACATGATGTATATAATGTATTGAGAGAAGCATTGTATGAATTTCCTGTTTTAGAAGTGAATGTTAACTTACCTAGTTGGGTAATGGTTTTAGATGATGATCATTGGTTACGAGAGAGCTATCAATTGGCAATTCAGGAAACAGTGAGAGATATTAAACGTTTGCGAGATGTAGATCGCGTTGTTGGTCAATTCGATGATTATGATTACATTGACCGTGCACAGATTGCTGGGATCCAAATGGGTGAGGGTATTGCTGAAATTGATTTGCAAGCTCCAGATCACTTATATGATCAAGTTTTAAAAGAAATAGTGGGAGAAGAAATCAGAGGTAAAGATCACTTACTTGAATTAATGCAGGATTTTGCGAAAGCAAAACGAGAATATGATCAAATTTCCGATGCTTTACAAATGGTTAAACAAACAGGCTATGGTGTAGCTGCACCATCGATAGCTGATATGGTGTTAGACGAGCCGGAGATCATTCGTCAAGGTGCAAGGTTTGGAGTCAGGTTAAAGGCAGTAGCGCCGTCTATTCACATGATTAAAGTAGAGGTAGAATCCGAGTTCGCACCAATTATCGGTACAGAGAAACAAAGTGAAGAGTTAGTGCGATACTTAATGCAAGACTTTGAAGATGATCCATTATCGATTTGGCAATCTGATATATTTGGTCGATCATTAAGTTCCATCGTACGTGAAGGTATCCAAGCGAAGTTATCATTGATGCCAGAAAACGCTAGATATAAATTAAAAGAGACATTAGAACGAATTATTAATGAAGGTTCTGGTGGCTTAATAGCAATTATCCTTTAACGGCTTGAATTCCAAGTCGTTTTTTGGTTTTTAAATGACTGAAAAACCTATCACATAAGCATTTATTAAGATTTCTCTTTAATTATATTTTATAATGTATCCTAGTAAAAAGTGGGCTTATTACTAGGTATAAAGAACAAAATATTATAATTATTGCTGTTTTTTGTTGAATTTAAGCAGAAAGTCGTTTATTATAAGCTTTGTCATCATTTTATTGATGATTGGAAGTATAAGTTGGATGAAATTAGTGAACAAATGGAATATTGCCATTTTAGTTCGATGCTTCAACGTAAATGATTTTGGGAGGAGGTGAATATCATGAACAAAACAGATCTTATCAATTCAGTCGCTGAAAAAAGTGAACTATCCAAGAAAGATGCTACAAAAGCTGTAGATGCAGTTTTTGAATCTATCATGGATTCACTTAAAGATGGTGAAAAAGTACAATTGATCGGTTTCGGTAACTTTGAAGTGCGCGAACGTGCTGCACGTAAAGGACGTAACCCTCAAACAGGTGCTGAGATTGAAATTGCAGCAAGTAAAGTACCAGCTTTTAAAGCAGGTAAAGCCCTTAAAGATATTGTAAAATAATTTTTTACATACGGGCATGAGTGAAGGGTGCATATTGCACCCTTTTTCTTTTACAATTTTCTTCTTACATATTTAGGAGGTGCTTTTTATGCAGGATGTAAATAAAGGTGAATATTTCATTGTTAAAGCACTAGAAAATGGTGTTCAAGTAATCGGTTTGACTAGAGGTACTGATACACGGTTTCATCATGCTGAAAAATTAGATGAGGATGAAATTTTAGTTGTTCAATTTACAGAGCACACTTCAGCAATTAAAATTAAAGGTAAAGCAATTATTCAATCAAATGTTGGAGAAGTTAGAAATGATAATTAATTGTTACTACATACATAAAAAAAGCGGAATTATATATCTTATGTTATAATTATGTTTAGAAATTAAGGGGTTTTAAAGAAGGGTTTGGGTGAAAAGTATGTCGGGTTTGTCCATCAAACATATACAAGAGGAATTAGAGGATATCTTACAAGATTCTTATTTGCAAAAGCATCTACAAAAACCCGAGATCGATAATGATAAACTCATGATATTGTATACATTAATACAAAATACAAATTATACTGATATAAAGAAAAAGAATTATGTTATCACTACAATGTTAGTGCAAATTGCATTAGATACACATGACTTGGTAACTGAAAATAATATAGAAGAATCTGATACATATAAAAGAAACAGGCAATTAACGGTATTGGCTGGAGATTATTATAGTGGGCTATATTACTATATGCTCGCAAAGCTTGACGACATACCGATGATTCGCACACTAGCATCAGCGATTAAAGAAATTAATGAGTTAAAGATGATCATCTATTATGAAGTGCATGGTTCAATCTCAGATCTCATGGAAAATATAAAAAGTCTAGAATCAATTTTGGTTATACGCGTAGCCGAACATTTTAACAGGTCAGCGATTAACGAGTTTGCGAAAAATTGGTTATTTACACGAAAATTAATTAAAGAGAAGCACCTTTTTATAACAGATCAAAGAGCACCATTAGTAGAATTTTTGATCCATGGCCAAGATTTTAATCTCACATATAATCAAGTAGACCAAACAATTGAATCATTTATCTATAAACATTTACTCGTCTCAAAAGAGCTTGTGGATTTTCTGCCTACACACTATCAAATGTTGAAAAATGATGTTCATAATCTATATGCAGAGAACTACACGCCTAACAAAATCGCGATGGAAGAAGGGTAATCAGTGGCCGAGCAATCAAAAGAAGAACGTGTACATCACGTATTTGAAAAAATATATAAACGATATGATTTTATGAATTCAGTTATATCTTTTAACAGGCATAAATCTTGGCGGAAAAATGTCATGAAAACCATGCAAGTAGAAGCTGGAAATCAAGCATTAGATGTATGCTGTGGAACTGGTGACTGGTCATTTGCTTTAGCTGATGCAACAGGGAAAAGTGGCAAAGTAATTGGATTAGATTTTAGTAAAAATATGTTATCTGTTGCAGGAAATAAATTAGATAAAAAAACGTATCCTCAACTGGAGTTTGTTGAAGGGAATGCAATGGCACTTCCTTTTGAGTCAAACTCATTTGACTATGTGACAATCGGTTTTGGGTTGCGGAATGTACCTGATTACAAAAAAACACTTGAGGAAATGACAAGAGTTGTTAAACCAGGTGGAAAAGTTGTTTGTCTAGAAACATCACAACCAACTGCTCTAGGATTTCGTCAGTTGTATTACTTTTACTTTCGTTTCATTATGCCATTAGTTGGTAAACTTATAGCGAAAAGTCAAGATGAATATGCATGGTTACACGAATCAGCTAAAGCATTCCCAGGTAAAAAAGAATTAAAAGAGTTATTTGAAGAAGTTGGACTGAAGTCTGTGAAAGTAAAAGGATATACTGGTGGTGTTGCAGCTATGCATCTAGGTGAAAAACCAAACCATCTGTAAATTAAATCATAAAGGTGAACAGAATGAAATTAGCAATGACCTATGCGTATTTAAAACCAGATCTTCAATTAATTGAAAAGGCATTGGAAGAAACGGTTAAAGCGGATCATCCCGTTTTAGGAGAAGCTTCTACGCAACTTTTACATGCTGGAGGAAAACGGCTAAGACCAGTGTTTGTTTTACTAGCCGGCCAGTTTGGAGTATACGATTTAGAAAAAATAAAAGCTGTTGCTGTATCAGTTGAGATGATTCACATGGCTTCTTTGGTCCATGACGATGTAATTGATGAGTCTGAACTAAGGAGAGGTAAACCAACTGTTAAAGCTAAATGGGACAACCGAATTGCAATGTATACGGGTGATTATATCTTTGCTCGTTCCTTAGAATATCTGACTATAATAAATAACGCAAAAGCACATCAAATTCTATCTAAAACAATGGTTGAATTAACCATTGGTGAAATGGAACAAATAAAGAGTAAATTTAATGTAAATCAGAATGTACGGCACTATCTGAGAAGAGTAAAACGTAAAACTGCTTCCTTAATAGCTGCTAGTTGTCAATTAGGTGCAATTGCTGGAGAAGTTCCTAAGGAGCAAGAGATTTTATTATATCGATATGGTTATTATATTGGCATGTCTTATCAAATTATAGATGACATTTTAGATTTCACGGCTTCGGCACAACAATTAGGTAAACCAGCGGGTAGTGATTTAATGCAAGGTAATATAACATTACCTGTCCTATACGCGATGAGAGATCATTATTTTTATCAGCAGTTAAAAGAAGTATTTTCTGATCCGATGAATATCAATATGAAGATGCCAGCACTTATAAAACAAATTAAGAATTCAGATGCTATTGATGCTTCTTTTAGATTAAGCAATCTTTATTTAGAAAAAGCTTACCATGCATTAGATGCCCTACCTGATATAAAAGCAAAAGAAACGTTAAAAGACATCGCTACTTACATAGGAAATCGAAAAACATAATTACATTAGGAAAAGAGGATACTCATGGATAATACCTTTATTATGATAAAACCTGATGGTGTAAAAAGAGCTATAATTGGTGAACTCATTTCTAGATTTGAGAAAAAAGGTTATCGGATGATTACTGCTAGAATGTTAACAATGACGAGTGAAGTTGCAAACCAACATTATCAAGAACATCGAAATAAAGAATATTATCCTGGACTAAAAGAATATATAACCTCTGGACCTGTATTTGCAATGGTTTGGGCAGGAGAAGATATAGTAGAGCAATCGAGAATGATGATAGGTGCAACCGACCCTGCTCAAGCAGAGGCGGGAACGATAAGAGCTGATTATGGAACAGATAAAAGAAGAAACGTGATACACAGTTCGGATTCTTTGCAAAATGCAAGGCGAGAAATCAATTTATTTTTTCCAGACTTGTAAAGGTTTTTTAATTATATATTTAGTAAGAACGTTTCATTCCCTTTTAATGGGTGAGGCTTAGCTTATTATTATCTATGTTAGGGGATATTAAGATGACTGACTATCAAACGTTTAGCGATTCAATAAAGAAAAAAACAGGAATTGATTTATCATTGTATAAAGAAGTTCAAATGAAAAGAAGATTGACTTCGTTACGTGATAAAAAAGGGTTCTCTGATTTTAATTCATATTATAAAGCGTTAGTTTCAGATAAAGAATTAATGGAAGAATTTCTAGATAAAATGACTATTAATGTGTCAGAGTTTTATCGGAATTCAACAAGATGGAATGTATTAGAAAATAAGATTTTGCCGGATTTACTTAAAAAAAATAAAAAATTAAAAATTTGGAGTGCTGCCTGTTCGACTGGTGATGAACCATATACGCTTGCGATGATGTTAAGTCAATACGTTGACTTGGCTAATGTTAGTATTTTAGCAACTGATATTGATGATAAAATTTTAGAACGTGCTAGAAAAGGTATATATACTGAACGTGCATTAAATGAAGTACCACCTAAATTAAAGAGCCAGTTTTTTAAACAAGAGGGAGCACTTTATGTTATTGATGATAAGATAAAGAAATCTATCACTTTTAAAAAACATAATCTTTTATCGGATCCGTACCAATCTAATTTTGATTTAATTGTTTGTCGTAATGTACTTATTTATTTTACAGAAGAGGCTAAAACAACTATTTATAATAAATTCAATAATGCTTTAGTTGAAAAAGGTGTGTTTTTTGTCGGGAGTACCGAACAAATTTTCACTCCTGAAAAATTTGGTTTTGAAGTTTTGGATACCTTTTTTTATCAAAAGAATTAGCTTAGACAAATTAAATTAATCGTATATCAATCGTCCAGTAAATCACATTTATGGTAAAATATAAATGATTTGTATTGGACGATTCTAAACTTTTCGAAAAAAATGAATAATCTATTAATTGCAACCACACAGATGGTTCAAGGTATGGTATAGTAATACAAAATTGTAATCACACGGGGGGATTTTAATGCGTTACTTAACAGCAGGCGAGTCACATGGTAAACAACTAACAACAATAGTAGAAGGCTTACCAGCTTTAATGCCATTGACATCAGAAAATATTAATCATTCTTTATTACGTCGTCAAAAAGGACATGGACGAGGTAAACGGATGCAAATTGAAAAGGATTTAGTTGACATTGCAGGTGGCGTTCGACATGGCTATACGTTGGGTTCGCCAATCGCGATGGTTATCAGCAATGATGATTTTGCACATTGGGAAGATATTATGGGAGAAGATCCAATCGAAAGTGATCAGGATATTAGAAGAAAAGTTACACGTCCACGCCCTGGACATGCCGATTTAAATGGTGCTTTAAAATATGGCCATCGTGATATGCGTAATATATTAGAACGTTCTTCTGCTAGAGAAACTGCAGCTAGAGTTGCTGCAGGTGCTGTAGCTAAAACAATGCTTACTCATCTAGGAATCGAAATAGTTGGATATGTAAAAGAAATTGCTGGCATTAAGGCAAAAGAAATCGAAACCTTGTCAATCAAAGAAAAAATGGAAGTTTCAGAAGCATCTCCTGTACGTTGTCTTGATGAAAATGCAGGACAGGAAATGATGGATGCTATTGATAAAGCTAAAAAAGACGGTGACTCAATTGGTGGAGTTTGTGAAGTATACATAGAAGGCATGCCAGCTGGTGTTGGTTCTTATGTGCACTATGATCGCAAATTAGACGCTAAAATTGCCGGAGCAGTTCAAAGTATTAACGCCTTTAAAGGTGTGGAATTTGGAATTGGTTTTGAAGCTGCTAGAAAAAATGGTAGTCAAGTTCACGATGAAATCGCTTGGGATAAAGAACAAGGGTATTATAGAAAGACCAATCGTTTAGGTGGATTTGAAGGTGGAATGTCTACTGGCATGCCAATCGTTGTAAAAGGTGTTATGAAACCTATACCAACACTTTATAAACCATTACAAAGTGTTGATATTGAAACAAAAGAAGTTTTTAATGCAAGTATAGAAAGATCTGACTCATGTGCAGTTCCGGCTGCTGCCGTTGTAATGGAACACGTTGTAGCATTCGAAGTTGCAAAAGCTATACTAGAACAATTTCCACATGATCAGTTTCCTAAATTACAAGAAGCGGTGAAACAATATCGTGAAGAATTAAGGTGCTTTTAATGGAAACCATAACAGTAAAGACGAGTACAAATAAGTATAATGTTACTATTGGAACCAAATTACGCTTTGACACGGACAAATTCATATCAAAGTCGTATAGCGGTATATTTATTATTTCAGATAGCAATGTAGAATCGTTATACTTACAAGACGTTCTAACGTCCTTACAAAAACATCAAGAAGTTAATTATACAATTGTACCTGCAGGTGAAAGTTCTAAAAGTGTTCGTGTATATTTCGATGTCATTACACAAGCGTTACAATATGGACTAGATCGACATGGATTAATAATCGCATTGGGTGGAGGTATGGTTGGTGATTTAGCTGGCTTTGTTTCTTCTACCTTTATGCGAGGGATAGATTATATTCAAATGCCAACAACTATTCTGGCACATGATAGTAGTGTAGGTGGTAAGGTAGCGATTAACCACCCAGAAGGGAAGAACTTAATCGGTAACTTTCACCCGCCACAAGCAGTCATTTATGATGTAGAAACATTACATACACTCACACAAACAGAAATTCGTTCTGGTTATGCAGAAATAGCTAAACATAGCTTAATTAGTCCTAAACCGTTTTGGGATAAAATCAGTTCTGTTAATGTAAAAGATGCTTTGTCTGAAGAAGTATTAATGGATCACTTGTTAAAAGGGATTGCAGTAAAAGCATCAATTGTGGAACAAGATGAAAGAGAGAGTAACATCCGTCAGTATTTAAATTTCGGACATACGTTAGGTCACGCTCTAGAAGCTGAGTTAGGTTATGGGGAAATTACACATGGAGAAGCAGTTGGAATTGGAATGCTATTTGCTATTCGTGTTAGTGAATATTTTTATGATAATAACAATAAGTTACCTTATCATGAATTATTGACATGGCTTAGAACAAATCAGTATCCATTCGATCTACCGCGGTTACAAATAAATAAGTTAATAGATCGTATGAAAAAAGACAAAAAGGCTAGAAATCATAACGTTCAGATGGTATTACTTAAATCAGTTGGTGAACCAGCAATTGAATTGATTGATGACCATAACTTAGCGATATTACTAGAGAAATTTTTACGAGAGTTGGTGGGCTATTGATACGTGGTGTTCGAGGTGCGACAACTGTTGTACATAACGAAGCGCAAGAAATATTAAGAAATACAAATGAATTAGTAAGCGAAATGATTAAAGCGAATCAGATTCAGCCAGAGAGCGTTTCAAATGTATTAGTATCCGTAACGTCCGACTTAAATGCAACCTTTCCTGCAAAACCAATTAGAGAACTTGATGGGTGGATGTATGTCCCCGTGATGTGCATGCAAGAAATAGATGTCCCAGGAAGTTTAGAAAAGTGTATTCGAATTATGATGACAGTTGACACAGAACAAACACAAAAAGAAATCAGACATGTCTATCATCACAATGCGACAAAACTTAGACCAGACCTATTGAATTAACGTTAGGAGCGAATTAAAATGAATGGAAAAAAAGTATTTGAAGAAATGACACCTTATAAACCGGGAAAGCAGACGGAAGAAGTAATGAAAGAATATGGTCTAAAGAACATAGTGAAACTGGCATCAAATGAGAATCCATTCGGTTATTCAGATAAAGTAAAAAATGCAATTCCATCTTTAGCTACTAATTTTGAAATTTATCCTGATGGCTATACGACAGAACTTAGAAAAGTGTTAGCAGCAAAATTACAAGTGGATAAAGACCAACTTGTATTTGGTTGTGGATCTGATGAAGTTGTTGATATTATCTGCCGAACTTTTCTTGAAGAGGGTTCTAATACAATTATTGCTAATCCAACGTTTCCTCAATATAAACATAACGCACTTATTCAAGGCGCTACTGTTAAAGAAATACCACTACTTAATGGCTATCATGATCTACAAGGCATGTTAGATGCAGTTGATAATAAAACAAAAATAGTCTGGTTATGTACACCAAATAATC
Source organism: Paraliobacillus sp. X-1268 (assembly GCF_003426095.1). NCBI lineage: Bacteria > Bacillati > Bacillota > Bacilli > Caryophanales > Bacillaceae > Paraliobacillus > Paraliobacillus sp. X-1268. The sequence continues at coordinate 135,075 of NZ_QJSK01000001.1, forward strand.
CAACAGGCTGTTTAATTAACGAGGAGTCTTTAACGATATTTATGGATGAATGTCCTAGTGATGTTCTAGTTGTTGTTGATGAAGCTTATTATGAGTATGTTACCGCTGAAAATGCTCCAGATGCGATTAAAGCATTAGATAAATATCCAAATTTAATTGTTTTACGTACCTTTTCAAAAGCATATGGACTTGCAGGTCTTCGTATAGGATACGGGGTAGCGAATGAAAAAGTTACTACTCTATTAAATATAACAAGAGGTCCTTTCAATACAACGAGTGTTGCACAAGGAGCTGCAGTTGTTGCTTTAGAAGATATTGACTTTCTTTCTTATTCATTAACAGAAACAGAGAAGAATAAACAAGCATTTTTGGATTTCTTAGATGAACTGAATTTAGAATATTATGATTCCGAAACCAATTTTGTTTTTGTTAAATTACCTACTAGCGGTGATATGTTATTTGAACACTTATTGAGTAAAGGATATATCATTCGTTCTGGAGAAGCATTAGGACATCCTAATGGTGTGCGGATAACTATTGGAAAGAAAGAAGACATGGAACAAATACAAGAACATATTCGCGCATTTTTGACTCCTATATTAAAAGGTATGGAATCGTGAAGCAAACCGTTTTAGTTGCGGGATTGGGATTAATTGGCGGTTCTCTCGCTGTTAATATTAAAGATAATACGGACCATTATGTTATTGGTTACGATGTTAATTCCAACACATTGGACTATTCTTTAATGAATGGAATAATAGATGAAGCTTATACTGTTTTTTCTGAAGCATTAAAACTAGCGGACTACTGTATTTTAGCAGCACCGGTTTCAAAGACGGTCGAATTAATTGAGCAATTAAATGAAATAGAGATTAAAAAACCTTTGCTTATTTCAGATGTTTCTTCCGTGAAATCCCCTGTTGTCGAAGCAGCTAAAGGAATTGAATCAAATCTGATCACTTTTATCGGCGGACATCCAATGGCGGGCTCACATAAAAAGGGTATACAAGCTGCAAAAGGACATCTTTTTGAAAATGCCATCTATATTTTAACACCAGAGAAATCATGTCCAAAGAAACATATAAACGCTTTAAAAATGCTGCTAGAAGGTACAAGAAGTAGTTTTTTGGTGTTAGAACCGACTGAACATGATGAAATGACAAGTGTGATCTCACATTTCCCACATTTAATTGCTTCTTCACTTGTCCATCAAGCAAAAAAATGGCAAAAAAAACACGTTAATATTCCTACATTAGCAGCTGGTGGATTTCGTGATATCACCCGAATTGCTTCTAGTAATCCAGCAATGTGGCAAGATATCTTTTTTCAAAATAAAAAAGTGATCGCCAATCTTTTAGAAGACTGGATCAAAGAAATGGATCAACTGAAAAACTTGTTGGATACGAATGAGAAAGATGCAATGTACCAATACTTGGAAGAAGCTAGAGAATACCGAGACGGTCTAGAAACAAAGAAAAAAGGAGCTATTCCATCTTTTTATGATTTATATATTGATATATTTGATCAAACAGGTGCGTTGTTAAAAGTTGTATCCTTATTAGCAGAACATGAAATCAGTATTAAAAACATTGAAATTCTTGAAATTAGAGAAGGTATTACTGGTGTACTTCGGTTAAGTTTTATTACCCAAGAAGATCAAATTGAAAGTCATCGATTATTAGTCAAAAAGGGCTATGAAACAATGCTTCAAGAATAGGAGGTCGTAATCATATGGATAGTAAAAAGTTATCTCCAATCACATCTGGTTTAAGTGGTGATATATACGTTCCAGGTGATAAATCAATTTCACATCGTGCCATTATATTTGGCTCACTTAGTTATGGTAAAACATCTATTACTAATTTTTTGGATGGCGAAGATTGTATGCGTTCCATTCATGCTTTTCAAGCAATGGGAGTAGTCATCAAGAAAGAAGCTCAGGAAGTTACAATAGAGGGTTCTGGTGTAGAAGGATTACGAGAGCCGCTAACACCAATTAATTTAGGGAATTCTGGGACAACAGCTCGCTTACTAATAGGGGTATTAGCGGGATTACCTTTTCATGTCACGTTATATGGAGACGATTCTTTATCAGTAAGACCAATGGATCGTGTAACAGTTCCGTTAAGAGAAATGGGTGCCCATATTGATGGAAGAGAAAATGGTAAGTACCTTCCTTTAGCAATGCGTGGTGGGAATCTCCATTCGATTTCCTTTGAATCACCAGTTAAAAGTGCGCAAGTTAAATCTGCCATCTTATTAGCTGGTTTATTAGCAGAGGGTTCCACGGAAGTTATAGAAAAAACCACAACAAGAAACCACACTGAGAATATGTTGCAAGCATTTGGTGGAGATATTACGGTAGAGAATGAGAAAATAATAGTAGACGGAGAACAGAAATTAACGGGTACAACGATTCAAGTACCAGGCGATATTTCTTCAGCTGCATTCTTCCTTGTTGCTGCAGCAATTGTACCTAATAGTGAATTAACCATACGAGACGTTGGTTTAAATCATACTCGAACAGGTATTATAAATGTACTTCAGTTAATGGGTGTTGATATTGATGTAGTAGAAGAACGTCATATAGGTGGAGAGACGATTGGATCGATAACTGTTCGTTCGTCAGATGTGAAAGGAATTGAAATTGGTGGAGATTTAATTCCTAGAATGATTGATGAAATTCCAATTGTAGCATTACTTGCGACCCAAGCAAAAGGAACTACGATTATTCGCGACGCAGAAGAATTGCGATATAAAGAAACAGATCGAATTGCTTCAGTTGTAAATACATTACAAGCACTAGGTGCGTCGGTTACAGCAACAAATGATGGTATGATAATAGAAGGACAATCAAAATTAACTGGTGGTTCAGTAGACTCATTAGGAGATCATCGTATTGGAATGATGATTGCAATCGCATCATTAATCACTACTGATCAGGTAACATTAAATAACCCAGACTGTATAAACATATCTTATCCAACATTTTTTGAACACTTGGATAAAAGTATAAAAAAATAATTACTTTATAATTAATCAGACACCCTCTGCGTATGTAACAATAAATTTAAAAATGGGGGTGTTTTTTTGTTTGGCTATGTTAAAGGAATTCATTGATAGTTGGATAAAAACAAATAGAATGCTTTATATTAAATGAATTAACTTTCTAACTTGAAAATAAGCGCTTATCATTGGTTGTCATTCGTTTGAATTATAGCTGTTCTATTACTTGATATTCTTTAAACAGCTCTGCATTCTAAAAAAAGTTGTCAATAACAGATTAAGCCTAGACTCCAACGTAACGTTCCTTACATCGGAATCATCATCAACTACGACTTAACTCAACAGATTACTTCGCTCTGAAAATCCACTACGCTTTCCGCAGGCACGTCTTCAGCTAACTTGGAAGAAAGACACTTCCAAGTGGATCTTCAGATCGCGCTGTTCCTGCAGGAGTCGTAGTAGATTTTCATCGCTGGTCGGTAATATGTTTATTGATGAAGTTACAATATCAACAATTACAGACTTTTTCGGACTTTAAGTTCTTTCTAGCGAAGGAAGTAAATGGATGACACTCCTGTGCCCACGGAAAGGGCATCCATTTGCTGACGTAGCGAATAAGAAACCACTTAAGATTGATATGACTTGTCATATCAAAATTTTTTACTAATGTGACGAGTTAGGTAGAGAATCTACGTCGCAGTTTCTCTCAAGTGTGAAGTCAAATTCTAATTTGATTTGAGAAATTTAAGTTAACTACTATTAAATAAATAACAGTGGCGACTACTAATTAATTGCTGTTAAAACACTTTTTAGTTATTATGGAGCTATCGATAGTTATATTTTATGACAGAGAGGTTGGACGTGAATATGGAAGAAATACATCGAGCTATTAAATTAATGGAACAATATAAAACAGAAGAGGCAATTAAGGTTCTAGAAGAATTCTTACCACAAGCGAATGAGGATGAAAAATATACCATTGCAGAATTATATAAACAATGGGGCATGCTAGAAGAAGCGAAGATGATTTTGCTAGGTATTGTACAACAATATCCAGATGAAACGGATTTAAAGTTAATGTTAGCTGACATACATATTGACTTACAAGAGGATCAAGAAGCAATTGAATTGCTAAACAAATTCAATCCACAAGATGAAGAATACTTAGCTGTTTTATTGCAATTAGCTGATCTTTACCAAACCCAAGGTCTATTTGAAGTTGCTGAACAAAAGTTACTAGAGGCAAAGCAACTTGATCCTGCTGAAACGTTACTTGATTTTGCATTAGGTGAGCTTTCTTTTTCAAATGGTGAATATCTAAAAGCGATTCCCTATTATGAGAAAGTCTATGCCATGCAACAAGTAATGGCAGAGGTGGAAATTCCCGTAAGACTTGCTGAATGCTATGCAGCAACTGGTGAATTTGAGAAAGCGATAGAATATTTTCAACTCGTCGAAACAGATGATGTGGATGTGCTATTCCGCTATGGTTTTATTGGCTATCGCGCAGATCGGTATGATATTGCTAAACAGGCATGGGAACAAGTAATAGAATTAGATCCTGAATATCAATCTGTCTATCTATATTTAGCAGAAGTATACGAAGCGGAAGGGCTTATTCAAGAGGCCTATGAAACGGCAAAAAAAGGCTTAGATATGGATGAATTAAACAAGGACTTATATCTTGTAGCAGGTTCATTAGCACGGAAAATGGGTGATCATGCGGCAGGTTATCAGCTAGCAAGAGAAGCGGTTAGTATTGATCCAGGATTTAAAGAGGCTGTTCTGTTTTTAGTTGAAAGTTATAAACACGATCAAGATCAAGACGCAATAATAGACCTGTTAACGCATATTATTGAACAAGGGGAAGAAGAAGGTTATTATAAATGGGAACTTGCGAAAGCATATAAAGAAGAAGAATCCTTCTCTGAAGCACTAAAATTTTATCAAGATGCATATAATACTTTTAAGGATGATGAGGATTTCCTTAAAGAATATGGTTACTTTCTAGTAGAAGAGGGGAGGAGAAACGAAGCGATTACGATATTAGAACGTTACTTAGGTTTGGAACCAAGTGATACAGAATTAGAAGAATATATTGCAAGGTTAAAAGACCAAGCTGAAGATTATTAATATAGCTATGTTGTATTGAACTAGCACATAATGACGATTATAATACTTTTCTTACATCTGGTGTTTTACTTTCCTATAGTCGGTTTAGGAGGGATATAATTTGGATACATCTGTTTCTGTACAAGATAAAAAACTATTTATTCGTTGGTTTTTGCAAAATTACCAATTAAAAAAAAGAGAAAGCGTCTGGATATTGAACTATTTAACAAACCATGATGCTTTATTAGCGCATGTTCACTTTATTAGAGAAGCACGCTATTGCCCAAGAGGGATTGTTATATCTACGCATTGCTCGAATGATGTACCTTTTCGTTTTTATAAAAATCATATTGTTACAACCGATGCTGAGAAATCTTTTCATGATATAAGGTTGAATCGAAGTGACCCCATTTATGTACAATTAAGTTTTGAAAATGCCCATCAAAATGCTAATTATGTAGCGGTTTTAGAGGATAATCCATATTTATCTGAAGACTTTTTTATTACGAAAAGGGAAAAGGAAATAGCTAAAGAGGTTCTAGAATATACAATTTATCAATCACAAAAGAAACGATTAGAAGACAAAATTGATGAAGCGCTAGATAAACGAGATCAGATTGCTTTTACAATGTATATTGATCAATTAAATGGGTTAATAGACCCAAATAAGAAATAGCTTTTACGCTTGATATGTAGGCACGTACATGCTATGTTTAATTTTAATCAGTAAATAGTGTATAATCAGGAAACTCCTTCCTTATTGGTTGGGGTTTCTTATTTGAGTGGAGAGGAATAAATAATGAATTACTTAAGATTGATATTAAAGGACAGAACATTCTTGATTCTTTTATGGATGATTAACTTTTTTGGAACGATTTACGGTTATATGTGGTATGAAGGCCAACTAGCGAACACACCTGCTAAGTTTTTGATTTTTGTGCCGGATAGTCCAACCGCCAGTTTATTTTTCACCATATTTTTAACGTTTTTTATTTTTGGTAAAAACATTCCATATATTGAAGCATTAGCAATAGTCACTTTGTTTAAGTATGGTGTTTGGGCAGTTGTGATGAATCTTTTTATGTTACTAGTGAATGGTTCTCTCTCTTGGGCAGGGTATATGTTAATAGCTTCCCATGGCGCAATGGCTATACAAGGACTTTTATATGCGCCTCATTATAAAATAAAGATTCGCCATTTAGTTGTGGCTGCAGTTTGGACATTTCATAATGATTTTATTGATTATGTTTATAATATGATGCCCAGATATAGTAGTTTAGATCTGTATATGAATGAGATTGGTTATTTCACCTTCTGGTTAAGTGTATTTTCGGTAGCGTTGGCATATTATTTAACGATTCGAAGCAGAAATCAAATAGATTTATCCTAATTCATCTGGTCTAAGCTCGTCCTTCTTCTCATACATTAAGTATTAAGTAAGGAAGAATGAATGAGAGAAGGGGATCTCGAGTGAAACACTGGAAATTTCAAAAAAAAGCCATTATTACTAGCTTGACAATACTTTTATGTATTGTTTTATATCAGTTATTCTCCGAATTAGATGCAGATGAAATAGAGGCTTCTTCTATTGCATATCAATATGAACGGTATATAACAGAAGAAAGATATCAAATGGCAAATAATTGGTTAAAAGAAAATCAGGAAGTAATTCGCCTTGCTGCGAATACAGATCATGAAAAATCACAAGCTGTCATCGGAGAGTTAATTCATGAAAATCTTGAAATAGTAAATGATACATCAATAGGTCGGGTGGAAAAACTACATACTGCTATGTCGCTTGTTATTGCATTAGATGCACTTGAGCATAACCAACAACCAATTTGGGTAAAGACGAAGGAGTCATTGCACCAAACCGTCGAATCTGTGCTTGCAGAAGGACTGGCATCTGACAGTAAAAGAAAAGAGATTATTTCACAATGGGAAATAATTCAACCAACCTTATCGATCATGTTAGAAGAAGAAGATTATTACGAACTCGTTTCTTCCTACAATCGATTGTATGATGTGCGTAGCGAAACGAATATGGAACCCTTTCAAGTAGTATTTAGACAGGCTGAATTAATGGACATTACGATTCCCGCTCAACAAAGTGCTTATTTATCTTTTTATTGGATAATTCTAATCGTAGGTGGCGTCATTATTTTAACGCTAACGTATGTTGCTTGGAGAAAATACAAAGGTCAGAAAAAGAAAAAACAGAAACAACATAACAGTTGACTATTTGACCATTATTGACTAAAATTAATCGTAAGTAGTTGAAGAAAATTTATGGAGGAATGGAAATGGGCTTGGGTTCTTACCTAATTTATATTGCGTTATTAATGATTATTCCAATCTGGGCGCAATCGAAAGTGAAAAGTACGTATAAAAAATATGCCAAAATTGCAACGTCATCTTATATGACAGGTGCTCAAGTTGCTAGAAAAATATTAGATGATAACGGTTTGTATAATGTAACGATAGAAGAAACAAGAGGAACTTTATCGGATCATTATGATCCACGTAAAAAAGTTGTTCGCTTATCAAGTGATAATTTTCATGGCCATTCTATGGCAGCAGCTGCAATTGCAGCACATGAGGTTGGACATGCTATTCAGGATGCTGAAGCATATGCATTCTTACGTTTTAGACATTCTTTATTTCCTATTGCTAGTTTTGGGGATAAGACGTCGTTTATTCTTATCATTGCAGGTGTAATCTTGCAAGCAACAAATTTAATCTTGATTGGTGTTATTTTTATGGCTTTTGCTGTTTTATTCCAATTAGTAACGTTACCAGTTGAGTTTAATGCATCTAGTCGAGCGATGACCCAGCTAGTTTCATCTGGTGTCATTCGAAATAATGAGGAAAGACAAACTAAAAAAGTATTAAATGCAGCTGCACTAACATATGTAGCCGCAGCAATGGTTGCTGTAGCGGAATTAATTCGTTTTGTACTGATGTTTGTGCTAGGTGACGAGTAATTAGATAAAAAACAAGCTGGTGTCTTTAGACGCCAGCTTGTTTTTTTAATCTGGATAGGGCTTTTTATTCTCATCCAACGTAAAACCTTCTCCTAAAACATCATGTACCGCAGAAACAGCTACAAAGGCATGCGGATCAATCTGATGAATGATTGATTTTAAGCGTACAATTTCATTTCTACCAACGACACAATATAATATTTCTTTATTTTCTCCAGAGAATCGGCCTTTTCCTTGCAAGACCGTTACGCCTCTGTCCATCTCTATTAGGATTTTCTCTGAAATTTGATGACTATAATTGGAGATAATCGTTGTACCTCTTGCAGAATAAGCACCTTCTTGTATAAAATCAATCACACGTGAAGCAAGATAAACGGCGACTAGTGTATACATACCTTCAACCAATTCTAAATAGAGAACAAGAGATGTTGCTATTACGGCTGCGTCAAAAATGAACATCGTCTTCCCCATGCTCCAGCCAACATATTTATGAACGATCCGAGCAATAATATCGACCCCACCTGTAGTCCCACCATAGCGAAAGATAATTCCAAGACCAACACCAATAAACACACCTGCAAATAATGCGACAAGTGTCATGTCGGATTCTAAATGAAGTTGATAAGGACTAATCTGAAAAATATATAAGAACACAGATACTGCTAAAGTTCCAATAATCGAATATAGAAACGTATTTCGACCCAAGAAACGCCAACCTATAATAAATGCCGGTATATTTAGAATGATGTTTAAAATAGCTGGGTCCCAATTCCATAAGAAATAGAAAAGTAACGTAATCCCTGTAAATCCACCTTCCCCCAGATTGTTTTGCATATTAAAGTGAACTATACCAAACGAAAAAATAGCTGAACCAATTAAAATAAAGAAAATATTTTTCAATTTTAAACCAAATAATGACAAACTATTCGACCTCCTGTTAAAAGCACCTTATCTATTATAGTCAAACAGAAGCGTATTCTCAACTAACGAATCAATTTAAAAATTATTTTGTCCTAAATAGATTAAAAAATTTGTCAAACTGAGTTGTTTTCGCTAACATTAGAAGAGAATTTGAATAGGAAATGTTATACTTATAAGAAAAAGAAGGAGTTTCCTTTATGTCAATTGAAGATAAACATAATACAGTGGAAATGCAAAAACGTGTCGATACATACATAGCGCAATTTAAAGAAGGATATTTTAGTCCCTTAAGTATGTTAGCTCGCTTTACAGAAGAAATTGGGGAGTTAGCAAGAGAAGTTAATCATGTGCATGGAGAAAAAACTAAAAAGGATACAGAAGATTCAAATACAATTGAAGATGAATTAGGTGATTTGATGTTTGTTGTACTTTCATTTGCTAATTCGTTAGATATTGACATTAGTCAAGCTTTTGATAAAGCGATGACAAAAATTGAAACAAGAGACAAAGACAGATGGACAAAAATAGATTTGGAGCGTGATCAAGATGAGTAAAGTTAAAGTAGTAGTGGCAGGACCTCGTGGACGAATGGGTAGTGAAGCGCTTCGTATGATTGAAAAACATGATGATTTAGAATTAGTGGCTTGTTTAGATACGAAAAATGACCAAAAAAAAGTTAAAGATGTTGAAGATTTACCAAGCTTTAATGCACTAATCTATACGGATATTGATCAATGTTTTAGTGAGTCACAAGCAGATGTATTAGTAGATCTTACTACACCAGAAGTAGGTTTTTTACATACAAAAACGGCTATTTCATATGGTGTACGTCCAGTTGTGGGAACAACGGGTTTTACATCTGAACAATTAGAGGAATTAACTGATTTAGCAGAAGAGAAGGGAATAGGCGTAGTAATTGCACCAAACTTTGCGATTGGGGCAGTATTAATGATGGAATTCTCGAAGTGGGCAGCTAAGTATTTTCCTGACGTTGAAATCATTGAAAAACATCATGATAAAAAACTTGATGCCCCTTCCGGCACAGCGGTGAAGACAGCTGAATTAATAAAGCAAGAACGGGAAGCGAAACAACAGGGACATCCAAATGAAAAAGAAACAATAGCTGGTGCAAGAGGTGCTAATATTGATGGTATGCACATTCATAGTGTAAGATTACCGGGACTAGTTGCTCATCAAGAAGTCATATTCGGTGGACCTGGTGAGAATTTAACTATTAAACATGATTCATTTCATCGGGAATCATTTATGTCTGGAATTAAGTTTTCAATTGATCATGTAATGAAGCTAGATGTACTTGTATATGGTTTAGAAAATCTATTGGAGTAGAGTTAGAAATTAAACGAGGAGTGTTTGTTAAATGAAAATTGCATTGGTAGCGCATGATAAAAAGAAAGAAGCAATTATTCAATTCTCTATGTCTTATAAACATATATTAGAAAAACACGAGCTTTTTGCTACAGGAACAACAGGAACTAAAATCAGTGAAGGAACTGGTCTTTCTATCACACGCTTTCTGTCTGGACCACTAGGTGGCGATCAGCAAATTGGCGCGAAGATAGCAACAGATGAAATGGATTTAATAATTTTTTTCAGAGATCCATTAACTGCACAGCCCCATGAACCTGATATTAGTGCATTAATGCGTTTATGTGATGTGCATCAAATTCCTTTAGTTACTAATTTAGCGGGAGCAGAGATTGTCATACGTGCTTTAGAAGCTGGTTTTTTTGATTGGAGAAATCTAAATAAAAAGGATAATTAATGATGAATATTAAAAAAATTGGAATAACATGTTACCCATCTGTAGGTGGTTCTGGCATCGTTGCTACTGAATTAGGGAAATTTTTAGCAAAAAAAGGACATGAAGTTCATTTTATAACATCAAGCATACCATTTCGATTAAATAGCGTTCATAAGAATATATACTTTCATGAGGTAGAGGTAAACCATTATCCAGTTTTTCAATACCCACCGTATGATCTAGCTCTTGCAAATAAAATGGCTGAAGTAATTGATACAGAAGAATTAGACATCTTACATGTTCATTATGCGATGCCTCATGCTATTTGTGCCTTACTGGCTAAACAAATGGCTAGACGTGATATAAAGATTGTTACGACATTGCATGGAACAGATATTACTGTACTTGGTATTGATCGAAGTTTAAAACGAATGATCACGCACGGAATTGAGAATTCAGATGCTGTTACGGCTGTCTCAAACAGTCTAGTTAAGCAAACACAAGATATGTTAGCAGTTAACAAGAAAATTAATGTTGTCTATAATTTTGTCGATGAAAGTGAATATTATTATCAAGATACGAGTGATCTTCGTAATCATTATGGTATCAAGTCTGATGAAAAAGTACTATTACATATTTCTAATTTTCGTAAAGTGAAAAGAATACAAGATGTTATCTATGCTTTTCGTGACATAAATGAGAAAATCCCTTCTAAATTAATACTGATTGGCGATGGACCAGAGTACGCTGAAATGTTCCAACTAGTGGAATCGTTGCAATTACAAGACCGCGTTCTATTTTTAGGTAAGCAAAATAATATCGCTTCAATATTATCGTTAGCTGATCTAAAGTTATTGTTATCTGAAAAAGAAAGTTTTGGCCTTGTTTTAATAGAAGCAATGGCGTGTGGTGTCCCTTGTATTGGTACAAATATTGGTGGTATTCCTGAAGTAATTGAGGATGGAATAAATGGCTATATTGTGGAATTAGGAGATAACGAAGCGATCGTTTCCAAGGCACTTCATTTATTAACAAATAAAGATGAATGGAAAGCATTTTCTCAAGCGGCAATAGCTCACGTAAAGCAAGAATTCTCGGCTGATAAAATAGTTGATGAATATGAACAAATCTATGATCGACTTTTAGAGGGTGAAAATAATGCTTGATGCCTTATTTTCACAAGCTGTAATTGTATTAGAAAAATTAGAAGCAAAAGGGCATCAGGCATTTTTTGTTGGTGGTGCAGTTCGCGATTATCTATTAAAGAACCCGGTTAAAGATATTGATATTGCAACATCTGCAACTCCGACAGAAGTTCAAGCCATTTTCCCGAAAGTTATCCCAGTTGGAATTGAGCATGGGACTGTCATTGTACGTCTAAAGAAACAATCTTTTGAAGTTACTACATTTCGAACAGAAGGCAATTATTCGGATTTTAGACATCCAGATCAAGTGCAATTCGTTAATCAAATCGGTGAAGATCTTAGTCGTAGAGATTTTACTATTAATGCGATAGCAATGGATAAAAGTGGAGACTTATATGATCCGTTTAAAGGTCAATTGGACATAAGGAAACAGATTATTTCAACAGTAGGAAATGCTCGTGATCGATTTCATGAAGACCCACTGCGAATGATGCGTGCATTACGGTTTGTCAGTCAATTAAATTTCACTCTAGAAGTAGAGACATTAGTTGCAATTAAAGAAAAAGTAGCATGGATAGAAGAGATTGCAGTAGAACGTTTAGCAGTTGAATTTGAGAAAACCCTTGCAGGCCAAGCAGTTTCAGATGCTATGGTACTTTGGTCAACTGTACAAATGTGGGATAAATTGCCTGTATTTAAGCACGATCCAATCTTAGTGCAAAGTATGGAAACTATACAGACCCCACTTTTATCGCTACATGAAGTATTTGCATTTTTAAAAATGGAAGCATCACATGTATCGATTAAAGATATGGTCCGAGAATGGAAACAATCAAATCGAACTTTTTTAATGGCTGATAAGTTAGTGCGAATTTTACATTTATATAAACAAGATGGTATACATAACTGGCTTTTATATCAATTACCTGAAACATTATATGAAGCGTTTATACGTTTAAGCCGAATCCTTTATCAAGTTGAAATAAAAAAAACAGATTTGTTAGCAGTTGTAGATAGCTTACCTATTCAATCTCGTAAGGAAGTCGAATTATCTGGTACAGAGCTAATTGCGTTGTATCCGAATCGAGAAAAAGGTGATTGGATTGCAACTTATCTTAATGAAATTGAAAAGGCGATTGTTGATGGTGAGTTATTAAATAAAAAGATAGAAATTAAGGAGTGGGTTATTACATGTCATCCACCCAAGAACAATTAATGGAGTTATTAGCATTAAGTGGTACTGCATTTATTTCTGGACAAGCTATTTCTGAAAGACTTGACATATCACGCACAGCAGTATGGAAGCAGATGAAACGTTTAGAAGAAGAAGGTTACCAAATAGAAGCCATTCCAAATAAAGGCTATCGGATTGTTGCATTCCCTTTGAAAATGAGTAAAAACACACTCCAATGGGGATTGAAGACAAAGTGGTTAGGGAAAAGTATGGTCTACCAAGAGAAAATGCCCTCCACTCAAACGAAAGCAAATAAATTAGCTCAAGATGGATATGCCCATGGAACCGTGGTAATAGCGGATCGACAAGAAAGCGGAAGAGGACGTATGAATCGGTCATGGTTCTCTAACAATGATTTAGGTGCGTGGTTGAGTATTATCTTACGTCCTGATGTTCCGCCATTACAGGCGCCACAATTCACTTTAGTAGCAGCAACAGTATTAGCTGAACTGATTGAAGAAGAGGTAGGTATTACACCTACAATTAAATGGCCAAATGATATACTTATTCATGGTAAGAAAGTAGCAGGAATTTTAACTGAAATGCAAGCAGAACAAGATAATATCAATCACATTGTAATAGGAATTGGTCTGAATGTAAATCAAACCGCAGATAGTTTTGAAGAGGAGATAAGTCAATTTGCCACTTCTTTAAAAATAGAAGTTGAAAAGACACTTAAAAAACAAGAATTGATTCAAGCACTATTACAACGCTTTGAAGAAGCGTATGATCGCTATCTGTTAATGGGGTTTTCAGAAACAAAAAGTAAATGGGAATCCTTTGGTTATAAAATAAATAAAGAAATAGTTTATAAAGCAGGAAATGTTGAAAAGCAAGGAATTATTAGAGGGATTAGTGCTGATGGTGCATTACGGATAGAAAACGAGCAAAATCAAATTGAAGTCTTGTATTCAGCAGAAATAAAGTGGTAAAGGAGCGTCAACGTTGAAAACTAGTAGAACATTTCAGACAATGAAACATGAAAATGAGAAGATTGCAATGGTAACTGCATATGACTATCCTGCAGCGAAACTAGCACAACAGGCAAATGTTGATATGATTTTAGTCGGTGATTCCTTAGGGATGGTTGTACTAGGTTATAATTCAACCATCCAAGTAACAGTAGATGACATGATTCACCATGCAAAAGCAGTAACAAGAGCTGCAAATGATACATATGTTGTAGTAGACATGCCTTTTATGTCGTATCATATTTCATTAGAAGATGGATTAAAAAATGCAAAACGTATTTTTCAAGAAACAAATGCACAAAGTTTAAAAATTGAGGGTGCATCACCTGAGATTCTAACTTTAGTCACACATTTAACAAATGCTGGAATTCCAGTCGTTGCTCATATAGGCTTGACTCCACAAACAGTCAATGTCCTTGGCGGATATCGTGTTCAGGGTAAAGACCAGGCTAGTGCTGAAAAAATCATTGCAGATGCCAAGGCATTACAAGCAAGCGGTGCAATTGCTTTAGTATTAGAATGTGTACCAAAAGAAGTCACTAAAATAATAACGAATCAACTAGAAATTCCGACAATTGGTATTGGAGCAGGTAGTTCATGTGATGGTCAAGTGCTTGTCTATCATGATTTGATCCAATACGGTGACAATCATCTTCCGAAATTCGTAAAAACATATGAAAATGTTACGGAACCTATTTTTAAAGCATTATCAACATATGTCGAAGAAGTTAAAACTGCGAGCTTTCCGGAAGAAAAACATAGCTACACGATTAATGCAGATACAATACTACCGGAGGAATAAGCATGCAGATTATAAAAACAGTTAGCTCCATGCAGGAGTATACATTGAAAAACAAGAGACTTGGGAAGAAGATTGGATTTGTTCCGACAATGGGCTATTTGCATGAAGGACATGAATCTTTACTTAAGAAAGCCCGTCAAGAAAATGATATTTTGGTTGCAAGTATCTTTGTCAATCCCTTACAGTTTGGTCCTAATGAAGATTTCGAAAAGTATCCACGAAACGAACAACATGATATAGAAATTGCGAAAAAGAATGGCGTGGATGCTCTTTATATGCCTACAGTAGAAGAAATGTACCCAACAGATTTAGGTATAGCAATTCAAGTGGTTGATCGTGTTGATGTCTTATGCGCTAAATCACGACCAGGTCATTTTGATGGTGTTGTCACTGTATTAACGAAATTATTCCATACAACCTCACCAGATCATGTATATTTTGGAATCAAGGATGCGCAACAAGTTGCGGTTGTTGATCAACTTATTAAAGATTACAATTTTCCAATACAATTGCACATGTTAGAGACAATAAGAGAAGTAGATGGTTTAGCTAAAAGCAGTAGAAACGTCTATCTAACAGAACAAGAACGCACTGAAGCTCCTTCATTATTTATGAGTTTACAAGTAGCGCAACAAAAAATATTTGACGGTGAAAAAAATCCTGCTATTATAGTGAATGAAGTAAAAAAATATATCAATACGCACACAACTGGTAATATAGATTATGTTGAAATATTACGATTTCCATCGTTAAAGCCTTTAACTAGAGTAGATCAGCAAGTGATCATTGCAGTTGCTGTACAATTTAGTCAAGCTAGGCTTATTGATAATATTATCTTAATGCCTGATGGCACAAGTTCAAACGTATTAGGCTAGGAGGAAAGCGTATGTATCGCACGATGATGAAAGGGAAGATCCATCGAGCTCGTGTTACCGAAGCAAATTTAGATTATGTTGGTAGTATTACAATTGATCAGGATATACTAGATAAAGTCGATATTTTACCGCACGAAAAGGTGCAGATCGTTAATAATAATAATGGAGCTAGATTAGAAACATATGTGATTCCAGGAGAAAGAGGAAGTAAAGTTATTTGTCTAAATGGTGCTGCCGCAAGACTTGTTCAAAAAAACGATATAGTGATAATCGTTTCATATGCGCTAGTATCTGATGAAGAGTTTTCAACTTATAAACCTAAAGTTGCCATTATGAACGAAAAAAATGACGTGGTTGAGATGCTTGAACAGGAGACACCACTTACGTCACTTCAGTCTTAACTCTTATCAACAGTATGTTTGGTAGGAGTTTTCTTTTTATATATCCTACATACTGGAAGAAATATAAATAACTTCTTATAAGTTATCATATGGGGATGGGTTAATGAACAAATATGTAATTATTGATTTGGAAACTACTGGACATACACCATCTAAAGGTGATCGAATTATAGAAGTGGGCATAATTGTTTGGTCAAATGGCGAAATAATTGAAGAATATTCTACTTTAGTAAATCCAGAAGTCAACATATCAACTTTTATAACAAATTTAACAGGTATTACGGATGAAGATGTTTCCGGTCAACCAATATTCGAGGATATAGCAGAACAAATCAGAATACTCTTTGATGATGCATATTTTGTCGCGCATAATGTACCGTTTGATTTAGGGTTTTTAAATGATGAGTTTAAACGGGTAGGTCTTGCTCCCTTAATACAACCGGTGATTGATACGGTAGAACTATCACGTATATTATTACCTCAAGCACCAGGTTTTAAATTGGGTCAGTTGGCTACGTTTTTAGAATTAAGCCATGTAGACCCACATCGAGCGCTGTCTGATGCGCATGTAACATCTTATTTACTTGCGCATTTATTAAATAAAATATATGCATTACCATACGAAACAATTGTTCAACTTAGGCAAATGGAACCAAGAATAAAAAGTGATCTAGGAGAAGTTTTAAAAGAACGAGAAAATCAATTAGCTTTTCTAACAGAAGAACCTGAAGGTATTGAAATTTTTCGAGGGTTAGCTTTAAAGAAACACGTAACAAAAGCAAAGTCGACTAACAACACAACTATTTCTTTTGGTGAAATCATGGAGCGATTTTATCAAAAAGATGGTGACTTGGCGAAGGCGATGAGTCAGTTTGAAATGCGAAGTGGACAGCGTGAAATGACTGAACTAATCTATGATGCATTTCAGTCAAAACAACATGCTATTATTGAAGCAGAAACGGGTACAGGTAAATCATTAGCTTACTTAATCGTGGCTTTATTTCAGGCAGTTCATGATAATGAGCGAGTGGTAGTTAGTACGCATCTAACTCAGTTACAGACGCAGTTAATCGAGAAAGAAATACCTTTACTAGAAAAAGTACTGTCTTTTCCATTCCAAACAGCTATCTTAAAAGGAAAACAACATTATCTTAGTTTGGCTAAATTTGAACAAACACTCCGTTCATCTGAATTTGACAACTACGATATAACATTAACAAAAGCAATTATCCTAATTTGGCTAACGGAAACTACTACTGGTGATATAGATGAAATTCAATTACCATCAAGTGGACAACAATTCTTTCGTAAAGTTTCTACTGAAGCAGAAGGTGGTTTAGATGTTAGCTCTCCTTGGTTCACACGTTCTTTTTATTATAGGGCTAAAACAAATGCTCAAAAATCGGATGTAATCATTACGAATCACGCATTATTATGTGCTAATATGACAAGCGAGATTCCTTTATTGCCATCATTTCAGAAGATAATTATCGATGAAGCACATCATTTAGAAGCAACTGCTTCTAAACATTTTGGACTGAGTTTAGATTACGTTTCCGTTCAACGAACATTACAAGCGATTGGAAGTATGGAAGATGGAGCTTGGATTCAAAAATTAATGAAGTATGACAATGACATTGCTCTTATTTGTAAAGAATACGAATGGGATAAATGGTGGTTAGAGGCTAAAGAAGAAACGGATACCTTATTTCGCTTTTTATTTCAATATGTTAAAGAAAAACAAGTAAATGACATTGCAATTAACGATATAGGTCGTTATCAATATCGTATACCAGAGGGAACAGATCAAGGTTGGGACACAATTATTGAGATGGTAAACCGATTGTCTTTTCAATTACGTGACCTCATTCATATTTTATCACGAATCTTACATTTGATGCGGGAAAGTGACATGGCTGTAGATTTAATGGAAGAAGTTAAATGGCATATGGAACGCATTCAGACTATTATCGATGAATTGGAAAATTATTTTATTCACCAATTGAAAATGGAAGAAGTTAAATGGATTGAAATTGATGCATTTGGAGCTCAAAATGCAGTGTATTTATACCAAGAACCAATTGATGTTGCCGATCTGTTACAGGAGAAACTATTCCAAGAAAAACAGAGCGTTATCATGACGAGTGCAACGTTAACAATGAAAAATTCATTCTCTGTTTTTAAGGAAAGAGTCGGTCTTCTAAAAGAAGATGTTTTAGAAAAGAAAATCATTTCACCATACGCATACGAAGATCAAGTTCAGTTATTAATTCCAACTGATTTCCCCTATGCAAAATACGGTAAAATGGATGATTTTATTGAAGCAACGTGTGAAGCGATTTTATCATTAGCTCATATTACAAAGGGTAGGATGCTCGTTTTATTTACATCTTATGATATGTTAAAAAAAGCGTATATTTTATTACGTGAGATAATCGATGAAGAAGAATATATGTTAATTGCTCAGGGGGTTTCAAGCGGAAGTCGATCTAGATTAAAAAAGAATTTTCAAACATTTGATCAGGCTATCTTGTTAGGTACGAATTCTTTTTGGGAAGGAATTGATATTCCAGGAAGTGATTTATCTTGTGTTGTGATCGTGCGATTACCATTTCAACCACCTAATCATCCGGTATATCAAGCAAAAGCAAACTATCTAAAAAAGTCGGGAAAAAACCCGTTTGCCACACTAGCCTTACCTAATGCAATTATTCGTTTTAAACAAGGATTTGGTCGATTAATTCGTTCCAGTACTGATCGAGGTATTGTATTTGTTTGTGATGATCGAATAATGACTGCTAAATACAGTAATTACTTTATTGATTCGATACCAGAAATACCTATCCATCATAAAACAACAAAAGAATTAATGGAAATAGCTCAAGATTGGTTATGATCTGTTAACATTTACGCATCCTAAGCCTACAATATTGTGAAGTAGGTGATTAGATGAACCGATTTATTCATGTTTTTACGCTTTTATTAGCGTTGTTCTTCTTTCCAGTAACTGGTATAATTAATGTGATTGCCTCAACATCGCCGGTCGAGGAAAACGAATTATATGTTTCATTTCTGAATATACCAGATGGTGAAGCAACTATTATTCAAACACCTGATGGTAAGAATTTTTTGATTAATACTGGTTCAAAAGAGAGTAGATTAGAGCTTTGGAAACAGTTAAAGGAACTACATGTAGAGAAGTTGGATGGCTTAATACTAACGAAGCAAACAGAAGAATACTGTGGTAATATAGATCAAATAAGCGAGAATTTTGATGTGCAAAATATTTATTATGCAAATTCAGAAAAACAGTTATTAACAGGTATCACTAATAAAACAATGTGGAAAAAAGATGACCAAATCAAACTTGGTAGTGCTTTAAACATTCATGTATTACAAACAAATACTGCGGGAGAAATGACGTTTTTAATTGAATTTGGAAAAAACAGCATTTTGTATATGAGTGTCAATGATCCAGATAGTGATAAAGGATTGGAAGCTTACAATTTGCAGTCTGAAATAATTAAAATTGCTGATTATGGTCAAAGTAATTCACCCAGCGCAAAATTGTTACAGAAAATGGATCCACATATTAGTATAGTTTTTAATCAAGAGGCTGGTACACCTAATAAAGATTTAATGGAGAGACTTAATGAATCTTGGATTGATGTCTACCAACTAAAACAAGTAGGAACGACAATTATCCGAATGGACTTGAATGATTACGAAATAATTTCATAAAAAAACCTGTGTACAGTAAACTGTACACAGTAAATATGGTGGGTTGGGATAAATTTAGTTGAAAAATTATAATTGTCTATCAATTTTTGTCATAAAACCTGTTATAATATATAGACATATTACATATTTCTTTTCAACATATCATTAGTATACAAATGAATTAGTTATCTATGTGTAACAATTTTTTGTAATAAAAACACTTTAATTAGCAGTTAATTAAAAATTCACATTTAGGAGATATTTATGAAGGATAAAATAGAAACATTATCAACAGTAAAATTAACACATTCAACAGACATGTATAAAATAGTTGACAGTTTAAATCGTACATTGAAAGAAGATGATTTAATGTTTGGATTAGCATTGGATGAGGATGATCATGAAAAAGCAATCTTTACTATTTACCGTACCTAATTGGCTAAGTTGGATTCTAGTTGGATTTATTCTGCTTATTATTGGAATCTTTGTTTACAGTGTCATCTTGTATCAAACTGTAGAAGCGAATAAAACGTCCGACTTTTCAACTTCAGAAGAACGTGTGCTAGAAGAAACAGCGATCATTGAAATAGATGATATTTCTCGCTATCACGGTGAGATTTATTATAATGTGGTAGAGGGACAGACAGAAACTGGTGACAGTATCCTTGCCTTTGTAGAGGTTTCAAATCAAGAAGTTGAGATAAAAACTTTTGAGTTATCTAATTTTTTGGATAAGAATACGTTATTATCACAATGGCAAAATTCCTGTAGTACATCATGTGAGCTATTACAATCACAATACGGGATCAGAGGGGATACCCCATTGTTAGAATTAAGTTACTTTGATGCAGAAGATCGATTAAGTTATGCATACTACCGCTTAGATGATGGGTCTTATGATAGTGGTGTATCGTTTTCAAATGATTATTAAAAAAAGAAGGGTGATCAAATGGAATTAGCACATCGAGTACAAGCATTGACGCCATCCTCAACATTAGCAATTACTGTTAAAGCAAAAGAGCTAAAAGATGCAGGACATGATGTTATCGGATTAGGCGCAGGTGAACCAGATTTTAATACACCATCATATATTCTAGATGCAGCAACAAATGCAATGAGAAGTGGATTTACAAAGTACACTCCTGCAGGTGGTATAGTAGAGTTAAAAGATGCAATTATTGAGAAAATGAGAAACGATCAACATTTAGACTATGATCGAGATCAAATCATCGTTACTACTGGTGCTAAACATGCACTATATACTTTATTTCAAGTTTTGTTAAATCCTGACGATGAAGTAATTGTTCCTTCGCCTTATTGGGTAAGCTATCCAGAACAAATTAAGTTAGCCCAAGGTACACCTATTTATGTAGAAGCGGATGAAAAGAGCCAGTTTAAATTAACACCTGATCAACTAAAGAATGCGATAACAGATAAAACAAAAGCTGTTATTATTAATTCACCAAGTAACCCAACAGGTTCTATGTATACTAAATCGGAATTAAACGACCTTGGTAAAATTTGTTTGGAGAATAATGTTTTGATTGTCTCAGATGAAATTTATGAGAAGCTAATCTATACAGAAGAAGCACATGTATCAATAGCTGAGATTTCCGACGCATTAAAAGAACAAACCATCATTATTAATGGTGTATCAAAATCTCACTCTATGACAGGCTGGCGAATTGGTTATGCGATTGGCAACAAACAAATTATTAAAGCAATGACGGGACTAGCATCACATTCAACGTCAAACCCAACATCAATTGCACAATATGCTGCATTGGCTGCCTATTCAAACGGAGATGAAGAAATTGAACAGATGCGTGTAGCGTTCCAAGATAGATTAGAGAAAACCTATCAATGGCTCACTGCAATACCTGGTATTACATGTGTTAAACCAAAAGGTGCTTTTTATTTATTTCCAAATGTAAAAGAAGCAGTTAAGATGACAGGTTATAAAACAGTTGATGATTGGGTAGAAGCAATATTAGAAGAGGAAAAGGTAGCATTGGTTCCTGGAACTGGTTTTGGTGCAGCAGAAAATGTCAGACTTTCCTATGCGATTTCGTTAGAGCAACTAGAGGAAGCAATGAAGAGAATTAAACGATTTGTAATTAATCATCAATCATAAGTATTGAGATTTTTGGAGGAATTAAGGATGAAAACAACAATAGATCAAGTAGCAAAACATGTAGGGGAAGAAGTGAGAATTGGCACATGGTTAGCCAATAAAAGATCAAGTGGTAAAATTGCTTTTCTTCAACTTAGAGATGGAACAGGTTTTATCCAAGGTGTCGTTGCAAAAGCTGACGTAGAAGAGGAAATCTTTCAATTGGCTAAAAATATAACGCAAGAAACATCATTGTATGTTACTGGGACTGTTGTAGAAGATACACGTTCAGCGTTTGGTTATGAACTACAAGTCAAAGAAATTGAAATTATTCATGCTGCAGTTGATTTTCCGATAACACCAAAAGAGCATGGTACTGAGTTTTTAATGGATCATCGTCATTTATGGTTACGTTCTAAAAAACAGCATGCAATTATGAAAATCCGTAACGAAATAATTCGTGCAACTTACCAATTTTTCAATGAAAATGGCTATATGAAAATTGATCCACCGATTTTAACTGGAGCTGCTGCAGAAGGTACGACAGAATTGTTTCACACACAATACTTCGATGAAGAGGCATATCTTTCACAAAGTGGCCAATTATACATGGAAGCAGCAGCAATGGCGTTTGGTAAAGTATTTTCTTTTGGACCAACTTTCAGAGCAGAAAAGTCTAAAACACGAAGACATTTAATTGAGTTCTGGATGATTGAACCAGAAATGGCATTTATGAATCATGAGGAAAGTTTAGAAGTTCAAGAAAATTATGTTAGTTATTTAGCGCAAGCAGTTTTAGATAATTGTCAATTAGAATTAAAAACACTTGAACGTGATGTATCTAAATTAGAAAAAATTAAAGCGCCATTTCCACGGATTACATATGATAAAGCGTTGGAACTCCTTAAAGAAAAAGGTTTCACAGATATTGAGTGGGGCGAAGATTTTGGATCTCCTCATGAAACTGCGATTGCAGAAAGTTTTGACTTACCAGTATTTATTACGAATTACCCAGCCGACATTAAAGCCTTCTACATGAAGCCTGATCCAAATCGGCCAGAAGTAGTCTTATGTGCTGACTTGATTGCACCAGAAGGCTATGGTGAGGTTATAGGTGGATCACAAAGAATAGATGACTTGGAATTATTGAAGCAGCGTTATGATGAACATAAATTATCAGGTGATGCTTACAAATGGTATTTAGAATTGCGTCAATTTGGAAGTGTTCCACATGCAGGATTCGGATTAGGTTTAGAAAGAACGGTTGCATGGTTCTCAGGTGTTGAACACGTACGTGAGACAATTCCTTTTCCACGTCTGTTAAATCGACTATATCCATAATACGTTTATTTAATGTAGAACCCTTGACATATTTGATGTTGTCAGGGGTTTTACTATCAATTTCTAAAGATGTTCAGACTATTTTGAGGTGACTTACATGAAAAATAAACATTCTTATCAAACCTTTTTGAGGGATCAATTAACGATTCCTGCAAAACTATTAGGAGAATATCATACACTTGGATTAACAGAAAAAGATGTCATTGTTCTTTTGCAAATTCATCGCTTTAGTATATCTGCGGTTTATTTTCCAACACCTGATGAAATAGCTGACTGTGTCTCGTTTGATCAACAAGAGTGTTCGACGATATTACGCAAATTAATACAAAAAAATATGTTAGCAATTGAACAAAATGAAGCAGAACAAGTTTTGATGGGTGAACAATATTCCCTCGAACCTTTGTGGGAGAAGTTATATCAGGAAGCTCCACCAAAAAAAGATGACACGGATCATGAGCTTGCAATGAATATCTTTCTTTTATTTGAACAAGAATTCGGACGAGCATTATCACCATTTGAAATTGAGACGATTAATATTTGGATTGATGAAGATGAACAAAAACCTGCACTTATTAAAGCAGCCTTACGTGAAGCTGTATTAATGAGTAAACTCAATTTTAAATATATAGATCGAATCTTACGAGAGTGGAAGAAGAAAGGAATTCGATCTGTTGAACAATCAAGAGAACAGAGTAAATCATTCCATAGTAATCAATCAAATTCAAACTTAGAACGAGAAGAGCCAAAACGGGATGTCTCCTTGTATTACAATTGGTTAGAAGATGAATAAGGAGAGAAAGTATTATGCTTAATAAAAAAGACATTGCTTACGTTTTAGATAGTTTAAAGGAAATGTATCCAAACGCAGAATGTGAACTCGTGCATAAAAATCCATTTGAACTTGTAATTGCTGTTCTTTTATCAGCGCAGTGTACAGATAATTTGGTTAATAAAGTAACTAAAAATCTCTTCCAAAAATACCAAACTCCGGAAGATTTTTTAGCTGTAACAGTTGAAGAATTAGAGCAAGATATACGATCTATTGGTTTATATCGTAATAAAGCAAAAAATATACAAAAGCTTTGCCAATCATTATTGGATAACTTTAATGGAGAGGTTCCAGAAAGTAAAGCAGATTTAGAAACATTAGCTGGTGTTGGCCGTAAAACAGCAAATGTTGTTGCATCAGTAGCTTTTAAAGAACCAGCAATTGCTGTAGATACACATGTTGAACGTGTATCTAAACGATTGGCTTTGTGTCGTTGGAAAGATTCTGTCTTAGAAGTGGAGAAGACATTAATGCGCAAGGTCCCCAAAGAGGAGTGGAGTGATACACACCACCGCATGATTTTCTTTGGTCGCTATCATTGTAAAGCAAGAAATCCTAATTGTCCTGCATGCCCCTTGTTAACTATTTGTCGAGAAGGTAAGAAAAGAATGAAACAAAAGGAACGTGAGGAATATGCAAACTGAAGGGATAGAATTGATGAACGAATGGAAAGGTAAATCAGGATATATTTCAAATCTATTTCATGAAAGAAAAATTCAAGAAGCTTCTTTTCCTATGCAACAGTCTATTAAAAACTATATTCACTTGTTATTTTTATTAAATAAAGAGAAGTGGGATGAAGAACTAGATGGTGTTGACAAACTGGAAAATTTCACCTACAAACCATTAAATATAAAAGAAAGAATTCAATTTATACAGTCATACCCACATCAATATCACTCTTATATTCATTTGAATGAATTGTATAAAGAAGCAGAGAAACTGTATGCAAAAGCGGAAATATTAGAGCAATAAAAAAAGGCAGCAGATGCTGCCTTTTTGTCTACTATTCTTCTGTCGTTTCTTCATCTTCTTCTGGTGGAGTAACTACAGGAGTTTCTGGATCTTCTGTCGTTTCTTCATCTTCGGTCGAATCATCACTAGCTGGATCGTCTTGTTCTTCACTATTTTCATCAGTATCTTCAGGTTCTGCGGGTTCCTCGGGTTCTTCCGTTTCCTCAGGCTCCACAGGTTCTTCTTCTTCTATTTCTTCTTCAGGTTCTTCTTCTTCAACTTCTTCCTCTGGAACAGTGACTTCAACAGTTTTTACTTCACTTACATTACTTTCATCAGTATTACTGATCGCAATAACTTCAATGGTGTAAGAAGTGCCTCTTTCCACGTTACTTATTTCAAGTTCGTTATTATCAGTAGTTGTACTATTTGAACCGGTACTAACTTGGAATGTAACATCTTCGTCACCATTATAACTCCAGGAGACATCAATCAGATTCGATTCTTCATCATAACTTGCACGTAAGCTTGAAACAGGATCAATTTGTTCAAACTTTTCGGATGTCGCTTCTGGTTCATAACCTTTTTTAAATAATTCAGTAACTATCTGTGATGACGGGGTGTATGAACTTGCTAATTTAGCAGGGTTTGAACCTTTTTCAACCTTCACTTCAACAACAGAACTAGGTCTCTCAAAGTCCGGTGTCTCAACGCCTGCTGATATAGTTGACATAACATGATTAAATAAATTTTGTGAAATCTTTGTATCAGGTACTGCTCTTTCATTACCTTCTGGGTAACCAGACCATACAGAAACAGTGTAATTTGTGCTATAACCTGCAAACCAAATATCTGCATCGTTATCAGTTGTTCCCGTTTTCCCTGCCATTGGAATACTAGATACATTTGCAACTGTACCTGTACCACTTTGAACTACCGATTTCAACATATCTGTTATCATGTAAGCAGTTGAGTCAGACATAGCAGCTACTGGCTCTGATTTCAAATCTTCTGAGCTACCGTCATCATAAACAATCTTTGTTACAGCATATGGTTCATTGTAAATACCTTCATTACCAAATGCACTATAAGCTCCAGCCATTACTAGTGGAGTGACATCTGATTCAGCTCCTCCAATCGCCTCTGTAATACCTAAATTATTTTCATCATAATTAAAACCTAAACCATTCGCGAAATCTGCTGCTTGTGACGTACCAACTTCATCTAACGTTTTAACGGCAGGAACATTAAGTGACCATTGGAGGGCATATCGAATGCTCATCCATCCTTGGAATTGATTATTCCAGTTATTAATCGTATCCCCAGCTTCATTTCCAATTTCATAAGGTGCATCATCATTTATTTGTTGGTATGTTGACCAATTTAGATATTCAATTGCAGGTCCATAATCAAGTATAGGTTTAATTGCTGAACCAGCTTGTCGACCATCACCTTGAAAAGCGTAATTCCAACCATTATTATTTTCACGATTTCTTCCACCACCAATAGCTCGAATAGCACCAGTATTGGTAGCTGTTACAACAATACCTGATTGTAACTCGTCATCCGGAAAGTCAATAGGGTTATCATCTGAATTAGATAAGACCAATTCAACTTCTTCCTGCGCAACGGGATCAAGTGTAGTGTAAACTTGTAAACCATCTGTATAAATATTTGCACCTGTTTTTTCTTCCACTTCATCGGCTACTTTTTGTATAAAAGCTTGATACGGTGTTTCTTGTTCTACCGAAACATTTAATATATCTTCTACATTAACAGCTTTCGCTTCTTCCGCTTCTGCTTCTGTAATCTTACCGTGTCTTACCATTAAAGTTAAAACAGTTTCCATTCTTTCTTGGGTTAAATCAGGATTAACTGTTGGATCGTATGCAGAAGGTCGTTGTGGTAAACCAGCTAAAATAGCAGATTCTGCAAGCGTTAATTCTGATAAATCCGTTTTACTAAAATACGTATTTGCCGCTGTTGCAACACCATAAGCACCAGAGCCATAATAGATTTTATTTAGATACATTTCAAGTATTTCTTCTTTTGAATATTCACGATCTAATTGAATCGCTATCCATTGTTCTTGTACTTTTCTTTTTATTGTTTTATCAGTAGATAGAAATGAATCTTTTACTACCTGTTGTGTAATTGTACTTGCACC
The DNA here is from genome assembly GCF_003426095.1 of Paraliobacillus sp. X-1268. NCBI lineage: Bacteria > Bacillati > Bacillota > Bacilli > Caryophanales > Bacillaceae > Paraliobacillus > Paraliobacillus sp. X-1268. Next base: position 162,412 of record NZ_QJSK01000001.1, read on the forward strand.
TTCGGAACCAAATCCATCCGTGAAATTGGCTAAAACTGCTGCGCCAATCCTTCTTAAATCAATACCAGAATGTTCAAAGAAACGGACATCCTCTGTTGCTAATACCGCATCAATTAATGTATCTGGTAGATCTATATAACTAATTTTTGTTCGCTTTTCAGTACCTAGATCCGCATATAATTCTTCATCCATATCATAAATTTTTGAAGAAGCAGGATCTGAAAGTAATGCACCATCTAAGTTAGGCGCAGTGGCAACATAATAAGTGAATAACCCACCAATTCCGATAACAGATGCTAAAAATACAATGCCTATGACTAGCAATGTTTTTTTGAATATAGATTTATTTTTCTTTTTTGATTGATTTTGTTGTTTTCTTCTTGCTGCTCGAGATTGGCTATCATTTGCCATAACTCATCTTCCTCCGTTCTAAAAGTAAAGCTGGTCAATAATTTTTAAATAATCTATTCGTGCTTGGAAAGCTATTGGGATTTCAACACCAGCTTCCTTAATCTCTTGATAGGGAATAGATTTTTTTCCACCATTAGATTGACGATCCCAATAAGGGAAAAGTTTCATTGCTGGTAGAAAAAAAGTTTGATCATATACAGCAAATCGAATTAATAGAAAACAAATACCACCATGATCGATAATTGTTCTCATATGATCTATTTGATGATCATGAATATTGCTAAGAGGAAACGATGTTTTATTTTTCGTTTCTTTTGCCTCAAAGTCAATGTACTTGGATCGATATATGCCATTATAGTCAGTGGTGGAAGCCTGTTTAAAATAACCTTCCTTGATTACTGCTGCACTTCGCTTCGGATAATCCACTTTGACAATTTGCACTGGCGTGGGTTTCTTATGAATGACTGCTTGATTCGTGATACGGTAGTAGTCGTTTGTATCATTAATGTCATCTTCTAACGTCATTCCACGATTACTAAAGCTTGTCTTATTTTTATTAGTAGTAAGTTTAGACTGGGAGGAAGCTTTACTCCCATTCGGGTAATTCATGCTATTTATTCCTCCTGCTAGAAAGTATCATACCAAATAAGTACTCAAATTGAGTATAAAAGTGTCTTTTTTTACAAAAATGTGTGCAAATACCTATTTTTGATAGGGAAGATCAAAGCTTTATCTTATTATAATTGTTTTTCACTATTTTTACAAAAACAAGCTAATCTATTTATAGAATGATTCAGATAAAAAAATAAGATTTTTTGCACTAAATATGTATGTTTTCTTCTAGTTTTGTCAACTGTGCAGGGTTATTTCATTCGATAGAGAATCTTTAAAACAATGCAAACTTAAACTAGAGGAGTGATCGATTTGGGACAAAAATTAGTCAATCAAATGAATGGTGTATCAAAACAAGCATATAATCAATCCTATACAAAACTTATCGAAACTATTCGTTTAATGGATCAACGCATTAGTTCTAAGGCTGATGATGTTGTGTTAACAATGGTATTGGCTCATCGTGGTGAAATTGAAAATTTACAACAGGAAGTGAATCGTATTCATAAGATAGTAGAAGATTTGCAACAAACGCATGCAGATAATGTCCATTCCATTCCTTTAAAGAGACAGAAAAGAAATAAAAATTGGGTTAAATTACTCCCATTTGTGCAAAAATCATGATAAAGTAAGAAGGTAGTGGATTGGAGCGATAAGAATGAATTTAAAAGAAACAACCATTCAATTAAAAAAAGAATTAGAATTGTTGAAGTCAAATTATCTTGAACAAGAGAAACCAGCACATAAACGCGACAAAGACTTTTTCCTTTTTGTAAAAGAAAAGACAAATCCCGTGTTTCAATTAAATGAATCATGGGAAACTCTTGCAGCTGAGCATGTTAAAAACAGAAATGTTCGTGTACATCCACAGCAAGTGGCATCGACAAGAGAGAATATGGATCTATTATTAATGCATAGTTATTACATAGATGTAAAAAGAAAAAGATATATGGAATTGTACCAATCCGTACAATACGTATGCGATTTAATATTAGAAGATTTTCAATAAAGAATATTCTGTTCTAATTTACATAAAAAAGTGAGAGAAGGGTTCCTGTATGGATAAAGAAGCATTAATTGAAAGTGCAAAGGAAGCTAGAAAAAAAGCATATATACCGTATTCTAAATTTGCAGTTGGTGCAGCCTTAGAAACAAAGTCTGGGAAAGTCTATTTAGGTTGTAATATTGAAAATGCTGCTTATCCTGTAAGCTTGTGTGCAGAGAGAGTAGCAATATTTAAAGCAATTTCAGAAGGAGAAACGGAATTCAAACAATTAGCGGTTGTTGCGGATACAGATAGAGCAATATCCCCTTGTGGATCATGTCGACAAGTGATGAGTGAATTTTTTAATCAAGATGTCTCTGTGCATATTACGAATTTAAAAAATGATTTAAAGACAGTAACAATTGATCAATTATTACCGTACTCTTTTCAAGCTACAGATATGAAATAAAGAAAGTTTAAAAAACTAGGACATTGACTCAGACAATTATCTCAATCCTAACATAGGTTAATAGGGAATCAATCATTACTTTGTATTTAGAGAATGATTGTTAACTGTTAAACAATTGGAGAGGAGATAATTTTATGAGACATCACAAACCTTTTTATGGTAATCAAGCTTGTGGGCCAACGGAAACTATTGTTTGCCCTACTACGTGTAATGAGGTAAATACTGCTAGTCAGAGTAATGTACAGTATATTCATCCATCACATACGGTGGTAAAAAATCATCATTTAGTGAAAAATACGCATATTTACCCGCATTCAACATCATTTCAGAATTCTGTGAATAGTGTTAACGTATATGGAGGCGCACCGCAAGTACCTGCTCCGCCAGCACCAACAGTGAATCAACCACCAAGACCAGGATTTTGGAGATAATAGAATCAACTATGTACCATAAAAAAAGCTGGAGCTTCCAGCTTTTTTTATGAAAAAAGGAAAGATGATCTATGATAAAGATATTAACTATTACAGGTTATAAATCATTTGAAATAAATATTTATAATAGTGATGATCAGAAAATTAGCTTTATAAAAAAGGCAATAAAAAAAAGACTTATTTCTCTTATTGAGGAAGGGTTAGAATGGGTCATTGTTTCCGGTCAAATGGGTGTAGAATTATGGGCAGCTGAGGTAATTATGGATTTACAGGATACATATGATATAAAACTAGCTGTTATTCCACCATTTGATAATCAAGAATCTCGTTGGCCTGAGCCATATAAAGAGGCTTATCAGCAAGTTATCATCCAAGCTGACTTTTTTGAACTACTTTACCAAAGCGATTATAAAGGACCCCATCAATTTAAGGCGAAAAACAAATGGCTTTTAGAAAAAAGTCAAGCAAGCCTTATACTTGTTGATGAAGAAAATCCAGGCAGTGTAAAGTTCTTTTTAGAAGAAGCGAAGAAAAAACATAACCAGACTGACTATCCAATATACTACATAACACCATTTGATTTAGATGATATTGTACAAGAATGGCTTGAAAATAATCCTGATTTACCAAACAGTGATTGACATTTGTCGAGAAATTTGAAAAAATAGGGTCAGAGCTTTGGAAAATACGAGGTGAATAAAATGACAGAAGAAGTTAATCAATTGAAAACAAAAGATATTTTAGATAAAGATTTTAAAACGTCAATGCGCGGATATAACCAAGAAGAAGTAGATGAGTTTTTGGATGTAATCATTCAAGACTATGAGCGGTTTGCAAATGAGATTGCCAAACTAAGACAAGAAAATGATCGTATTAAAAAACAAACACCAGATCAAACTAGAACGAGACCATCAACTTCAAACCATCAAGTCAATTATGATATTTTAAAACGTTTATCTAATTTAGAGAAGTCTGTATTTGGTAAGAAATACGCAGATTCTTAATGTTTATGCATTTACCGTAAATTACCACAACATTAGAATGAAAAAGTATGGTATACTAGTTTAGTTGTCGCAATGAAATACTGGGTCGGCAATAATAATGCATAAATTGAATTAAAATAATTATAAGATGAATGTTTTAGTAATCGCTGCACATATTATGATGTGTAGAGGAAAGTCCATGCTCACACAAACTGAGATGTTTGTAGTGTTCGTGCTTGATGAAGACATAAATCAAGGTAACCTATATGGTTAACGGCAGGATAAGCACCTACGTCTATTTAAATAGATATGGTGTGATGTCCTTTAAAGTGCCACAGTGACGTAATCAGGCTGGAAACAGTCTGAGTGGAACGGGTAAACCCCATGAGTGAGAAACCCAAATTTTGGTAGGGGCATCTTGGATTAGGGAATTCAACCGAAACAAGGACAAGCTTGATTGCTTGTAGATAGATGATTACTACTTGTGCACGAGGCTGACCACCGTTTGTAGTGCAAATAGTACAGAACATGGCTTACAAAACATTCATTGGTCTATTAAATAAGATGTATTGCCCTTCCTAAACTAATTGTTAATTGGTGTTTGGAAGGGTTTTTATTTTGGATAGGAAGGGATTAAAAATAATGACACAAACAGTTAAATTAATAGCAACAGCTGCAATGGGACTTGAGTCAGTAGTTGCAAATGAAGTCAAAGCGTTAGGATACACAGAGGTACAAGTCGAGAATGGAAAAGTAATATTTGAAGCGGATATTAGTGCAATCCCACGTTGTAATTTGTGGTTGCGTACGGCTGATCGATTAAAAGTCGTTATTGGCCAGTTTTATGCAAAAACGTTTGATGATCTTTTTGAAGCAACAAAAGCATTAGAGTGGGATCAGTACATACCTGAAAACGGAAAATTTCCTGTTATAGGAAAGTCGCATAAATCAACACTGTTCAGTGTCTCTGATTGCCAAGCAATTGTTAAAAAGGCAATCGTTGAAAAGCTAAAGAATAAGTACTCAATAGCAGATCGCATTCCAGAAACAGATGGCTTATATCGTGTTGAAGTTGCGATATTAAAAGATCTCGTTACCTTGACAATTGACGCTACTGGTGCTGGCTTACATAAACGCGGTTACCGAACAGGTCAAGGGGAAGCGCCATTAAAAGAAACGTTAGCAGCCGCGCTTGTGCAATTAACAAATTGGAAACCAGATTATCCCTTAGTTGACTTATTCTGTGGTTCTGGTACGATTTTAATTGAAGCAGCTTTAATAGGACAAAATATTGCGCCTGGATTTAATCGTTCATTCGCATCTGAAGAATGGCCTCTTATTCAGCGTAAAATATGGGATAAGGCATTTGAAGAAGCGGAAGATCTTGCTAATTATGACCAAGTATTAGATATTACTGGCACTGATATTGATCACAAAATGATCCAAATTGCACAAAATAATGCAACAGAAGCAGGGTTAGCAGATTTAATTGATTGGAAACAGATGCAAGCAAAGGATTTTAATCCTAAACGGGCGAATGGTTACTTGATATCAAATCCACCATACGGTGAACGTATTGGCGATCAAGAGGAAGTTAGACATACCTATCAACAAGTAGGAGAAGTGATGCGATCAAATCCTTCTTGGAGTTCTTATGTCTTAACATCTGATGAAAAGTTTGAAGCCATGTATGGTAAAAAGGCAACAAAAAAACGCAAATTATTTAATGGCTTTATTAAAGTGGATTATTATCAATACTTTGGTAAAAGAATGTAATAAGGAGTGATAAAATGCAAACTCTAGAACAATTAGAACAAGAATTCAAAGAATTGTTAAAAGATCAAGATGCGTATCGTGAAGCATTAGCATTAGTTCAGTGGGATTTGAGGACGAAAATTCCTGAAAAGGGAGCTGAACAACGATCAGAAGTAATTGGTTTTTTGTCACAGAAAATGCACCAACTAGCAACTTCTGATCAAATGAAGCGTTTAATTGATCAGTTAAAGGATAAAACAAGTAATACCCTGTTACAAAAGTCAGTGGAAGAATGTGAAGTTGAATATAAACGTAATATCAAAATTCCTGATGCTGAATATAAAGCATTTGTTACACTTCGTTCTAAATCAGAATCTGTTTGGCAAAAAGCAAGAGAAGAAAATGATTTCAGTCTACTTCAACCTTATTTAGAAGAACTTGTATCTTATAATAAAAAGTTTGCCACTTATTGGGGCTATCAAGATAATAAATATGATGGCTTATTAGACTTATATGAACCAGGAATGACTACAGAGATTTTAGATAACGTATTTGCACAAGTTAGGACAGGTTTAACAAAGCTTGTGCAGCAAATTAGTGAAGCAAAAGTACAACCAGACGCGAATTTGTTGACACATCACTTTCCAAAAGATGATCAGAAGAATTTTAGTTTAGATATACTAAAGAAGATGGGTTATGACTTTAATGCTGGAAGATTAGATGAAACAATTCATCCATTTGCAATTGGAATAAATCCGAATGATGTGCGTGTAACGACTCGTTATGACGAAAATGATTTCCGCATGGCCGTTTTTGGTACCATTCATGAGGGTGGACATGCCTTATATGAACAAAACATCTCTGCGTCACTTGCACAAACACCAATGGCTAGTGGAACTTCTATGGGCATACATGAGTCACAATCTTTATTCTGGGAAAACTTCATTGGAAGAAGCGAAGCGTTTTGGAAAGAGCATTTTGATTTATTCCATAGCTATGCACCAGCTGCTTTTCATACACTTGATTTTTCTGACTTTTATACAGCAATCAATGAAGTGAAACCTTCTTATATCCGAATCGAGGCGGATGAATTAACATACTGCTTACATATTATGATTCGCTATGAATTAGAAAAAGCACTAATTGATGGGGAATTAGCTGTAAAGGACTTGCCTGAAGCTTGGAATCAAAAGATGGAAGATTATTTAGGAATTAGACCTAACTCTGACCAAGAAGGCGTTTTACAAGATATTCATTGGTCTGCTGGAGACTTCGGATATTTCCCATCTTATGCATTAGGTTACATGTATGCTGCACAATTTAACAATCAATTGTCAAAAGAGATGAATATCGAAGAAATAATAAATTCAGGCGATTTTTCTCCAATAAAGAATTGGCTTACGCGTCACATTCATCAGCATGGTAAAATGAAAAAGCCACTTGAAATCATTAAAGAAGTCACCAATGAACCTTTGAATGCAAACTATTTGTTGGACTATTTAACAGATAAATACACAAAAATATACGATCTATAACAGTAACTGTGCAACTGCTTTTTTCTAAAATATTTGCAAACTTATTGGTTAGCAAATGAATATGAATAATTTACATGCCTTTAGACTGTCATATGGAGGAGATCAATTCAATCAGGGAAAACATTGCCCCGTTAGAATATGATCTCTTTTTATTTTATAAGAGGAAGAGGTTGTAGGACTATTGAGTTTTTTACCATAGATGGAAATACGAAGTAAGAGAAAAGAGGTCATTTTTTCAATGGTTACTCACGCCCTCCAAATACATTTGTATGATTTCTTGTTTCTTTTTCCATAGTATCTACATCTATTAATTCTCTAGGTATATTAAAATCTGTAAAACGAATGATTTCACTATTAGGAAGATTCCTAAGTTTTTTATTTAATAACCATGTTAACCCAACTGCTAAATAGCCAATAGCTGATAAGGAAAGAATTAATCGGCTATCATGATACCTTACAAGTAATCCTCCAGCTAAAGAACCTAAGGGCATAGCAATTGCACAAAAACTAGCAATAACAGTGTTGGTTCTTCCAATAATTGACAAAGGAATAACGGATTGCATGATGGAACCGATAATGATATTCGCAGCTCCTACTGGTATCCAGGATAACGTAAATAATAAAAGAAAGACGTAAAAGTTCATATAAGGAGCAATGCCCCATAGAATAAAAGCTAAAATAAAGGAGGAGGCAATAAATAATCCAATTGGAACTTTATTCAGCTTAGTACTAATTAATGCCCCTAAAACAGTACCCACAGATATAGCTGTTAATATAAAGCCATATTTTTCTTCTCCGCCAAGTGAGTTTGCATAAATAGGTAATATGGCATACATAATTCCTAAACAAAAATTACTAATCGTATTTGCTATTAGAAAAATCCATATCATAGATGTAAAAACAATTTTTAACCCCATTTTCATTTCTAATCGATAATTTTTTAAACTAAACTTTTCTACTTTTATAGTATCTGAAGATGTGTTTTTTAGTTTTATTAAAGAAAATGTAAGTGCAGCTAGAGTAAAGATAACCGAATCAACTAAATATAAAGTCGCGAATCCTAAAATGGCTAATAAGATACCAGCCAATGCATTTAGGACAATATCGGCTGATTGATTCGCCATAGCTAACAAAGAATTTCCTTTAATAAGTTTATTTTTAGGTAGAATAATAGGAAGAGCTTTTAGTTGTACAGGATACCCAAGTTCTGCAACGATTGCTGCAACAAAAACAATGGGCAACAAGTTAAAAATAGTTAATAATTGCATATAATAGAGAATAGGGATTAAGAGAATCAAAGCCGCTTGAATCAGTTGAGTAAATATAAGAACAGGCTTAATATTCCAGCGATCAACTAAAGGTCCCCATAAGAATTGTAAGGTTTTAGGTATCAAAATCACAGCACTTGTTACACCTACGTAAAACGGATCATCTGTTATTGTAGCTGCTAACCAAGTGGTTGTTATGTAATAAATACTATCTCCCGCATTTGTAATTAAACGGCCCCAAAAAAGAGAAAGAAAGTTTTTGTTTTTTAACACATCCATCTTTTATCTATCCCTTCTTTAAGTCTCTATTCAAAGACCTTATTTTCTAATTCTATTGCAATCGTATTGATATAAAAAGTATGATTGTCATCATCGCTTTTCATTTGCTCTAATTCTTCTATGAGTTGATTATATTTCTCCTTCCACATATGAAATTGTTTAGTTGAACAGTTGATTTGTACAGTTTGAGCCATACTGGTTTCTTCTGTTACTAAATGACTATTTTTAGAAACGATTTTTTTAGTGTTTTCAAGTTGTTGTACAATAAGAGAATTATAGACATGTTCTGCATTTTCCTTTGATAGAGGTATTAACTCTTTATCTATCTTAAAGCCTTTATGTGTTGCTCTATAATATTTATGAATATTACCTTTTACTTCTTCTTTTCTTACAATGGCAATCATGTTTTGTTTTTCTAATTCTTTTAAATGATAAAAAACTTTAGCTTTTTCTAATCCAATCTCTTTGCTAATTTCTGTGACAGTCCATTCTTTTTCAATTAACATGATAACGATTTGTACTCTTAAAGGATCAGAAATAGTTTTAAGTTGCGTATAATTTTTTATTACATATCTTTCTAACATGTTTATTCCTCTTTTCTCTTTATGGTTAAAAAATATTAACCGTTTAAAATAGATTAACACGCGTCGTGAATTTTGTCTATAAATTTTAAAGATTAGAAAGCAAATAGACCCTTTAAAAAATCTAACTTTTTGAGCTCACTATATATGCCCTCATCTAAAGCCTAAGGACAGATTGATCGGAAATAACTTGTTTTTTCGCTAATAATGAATACCCAAAAGAACGTTACCCCGTAGGTTAAGGTATGAAGTGATACACAGTATTTCATTCATTGTCCTATTTTTGGTCATCTAGTTTTAAACAAGAATGGTACATTTTCTACTGTAAACTAATGTGGATGTTACATAGATAGATTGTGAATTTATTAGTTTTCTTCTTGTTTTAAAAATAATCTGAATATTTATGTTAAACTAAATATGTATTGTGAACGATTACACAGTTTTTAATTGAAAGGAATTAAATATGGCATATTGCAAAGTTCACCAAGCGGATATATTTTATGAAGATTTAGGGAAAGGAAAACCAGTATTAATGATACACGGTTATTCTCCTGACCACCGATTAATGAGTGGTTGTATGGAACCTATTTTTAAAAAGAAGGAAGGATGGCGTCGTATTTATATTGACTTACCCGGAATGGGATTAACAAAAAATTACCATGATATATGCAGTTCTGATGAAATGTTGGATACCGTTTTAGATTTTATTGAAACAGTAATTCCTAACCAAGAATATTTAATTGTTGGTGAATCGTACGGTGGATATATTGCCAGGGGTATTATAGAAAAGCAAAAAGAAAGAATACTTGGTGCAGCATTTATATGTCCATTAATTATTCCTAGTCCAGAAAATAGGTTAATTGAAAAACATAAGGTTTTAAAAACAGATGACAAATTTTTACTCAATTTATCAGAAGAAGAATTAAAGGATTTTAGAAATAATCAAGTTGTACTCAATGAGTACAACTGGTTGAGATACAACAAAGAAATTTTAAGTGGTATTAAAATTAGAGATGAAGAGTTTCTAAATAAAGTTAAGAGTAAATATGAATTTTCTTTTAAGATTGATCAGTCTGATTTCAATAATCCAAGTTTATTTCTATTAGGAAGACAAGACTCTTCTGTGGGCTATAAAGATGCACTTGACATTATGAATAAATACCCACGTGGAACATTTACTGTATTGGATACAGCAGGTCACAATCTACAAATTGACCAACCACAAATTTTTGATTCCCTTATAAATGAATGGTTGGACAGGGTTGAATGATTTTTAAAATTAAGGTGATTAACTACCAAATTGCCCTACTTAAAGTATAATTTAGATGGGGATATTTTTAAAAAAGAGGATGATTAATTTGAGTAAAAGTTCGGGTTGCTTCACTATAGTTTTTAACAAAGATGGAAATGTATTATTGGCGAAGCGAAAGGACTACCCTGTGTGGGACTTTCCAGGAGGAACTTTGGAAAAAGAAGAGTCAATAGAACAGTGCGCTATAAGAGAAACTAAGGAAGAGACAGGATACATTATTAAAATCAAGAAGAAAGTTGGGGAATATTATCAACCTCAATATGATGATATGCAACATATATTCTTAGGAGAATTAAAAGGTGGTAAACCAATTAAAGATGGTCCTGAAACAGAAAAGGTAAAATGGTTTAGTCCTAATAGATTACCTTTATTTATGATTCCTAATAGAAGAAAACAACTAAGCAAGTACTTGAGCTATAAAGACATATTAATACAAGAAGCAATTACCGTTTCACCTATGAGAACTACATTACTTAAAATATTTTTTAAAACATTTAGCAAAGTTCTGTGATGACAAATCTAGGTGATTCAGAAGCACATGCGCTTGTTTTTAAAAAGTTAAGTGAACATATTATTTCAAAACTAGATGTCGTTGTAAATTAAACTTTAATTGTTTTTTAATAGAAGAAGTAAGCTGATATTAAACTAGTGATTTAGTAGATAATTTATAATTGAAAATATAGGAAGTGAAGTTGTATGGTTGCATATTTTAAAGTGGACCAAGAGGATTTGATAGCGATATATAAAGAGTTTGCTGATAAATTCCCGAATTATAAAAAGAACAAGATAATATGTGGTTTGTTTATAAGTATCTTATATTTAGTACTTGCAACGTCGCTAGTGGGTGTTCAATTTTGGCGTTATATTATACTTTTTACTCTTATCATGTATTTCGTAGGTAGTAAATATGTTTATAAAAGAGCTTTAGTCAAATTTGTGAAAAAAACAGTTGCTAAAAATAAATATTTAGATGAAGAGTGTAAACTTACTATTTCTGAAGATAAGTTTATAAGAGAGTATAGTGATTTAATAACCAAAACGGAATGGTCATCGATTACAATGGCCAAAGAAGATGCAAGAAGATATTTCTTGTTAATTTTTGGAACTCCTCAGTTGTTTGTAATTAAAAAGTATCCCGTTAATTTTACGGATGAGGAAATAAATGAATATAATACTCGAATTCATCAATATATCAAGAATACTGGTTTAAATTTGGAAAAAGTGAGTGTAGAATAAATTATGTTAATGAGTAAATTGATAGGTTCCTTCAAAAAATAAGGGGATGGTTTGATGAAAAGAACGTTTATAGGTTTATTTACGTTGTTAGTTGTATTGGTATTTGGTATCACATATGCAGAGAATTCTAACGCTGATAGGGTTAAGGTAGAAGCTGACAGTTCTTATGAATTAAAACTAAATAAGGAAATTGACACTGTTGAAGATAATAGTTCAAATATATTATCAAAACCAGAATATAGTTCGTTTGAAGGTTACATAGAAAGTGAAGTAACACAAGAAAACTTCGATGAACAAAATATTTATCAAGAAGATGATTTTAAAAGTCATAGAATAAGAATTGCTAATTCTTATTTAAAACATTTTAAAGCACTAGATGAAGTGCCTGAATCAGTTGCGGATTTAGTAGATGAGGCAATTGAAATTACAGAAGAATCTTTTCAAAACAATAACTCAGAAAAGGAATATTTTGAAGAAATAGAAGATATTCAAGGAGAAATTCATATGCTGATAGATGAGTAACCGACAAAAAACGTTCTCAATTGAGACTGTTTTTTGTCTGCATCCATTTCTACTAATTTCTCTATTATAAAACAACTACTTCAAATTATTGAATAATCATTACGTCAATAAGATTTATGATTTCTTTATTGTCACCTGTTTCAACATAAACTAGTTTTAGATTATTAATCATATCTTCTGTTACTTCTCGCATCACGCCTTCTTCTAAATCTGGAGAGGAATCCCAACGTATTGGAATACTGTATACATTAATTGTGCCACCCCCATTACTACTGTAAGTTACCGAACCAGCCACTAGGCGCCCACCTGATAGTTGTATAACATCTTCTGGATATTTAACACTAGTATCATCGTTAGGATTCACTAATTCGCCTGCCTGTATATGTCGAACATACAATCCTTCTACGTCTTTAATCATTCCTAGTTGTAACCAAACCCGAGCATATTCAATTTCTTCAGAAGAATAGCTTGATAATTCTTCATTTGCTCATCACTTTCTGTTTCTTCTGAAGATTCTTTGCCTGAATCGCTATTCATATCTTCTTCTGTTTTAGTTGTAGGCGCCGATTCATTTACCTCTGTGCCTTTTAGGTTGATGTCTTCTGTATTATCGTCAATTTCCTCTTCATATTGTAAAGCAGAGTCCTTCACTGAAGAATCTGTATTTGATTCTTCGTTCATACCGCTTGTACAACCAAAGAGCATTAGTAGAGTTATGTTGCAAATAAACACTTTTGTGAATTTATTCATTTGATCATTCCTTTCTTGCACTCACAACATATCACACTAAAAGTCTGTTAATCAATTTAAAAATGTAAAAGTTTAGTAATTATAATAATTCCTTCTTCTAATACAAATACGACTCCTTTTGTAATGAATTCACACTATTAATATAGTCAAAATATTATTTACCACAACCTCGAAACAGTATTATTTCTTATTTCATACATATCTAAATTAGAGGTTATAGTTAGTTATCTATGCATTACTTAAAAAGTAAGTGATTTTCATATCAAAATGTTTAATTTTATAGCGCAAGGTAAGTATATATAATAACTAAATGTATTATGAGGGAGGAACAAGAGGATATGGGAGAAAGAAGAACCATGCCAGTCGAAGGTGGATTGGATCATAGCATAGCGCTGTTAAAAGAAGGGTATCACTTTATTCTAAATAGACGTGATCGTTATGATACAAACGTTTTTAAAACGAAATTACTTGCTCAGGATGCCATATGTTTATCAGGTAAAGAGAGCGCAACGCTTTTTTATGATACGAACTATTTTAGAAGAAGTGATGCTGCTCCGAAACGTCTGAAGAAGACACTATTTGGTCAGGGTGGTGTGCAGGGCTTAGATGGAGAAGAACATCGGCATAGAAAAGCTATGTTCATGTCATTGATGACAAAAGATGCGCTTGAGGAAATTTCTAATATAACCAAAAAACAGTGGAAACAAGCGGCTAAGAATTGGGAAAGTGAAAAGGAAATTATTCTGTATGAAGAAGCGAAACAAGTAATGACAAAGGTTGCTTGTGCATGGACAGGAGTGCCATTACCGGAACGTGATCTAGCAAAAAGAGCTGAACAGCTAGCAGATATGTTTGAATCAGCAGCAGCTATTGGGCCAAAGCATTGGAAAGGCAGAAAAGCCCGTGCTAGTGCTGAGAAATGGATAGAGGACCTGATTGAGAATGTACGCAATGAACAACTTGCCGTTTCACCTGATCGTGCATTATACACATTCTCATGGCATAAAGATCTTGAGGGAAATTTACTTGACAAAAAAACTGTTGCAGTAGAATTATTGAATTTATTACGGCCTATAGTAGCGATATCTGTTTATGTATGTTTAACAGGGCTTGCGATACATCAATTTCCGAATGAAGTAGCAAAACTAGAGTCTGGAAAAGATAAAGATCACCAATGGTTCATACAAGAAGTGCGCAGATTTTATCCGTTTTTCCCATTTGCAGCAGCAAGAGTAAAAAAAGATTTCACCTGGAACGGTTTTTCATTTGAAGAAGGAACACTTACACTATTAGATTTATATGGTACAAACCATGATCCGAAAATTTGGGAGAATCCATATTCATTTCAGCCAGAACGTTTTCATGAATGGAAAGGTAGTCCATTTGATTTTATTCCTCAAGGTGGAGGAGAATTTGACCTTGGTCATCGCTGTGCAGGTGAATGGATAACACTAGATATTATGAAAGTAAGTCTAAAATTTTTAATCCATCAAATAGACTATGAGGTACCTAAACAAGATTTAAGTTTAAGTATGGTTAAAATGCCAAGTTTACCAGAAAGTAAATTGGTAATAAAAAACATAAAATGCGTATAAAAAAGGATTATGAGAAATTCTCATAATCCTTTTTGATTCTATTAACTTAATGCTGAGGCCATATCAGGAGCAATTAAATCATTTGCTTCATAAAGTGAAGTGACTTCCGCTTGAAAATCATCCCACGCAGCTTGTGCAGTTGTTAAATCTACTTCATCAGCATCTAAACCAGTTTGAACTTCTTGGTAATAGCTTTGCAAAGTAGCAATAGCTTCTTCATATTGCATTTTTTGTTCTTCTGGTAATTCAGTTTCTAATGAATAACCTTCAAGCGTGCTAGATGCCTCTTCAGCAGCAGTTTTCGCCTCATCTAATGCAGATTGAACTGTTGCTTCGTCTACTTCTTCATCAGCGGCTGCTGCTTGATAAGCATTAATCTGTTGTTGGTATGGCGCTACATCACTTGTTAATTCAGCTTGAGCATCTAATAACCCAACTTGCACGGATTGCTCATCTGTTGTTTGCTCTTCTTGTGTTTCTGTTGTTGCATCTTCGTTTTCATCCGATGAACAAGCAGTGATAATTAATAGTGTTACTAAACTAAACGCAAATAAAAATTTCTTCATGTTGTTTCCTCCTACTGTATCTATGTAATATAATGCTAATTATCTATTTTATTCCGCTTGTTATGAAATGTAAATATATTAATAATTAGTTTAATTATTAAAATAATTCTGTTAATTAAATAAAGATAGTCTCAGTATGGGCAATGGCGTATAAAATTAATCTAGTATTCGACAAAAAACTGTATTATACTTACTATAGGTGCTGTCATTAGTAAGGTCATGATTCCATTTTAATGTGTTGGTGAGGTTTTTTGAAAGAGGGGATCGAATGAAGAATAATGTAACGCTTGGAGATTATATTGAACTATTATGGGAAAAGGGTTTCAAATTAACAGATGAGGAAGTGCAATTTATTTATTTTGGTAAACAGTATACGAATGCAAATGATTGGTTAATCATCATGGCATTAAAAACGACGCTCCAAATTCAACATCAATTTGATGGAAGTTTCTATATTAGTTTGTTGGAGTTGTTACAAGAGAAAAAGGTGACGACCGAAAAACAGGCGATAAAGGAATTTCAGAATAAAGGAATCATGTAGTTGTATTTTTCCATTGTAAAATTGCTTCTCGTGCGAGACGATCTGCCTTTTTATTTTGTGTACTTGGTATCCATTTAATAAAACAGTGGGGAAACGTTTCAATTTCGGCTAGTATTTCCTGTAATAAGGGTTGGTAAGTTTTATTTTTAGTGTGCTCTCTTTCAATGATATCTACGACTAATTTTGAGTCAGAACGTATAGACAAGATTTGATCTGGGAAATTATCTTTGCATAACTGTAGTGCTTTGATCACGGCATGTATTTCGGCTTCGTGATTAGAAAGAATACCTACATAAAAATTTTGGGATAAATAGTGTTGTTTGTTTTTAATAATAATACCAACACCACTTGGTCCAGGATTTCCACTAGAAGCCCCATCTACATATACTTCTATCATTAGTACGCACCCCTATCTAAAGACGTTGAGCATTTGTGCATCCAATTCTAAAAAAGCTACTTTACATACATGCATCTAATACGGTCTACTACTTGATTTCAATATAGCTTATTCAATTTAAGCAGTCAAGGAATTGAATGCACTATCCCTTTTGCATGTGGTAAAATAAAGTAATTCGTTTTACTATAAAGTGAAATTTCAAGCAAGGAGAGTTTTTGTATTTTTCTTTTGCTTGTTAGTTACACCAGAATAAATGGAGGAGCATGTATGACAATACTAATTGGCTTAACTGGATGGGGAGATCATACCACCTTGTATACAGATGCAGATAAAAAGAAGAATAAATTAGAAACGTATAGTTCACATTTCCCAGTTGTGGAGATAGATAGTTCCTTTTATGCCATTCAGTCGCAAGAAAATTATGATAAATGGATTTCTGAGACACCAGATCATTTTCAATTTGTTATCAAGGCGCATCAATCTATGACCGGACATGATCGTATAACACGAACGATTCAGGAAGCGAAGCAATTATTTCAGTCATTTCTTGAATCGATTGAACCAGTAAGTAAGGCATCTAAGCTACAAGCTATTTTATTTCAATTTCCACCTTGGTTCGATGTTCGCGTGGCCCACATTCAAAAGTTGCAAAAAATAAAACAACTACTTCCAAATCAACCAATAGCAATTGAATTCAGGAACCAAACATGGTTTGAAGCTGCTCATCGACAAGCTACATTAGATTTAATTAAGAAGAATGACTGGACACATACGATTTGTGATGAACCACAAGCTGGTGAAGGATCTGTTCCGACTGTCTTAGAAATTACCAATCCAACTACTGCACTTATTCGCATGCATGGTAGAAATGTCCATGGTTGGAATCGCAATGGTCGTGGTGGTGAAGACTGGCGAAATGTACGATACCTTTATCAATATAATGCAAAAGCGTTAACAGAATGGGCAACATACATAAGACAATTAGAGAAAATGACACAAACCGTCACGGTCTTATTTAATAATAATTCCGGTGGAGATGCTAGTAATAATGCAAAAGAATTAATACAGTTATTACATATTTCATATGATAACCTAAATCCGAGACAATTAGATTTATTCGAATAGAAATGAGGTGAGCTATTAATGAAAAACGAGATTATTATAGCGAAAGTAGAGGCTTACATTTATAAGATGTTTCATTCGGATGCCACCGGACATGATTATTATCACATGAAACGTGTGGCCAAAATGGCGAAGTATTTAGCAGAACAAGAACATGGTGATGTACTTCTCTGTGAATTGGCTGGTTGGGTTCACGATGTTGCAGACGATAAATTAACGAAAGATCCCGAAAAGGCAATAATAGAGTTAAAACTATTTTTAGCGTCTATTTCTCTATCAGACGATCAGATTAATACGATCGTAGAGATAATATCTACTGTTTCATTTAGAAAAGGACAAGATCCAAAATCTTTAGCGGGTAAAATCGTTCAAGATGCAGATCGTTTAGATGCAATCGGGGCAATGGGGATTGCACGAGCATTTGCTTATGGTGGCAATAAAAATCGTCCCATACATTCAGAGGATGAACAACAAAAACAACATGCAACTATTCAACATTTTGACGATAAACTATTATTAATAAAGGACAAAATAAAAACACCGACAGCGAAACGTATAGCGATCGAACGCCATACCTATATGGAACATTTTCTTTCTATTTTTTATAACGAGTGGAACAGTGATGCATATTATTAATAAAGAGGCAAGCGGTGGATCCATTAGCTTTCCGCTTGCTTCACCAATTTTAGTAGTTATTTTTCCACAGCCATGCGCTTTGTTCCAATATACCTTTCTTGCCAGTAACTAATACCTAAATCGCTAATTTCTACACCATTTGATTCGCCAGCATGTATAAATTGATTATTGCCTAGGTATATTCCCATATGTGATGGTCCTGATTTATAGGTTTCAAAAAAGACTAAGTCACCAATTGAACGTTGTTCCACCGGTACTGACATATTCCATATTTCAGAAACAGTTCTTGGAATAGATATACCAATTTGCTGAAATACATATTGAATATAACCGCTACAATCAAATCCGCTAGGTGACGTCCCGCCCCATAAATAGGTTGTTCCTCTATACTGTTTTGCTGTAGTAATTAACTGGTTGATATCAACTGATTGATTTGTCTCTTTTTTAGGGACGACTACGCTTTCTTTTGGTGTAGCATTGTCTTCTTTTACACTTTTTTCTTGATTTGTTTTCACTTCAACAGCAACCTCTATAGCAGCAGTCTTTGCTTCGGTTTCTTTTTGTTGAAGTGTTTGTATGGTTTCTTGATTGATTTCTTGCCTTACTTCTAATCCATTGTCTTCTTGAAAATACATCAGTGCTTGATTAGTCTTTGGACCGAAAATGCCATCTAATGAATCTTTATAATAACCAAAATAGTATAATGCCTGTTGGATGCTCTTTATTGCTTCTCCAGTTTCACCTAGATAATACGTTTGGTCTATGTCTTTTAAAGGTGCTAAATATTTTTCGCGTTCCCTGCTTAATATGATATTAATTGTTTGTTGATCAGTTTTACCTGTTATACTTAGATCATGTTCAATCTGTAATTTCTTTAGTGCATATTCGGTAAATATACCAAATTCTCCATCAATTTCCTTGTTGTAATACGATAAGTAATTTAATTTTTTTTGCAGTACACGAACAGCTTGATTATGTTCACCAAACGCAACAGCTACGTCTTCGTTTTGAAAGATTTCATTTTGAATCATCGGATAGGCATCTACGTAAAAGGCGAAAGGTTGACTTATCATATAGCCATAAGCCATGGAGTGTTTTGCAACTTGTTGGATGTTACTAGTCGAAAGCATGTAAAACGCCTCCTTTCAAATTATCTGTACGTAGTAAATTATGATGCAATTGGTTAAGAAATGTACTATTATACAAAACGAAATGTTTTTGTAATATGATACAATAAGATTTTAGTAATTTTGTAAATAAAGGAGTGTATATCATGACAACAGGAGAGCAAACTTATCTCGATTTATGTCATATGATTTTAGAAAATGGAAACAAAAAAAATGATCGAACACAAACAGGTACATTATCCGTATTTGGACACCAGATGCGTTTTCCATTACAAGAAGGATTTCCTTTATTAACAACGAAGCGCGTTCCGTTTCGATTAATAGCCAGTGAATTAATTTGGTTTATAAAAGGTGACACGAATATCCAATATTTATTAAAGCACAACAATAATATTTGGAACGAGTGGGCATTTAAAAAATGGATTGAAAGCGAAGCATATGAAGGTCCTGATATGACCGATTTTGGCAACCGGAGTCAACATGATCCAGAGTTTGCAAAAGTATATAAAACGGAAATGGATAAGTTTAAAGATAACATTTTAAATGATGATGCTTTTGCAAAAAAATATGGGGATTTAGGTTCTGTATATGGAAGCCAGTGGCGAGCATGGAAAACGTCACAAGGGGAAACCATTGATCAATTGCGTCAAGTAGTAAAGGCTATTAAAGAAAACCCTGACTCACGAAGACATATTGTCACTGCGTGGAATCCAGAAGATGTTCCAAGTAATATGGCATTACCACCTTGTCATATCATGTTTCAATTTTACGTAGCGGATGGTAAACTTTCTTGCCAATTATATCAACGGAGTGGTGATGTCTTTCTAGGTGTTCCGTTTAATATAGCAAGTTATGCTTTGCTTACACACTTAATTGCGCATGAATGTAACTTAGAAGTTGGTGATTTTATTCATACATTAGGAGACACACACCTCTATGTTAATCATCTAGAACAAGTGAAAACACAACTTGATCGAACAGCTTATGCGTTTCCTACATTAAAAATTAATCCGGCGTTATCGTCTATTTTTGATATCGAAATGGATGATCTAGAAATTGTTGATTATCAATCACATCCAGCAATTAAAGCACCAGTAGCTGTATAAAGAAAGGAGTGCATAGTGTGATTTCATTTGTCTTTGCTATGGATAAAAATCAGGTAATTGGATATGAACAATGGATGCCTTGGGATTTACCACGGGATTTAAAATTCTTTAAAGATGTAACACTAAATCATACGATTATAATGGGTAGAAAAACATTCGAATCATTTAAGAAACCTTTACCAAAAAGAAAGAACGTTATTTTAACCAGCGATCAAACCTATCAACAAGAAGGATGTGACATAATCCATTCTATTGATACAATTCTTGATTGGAATAAAGCTAACCCAGAAACGGAATACTTCGTCATTGGTGGAGGTACTATTTTTGAACAAGTCTTGCCTTATGCTGACAGAATGTATATGACCTACATCGATAACACGTTTGAAGGTGATACGTATTTTCCTTCCTACAACGAAGAAGAGTGGATCATCACTAGTAAAACCAAAGGAATAAAGGATGAAAAAAATCAAGAGGATTATTACTTTATACAATATGACCGAAAAAAATAAGCAAGTCATGTAAGGAGAGAAAAGATGCGCTCATTCTATCAATATATGATGCGGTACCGAGGAGCGAAGAAAGTAACAAACGAAAGCCGATTAGCAGAATGGATGTTTCGTGATCATGATTTTCCTAAACATAGTGAATCATATGATGAGATTAGTCGGTATTTAGAATGGAATATCCCATTCAAAGAGGCCGTTCAAGTATTTGATCATTTATGGGATGACTATCAAGAAGTAAAGTAGGCTCTAGTGTATACTAGGGCCTCTCCATTTATATTAGCTTTTTTAGCAAGAGGGGGAGTAGAACACATGAAAATTTTGCATACTGCAGATTGGCATCTAGGAAAAATCGTTAACAGCGTTCACATGACAGAAGATCAAGCACATGTTTTAGCACAATTAATAGATATTGTTAGAGAAGAAAAACCAGATTTAATTATTATAGCTGGAGATATTTACGATCGTTCAATCCCACCTAAAGAAGCGGTTGAACTTTTAGATAGTGTCTTGACACAATTAATTACGGAATTTAATTGTCCTATCTTGATTATATCTGGTAACCACGATAGTCCTGATCGCTTACAATTTGGTAGTCGTTTATTTAGAGAAAATAATCTCTTTATCGAAACAAAGTTAACAACTGAATTGAGATCACTAACATTTGATGACGAATTTGGACCTGTTCATTTTCATCTTATTCCATATATTGAACCTGCTGATGCTCGATCTGTATTTGAGGACGAGACGATTCAATCACATCAACAAGCAATGGAAACGATTATTGACCGTATAAAAGCACGTGAAAATATGGAAGAACGACATGTTTTAATTGGACATGCATTTCTTGCTGGTGGTATGGAAACTGATTCTGAAGAAAGGTTATCGATGATTGGTGGTAGTCCCTATATTGATAGCTATTTATTTAAAGATTTTAGTTATGTAGCTTTAGGCCATTTACATCAGCCACAAAAGGTTACCTATGACTGGATTCAATATAGTGGATCCATTTTGAAATATTCTTTCTCGGAAGCCAGTAATACAAAATCAGTTACGATGATTAACTTAGCCGCAGACAAAACCATTGACATGTCACGTATTCCACTGCAACCAAAACGTGATTTGCGAATTATTGAAGGTTACTTTGATGAATTTATAAATGGGGATAAAGCGGAACCAACAGAGGATTATTTACACATTCGTTTACTGGATGATGGTCAAATATTGGATCCGATTGGGAAGTTACGGCAAAAGTATCCAAATATTTTACGTCTAGAGCGCAAAGTACTGCAATCGAACCGACAGTTAAATGAATTAAATCAAATTAAAGAAAAACAGAAGATGACCCATGCACAACTATTTCATACGTTTTATGAAGAAATGAAAGGCGAACCAATTACGAAAGAACGTAAAGATCATATCGATCAAGTTATTCAAACGTTAATCGAACAAGAGAGGGGGAAATAAGATGCGGGCTGTATCTATTATACTATCTGCTTTTGGACCATATAAGGAAGAACAGGAGATAGATTTCAGGGAGTTAGGCAATGAATCTATTTTTTTAATAACAGGCCCAACTGGTGCTGGTAAAACTACCATATTTGATGCAATTTGCTTTGCGCTATACGGAAAAGCAAGTGGTAGTGACCGTGATCATGATACATTTCGTAGTCATTTTGCTACACCTGATGACAAAACCGCAGTTTCTTTTACCTTTCAATTAAAAGAAAAGACCTACTTCGTTTACCGACAACCTAAACAGCTAAAGTTAAAAGAAAGAGGTGAAGGATTTCGAGAAGAGCCCGCACTTGCGGAACTTTATCAGATAGAAGACGGTGAAAAACTGCTAATTCACTCGAAAATTAAAGACGTTAACGAAACAATCGAGGAGATGCTAGGTCTTGATTATGATCAATTTCGTAAAATGATTATGATTCCTCAAGGAGAGTTTCGTAAGTTAATAGCTGAAAATAGTAACGAGAGGGAAGAAATTTTACAGAAAATATTTAGAACGTATTTTTATCAAGATGTAACAGAAGCACTAAAAGCACAAGCAAAAGATATAAAAGAACAATTAGAGCAAACAGAGTGGAAAGTAACGCAGGAAATGAACAAAATAGAATGGGATGATCCTACTCTAGTAGATCTATCAACTACTAATAAAGCTATTGAAGCACTACAAGATAAAATAAAAGTAGATAAAGAGAAGAGAATAGATTTAAATAAAAGGGTAACGAAAAAAAAGGATAAACTTCAACATAGTCAGGAAGCTTTCTTCAACGGAAAACAGATGGCAAATAAATTTCTAGAGAAGGCACAACTGACAAAAGAAAAGCAAAACATGGAGCAACAAAAAAAAGAAATAGAAGAGAAAAGGCACGTGTTATTGTTGGGTGATAAAGCAAATACATTACTAGCATATGAGAAACAAGCAGCTGATCGTCGACAAGAATGGAAAGAGCAACAAGAAAAAGTAACGAACCAAAAAAAGTTATTACTAACTCTCGAAAATGGTTTTCAAGACGTGACAGAAAAGTATGAGCAACAAAAACAAATGGAAAAAGAAAAACAAGAAGAACGAGCCCAACTTGTTGAAAAGAAAAAACAAGTTGAAAAGTTACGTCAATACACACAACGTAACAGCGCTTTAGAAGCAGCTAAGAAAAAGGTTGCTAAAACAAGTGATAACGTACAATCTGTGACAAAAGTAATGGAAGCTAAGCAAAAAGCGTTTCAACAAGTTGACGGTTTATTACGTACACAATCCCAACAAACAAAAGCTTATTATCAGGCAGAGAAAGATTTACAGCACGCACAAGAATCAGATAAAAAGAGCCATACGTTGCTAGAGGCTTTCACTGATTTAGAAGTATTGCGCAAGGACTATAAACAAGTGAAAAATAGCTATTTAAATATAAATCAACAAATAAAAGACCAGCGTCAACGTTTGCAAGAAATGGAAAAAAAACAGCAAATACATCATGCTTCTGTATTAGCGAATCACTTACACGATGGTGAAGCGTGCCCAGTTTGTGGGTCACAAGATCATCCTTCTAAAGCAACGAATAAAGCAACTATAATATCAGAAGAAGCATATAATAAAGAACAAGCTATTTTAGTTCAATTAGAGGAAGCAGTAACAAAATGGCAAGATGCATATGTTAATGCAAAGTCTAAAGGGGAAACAAAACGGGAATTAGTTGAGAATCTAGCTGGAGAATTTAATCTTTCCATTGATAGCCTTAATCAAGAAGCTTTAAAAGAACTAACGATGCAATCTTTAGCTAAAATAGAAAAGAAAAAACAAGCTTTCAAAGAAGAAGAGATTAAAGCTAAACGTTTAGACAAAGCGGAAGTAGAGAAGCAACAGATTACAAAGGAAATAGAAAAGTTAACTAGTGAGTTGGAAACAGAGAAGCAACGATTAGAAGATGCAAAGAATGAACAATTAACAATAGAAGCGCAACTAACACAATTAAAATCAGACATTCCAACACAGTCACTGACAGTAAATGAATGGCAGGACCATATTCAAAAAACAGAACAAGCATTGGATGAATGGTTTAAACAGTTGGAACAACAACAAAAGATATGGGAAAGTAGTAAACGAAAACGTGATGAAGCTCGAATTAATCTTGTTTCTTTTGAAAAGTTCACAACAGAATTAGCACATAGAAAAGAAGAACAGGAAGCAATTTTAAATCAAAAAGTTGAAGAAGCTGGTTTTGCAAGTATGAAGCATTATCAAGAAGCAAAACGATCAATCGAACACTTAAATAAGTTAAGAGCTGAAATTGAACACTACACACAATTAAAACAAAAGATTACGGAACAGTTACATGTATTAACCGAACAATTGTACAATCAAACAGAACCAGATCTTGATAAGTTAAAAGAAATGGTTGATAAATATACAGTAGAACTAGAACAAACAAATCAAGCATTTCATGCAAGTGATTTGAGGATACAACAACATGAAAGACTTCTTACTAGTATTCTAAAATTAGTGAAAGAGCAACAATCATATGAAAAGAAATATTATGATATTGCTGAATTAGCAGATCTTGCGCGTGGTACGAATCATTTGAAATTATCATTTGAGCGCTATGTTTTATCTTCTTTCTTAGATGAAATACTATTACAAGCTAATATACGGATGGATCAGTTAACAGAACATCGTTACCAACTCATACGCAGTAATGAAGTCGCAAAACGAGGTGCAAAGAGTGGTTTAGACTTAGAGGTGATGGATCAACACACAGGCCAACAACGTTCTGTCCGAACACTATCAGGTGGCGAAGGATTTAAAGCGGCACTTAGCCTAGCTTTAGGAATGGCAGATGTTGTCCAGGCTCATGCAGGTGGCGTACAATTAGAAACGCTCTTCATTGATGAAGGATTTGGAACATTGGACGAACTATCTTTAGAGCAAGCTATAGAATGTTTAAAAGGACTGCAACAATCTAATCGTGTATTAGGAATTATTTCACATGTACCACAATTAAAAGAGGAAATTTATGCGAAGTTACAAATTAAACCTTCTCCACAAGGATCACGTGCAGTCTTTACTTTTTAAATTGAAACGATATTACTGTATAATGAAAGAAAATAGAACGGAGGTTTTTATATGACAATGCCGCTTACAATAGAAACAAAACTCGTTACAGATGCAAAAGAAATACGTGTGGAAGGGTTTGAGAATCATTTTTCTATCACATTAGCAGGTTATTGGTTATTTCCCATGCAAGAGCGGATGGAAATTAGACGCCATCAAGAATCAGATCAAATTGGTTTTGGAAAAGTTATCGAACTAACTTGGAAAAATGACGAAACAATTTGCACGTATCAACTTCTTTCTCTTTATAGCGTCAATTAATGACACGTTTGCTTCTACTCCTATGTAATATAAACAATTATTTTGCGCTTGCCCAGGAAATAATGCAGCTATTCTATAATGAAAAAGTCGTTCTTATTTAATGAACGGCTCTTTTTTTGTGTACCTGACCTACACAGATTCCGTTCCATGGCGTACAATATCATAGCAAAATCAGTAGAAAAGAGGGATTATTATGGTTTCACGTTTCCAAGGAAGGCCTCCAACACAACAATTGTTACCACCAGCTAGCAGACAACCATTTGATTATTGGGGGGGACCATTTCAACAAGGAGGATTACCTTCTCAAGTCGATCCAGTTGAAAAAACAGGTATAATGGGGATTCTTCAAAAGTATTTGCCTACTAAACTGTTAGAAAACTCAGGTGGCGGATCTGGGGTTACAGGAACACTAAACAATATTCAACAAGTGCTGAAGATGTCACAGTCTGTTACACCACTAATTCAACAATACGGACCAATGGTTAAAAATATACCTTCTATGTTAGCGTTATTAAAAGCATTTCAAGAGTCTGATGATGAGGAAGACGAAGCGGATACGGTCCTTGATGAAGATGAAATTAAGGATGAAGATCAAGTAACAAATTCAACCCAGGAAGACGAATTGGTTGATAAAGGACAAAAAGTATCCATTAATGAATCATCAGATGATCTTTATCATATTGAAACAGAAATGAATACCAAACAAATAAAGCAAACACAGTCACAGAGTTCGAAACCTAAACTATATATTTGAAAACAAATGTAAAAAGAATTAAACTATACCTATGTACGAACACTATTAATCATTGGAGGAATGATCTGTGGATCAATTAAATAAAGCAGTAGCAACATTTGCGGGTGGGTGCTTTTGGTGCATGGTCGAACCTTTTGACGAACAACCTGGTATAGAGAAGGTTGTATCAGGCTATACAGGGGGACATACAGAAAACCCCACATACGAAGAAGTGTGTTCCGATACAACAGGTCACGTCGAAGCGGTTCAAATTACTTATGATCCGACCATTTTTCCCTATCAGCGATTACTTGAACTCTTCTGGCGTCAAATAGATCCTACCGATCCAGGTGGACAGTTTAATGACAGAGGCGATTCATATAAGACAGCTATTTTTTATCATACAGATGAACAAAAAGAGCTAGCTGAACAGTCAAAGCAGGAACTAGAAGATTCAGGTAAATTTAAAAAGCCAATTGCAACAAAGATATTACCAGCTTCTACCTTTTATCGTGCGGAAGAACACCATCAGGATTACTATAAAAAGCAAGGTTTTCATTATCGTTTATATAAAAAAGGCTCTGGTAGAGAAGATTTTATTAAGAACAATTGGAAACCTAAATATGATAAAAAAGATCTAAAAAAGAAATTAACACCAATCCAATATCAAGTAACACAGGAAAAGGGTACCGAAGCACCCTATCAAAATGAATATTATGATTTAGAACAAGAGGGCATTTATGTAGATATCGTAAGTGGAGAACCTTTGTTCTCATCTAAAGATAAATATGATGCGGGCTGTGGTTGGCCAAGCTTTACCAGGCCAATTGATCGTAACCAATTACAAGAAACCCTTGATACTGCACATGGCATGAGAAGAATAGAAATTCGCAGTACAGATGCAGATTCTCATCTAGGTCATGTCTTTGATGACGGACCAGTTGAAGCTGGTGGAATGCGTTATTGTATGAATTCAGCAGCCATGCGATTCGTACCAAAAGAAAAATTGGAAGAAGAAGGGTATGGATATCTAACAGCCTTTTTTAAATAAGACCAATGACCTCATGCTACTTTTGTGGTAGGAGGTCATTTTATTTATAATAAACTAATATTGAACTGATTGAGAGAAGGATTTCTATGACATTGCCTTACATAAAACGTTTAGGAACAGGTTACCTAGTGGGGGTCATTATTGGTTTATTATTTACGTGGCTTCATGTTCCGTTACCGTGGATATTAGGTCCATTAATAGGTATTTTTGCAGTTCAAACAGTTACACGAATAGAGGTCCAAGCTTCTTTACCTTTACGTAAAGTAAGTTTTACTATAATGGGAATTCAGATTGGTACAACCTTTACAGCTACGACATTCACTGATGTAATGCCTTATATCATTCCTTATGGTTTATTTACGCTTTTGTTGATTGCTATTAGCTTAATAGCTGCCTATTTATTGTCGAAATGGTTACCTATTGACCCGATTACGAGTATGCTTGGTAGTATTCCAGGTGGTTTATCGGCAATTATCGCATTAAGTGAGTCAGTAAAGGGTAATACTGGACTAGTGACTATTTTTCACACCATTCGTTTGTTGTCTGTTCTACTAATCGTTCCCTTTGTAGCATCACATTATTTTATACCTGTCAATTCAACTACTTTGCAATCAGCTGTTGTTGTTAACCAAGGTCCGCTATGGACAGTAGCATTATATGTAGTCATTTATTTTATAGCTTTTAGATTTGAGAAAAAAGTACCAGCAGCACTTGTTATTATTCCAATGATACTAGTCGGTATCTTGCAAATGCTGCCCATTCAATTATTTATCTTACCAAATGTATTCTATATTTTTGCACAACTTACTTTAGGTATTTATCTTGGTTACTCGATCTCATTAAAAGATATACAAAAGGCAGGGAAATTCGCCTTGTATTACTTTTTGCTTTCCGTTTTTCTAATAATAGTGGCGGGTAGTTTTGGGTATATATTTAGCATGTTGACAGCGGTGGATCTAGCTACTGCTATACTAAGTTTTGCACCTGGAGGTTTAATTGAAATGGCTCTAACTGCTCAGTCAGTTGGTGGTGATTCTTCCATTGTTAGCTCCTTGCAAACGATTCGATTACTCACTATTGTTCTATTAGTACCCTTTATCATTCAACTGATTTTACCAAAGTTTGTCCAATCTAGAAATCAATAGCTTATTTTTTAATAGAAAACGTGATAAACTAAGAGAGTAAAGTGCTTTACTTAGAGATAGAAGAAGGGAGTGCAAACATGATCCATTTAAATTGGGAAAATAACGTAACAGTAAAACAAATCAAATGCGTACATGCAGATGCAAAAAAGTTTGTAGTCAATCATGTCTTAACACCTGAGAAAGTGTACGACGTTAAAAATGAAACAGACGAATTCTATTTTATAATAGATAATACGAATCGTATTGGTGGTTTTAGGAAAGAGTATTTCACAGAAAAATGAAATTAATTATAAATAATCAAAATAGACTTACTTATCAGACTTGTGTTTCCACTATTTATGTATAATAATAGACTGAACCCTTTTTAGGAGATGATGTAGTGAAACAACTTATATTAATTCGTCATTGTCAGGCAGAAGGGCAACATAAAGATTCACCACTAACACAAAGTGGTGTCAATCAAGCACATCGTTTAGCTGCATTTTTAAATAAACAACCAATTAAATTGGACAGGATTATATCCAGTCCATTTATGCGTGCAATAGAAACCATTAAACCTTATGCAGATGAACACCATATCTCAATTGAAAAGGATCGTCGCTTACAAGAAAGAATATTAAGTAATGAACCAATAGATGACTGGATTGATGTGTTGGAGACATCGTTTTCTAACTTTGATTTTCGATTACCTGGTGGTGAATCTTCCAATGATGCACTAAAAAGAGGTTTGGAAGTCTTACATCAAGCACTACAAGATGAAGAACATGAACATATTGCTATTGTTACCCATGGTAATTTATTAACGATATTACTATCACAATTTGAAAAAGAATTCGGCTTTATTAACTGGAAGATGCTAACAACTCCTGATGTATTTGTTATTCAAAAAGAAGCAGATAAGTATGCCGTTGAACATGTATGGTAAAGTGAATTTCAGTTAGCTGGATGCATGAAATACATTGGGTAGATTATGTATTTGTGATATGATAACACAGTAAGAATGTTTTAAAGGAGGAGTAATTTTTGGCTTTTGTAATAACGTCACCGTGTATAGAAGAGAAAGCAGGCGAATGTGAAGAAGTTTGCCCTGTTGATTGTATAGAAGAAGGAAAAGATATGTTCTATATCGATCCAGATATTTGTATTGATTGTGGAGCGTGTGAAGCGGTTTGTCCAGTAGAGGCAATTTATATGGAAGATGAAGTTCCAGATAAGGAACATGATTATATTGCTTTGAATCGTAAATTCTTTGAAGAGAAATAGACAGAATAGATAAAAAGCCGCTAATTTCAGATTGTGAAATTACGGCTTTTTTATCTACACGACTTTAAAATTCTGAAAGTCATTTAATTTCTCATACGTTGTCAGTTCTACGTGATCTACTTTAATAAATTTTCTTGGACCTTTTTTAATCAAATCAATGAACTCATATAAGGTTTCGACTTCTGCTTCTGCTTCAATTTCAACCCTACCATCTGCTAAATTCTTCACCCAACCGTTAACTCCCATTTCAGTTGCCTTCATTTGGGTTGTAGCGCGAAAGCCTACACCTTGTACGACGCCACTAACAAGCATGTGTGCTCCTAATTTACTCATATTATCACCCCATATCAGTTGTTATTTAACTATTTACTTTATATCAACAATTTAAACTAATTTTTATCAAAAATCGAGGAGGAACTATAATGCATCATAATATTATTGAAATTACTATGAACGAAATAGACGCATTTAAAATTGGTCATGCTCAAAATGAGAAAGCAGCTACTGGCTGTACCGTAATTATTTCTGAGAAAGGTGCGGTTACAGGAGTAGATGTTCGAGGTGGTTCACCTGGTACACGAGAAACTGATTTATTAAAATCAGAAAACTTAGTTGACCAAGTCCATGCTATTTTTTTAAGCGGTGGGAGTGCTTATGGTCTGGAAGTCGGAACTGGCATAATGCATTATCTAGAAGAGAGAAAAATAGGTTTTGACGTGCAAGTTGCAAAGGTACCAATTGTTCCAGGAGCGATTCTGTTTGATCTAGCAATTGGTGAAGTGAATATTCGTCCTGATGCGAAAATGGGATACCAAGCATGTCTGAACAGTGAATATGACATGCGTGATCATGCACAAGGAAATGTTGGAGCAGGAATGGGGGCAACTGTTGGGAAATGCCTTGGACCTTCTTACAGCATGAAGAGTGGAGTTGGTACTTATGCTATTCAAATAGGAGACTTAAAAATAGGAGCTGTTATTGCAGTCAATAGTTTTGGTGATATTATTGATCCGAGTACAAATGAGATTTTAGCTGGTATATTTGACCGAGAACAAGGTGTGTATTTAAATACGGAGAAACAATTACTGAAACAGTTAGAGAGCACAACAAATCGTTTTTCAAGTAATACATCAATCGGCAGCATACTAACGAATGCGAAAGCTAGTAAAGCAGAAATGAATAAAATAGCATCTATCGCCCACGATGGTATGGCTAGAACAATGCGACCTTCTCATACTTTAGTAGATGGCGATACGTTATTCGCAATGACTTCGAATCAAGTAGATGTGGATTTAAATATTGTTGGTATGCTCGCGGTAGAAGTAGTAGAACAAGCAATTATACGTGCTGTAAAGCAAGCAAGTTCTTTATTTGGTCAACCCAGCTACCAAGATATAAACCAAAAGTAATGAAAAGTATATTTATTTGTGATAAAGATCACTGATGGAATTTCAAAATCAGTCATAATCTACTGTAGACTGTATTTTGAGGTGAAAAAATGAAGAAATCTTATCAACCAGAGCTACTTGCTACAGCAAGGGATATAGTAGAAGTTAAGGCATTAGCTGATGCAGGAGCTGACGCAATCATTATTGGGCATCAACGTTATGGATTACGTGTAGCTGGCGATTTTTCCATAGATGCTTTAGCAGAAGCGACTCAATACCTTCATCAGGTGAATAAAAAAGTATATATTCTAGTGAATGCGATTTTTCATAATGAAATTCTAGCAACTTTACCAGCTTATATAAAACAGTTGGTAGAACTGCAGGTTGACGGGATTATTTGTGGAGATCCTTCTATATTTACTGTTATGGATGAATTTAAATACGTTATTCCAATCACATGGAATCCAGAAACATTATCAACTAATTACCAAACTTTACGCTATTGGCATCAAAAAGGTATCAAACGTGCAATTTTATCTAATGAACTAACCTTAAATGAAATTAAGGACATCAAGAATGAACTTACCTTTCCAATTGAAGTACAAGTTCACGGTATGACATGTATTTTTCATTCTAAACGAAAACTTGTTCGTAATTACTATTCACATGTAGATTTACCTTATGATAGTGATTTATCTTTTTACTTAAAAGAAAGAAAAATAGAAGCTACACATTATCCTGTCTATGAGGATGAGAATGGAACACACATTATGAGTAATGAAGATTTATGTATGATTGAACAATTAGATCACGTCTTAGACGCTAAGATTGATGGTTTGCGTATCAATGGCTTACTCAAGAGCAGAGTATACAACATAGCTGTAGTGCAAATGTATCGTAAAGCAGTAGACTTATATCTCGAAGATCCGGTAACGTTTCATTTTAAAAAGGCTGATTGGAAGCAAGGCTTATATAAAATTCAACCAAAAGATCGAAAGTTACATACTGGTTTTTACTTTAAAGAACAGATTTATTAATAAGAGGTGTCGTTTATGCATAAGAAAACAAAGCTTAAAAAGCCAGAATTACTTGCACCAGCAGGTAATTTAGAAAAATTAAAATTCGCGATACACTATGGTGCTGATGCTGTTTATATTGGTGGAAAACAATTTGGTTTACGTTCGAAAGCAGGAAACTTTTCATTTGAAGATATGAAAGAAGGCGTTGCTTTTGCCAAACAATATGGAGCGAAAGTTTATGTCGCAGCTAACATTATTGCACACAACGAAAATTTAGTGGGTGCACAGGCGTATTTTAAGAAGTTATATGAAGTAGGTATTGCAGCAGTTATTGTTGCTGATCCTGCCTTAATTCAGGCATGTAAAGAAGGAGCGCCTGAATTAGAAATTCATATTAGTACACAAGCTTCAATTGTTAACTGGCGTACAGTAGAATTTTGGAAAAAAGAAGGTATTCCGCGTGTTGTATTAGCGCGTGAAGTCTCCCTTGAAGAAATAAAAGAGATAAAAGAAAAGGTTGATATTGAAATTGAATCCTTTATTCACGGTGCAATGTGCATTTCGTATTCTGGCCGATGTGTCTTATCTAATCATATGACTGCAAGAGATGCAAATAGGGGTGGTTGTGCACAATCATGTCGTTGGAAATATGATTTATTTGAAGATGGTGTCGATGGTGCTATTAGTGTGACGGATAAAACGGATGAAGCATATACCATGAGTTCACAAGATCTTAGTATGGTAGAACAGTTACCAGATTTATTAGCAGCCGGTGTGGATAGTCTTAAAATTGAAGGTCGAATGAAAAGTATTCACTATGTAGCAACTGTTGTAAATGTCTATCGAAAGATTATTGATACGTATTATGAAGATCCAGATAACTATCAGTTAGACCCAAATTGGGTAGATGAAATATGGAAAGCAGCACAACGTTCTTTAACCACAGCATTTTATTACAAGGAACCAACCGAAAAAGATCAGTTATTTGGAAAGCCTGATCGGATTCAAAAATATGATTTCTCTGGTCTTGTTTTAAATTATGACGAAAAAACGCAGATTGCAACGATCCAACAGCGCAATAGTTTTGCGGTTGGTGATGAGATTGAATTTTTTGGTCCTAACTTCTATCACTTTAAACAGAAAATCAGGAAAATAATGGATGAAAGCGGAAAATCTATTGATCGAGCAAAACATGCCTTGATGATTACGAAAATAAAAGTAGATCAGCCGTTAAGCTATTA
Organism: Paraliobacillus sp. X-1268; assembly: GCF_003426095.1. Taxonomy (NCBI): domain Bacteria; kingdom Bacillati; phylum Bacillota; class Bacilli; order Caryophanales; family Bacillaceae; genus Paraliobacillus; species Paraliobacillus sp. X-1268. The sequence continues at coordinate 195,850 of NZ_QJSK01000001.1, forward strand.
CGATATGATGCGAAAAAGTAAATAAACAATAGATCGGCACCTATAACACTTAAAGATGTTACAGGTGTTTTTTTCTGTTTTAATTAACTGAACTAATAATTGGAACTTTAAAATTTAAGGCTTTTTACATGAATCCAACCTTACTAGTGAATAATAACCGAAATGAATTATAGGAGGTTTGGCTAATGGATCAAAAATCATATCAGGCGCCTACTGAAACAGCGTCATATTGGAGAAATACTGCAGCTTTTCCTGCATTTACGCAATTAACACAAGACATAGAAGTGGATGTTGCAATTGTAGGTGCTGGTATTACTGGTATTACTACAGCATATCTTCTAAGAAATGAAGGTTATAAAATAGCATTAATAGAGGCTGATACCATTTTAACTGGAACAACAGGTTATACAACGGCAAAAGTCACTGCACAACATGGCTTGATTTATCATGAACTAATCCAACACTTTGGTTTAGAGAAAGCCAAATTATATTATCAAGCCGCAATGGACGCGAAGCAACAAATAAGGGATACTGTTGTCAAGCATAACATTTCTTGTGAATATGCAGAAGAGGATGCATATATTTATACAAATACAGAAAAAAAGATAAAAAATATAGAAGATGAAAATAATGCTTATCAAAAATTAGGAATTGACGGGGAACTCGTATCAAAAATGCCGTTAAACATACCAATGAAATCTGCACTAGTTATGAAACACCAAGCCCAGTTTCATCCCCTACACTATTTGAATTATTTAATTAAAGCAATAAGTGATAGTGGTGTAGATATTTATGAACACACAACCGCAACCAATATAGATTTTGGTGATAATCCAACGATTCATACAAAAGATAAGAAAAAAATAACATGTAAACACGTCGTGATTGCCTCTCATTATCCTTTTTATGATAAAAAGGGATTATATTTTTCTAGAATTCATCCTGAACGTTCTTATTTAATAGCCGTTACAACTAATCAAAAATTTCCTGGTGGTATGTATATTAATGCCGAGCAACCAACAAGATCTATTCGAACAACGATGAATAAAGGAGAGGAAGTTTGGCTAATTGGTGGTGAAAGACATAAAACAGGTCAGGAAAAGGAAACGCTTGATCATCATAAAGAGTTGGAAACATTTGTGAACGAAAATTTCGGAATAAAGTCATATAAATATCGTTGGTCTGCTCAAGATTTGACTACAATAGATAAACTACCATATATTGGACCGGTTACAGCGAATGAACCAAATGTACTTGTTGCAACTGGTTATCGTAAATGGGGTATGACAAGTGGAACAGCGGCCGCAATGATACTATCAGACACTATTCGAAACAAAGAAAATCCGTATATATCTTTATTTAAGCCATCACGATTTGATTTTGATCCTGATGTAAAGAATTTTATTAAAGCAAATACAGATGTAGCTAAGCATATGATTAAAGGAAAGTTTGAAATTCCCGAAGATAAATTAAATGAATTAGAAGAGAATAGAGCTACTATTATACGTGAGAATGGAAAAAGAATTGGCGTATATCGCGATACTTCAGGAAAGATACAGCATATAGATACCACCTGTACACATATGAAGTGTGAGGTTAATTGGAATAAAGCAGAGCATACATGGGATTGTCCTTGTCATGGATCGCGTTTCACTATAGATGGAGAAGTAATTGAAGGTCCCGCACATAAACCGTTAAAAAAAATACCAACAAATGAAGAGAGGTAAATATAATGGAATCTGTAACATACGATGATACTATCGTCTATTATGATAGCCTTGGGAAGGGTGTACCGATTCTATTTATTCACCCACCAGGTTTAGGGAGACGTATATTTGATAATCAGAAGAAATTGGCTGATGCATTTCATTTATTAATACCAGATTTTAGTGGGCATGGAAATTCTACATCTATCTTAAGTGATGATATTGTCAACCAATATGTTATTGAGATTAGACAGATTTTATTAAAGGAGCAAATAGGAGAGGTGATTATCTGCGCCTATTCAGCAGGAGGTACAATAGCACATGCTTTTGTTCATGCGTTTCCTGAAAAAGTAAAAGGCCTTTTGATTGCTGGAGCATATCCGAAAGTAGGCTCTTTAGGATTAGATTTAATGTATAAATTTGGTTTATATATGGTTAAAAAGAATCCCGAAAAATTAGCTAAACTATTGGCGTTTAGTAATGCACGAAATAAGGTATATAAAGATATACTATTTGACCATACGATGAAGACTAATATTGATCATTGGTATGCATATTATAATGATACGTATCACTATGATGTGAGAGATTGGATTAATGACATTAACTGTCCAAGCCTTTTTGCATATGGCCAGCGCGCTTACTGGGTACGCATGCATAAGAAGTATTATCAAGACAATTCGAATATAGAAATTACTATTGTTGCAAATGCATTTCATCAATTACCAACAAAGAATTGGCTTTCATTTAATCAGCTTATTAGACACTATATGCAACGTTATTTCAAGTAAGTTAATATTTGTAAAATTTTTGTTATTAAAAATATTAACACTTTTCATTTTCATTTTCAATTTATTTATCTTATAATAAGAGAGATGTTAAGAAGAAACAGGAGGGAAACTATGAGAATAGTAGTAGCAGGGGGAGATGGTTTTTGTGGTTGGCCGACCGCATTATACTTATCAAAACAAGGCCATGAAGTTTCCATTTTAGACAATTTGGTACGGAGAAAAATCGATGAGGAATTAGGTTCAAATTCAGTAACGCCTATTGCCACATTAGAAGAACGTGTCACAAAGTGGAAAGAGCTTACCGGAAATGATATAAAGATCTTTGTCGGTGACTTAAATCATTATGACTTCCTTACACAAGTATTTGAACAAACAAAACCAGATGCATTTGTTCACTTTGGTGAGCAACGATCAGCACCGTATTCCATGATTGATCGTGAGCATGCAATCTATACACAAACAAATAATGTGATGGGGAATCTAAACGTTTTATATGCGATTAAAGAACTAGCGCCCGATTGTCATCTAATTAAATTGGGAACTATGGGCGAATATGGTACACCGAATATTGATATTGAAGAAGGTTACTTAGAAGTTGAACATAACGGACGTAAAGATACCGTGCCATTTCCGAAACAACCAGGCTCCTTTTATCACTTGTCTAAAGTACATGATAGCCATAATATCATGTTCGCTTGTAAGGCTTGGGGCATAAGAGCTACAGATTTAAATCAAGGTGTTGTTTATGGGTTACATACAGAAGAAACTGAATTAGATCCTATTTTAAATAATAGACTAGATTATGACGGTGTATATGGTACAGCATTGAACCGTTTTCTGATACAAGCTGTAACTGGTCATGATTTAACCGTGTATGGATCAGGTTCACAAACACGTGCTTTTCTCAACATTAAAGATACAATTCGTTGTGTTGAAATAGCTGTAAATAATCCAGCTGACAATGGTGAGTTTCGTGTATTTAATCAATTCACAGAATACTTTACTGTCCAAGAATTAGCTGAAAAGGTGAAAAACGTTGCCGGTCAACTTAATCTTGAGACCAATATAGCTCATATAGAAAATCCAAGAGTAGAAACTGAAGAGCATTATTATCATGCAGTAAATACAAAATTAAAGTCATTAGGACTGGAACCGAATTTATTAACAGATCAAGTTTTAAAAGAAATATTGGAGACAGTAGTGGAACATAAGGACCGCGTTATTAAGGATAATGTGTTACCTACTATTTCTTGGAAGTAACAAAGGAGCATGTTGTTTTGAAAATAGTCATCGTAACAGAAACCTTTTTGCCTTCGATAGATGGAGTAGTAACGAGGTTAACAGCAGCAATTAAACATTTGCGTCAACAAAATCACGAAGTAGTTGTAATTGCACCAGACTTAGGGGTTTATGAATATGAAGGTGCAATTGTTGAAGGGTTAAAAGCAACGACAATGCCTTTTTATCGCTATCGTCCGTTTGCACTTCCACAAAGAAAAGTTAAAACGTTATTACGTAAACATGACCCTGATCTAGTTCATGTTGTTAATCCTGCGTTAGTTGGCGCAACAGGCGTCTATTATGCTAAGAAATTAGGTTATCCGTTAATTGCATCTTATCATACACATGTTCCGAAATATCTGGACTATTATAAGCTGTATAAACCAATGAAACCAATCTTTTGGAGCTATGCACGGAAATTACACAACATGGCGGATATAAATTTATGTACATCTAAAGCAATTCAAGATGAATTAGTTGAAAAAAACTTTCATAATGTTCATTTATGGAAACGCGGAGTTGATATTGATAAATTTCATCCAAGTTATGGAGATAAGTCAATGCGACAACGTTTATCTAATGGATTAGAAGACAAAAAATTATTAGTTTTCGTAGGAAGATTGGCAGCAGAAAAAGAAATCCATAAATTAAAACCTTTATTAGATACGCGTGACGATGTTTGTTTAGCCATTGTTGGTGATGGTCCAGCAAGGGAAATGTTAGAGCGAACATTTGAAGAAACAAATACTGTATTTACCGGATTTATGCAAGGAGAAGAACTTTCAACAGCATTTGCATCAGCTGATGCGTTGATTTTTCCATCAGTTACAGAGACATTAGGCTTAGTAATATTAGAAGCAATGGCGACAGGTTTACCAATAATTGCAGCAAAAAGTGGTCCAACTATGGAACAAATTACAGATGGACAAACTGGCTTTTTATTTGAAAATGAAAATATAGACAGTCTAATTGCCGCAATTAGTAAATTAGATAACGAAGAAACGTATAAACAATTAAGACATAATACGCGCAAAGAAGCTGAAAAATTCAGTTGGACTGAACCGTCACAGCAATTAGTAGATTTTTATGATGAATTATTAATTATGAATGAATCACATAAACTAGCAAAATAAATATATTCTGTCTCACTATCTAGAGAATACTTTAGTTTTGAGACAGAATATATTTTATTCCTTTAACTTCCGATAATATATATTATGTAAACTAGAATAAAATTTTATTTAATTTGATTGTGTCCTCTGATATCTCTATAATATCGTTACTTTGGGATATCCTCTTCACACTCATGTAAGATTGTTTATTTCTATTTATGTTTTTTTGCCTTGCTTATCTATTACTATTTATTTTTAACTCTCCGACAATGAAACAGTTGTCTATACTTAAATAACCTTAGAGAACTAAAACACTAACTGTATATTTAATCTGTAAAATCTTAATTATAGTAAGATTTCACTTGTGAAGATACCTTTTGATTCTACTCGACGGTTACATCGTTATATAGTTTTAATTCCTCGATGTTTCCGTTCCAACTTATACTTGATGTTAGATCTTCATTTTCATCGACATATAAATATAAACAGTCATTACAATCACCTGCAAGCCCTTCTATTTCTACTACACCCTTATCATCTAGTGACATACTTCCTCCCATTATTTCACTGTTAGTTTCCAGCGTATAACCACCTTCACCTTCTTCAGGAATTGATTCCTCACCAATGTATTGTATTTTTAACTTTGTTTGCGCTTTTTGTGCATCAAGTATTTCCGCAGTGTAAATTACCTTCCAATTATCACTTTCACCTTCAAAATTAAATACTTCAGTTTCAGTTTGTGTACATCCACTTAAAAATATAGAGATAAGCAATAGAAACAAAACCTTTTTCAATATATCCACCCCTTCGCACATATACTTCTTTTTTAAAACTTTAAAATTTAAGTTGAATTAGGTCATCCAATTTAGTTATTTAAATTTTAGACATATAGACATATAGCGTTCATATGCTTATACTTCTCTCTATATGCTGTATGTATCCCGCAAGTTAAAAGTTTAGAATTTTATGTTTCTATTATATGTAGTTTAAACTTTCAAGTCCATATTTCTCTTGATAGTGTAGAAAATAAATAAGACATTGTTAATAAATTCATTATTGCAGGTGCCTGCAATTGTAATTATTACAACAAATCCTATAATATAATGACAGTTGACTATCCCTCTCCCTTTTATTGTGTTGTATTGTTATTTACTATGATAATATTAATAAATCATAAATGGATTACAGATAGTGAATTAGTATCTATTAAATAAATTGTAAAAAAAGCGTGTTCGTATTGAATACGCTCTTTAACTTTATTATTCATTAATAAATCGCTTTATAGAAAAGTGAGAAATATCTATTTCATTCTTACCTGAGATAATTAAATCACTTAGGACTTGTCCGACCGCACTACTAAATTTAAAACCATGACCAGAAAAACCTGCTGCAATTGCAACATTTGAATGCTTTGGATGGAGATCAATAATAAATTTGTCATCTGGTGTAAGTGTGTACATACACGTTTTCCCATACTTTAATTCCTGAGTAATAGGGAGATATTGATTCAAGAATTGTGTTAAATCTTCTATATCTTCTGTTATTCCACCAAACTCTACCATTGTTTTATCTGGATTTATTTGATCCCCACCATCATGTCGCCCTAACTTCAAACCCATTTTATCAATACTTGGAAAACCATAATATGTTCCTAGTGGTGTAACAAATCCAAAGGCTGGAAACTTACTATGATTATAGTTAGTTTCGTCAACATTAAACCAAGCAAAAGTCTTTCTCACTGGTGTAAGTGGCATATCTAAATCTATCATAGAAAGTAGATCTTTTGAGCCTGCTCCTGCTGATACTACTAACGACTTCGAGTAAAAGGTCTCTTTGTCTGTCTTAATTGTTACACGATCATCTTGAACGGAAATTTCAGTGACCTTACTATTCGAAATTATGGTAGCACCATTTAATTCCGCAAGCTCACGGTACGCTTTAATAATTTCCTCGGATTTAAGTATGCCTGATGTTGGTTCAAAGCAACCAACAAAGTCGTTTGGTAACGTAATGCCTGGCCATCGATTTTGAACTTTTGTTGCATCCAATATATCAAGTGGTAAGGAATACTTTTTCGCACTAGAGATAGTGTTTTGTATGAAATCGGATTCTTCCTTACCAACATTTAAAACCCCAGTTTGCGTGAAGATTTTCCTCCCACTGGCTTTCTCTAAATCATTCCACAATTCCTGTGCTTTGAGAACTAATGGAACATATTCTTCCCCCTCACCATAGGCATAACGGATAATTCGCGTATCCCCGTGATGGCTCCCTTTATTATGTGGTGGGTTAAATAAGTCCAATAATAACGTTTTTTTACCACTTTTGGATAAATAATAACCTGCTGCCATTCCCATTGAACCTGCGCCAATTACAATTACATCATAGTCCACGCTACCTAACCTCCATAAATAATTCTAGTAATCTTCACTAAGTTGTAACTACTATTATAATGAACCATTAAGAATCCTAATCTAAGATAAGGCTCATAAGTAAAATATTAGTTTTATCCTCTAATACTATCAAAAACAGATTATATTATGTGGATTTTTGTTAAAATAATAAATCGATCCTTGATATTGTTACTAGTATCATGGATCGTTCACATAATATCTATTGTTTCTTGAACAAATTATTGTTACTATTATTTATTGTCGATAAAAGAATATGAAGTTTACAACTAGAAGGAGTCATAAAAAATGCAACAGAGAACCTCTTTTTCAACCTATGCAGTTATCGGTACGATGCTGTTTGGAATGTACTTCGGTGCAGGGAACCTGATTTTCCCTATTCAATTAGGGCAACTTGCTGGTACAAATTTTTGGCCTGCGTTAATTGGGTTTTTAGTAACAACAATTGGTTTGCCCTTTATGGGAATATTGGCTATTGGCCTATCGGGAAGTAACGGTTTGCGCGACTTAGCGAGTCGTGTCCATCCAATCTTCGGTCTTACTTTTAGCCTACTTCTTTACTTAACAATTGGTCCTTTCTTTGCCATTCCGCGTACAGCTAGCGTACCTTTCGTTGTTGGATTCGAACCATTCATTAATCCAGCACAAGCGAGTTTATGGTTAGCGATTTTTAGTTTTTTATTTTTTATTATGGTCTATTATTTTTCATTAAATCCTGCAAAAATTGCAGATTATATTGGCAAATATTTAACACCAGCTTTTCTGCTATTCCTGTTTCTTTTACTAATTGTAGCTATACTTAAACCAATGGGTAACTTTGGTGATCCAATTGGAGATTATAAAGAATTTGCATTTATGACAGGATTTAAAGAAGGTTACAACACAATGGATGCACTGGGATCACTTGCGTTCGGTATTGTTGTCATACATGCAATTAGACGAAGAGGAATTACAGACACAAAAGAGATTGCAAGTGCAACATGGAAATCTGGCTTTTTTGCAATGGGTTTAATGACAGTGATCTATGGACTAATTGCCTATACTGGAGCATCTAGTATATCCGTCATTGGCACTCTTGAAAATGGTGGTCTTATCTTTGCTAAAGTAGCGCAACACTATTTCGGTCCGTTTGGAGCTATTTTATTTGCAATTATTATTGTTCTAGCTTGTTTAAAAACAAGTATTGGTCTCATAACGGCTTGTAGTGAATTCTTCCATGAAACGTACTCTAAAATTAGCTATAAGACATTTGTTCTTGTTTTATGCCTTGTTTCATTTATAATTGCTAACTTTGGTTTAAATAATATTATCCAATTTGCTGTTCCAGTATTAATGTTTTTATATCCCTTAGCAATTGTTCTTATTTTGTTAGGCCTCTTCTCTTCTTTCTTCGCGAATAAGAAAGAAGTTTATGCTGTGTCGATGTTTCTTACTTTTTTCGTTAGTATCATTGATGGTTATAACGCTTTAGCAAATAGTATTCCGGGTGTAAGAATTTCAGTCATTGAATCGATAAGGGAATTCTACCTTTTATATCTGCCATTCTATGAAATTGGACTTGGTTGGATTTTGCCAGCGTTAATTGGGGCGATCATTGGATTACTTTGGCCAACAAGATAACGTTGATACAATAGAAACCAAAATTAGCATCTAAAGCTTTATCTATATAAATCGAAGCAGCCCTTTCTACCTCTTATAGAATGGAGGCTGCTTCTTAATTTTACCGTCAGCTTAAGGAAACCATCTTTCTAACTGAAGTACTATTATAATTGCTGCAGTTAACATTAACAACATTTCGCTTAACGTTATAATAGCTCGTTTTGGGTAGTCACTATACTTCAATTCAAAGAATGCCTTTACGCCATAATCTAATGCCAGAGGAACCGTTAATCCAATAAAAATCAAGTAGGATAAATCATTAAATATAAAGAGACTCCAAATTAGAATTGTTATGATTGCAATACAATATCTATTCCATTTGTCTACCCTTCGATGTAAAACATTTATATAATTATTAGAAAAAAACTTATTTTTAACTTTTTCAATCTTAAAAAGCTTCCTCAAAATAAAATTAACTATTGATATAAGACTAAAAATAATTAACATGATTAATCCAAATTTTAAAAAGTACATAATCCCTCCTATTTACCAATTGAGTTGACTCTTATCTATATAAATAATGAGTTGGAGTGAACAAGTCTTCTTCTGTATTTCTTACAATTGAAAAGTTTTCAACATTGTAATGACCATGAAGCGTTTCGTTGTGATGCTTTATAATTTCTTCTGCACTTAAAACAGCACTGTCTTTTGTTGAATGTCCATCTCCGACTAATGTGACATCCAAACCATTAATAGTTGCTGTTCTGACTGCACTATCAATACAATGTTCGGTTGCACAGCCCATGACAACAATATGTTCAATTATTTGAGACTTTAAATGATTTAGAAGTCCAGTTCCATGGAACGCATTTGTTGCGAGTTTATTAAAAAACTTTGCATTCTTAGTGACGTTAATTTCCTCATGGACTTGAAATCCTTTGTCTTTACCATCTGCGATTTCTAGGTCTCTAACAAAAACAATAGGTATATCAAATTTGCTTGCTTTTTTAATTACTAAATTAATGTTTCTAAGAAGTTGTTCTTTTTTAAATACAGCATTTTCTTCCTGATTACCTTCAATTAACTCTTGTTGAGCATCAATGATTAACAAAATTTGATTCAAATGATTTCTCCTCTCTTATCATAAAAAATGATTATTTAATTTGATCGATTTCCTCTTAGTTTATATGTGTTTTTTGTTTTTTAAAGGAATGTAAGTAGTTTAATTCCATCCCTCTTTAAATCGAGCCATCATAATGGTGTTGTAGTAGTTTCCATCAGAAAGTAATTTATCTCTTTTTAAAACACCTTCGATTTCAAAACCATATTTTTGATAAAGTTTAATTGCTCGACTGTTTGTTTCCATTACTCTTAAATTTATTTTTTTGATATGATTGTCATCTGCCCATTTAATGGATTTTTGTAATAAATTCCCACCGATTTGATAAGACCAAAATTCTTTCAGTACACAGACTCCAAATTCAACATTATGATTAAACCTTTGTAATGGATTTCCTGTACATCTTGAATATCCAATAATTCGATTATTAACGGTTACAACTAAAAATAGGTTTTTAGCATTCTCATTGTCTATTTTAATTATTTCTTCAAATCTAATTAAATCTATGTATTCTTCCCCTCTTACTCTATCTAAATTTTCAGTTTCTCCATCAATTTGTAGCCGTAAATCTGACAAAGCTTTTGCATCTGTATTCATTGGAGTTTTAATATTGTAAGTAATTCCATTTACAGTAAATTTTTCTTCGGTGACTTTCATGACTTAAGGGTACCTCGCTTTGTATTGATTCCATAATGTTTAAGAGACATGCTAACAATCTTTACGGGTTATCACATCTTTGCATGCTTTAAAAATATAACTGCCCGGACTAAAGGATAGATCACTATACTCATCGAGAAGCAGATTACTAAAGGTGCATTTTCAAATTCCATTAGCATACTTGTTCCCTCAGTTACAAGCAATGTTATCCCTAAACCAACTACCAATAGTAAATAACTTATTCGTAATGCCTTTATAGATAAATAAACTTCCTTTTTGTCTTGAGCGTTTGTATCCGTCTCTCCATTTGCTAAATACTTAAATAAGTATGCAAGAACAAATGAAACATAAATAAATGTATCAGTTCTTAATTGACTGTCAATAAACCACTTATATAATCCAAAGCTTATAATAGAGATTATAGCAATAATAAGAACTATGTAACCTGTTAATTTATTTTTCATAAAAATAACTTCCTTTAGATTATTAGTTTATCTATGTTTCTAAAAATAACAACTCGCAATATTTTTGCACATTAAACATTTAATGGGATAAGTTAACATCAACTAGTCTACTCTCTGAACTTTATCCTGCCATTCTTTCTTTCGTTTTTTGCGTAACAGTTCTCTGTAAAAAGCTAAGCGAGCAACTTCGTATACCACGATGCTAAATATTGCTCCAACTAGTAATAGTAGTATGCCGATGATAAACCCTAAGCCTGTTAATAAAAATAATCCGAATAAGGACCATCTATTACCTTTCATTAAGGAGAAACTTTGTTTAACACTTCTAAAGATACCAAGCGTAGGGTCATCATGTAACAAATACAGCGCTTGTGAAGTACCTAAATAAAGCCAAAAAAGAATACCATATAGAATTATAAAACCAGCTATTATCGAACCTGTTCCTAAATTTAACCCAACTGGAATAATTGCAAGAAATATAATTACTGTATATATAGCTAACATTCCGATAAGATACAGTAGGAAATTTGAAATGATTAAGACAATAAGTCCTTTATAGAGCAAGCGCGCGTTTCGAAATGGATAAGTGATAGCGGTCAAAAACCTTTTTCTCATCGTGTTTTTGGTTAGGATAATGTATTGAAGAAGTATAAAAAACAATATGCTATTTACTAATGGTCCTATTAGTAATGACTGTATTGAGTCTAAACTTGATACTGCTAATGGATCCATTCTAATACTTACAGACCCCTGAATAGGCACTGTTCCAAGTAAAAGCTTGATAAAATAAGTTAGAAGAACCATTCCGATAATCTTCAACCAATTATTACTAAGTATTGTCATCGCTTCTTTAAAAACGTTTTGAATCATAAAACTCTCCTTCAACAAAAAAATTAGTATTAACTTTTGTAATCTCTTACCACAAAGTTATATTTATTTTAACATAAATATCCAATCAATTTAGATTCCTCTTTTAATTTTTTTATTTTTCATATAATAAAGAACACTTTTCTAAAAAAAGAAAAGTGTTCTTCAAAATCTATTTTTTGATACTATGCTGCCTTATTTCCCATCGTTCAATTTTCTGCCTTCTTCAGGGCTAGACATTTTAGTTGCTCCTGCTTTACTTAGATCTTGATCTCGATCAGATTCAACACGTCCACTTTCTCTTAATTTCTTTTCTTGACGGTCTTTTCCCACTTTAAACACCTCCTAATGCTAACATGGATCGTTTAAAGTGAAATTATTCGGAGAGTAATCTATACTGCTGATTCAAATGGTTTTATCATAAACGTAGGATTATCAATTAGATCAATCACTTTTTCAGTCGCAAGTATTTTTATCATTGGTCGATGAAAATGTTTGTTTATTTCAGTAACAATTGCTGGTTGATTATGATTGATCAGTACTTTCGTTCCTGGTGGGTAAGTAGAAATGGATTGACTAAAAGCTGTAACAATTTTGTGCGAATACAAACGATCTGACATAGCCATAATTGCTTCCATAGCATCATGTGGTGGAAGCTTTTTTTTTACAATTAAATTATCATAGCGGTTTGCAACAGCGCAAATTTGAGCAATTTCTAGAAAATCATTATCCTTTATTTGACGTGGAAAACCCTTTCCGTCTAATGTTTCATGATGCTGATAGGCAATATGAGCTGATACAATACTAAACTGACTAATTGTTCGCAATAATTGGAACCCTGAATCAGGATGTTTCTGTTCATCTGTATCAATTGCTTTACCTATATCATGTAATAAGGAACCAATTGCTAGATCCCTAAGTTTTAAGTCATTATAGCCCATTTCTTTGGCAGTCAATAAAGCCAGAATTGTGACATTAACTGCATGTGCATAAGGCTGTAATTCCTTTGTCATTGTTCCCGATGGAATAAGTATAAGTGTTGGTCTATGCTTTACTTCTTTAAGCAATATGCCTGCTACTTGCTGAATAGGTTTTAATTCCGGCGTGCTTTTTTGCGTCACATGTTCATAAAAGGTTTTAACTGCTTGAATGGCGTCTGTCCATGTTGGCATATCGAGCATATCTTCAATTGTAATTCCTTTAGAAACCTCATCCTCTATAAAAAGAAAATTAATGCCCATGTTTTCTAGTCTAGATTGTATTTTAGGATCGATCGTTCTACCAGTTGCAAGTAAAACACGTTTGCTCGAATCATATATTGGCTTGGCAAGTACCATACTTTTGTTGTCATAGTCTGAGATACTGATTAGTCTCATGTTTACACCTCTTTTTATAATCTATAAATACTAATTAACATAGTTCTACTCATAACTATTAGTAGTTCGATAAAAGAGTATAAAAAAAGCTATCACAAATCAATGTATAGCCAAAATAACTGTAAATGTAATTTGGTGGTCTGGCGATCAATAGTAATGAAGATAAATCCATACCTTAGACCCATGACTTTGCGTCCTATTCTTTCAAATAGTTTGCCTTTTTCGTGATATTCTATTTAGTAACACCTTTTATTAGTACTTTAGTATTGTTTTAAGAATAGCTTATTTTTAATTATAATTCAACATATTTCGACCGAAAAGGCTATTGTATATTTTTAAGCTAAAGAACGCAGTTAAATTACACTACGGTTTAATTCTTTTCGGTATAGATTACATTTAACGTCACAAAATAAGAAAAATACTATTGCTACTATAGGAGGGCTCTTCATGGACTATCAAACGTACTGGGAGAATATATATGATAAGAACGAAGCGTTAAATGAACTTTTCCGTTCGTATTGGCATGCCTATTCAAGCTTTGGAACATGGCAATTCTGGATAGTTGTTCTTTTCTTTTTATCACCCTTGGTTCTTCTTTATTTTAAAGTGGATCGCAAACGAATTTTTGAAGTTTTTTTCTTTGGTTATACAGTACATATGCTCTGGACATACGCAGAAATTATATTATCGCGTCACGGTTTTTTCGTTCACACCTATTTTCTTACACCGTTTATCCCCTATGCACAGCATGACTGCTTCCGCACTACCAGTAGCTTTTTTACTTATATACCAGTATTGTACGAATAATAAGAAGAGTTTTTATTTATACATCTTACTATTAAGTATTCTTTTTGCGTTTGGATTAGCAATTATTGAAGATAAGGTAGGATTATTAAAATTTGATAAAGGAATGAATTCATTTTATCTGTTACTTGTTGATTTGGTTATAGCGATTAGTGCTTATTGGATGACGAAAATAGTGAGAAAACTAGGGAGTAGACATAAATAACGTCACTCCCTAGAAAACTCAGATTAACATTTATATTAAAATATACAGAAATTCAGATTATGTTTACTTTTTACTTGTGTTTTAAAATCCCCTTTTTCTTAGCCACATTTCACAAACAGATGTCCACCAGCTGACATCTTTCAGATCATTCGCAAGTCCAAGTCCATGTCGGCCACTTTCAAAAACATGCAACGCATAAGGAACTTTTTTTCTACTTAAAGCACTAGCAAACTGTAGACTGTTCTCTACTGGAACGGCGCCATCATCTACTGTATGCCATAAAAAAGCAGGTGGTGTGTCAATTGTAACATGGTATTCCAAAGACATAAGTTCCACTAAAGAAGAATTAGGTTGTTCGCCAAGTAAAGCCTGCTTACTGCCTTCATGCGTAAATTCACCCATCGAAATAACAGGGTAACATAGTACCATTAGATTAGGACGACTGCTTTGATGTTCAATGGCATCAGTCGCCTCAGGATTACCCTCATCGTAATGAATACCAGCGGAAGCTGCCAAATGCCCGCCTGCAGAAAAACCTAATATACCGACTCGATCTGGGTCTATATTCCATTCGCTAGCATGATGTCTAACAGTGCGAATAGCTCGTTTAGCGTCATTTAACGGAGTCGGTTGTTGATGAGGAGCTATTCTGTAATGTAATACTACTGCTGCTATTCCAATTTCATTGAGCCATTCTGCAATAGGTGTTCCCTCGTGTTCTGCACGATGTGTATACCCACCACCTGGGCATACAATTATAACTGGTGTTGGATTCTGTTGTTTTAATAAATATGGTGTCAAGCTAGGGACCGTTTCATCTATTGTATGTAACTGTTTATCTACATTATATAGTGCTAACAGCATCTTCTTCTGCCCCCTCTGTTGTAATTAATTACCCGCATTTGTTGCTACGGTGCTTTCTTCTTGTTTGACAAAGTCAATCGCTATAACTAATGAAATAATTATATGTTCTAGTGATTCGTCGTTAACGTTTACCTCATAGGTGTCGCCCCATGATAACCATTTTTCGGTAACTTGGCCTACTATTTCGCCATTGCTCACTATATCAAATTTTTTGTCCCACCAGTCACCACGTACTGAAATATCTTGCCCTTCAATTTGATAGCGTGATTTTAAAAAAGAAAATTCCTTTTTAATAGTAACAACATCTTTTCCATCAACCTGAACGAAAAATTTCGGCATTAGACTAAATACCTTCTTTGTTATTGTACCAATTTCATTTTCAGAGGTATCTTTGATAGTAAAAGTTTTTGGAATGGAAAGGAAACTTCCTTTTATCACATACTTATCTTGTTCAAATTCGTCCTTAACAGTGAAATTACCACCCAAACTAAAAACTTTTTGCTTAATATATAGTTTTTTCATATAAGCCTCGCTTTCTTTTTAAAGTAATTTGGTGTTCATTAGTTACCTTTTCGACAAATGTGGCAAAATTCCTGGTTTCTTATAAAATTCATTAAAATCTAATCTTGATATATTTTTTGTGCTTCATATTTAAAATCACGATACTTATAGTTTTGTTTTAAGTACATTTCTTTAGGCGTATCTTCACCGTCAGCCACTAATATGACAGTCTTATCAGGGAATGTCTTCATTACAAATTCTTGTAATCTGCTGCCTATTCCTCTATTCCGAAACGATTCGACAACAGTAAGATTATCGATTTCTGTTGTTTCATTAGAAATAATAACATCTACACAACCTGCTGGAGCTCCTTTATAAAAAGCTAAAACTTGATGAATATGTTCCTCTTCAAATTGACGTTTTATAAGATCAGCTTTTTGTTTTGCAAACTCACTTCCAAAGTTAAGGTCAAACTGATATTGTAGATGAAGAAGAACTTCTAAATTTTCACCTGTCACTACTTGAATATCTATATCTGTGTTGTTTCTCAAAGAAGGAAAGTGCTTCGGTTGAATAGTATATAGTTCTAGAGACCCTATTTCATAACCCATATCATTCAGTTGTGCAAGGAGTTCTGCGGTAGGCTTTGTATTAGCAGGAAAATGAAATTTTACATGTTTTTGGCCTTGTCTCAGGTGAAATTCCCTTAAGTATTTTTCTGCCTCTTAAAATTTACTTAAAGAAGGTGAATTTTTAAATTCAATGAAATTACTATCATACCTGATTAACATCTATGCATAATGATAGTGTTTATAATGAGCATTTTCGGTTACGATTTTTCCAAGTGTGTATATATCTTCAAATGTTATTTGGTCCATTCATATTCTCCTTCTTTATAATTCATGTCACTAAATTAAAAAGTTCTAATAACGAAAAGTATCTCCTTTATCTAAATCTAGCGTCTGATCATTAATTACCACTATCTTATTGCTTTCCCATTTAACAGTTACTTCTTCTGTTCCGCTTTGAAGGAAAATTCTTTTTTTAAACCATAATGGTCCGTTTAGTTCGCCTCTTATTCCGAATGATCCTGATGCTCCTGCATCATAAAAATAAAAATCAATGGTGTAATTCTCATCGGGAGAACTAACTGTTTTAATCTGTTCATTTACTCCCATTGAAGATAAAAGTGACGATAATAATATCACATAGAAAATAGCTAACGAAAACAATATAGATAAAATTAGAGTCAACCAACTTCTTGTTTTACTCTTCCAGTGCCTGTTATCTTTGAATCCTATAACTCCAAAAATAAATGCAATGATACTAACTAAAAGAAGTACATAATTTGATGGTGCAATTCTCCAAGCGTTGCTGATATTAGAATATAGTGAGTAGAGAGACAAACCAATACATAATAATATTAAATAAAATGACCATAAATTATAGGTTCTCTCCACAGCACTTCCCCCTAACTCAATTAATAGGTTAGTAATTTTTAACTAAATGCATAAAACATCTATACATATTTTAACATATAATGACAACTAACTGTAGATTTCATATGTTTTCCATCGACTAAAATAACTTGTTTTTTTTCAGAATTTCACACAAACGCATACATCTCTTTGATCTCAAGCATTTCTGTGATAAATTAAAATTAGAATGAACTGTTATGATCACAGGAGGCCAACAAATGAAAAAGCACTTTTTAAATAAATTTTATCAGAAGACGCATGAAGAACGAATCAAAGCATTGATTTCAGCTGAGATTCTAACTGATGAAGATGCAGTAGACTTAAAGCGTAAATTAGAATTACCAGATGAAATTGCGAATCATATGATTGAAAACCAAATTACTACATACGAATTACCACTTGGGCTTGCACTTAACTTTTTAATTGATCAAAAGGAATACATTGTCCCGATGGCCGTTGAGGAACCATCCGTTATTGCTGCCGCTAGTTCTGCAGCAAAAATTATCAGCCAATCAGGTGGTTTTGAGACAACTATACAAGAACGAACTATGATAGGTCAGATTGCTTTAACGAACGTTTCTAATATGAATCAAGCTGAACAAAATATTTTTCAGCATGTAGATCAGATCATAGAAAAAGCAAATCAAGCCCATCCTTCTATTGTGAAGCGAGGCGGTGGTGCTCGTTCTGTTGTAACCAGACAGATTGAAGCAGATGATCAGTATGATTCGCCTTCTTTTTTTGTAATTCATATCCACGTTCAAACATTAGAAGCAATGGGAGCCAATATTATCAATACAATGGTTGAAGCTATTAAGCCATATGTAGAAAACTTGACAGGTGGAACTGCCATAATGGGCATACTCTCAAACTATGCGACAGAATGTTTAGCAACTGCAACTTGTCATATTCCAGTTACATTATTAGAAAAAGGTGCTTTTTCAGGTGAGGTAGTTCGTGATAGGATCATCGAAGCTTGTCAATTTGCTACTGTTGATCCATATAGAGCTGTCACACATAATAAAGGAATTATGAACGGTATTGACTCGGTAGTTCTTGCATCAGGAAATGATTTTCGAGCTATTGAAGCAGGCGTACATGCTTATGCAGCACGGAGTGGCCAGTATCGTTCCCTCTCTACATGGTCTAAAGCACAAAACGGTGATTTAGTTGGCTCAATGACAATTCCTTTACCAGTAGGTTCTGTTGGAGGTTCTATTAACATCCATCCTACAGCTCAATTCACGAAGCAACTTTTAGGAAATCCGACAGCAAAAGAATTGGAATCGATTATTGTTTCTGTTGGCTTAGCGCAAAATTTTTCTGCTCTTAAGGCACTTGTAACCGAAGGTATTCAAAAAGGACATATGGGACTTCATGCGAAATCGCTTGCTATTAGTGCGGGGGCTAAGGGTGAACAAATTGATATCGTTACAGAAGAATTGAAACAGAGAAAGAATATGAACTTGGCAACAGCTAAAGATATATTGAATCGACTAAAAAACTAATTAATAATACCCATAACCTCACACTTGTTTTACAATTTTATATTTTAAAAAGGATCAGTCTATCACTTTAACTTAGACTGATCCTTCTGTTGATTATTTTGAAAACTACCTGCCAACTTAGGAACATGTATAGTGCTGTTATTCCTAGATATACTATGGTGGAGGTGATAAAATGCATAACAAAAATAATAAGGAAACAAAAGGAAAGAGAGAGAGTCAATACAATACTATTCCGATAGCTGACGGAGATTGTGATCAAGAATCAAAAAATGAACGACATAATAATAATGCACGTGTTTTAGCAGCGGTTGAACCAGAGTATCCAAGAATTAATACCGATAATCTCTAATGCCATCCACTTGTATAATGTAATACATAATAATCATTAAAAAAATCCGTTAAGCAGCTGTGCTTAACGGATTTTTGGCCTATTTGTTTTTGTTTACATATTGGCGCATATGATCTTTTATGCCTGAGAAGCAGATCGAAGCTGGATCTTTCTCGATTGGTAAAGTAATGTTATCAATACCAACTGGTAATGTATCTTGGAATACCTCTTCATAAGCTGAAACACTAATTTCTTTTCTATCTGCTAATAATTTCGCATGTTGATCTGAAAATAAGGCTTCGCGATAATTTGGTTGTAATATTCCTGAGAAGAATTCGCCCACTGCACCAGATCCATAGCTGAATAATCCTATTCTAGATCCTGGCTCAATGGTATCATTTAATTCAAGTAAGGATAGTAAGCTTAGATAAAGGGCTCCTGTATAAATATTACCTACAATAGTATTATATCGCTTACTAATTTCAAAATTAGCTAATAAACGATCCTTATCCGCCTCTGTCCCCTCATCAATAACAGTTCTTAGTGCTTTTAAGCCCATTTTTGTATATGGTAAGTGGAAAAAGATTGAGTTAAAATCTTTTAATTCAAACCCTGTCTTTTCTTTGTGTTCTTTCCAAACACGTTGGAAAAAGTTTAAGTATTGGTCAACAGAAAGTTTACCTTGAACATAAGCAGTATCTGAATAAATAGGACGCCAGAAATCCATTACCTGTTCAGTTTGGTAAGCACTCGGGCTCTCTATTGTCATAATTTTTGGATCTTTACTCACCAATATGGCAACTGCTCCCGCTCCCTGGGTAACTTCACCAGTTGTATGTAAGCCATAACGTGCTATATCAGATCCTAGAACAAGTACTTTACTTTCAGGATTTAATGCAATATGACCTTTTGCAATTTGAATACCTGCTGTTGCCCCGTAACAAGCCTGTTTCACTTCGATTGAGCGAGCATTTGGGTTTAAATCTAATAATTCATGAATATAAATAGAGGCTGCTTTCGAATGATCAATTCCTGATTCTGTTGCAAA
This sequence comes from Paraliobacillus sp. X-1268, assembly GCF_003426095.1. Lineage (NCBI taxonomy): Bacteria > Bacillati > Bacillota > Bacilli > Caryophanales > Bacillaceae > Paraliobacillus > Paraliobacillus sp. X-1268. The sequence goes on from NZ_QJSK01000001.1 coordinate 215,970, forward strand.
AATAACATAATCAATTGTTTTTTTATCTTCTTCCGTTAATATTTCTAAGGCTGCATTAGCAGCTAAAGAAACGGCGTCCTGAGTAATAGGTGGAACGGCCATTTTCTCTTGTCCAATTCCAATAGTGAATTTCTCTGGTTCTACATTTCGAGCAATAGCCAATTCCTTAATATCAACATACATATGTGGTGTATAAAAACCAATTTTATCAATTCCTATTTTCAAAATAGTTCACAATCCTTTTTAATTTAATGATAAATCTCCATTTCTACTTGCTTCTACTATGTCAGAAATCTTACCTAAGTATAACACCGAATAATGCTTGAAGAAAACCCTATCATTTTCTTTTTAATGTTTCAGTTGGTCTAGTTGATTTTACAATACTTCTTGTTTTATACTAGTAAACAAAGATAGGATATCCTTCTTGATTCATTTCGTTGTTAATTCTGAGGATACCCTATCTCTTTTTTATCTTCAAGTAATTTACACCAATTTTTTCTCTTTACAAAATCTAGTAATTGAATAAAAGTCAGTAGCAAAACCTTATTATCTTAATGAGAAGTAATTAAAGTCAATGAAATATTCTACCTTTCGGATTCAAGTTGTTATATATTTCTATGAAGGAGTGCATGAAAATATGGAAGATGTTGTAATTGTTAGCGCGGTTCGTACCCCTATCGGTAAATTCAAAGGGAGTTTAAAAAATATATCTGCAGAAAAATTAGGCGAACTAACGGTTAAAGAAGCCATTCGTCGTGCACATATTACGCCAAAAGATGTTGATTCGGTCATTTTTGGAAATGTTTTGCAAGCTGGATCAGGTCAAAATCCGGCACGCCAAATTGCTGTAAATGCTGGAATACCTTATGAAGCAACTGCTATGACAATTAATGAAGTATGTGGTTCCGGTTTAAAGTCTGTTATTCTTGGCAGTCAAGCTATTAAACTAGGTGATGCGGATATCGTTGTCGTAGGTGGTACAGAAAATATGACACAAGCTCCCCACCTATTACCAAATTATCGCTGGGATAAAGCTATGGATGAGTCAAACTTGAAAGATAGCATGATACATGACGGTCTAACAGATGCATTTAACCAAACCCATATGGGAGTAACAGCTGAGAATGTAGCAGAGAAGCTAGTTGTATCTCGTGAGGAGCAAGATGCATTTGCTTTAAGCTCGCAACAAAAAGCGCAAAAGGCTATTGAAAATGGTAGATTTGATGATGAGATCATCCCAGTCACCGTAAAAGATGATACTGGAGAAGAATATTTATTTTCTGCAGATGAACATGTCCGTAAAAATTTAAAAATAGAAGATTTGCAAAAACTGAAAACACCGTTTATTCAAGATGGTACGGTCACGGCTGGTAATGCATCTGGTATTAACGATTGTGCAGCAACACTTGTACTGATGAAGAAGTCGACTGCAGAAGAAAGAAATATTCCCTATTTAGCAACGATTAAAGGATATGCAGAAGTTGGAACAGATCCTGCATTAATGGGATATGCACCATATTACTCTATTAAGAAGCTAATGGAGAAAACAGAAATTAGTTTAGATGAGATCGATTTGTTTGAATTGAATGAGGCCTTTGCTTCACAAAGTATTGCAGTATTAAGAGATTTAAAGATTGATACCGAGAAAGTAAATGTTAATGGTGGTGCAATTGCATTGGGTCATCCAATTGGTGCATCTGGTGCAAGAATTCTAGTAACGTTACTTCATGAAATGCAAAAGACAAACGCCCATTTGGGTCTAGGCTCTCTTTGTGTAGGTGGCGGAATTGGCGTTTCTATGATCTTGGAACGATAAATAAAAAATGCAAGGCCAGTAACTAATAACTGGCTCTTGCATTTTTTTTGATAGTAATTAAACTCTTCTTTTTTTAAAAACATCATTTCCATTTTTGAATATGGTAAGAAATAGAGAAAGTATTGGTGAAAAATTTTGCTTTGGTTCTTTTCCATTGCCAATTCTATTTAGTTGCTGGGCGTACCAAGTCAATTCCATTAGTCCTTTATTGTCTATAAACGAAAAACCTGTTTTGATCGGCTTCACGTTAACTTTTGTACTTTTATCAAGTAATATTTGATTTGCATAGTCTGGATCTATAGCTAATGGTCTTGCTAATCCTATTAAATCAGTTGCTCCTGACCGCAATGCTTCGTCCATTCCTATGCGTGTTCTAAATCCACCTGTTAAAATAAGTGGTACCCCTGTTTTTTCTTTTAGCTTTTCTGCATACTCTAAGAAATAGGCTTCTCGTTTAATTGTTGATTCTTTTACGTGATTACCAGTCATTTCTGGCCTTTCATACGTACCACCAGATATTTCAATTAGGTCAACACCGAGTTGATCTAACTTTGTGATCACAAATTGTGACTCTTCTTCAGAAAAACCAGCTTTCATAAAATCAGAGCTGTTAATTTTAACCCCAATCGGAAAATCATTCCCTACCTCTAAACGCATAGCTTGATAGATTTCTGACAAGAAACGGAAGCGGTTTTCTACTTTGCCACCCCACTTATCGCTTCTTTGGTTGTGTCTTGGAGAAAGAAATTGACTGATTAGATAACCATGTGCGGCATGAATTTGCACACCAGTAAATCCAGCACTTTTAGCCAGTTTCGCTGTGTTAGCAAATTGTTGAATGAGGTCATTAATTTCTTCTTCAGTTAGCGCTCGACACATTGGAAAGAAACGCTGGAATTTTGGTTCAAAAGGGATTGCAGATGGTGCCAAGGCTTCAGAGGTTACCCCTTTTATAACCTGTTTTCCTGGATGATTAATTTGCATCCATAAATGGGTATTATTTTTCGTCCCCGCTTTTGCCCAGTTTTTAAATTTTCCTAGATTATTATCATTATCTAATACAATATTTTTGGGTTCTCCAAGTGCTGTGTTGTTTATCATGACGTTTCCTGTGATCACAAGTCCAGCACCACCTTGTGCCCATGTCTCATATAAGCGAATAATATTGTCTGTGGGAAGGTGATCTCTTGTAGAAAGGCCTTCGCTCATTGCGGACTTCACAATGCGATTTTTAAATGTAATCGCCCCGTTTTTTAATGAAAAAGGCTGTGTTACAGTTAATTCGCTCATATTAAAAGTCTCCTCTCCTATTTTCACCTTTCTAATTCAATAAATACTTGTATAAGCATATCGATTTCTTCTAGTGCAATCGTCCGGAAATCTAATAAGACAGCTTCCTCTTGAATCCGCGTGATAATTGCGGGTTTGCCGCTTCTTAGTTTTTCTGCTAAATCATTGGCAGTATCTGTTGCGTGCGTAATTGAAACCACATAGGTTGGAAGTTCGACATCAGGCATGGTTCCTCCACCGATTTGTGAGGTGGAATCTTTTATAGAACATGTATAAGCTGTAGCGACTTCTTTTAGCGCTTTTATGAACATATTTGCTTGTTGTTCAATCTCGTCTAAGGGTTTTGTAATATCTCTTACTGTAGGGAGTTTACGTATAGCTTCTTCACTTGTTAAATAAGCACGAATTGTTTTTTCTAATCCTGCGAAAGTCATTTTGTCAACACGTAGCACTCTTGCTAGTTGATGCTTCTTCAGTCGATTAATCAGCTCCTTTTTCCCAACAATAATACCTGCCTGCGGTCCTCCAAGTAATTTATCACCGCTAAAAGAAACAAGATCAACACCAGATTGAATGACTTCTTTCACCACTGGCTCGTCACCAATACCGTCATTTCTAAAGTCATAAATAGATCCGCTTCCCAAATCTTCATAAAAAATCAAATCATCCTGTTGATTCTTTAGTTCCACTAACTCCTCTGTTCGAACCGACTCCGTAAAACCAATCATTTTAAAATTACTTGTATGTACTTTTAATAACATACCGGTTTGCTCTCCGATTGCATTGGCATAATCATACAAGTGTGTCTTATTTGTTGTACCAACTTCAACAAGATTAGCTCCGCTTTCTTCCATAATAGAAGAAATTCGAAATGATCCACCAATCTCAACAAGTTGCCCTCTTGAAACAATGACTTCTTTATCTTTAGCTAATGCCCGTAAAATCAGATAAACCGCTGCGGCGTTATTATTCACAACCATCGCGGCTTCTGCACCAGTGACTTCCACCAGTAATTCTTCCAATATAGCATGTCGTGAACCGCGTTTTCCCTCTTCTATGTTGTACTCTAAGTTTGAGTAACTTCCCGCAACAGCACGCACATGCTCAATCGCATCATTACTCAAACGAGCTCGTCCTAAATTCGTATGTAAAACCGTACCCGTGCCATTAATAACAGGTCTTAGGGAATCTTGTTGTCGCTTTTGTACACTTTCTTCTGTCCGCATAATGATGTAGTTAAAAAAGGTTTCTTGTGAAGGGTTCTCAATCGGTGAAGTTCCAGTAAGAAGCTGCTCGCGCAATTCACTTATTACATGCTGGATGATTGTTATAACCCGTGATTCAGTTAAACCTGTTGTTTCGATAAGATTTGTGAATTGATCACTTTTTTTGAAAGCATGCACAGGTGGCAATTCCCTTACTAAATGCTTCATCTTCATTCCTCCTCATGGAACACAATCTATTAGTTTAGTATAAGTGGAAATGTCTTCATTAGATAGTTAAAGCTACTGACGATGTGAATCAGCAGTAGCTTTTTGTTAGTGTTTGTCTATTTCTTTGATAATAAGTGCTAGATCAGGATATTCGCCTGTCTCTCGTTTCGAATAAATCTTGTCCCCATTCACGCTAATCTCAAATGCTCCACCAGAGCTTGGGATTAATTCTAATGATGTAATTGCACTGCGATAATGGGTAAATAACTGTTCCGCAAAACTTGCGGCTTTAGGTGCGTAGTTTCACTGCATACAAAATTCTACAACTAGATTATACTTCATTTGATACTTCCTCCTTTTTAAAATTATCTATTCTTTTATTATATCCTTGATCATATGGAAACTAAAAAAATGTGCTCGACCCTATTAAAGCCAAGATCGCTTTGTTTCATCTCTTTTCGTATGCTCCAATCGATCTAATAGTTCAAGCAGTGGAATAAGGTATTTACGCGAAACGTTCCAGATTTCTTTAGCCTCTTTCAAATCAAAAGTATTTTCTGTTTGTTGTCGTAACGTATGAACAGCTTGATCAAATGCTTCTTTATCAACAAGCAAATCCTCTGTTAGCGGATAGGCTTGTCCTGTTTGAAGTAAATAGTTCTTTAATTCGTCTACGACCTTTTGTGAAAATGGCGTGTCTATAAAATAGTCTTCCCACTTTTGTACAGAAAGACCATCTCCAGCAACTGTCTCAATAATTTCTACCATCCTTTTGGACCATTTTTTTGGAAGGTGTGGTGAAAAACTCTTTAAAGCAATAAATTGACTCTCTTTTTTTATTAAATCCTCTGTTATTGCTTGCTCCAGTGTGAATACGATAAGTTGCTTAGAAAAGTTAGCTTGTACCAATTGAATCAATTCTGCTTTATTCATACCTATACGCATTGTAAAATCCTGATGATAGTGGTTCAATTCGGTTACCAACATATCTTTTATTATTTCGATGTCTTTTTTTCGTGCATACTTGTTACTAGGTAAGCTAATGAATAAATCACTTTCTACTAGTTTCGTGACTACTTCTTTATCTAGAGACGTCATTTGAATAAGTTGGTCAAGTGACAGCAATCCTTCATGAGAAAGGGCATCGACGATTAAATCCTCTGGTGAACCTTGTTTCTTTTTCTCTAACATCTCGATTGTTTCGTGACCAAAAAGATATTTCTCACCTATTGGATCAATCACCCAACCACCACCTATCGTTTCAACAGGTGTTGGCCTTCTTATAATAAAACGATCACCCCTGCGAGCAACTACTTCATTATCTAATCGAATTTGACAGAGAACTTCCTCTGTTGCTTCTGTTAGCTCATTGCGATCAAAAAAGACAATCTTACCGATAACTTCGGAAGTACCAATATGAACCTTTACAGGAGCACGTTGTTTTAATGTGTACCTAATAGCTTTTACAAATCGAATCGAGACATCGATCGTCTTTGTGACAATAAAATGCTCAGAAGTTACTAAAACATCCCCACGTTGGATCTCTTCACGGTCTAATCCAGTGAGATTAATCGCTGTTCGTTGACCAGCCTTTGCTTCTATTACATCATTGTTATGTACCTGAATATTTCGCGCACGCACTTTTTTTCTCGATGGTAATACAGTTAATTGGCTTGCTTGTTTAACAATACCTTCATAGATTGTACCTCTTATTATCGTCCCTTGTCCCTGAACAGTAAAAACCTGATCAATTGGCATTCGAAAAGAACCATAACGGTCTCTATTCTGTATTGTATTTACCTGAGTAAATATTGTTTCTTTTAATTGATCAATGCCCTTACCTGAGAGACTATCAACATAAAATACAGCTGCCTGTTCAAAAGTAGTTCCTTCGAGATTCTCGGCAATATCTAAGCTTACAAGCTCTAACATATCCGCTTCGACACGATCGATCTTTGTCACGGCAATAATTGCATGTTCTACACCTAGAAATTCTAATATTTCTATATGTTCCTTTGTTTGCGGCATTACTCCTTCGTCTGCTGCAATCACAAGCACGACGAGATCAATACCAGCCACTCCTGCAATCATTTGACGGATAAACCGTTCATGCCCTGGTACATCAACGATTGAAACGTGAGTGCCGTCTTGTGTATGTATCGGGGCATATCCTAAAGTAATGGAGATGCCACGTTCTTTTTCTTCTTTTAATCGATCTGTATCGACGTTTGTTAATGCTTTTGTTAGGGTTGTTTTGCCATGGTCAATATGTCCAGCCATGCCAATTGTATAATATGACTCTTCCATTTTTAAACCTGCTTTCATATGATCTATATAACCCTACTTTAATCATAGTTTACAGGTGAATCAAGCATAATACATTAAAATCTTTAATGAACCACCTACTTCAAAAGGAAACTTATCATTTATCTCAACTACATTTCCTTTCAAGTCAATCTCCAAATCCTTAGATTCTATATCATCTTTCATTTTAATCAGAAATTCTACATTTTATAATGTTTAAGAATAAGATGTTTCGGTGTAGAAGGTATCTCCTTAAGTCCATCTTTTAAAAATTCAGGATATAGATTAATACCATCAATTTCACTAATAGGTGTCCATTTATAAATTAATCTTTCCCCTTCTTCACCATAAAATTCCTCTTTTGTAAAACTGGATGAGAAAGCTGCTGAAGAAATACGATAATATAATCCTATTTCATGATAGTTTTGATTATTGTACGCAAAGAAATTCTCCGTAATCCAAAGCAGATTATCCACCGATACATCAAATCCCAATTCCTCTTTAATCTCTCTTTTGATACTTGTCTGCGAGTCCTCTAAAACTTTTACTCTTCCACCTGGCAAAGCCCAATGCTTTTCCTTTACTTGTTTATGTATAAGTACGTGATCATCTTCAATCATAACTCCAGCAACTCTATAATTAAAAACGGCATTTTTTAGAAAAAATGTTGCATCCATAGTTTTCACCTCCAAGTTTTATCATACGCATTGACATTGCACTTTCTTTTCTTTTGATACCAAATAAATACTTAATTTAAATGTACCTTATACACTTATGGAATTTCTTCTAACTATAATTTTATTTTACCATAAAATTCAATTTAACTGAGGACCGTTCTTTTACTTTGATCAAGCGAAATATACCTTTCCCATTTAAAGTTTTAATTTCTTGTCCATTTGTATGAAAATAAGTATAATGTAAATTAGTCAGTTCAAGTGAGGCTTATTATTGGCTTCAGTAGAGAACAGTAATATTAAGTATATTATGGGGTTGGATGGGTGACTGGTGTCCTCCTGGGTCTTCAAAACCCTGAGGGGCCTGCGTGTCAGGCTCGGTGGGTTCGATTCCCACACAATTCCGCCAAACTAACATAATTATCAAGTGATTTATTATAATATTCCCCTTAACTAATAGATCTTTATAATACGTCAATCAGTTAAAACCGTTAGCTTATAAATAGGAAAAGACCAAATCGTTATGCGGTTTGGTCTTTTCCTACTATCCTATCATTTCTCTCCTTTTAACTGTTTCCTTCTTCTGCAGTCATTGCATCTCTTTTGGTTGGATGAACAGTGCCAAATGGGTGATTTGGTGGGGCATATATAGAATACAGTTTTAGTGGAATAGTACCTGTATTAATGAGATTGTGCCACGTCCCTGCAGGTATAACGATGGCAGAATCATCATAAACAGTTGCTTCAAAAGTTACATTGTTTTTCGTGTTGCCCATTCGAACATTTCCTTGGCCTTGTTCAATACGTAAGAATTGATCAACATCTGCGTGCATTTCTAAACCAATATCTTCACCAACTTCCAGATTCATCAACGTCACCTGAAGATGGCTTCCTGTCCATAAAGCAGTGCGAAATGTATTGTTTTTCTTAGTTGCTTCATTGATATTAATGACAAAGGGTTCAGGTCCATAATCTTTTAACAGCCTATTTGCCTCAATGTTTGAGTATCGTAGATTATCAATTCCACCCCAATGATTTGACTGATTAGAAAAATCTAACTGAACAAACTGTCCGCCATAATTATACATTGGAGCATGCCTATAATGAGGATGTTGACCAGGATACATATAAGGAACATAGTACATTCTTTTCAATCCCTTCTGTTTATCACATTATCCTATGCAAGAATGGAGCGAATGTACTTGTTGATTTTGCGTAAATTTACTTTTGTATATAGAATGAATTAATTGTAATTAAGTTTAAGCATTTATATAATGGAATAAGCAATACTAAGGAATATATTGTTACATAGTAATGTAGAGGCATTTCAAATCCGTGCCATCACCTTTAAACAGTATATTTAAACTAAACAAGTCGACTAAAGGATGAATAATATGAAAGTTTTATTAGCAACACCTAATTTTCATCAGCCACGTGGAAATACGATAACGGTGCAACGGATTGCGGATGGATTAGAAAAAAACGGTATAACTACGGAGATTATTTCAACAACAGAAAAGCCTCAAAAGTATAGTTTACCTGAAGCGGATATTGTTCATGGTTTTCATGCCTATCGTTTCTACACTTTTATGCAACAATTGGATACTAAACCAAAAGCATACATGATTACGATAACTGGTACGGATCTAAATCATAATTTATATGATGAAGACACGCGCCAAGATGTAATAACTTGCCTTCGTGAAGCAAAAGCGATTCATGTATTTAATGAGGAAGGTAAAAAAACAATTGAGAAAGAAATTCCAGATGTAAAAGACAAATTGTTTATGATTCCTCAAGGAACAAGTGAGTTTATTAGTACAAGTTTTCCGCACAAAAAACCAGATGGCTCATTTTTGTTTGTTTTACCAGCCGGTATTAGAAAGATAAAAGATGTACCAGCAGCAATTAAGATGCTTCAGTTACTACGCGAAAAAGATAATCAAATTCGGCTTTGGTTAGTAGGACCTATACTTGAAGAATCAGAAGGTAATAAAGTGAAACGTTTGGTCGAAGAGAATAAAGAATGGGTAAGTTATCTTGGACAAGTTCCGCATGATCAAATGGGGACCATATACGAGGAAGCGGATTGCATTTTAAATACGTCTATTTCCGAAGGACAGTCTTCAGCCATTTTAGAAGCAATGGGATATGGTTTACCTGTTTTAGTAGCAAATAATGAGGGTAATGCGAGTATTATAATGAACGAGGAAACTGGATTTATATATGACTCGCAAAACCAATTTCTTGATTATGCAGAGAAAATAATGAATAATGTAACTTTAAGGCAAGCTATCGGGCATCAAGCTATGAATTATATTTCTTCTCATCATTCAGGTAATGATGAGATAAAAAGCTTATTAGCTATATATGAAACCCGATTAAGATGATTTGTTAACAGAGATTATTTGTTTAAAGGAGTGATACCATGTCAAAGAAAGAAGAGATTATTAAATTAACATCTTTATCTACAAAAGGTGGCTGAGGATGCAAAATTGGTCCTGAAGACCTGTCGCAGGTTCTGCGACACTTACCAAAAACTGCAGTTGATCCCAATTTACTCGTTGGATTAGATACATCTGATGATGCTGGTGTTTATAAGATAAATGATGATACTGCGCTTGTACAAACATTAGATTTCTTTACTCCAATTGTCGATGATGCTTATATGTTTGGACAAATTGGTGCAGCAAATGCTCTAAGTGATGTGTATGCTATGGGTGGTAAACCGTTGACAGTCATGAACATTGTTGGTTTTCCAATAAATACATTAGATAAAAGCATTTTAGCAGATATATTAGCTGGTGCTTCTGATAAGGTAGTTGAATCTGGTGCAGTATTAGTTGGTGGACATTCTATTGATGATGATGAGCCTAAATTTGGTTTATCTGTAACAGGTACCGTTCACCCTGATCATATACGCGCTAACGTTGGTGCCCAACCTGGTGATCGTATTATTTTAACAAAACCAATAGGAGTTGGTATTTTAACAACTGCGCTTAAAAATGGTTTGTTAGATGATGACACAATTGAAGAAGTCATGGATGTAATGGCGACATTAAACAAATACGCTTCTGAAGCAATGGACGGCTATACTATTAACGCATGTACCGATGTAACTGGTTTTGGCCTACTTGGTCATACACGTGAAATTGCTGAAGGTAGTAATGTTGGAATTACGGTAAACCATAAAGATGTCCCCGTTATATCCAAAACGCGTGAACTAGCTGAACAAGATATTATTCCTGGTGGTACGAAGAAGAACCATAAATGGCTTTCTGATTGCATTGAATACGGAGACCATATTAGTAAAGTTGATCAATATATCCTTTGTGATGCTGTTACATCAGGTGGATTATTGATTTCAATTCCGGAATCTGAAGCAGACTTATTACAACAAAAACTAAAAGATAATAATGTGTTTTCAGCAATAATTGGTGAAGTAACAAGTGAGAAACCTGGTAAAATAACGGTTATTTAAAATATTAATCTCACTTACTAAATTGAAATGAAAGAAGGACTCTACTTCTGTTGAGTCCTTCTTTATATGAAAGGATTATCCAAATGAGAATTTTGGTTACAGGCGGTGCCGGTTTTATTGGCAGACATGTTATTAATGAACTTTTACAAGGAGATTACCACGTATCAGTTATTGATCTAGAACCGTTTGATCAGACTGATTTAGATAATCAAGTGCACTACTACTGTGCAGATATTACGAAAGATGTTACAGCTATATTTGAGCAAGAAAAACCTGATATTGTTATTCATCTTGCTGCACAGGTTGATGTATCTAAATCTGTGAAAGATCCGATGTTAGACGCTTCTACCAATATCTTGGGAACATTAAATATTTTAGAAAACTGTAAAAAACAGCAAGTAAAGAAGATAATTTATGCATCATCAGCAGCTATTTATGGAGAACCTACATACTTGGCAATTGATGAAAATCACCCCAAGAGTCCTAATTCATTCTATGGTGTATCGAAACTTACTGCTGAATCGTATATTGAAACATTTGCAGCACTACATGGATTAAATTATACGATCTTAAGGTATGCAAATGTTTATGGTCCTGGTTCCTTAAGAATAGAAGATGGAAATGTTATTTCAAGATTTATAGACAAATTAACATCGGACAACTCCCCTACTATTTTTGGTGATGGTGAACAGTCTCGAGATTTTATCTTTGTAAAAGATGTTGCACGTGCTAATGTTGCTGCAATTACGCAAGGTGATAGACAAACCGTAAATATTAGTACGAATAATCCAACAACCCTTAATGAATTAGTGGACAAGTTGAACATAATATTAGAGAAAAACCAAAAAGCAACCTACCTCCCTTCTCGTATTGGAGATATTTCACACAGTTTTTTATCAAATGAGTTGGCACGTGAGAAGTTAAATTGGGAAAGTTCTTATTCTTTAGAACGAGGATTACGTCTGATGGTAGCTGAATTAAAAAATATAAATTAGAGGTGTATTTAAATGAAGAGAGTCTTACTAACGTTAAGCATTTTTTTACTTATTCTTTTACTTGCTGCATGTGGAGAAGAAAATGAAGAAAGTCAAAATTTAGATGAGCAAGATACTTTCACAATTGGTGTCATTCCAGCACAAACAGAAGGTGAAATGGATACGGCAATGACTAAGTTACAAGATACATTGACAGATGCATTAGAAATAGATGTTGAAGTTGAAGTTTACCCTGATTATAACGGTGTAGTTGAAGCAATGAATTATGACAAAATTGATATGGCATATTTCGGCCCATTGACCTACGTTGTTGCTAATGCAAAAAGTGGAGCCCAAGCTATTATCACGCAGTTAATTGATGGCGAGCCATTTTATCATTCATATATCATTACGCATACCGATAATAAATGGGATTCACTTGATGAACTGCTAGAGGATTCTGCCGAAGTTGATTTTGCATTTGGAGATCCTAACTCCACTTCTGGTTCTTTAATACCTAGTATTGAATTACAAGATCGTGGAGCTTATATGTCTGAGGATGATCATGCGTTTAATTCCGTTCGTTATACAGGTTCACATGATGCAACAGCTCTATCTGTTCAAAACCAACAAGTGGATGCTGGAGCAATAGATAGTGCAATTTATAATCAACTTGTTGAAGCTGGAAAAATTGATGAGGAACAAATAAAAATAATTTGGGAATCAGAAGAATTGTTCCAATATCCATGGGCTGTTCATGAAAATACAGATCAAGAAACCATTGAAACTTTACAAGAAGCCTTCTTTGCTATTGAAGATGAAGATATTTTAAACGCTTTTGGTGCTAGTGGATTTACAGAAGCTACCGATGAAGATTATGAAAGTATAAAACAAGCAGCAATTAAGCAAGGTATTATTGAAGAATAGAGTTGATTAACGTGTGGTTCAAGAAAAAAAACATCTATACAGTGATCCTGTTAATCGTGTTCCTATACATTAGCATGAGGTTAACTGAGTTTGATTTAACAAAATTTAGAGACTTCCGAAATATGATTGATTTCTTGTCGCAGTGGTTCCCGATGGATTTTTCTAAGCTACCGCTTATGTTACAGGATAGTATGGAAACTTTAGCAATGGCTTTTCTAGGTAGTTTTCTCGGTCTTTTAATTGCATTGCCTATAAGTTTCTTTGCTGCATCGAATACGTCACCATCTAAGTCTCTCTATCACTTTTCAAGATTTGCACTTAGTTTTATTCGTTCAATACCAGAAATTGTTTTTGGGTTAATATTATTAACTGCGCTAGGCCTAGGCCCCTTCCCTGCTGTTATGGCAATCATGTTTCATAATGTCGGTGTATTAGGTAAATTGATCTCAGAACTCATTGAATCGTCAGATCCTGGACCACAAGAAGCAATAAAGGCTGTTGGTGCTAAAAAAGGGTTTGCCTACATTTTTAGTACCATGCCACAAATTTGGCCAAATCTATTATCACATTATTTTTATCGCTTTGAAGTTGCGATCCGTACTTCGCTTATCTTGGGTTTTATTGGTGGAGGCGGTATTGGACAAAGACTATTTAATGACTTTAAAACGTTCCAATATTCTGCAGTCTCACTCGATGTACTAATTATCATGGTTATAGTGGTTATCGTAGACTTATTTGGTAGCTATGTAAGAAATAAAGTCATTTAATGTATAACTTCTTTAGCCTAAAGCATACGTACAAAGGAGCACGATTAAATTGTTAGAGTTAAAAAATCTTTCTGTTCGATATTCTGGTGGAAAAGAAGATGCTATATCGGATATTAATTTATCTTTTGAAAAAGGTGATTTCGTATGTATCTTGGGCCAAAGTGGTTCTGGGAAATCAACATTTATTCGTTGTATCAATGGTTTACAAAAACCCACAACTGGTGAAGTACACTGGAATAATCAACAAATTTCAAAATTGAATGAAGAACAATTAAGAACGGTTCGCAGAGAAATGGGAATGATTTTTCAACATTTTAATTTGGTTCCCCGCCTCTCTGTTATTCAGAATGTTTTAACTGGTTTATTTGGTTATCGTTCTACCTTTAAGAATTTAATTGGGTGGTTTACAACCGAAGAAGTAAATCGGGCAAAAAAAATAATTGCTGACGTCGGGCTTGCGGATCAAACTCATCGCCGCATTGAACAGTTAAGTGGTGGTCAAAAACAACGTGTAGGTATTGCACGTGCTTTATTACAAGAACCAGCTATCTTTCTTGGGGACGAACCTGTTTCAAGCCTTGATCCTGGTACATCTAGCCATATATTTAATCTGATGCAAGAAATGCATGAACGCTTAGGATTACTCACTATTATTAATGTACATGATGTTGATTTAGCTAGACAATATGCAACGCGTATCATTGCATTAAAGGATGGAAAAATAGTGTTTGATGATGCTCCTGAATTATTTAATGAAGAAGCTTATTACCATACTTATCATTCAGAAACAAACAAGTTAGCCTTAACGAAGTAAAGGAGTTTGATTACCGTTGATAAAAAGCCCATGAATAGTTGATCAATCAAGGGTCGTGTACGACTCTAAGCATCCAAAAGTAATGACCAAAGTATCTACGCTTAGTAATAAAACAGTTGTTTTATCATTTGATGATGGTCCGAGTCGAGTGCTTTCAAAAATACTCGACATATTAAAAAAAGAAGAAGTCCCTGCAATGTTTTTTTGGCAAACTCGACTTTTATATCCAAAAAGGCCATGGCAACGTGTAATTGATGATGGGCATAGTATTGGATCGCATACTATTAACCACTCTAATTTATGTAACTTGACGTATGAACAGCAATATAAACAAATAAAAACGAGTACTACTGATTTAGAACGTATAACAGGAAAAAAGGTAGATTTTTTCCGTCCTCCTTTTGGCCAATTTAACTCGGATACTATTCGTATCGCTGAAGAATTAGGTTTACAAACAGTAATGTGGCGAGTTGCTTCAATTGATTGGGAATTAAAATGTGATCCAAACCAAATTGTTTCGAATGTAATTGATTATGTAGAAGATGGTGCAATCATCCTATTACATGAATTACAACAAACTGTTGAAGTTTTGCCGATCATTATTTCAAAATTAAAAGAAAAAGGATATTCTTTTCGTTTATTAAAATAAAAAGCTGATTTCCCCTTTCAAGAGGAAATCAGCTTTACTTTTTAAAATTAAAAAAATCCGGGTTTTCTTCCAGGTTTCCCATAATTCAATGGTCCGTAGCCTGGATTGTATCCTGGGGAACCATAGCCAATTCCGCCACCATACCCAGGGTTATAACCGGGTGTATATCCAGCTCCAGGACCATAATAATTATTACCATAACCAGGATTGTTTATACCATATCCAGGGTTATATCCGCCGTATCCAGGTCCATATCCACCATACCCAGGTCCTGGTTCAGGTCCATCAAATAACTCGCCGCCTAAATAACCTAAACCAGCTCCTATTAGACCTGTTGTTAAAGGACTAACAGCTCCAACCGGTCCAAATCGTTCATCCGGTTGCACTTGGTTCATTGGTACTTGATTCATGGGTACATCTCTTCTCATTCCATGCATATAAACGCTCCTTTTTCACATCATGTGATAGAATCAATTTCCTATTGTCCCTATATCCTATGGACTTCTAATAAAATGGACTGGGCAAAACCACTAATTTTATCAATCCTTTTTCAAAACGAACATAACATTCAATTATAATAAACACCAAATAATAACTTTCCTGAACAGAGGACAAATTATTATTTGGTTACTAACTTAATAGTAATTATTTTTCTAACGTTTTTTTAGTAACCGTAACCGCCAGCGTAAGAAGCACCAATAATTATTAATAAAATAAACAGTACAACGATTAATGCAAAACCGCCACCATATCCATATCCTGCAGACATTGTATCCCTCCTTTTCACTTTTCAAGTTACTATATGCAAGAGCATAAAAATGTGAAAGGGCGTTTATAATGAATACATAATAGTAAACTAATTTTTTCCATTTTTCCTATTGCACGCGTATATCAGCACTACCTATTAAAATTTCTAAAATATTTATTAAATTCCTAGTGCAATGATGCCTATAGGCGCATACCACATGGTGAAAATGAATAAAACCTTTAGGAGGAATAAATTTGTATAATAACAATTGGAATATTATGCAAGAAGAACATAAAGCGCCGAATCATCAATAACTTTTATGATTACTAAACACGGTGCAAGATTGTGAAGCTTCATATGAGCATAGGATAACAATGTTGCTACAAACAGATATTATACATTTTACAATATAATATAATGAATTTGAGATAAGTATTTTCGCATTTTCCACTCTATGTAAAAAAGACTAACTAAGTCTGAAAACAGACTTAGTTAGTCTTTTTGTGAGAATATTAATTAAACACCATAACCGCCGTAAGAAGCACCAATAATTATTAACAAAATAAACAGTACAACGATTAATGCAAAACCGCCACCATATCCATATCCTGCAGACATTGTATTCCCTCCTTTTCACGTTTCAAGATACTATATGCAATTTGAATGAAATGTGTAAGGGTATTTATAATGAAAAATTAGTCTGTTTACTTTTTTTATAGCTATTTTTATAGTTAGAAATAACGCTAAACCTTTATATAACAAACTTTATGTGTTCATATAAAGTTATCTAATTGTTATGAAATTAATGATAGCGCCTACTACAATTCTAATATAGAACATGTACCATTAGGACCGTCTAAAAAGAAATCTATCCAGCATAACTGATACAATAGCAACGCAAATCAATATTACTGTATTTCGAAACACGCGAGGAAAGGTCATTTGATTTCGAATAACATAATCTTTTATTTCTGCCCATGTGTATGTATTATCTTTAATAAAAGTTAATTCACTTTCATTAATATTTTCGTCATTTGAGACTAAAACATCATATGATTCTAGAGAATTGTTATTATAAAATGGTATATTACCGTAATAAAGACTAACACCTAATGGAATACCAACAAAAATGATAAATAGTAAGAGAAGAAGAACGATTAACGTTTTTTTATTAATCAGCCTTCTCACCTCCTTCTATTTCTATTTTATTTTATATTACTTAAAACATGTTCTATATTTAAAATTAACTTGTATCATTTAGACTTTTTTTACTTACATAAAGTCAAAAAAGTATCGAATGATATGAAAAAAAACGGGTGATGTATAGGCTAAGCTATCAACGCGATTTAAGTAGATTATTTTTTCTAATTTCTCCTTATCTCCTATTAGTAAATCTCTTTTAAGAACAGAAATCGTTAGACTTCCCACAAAGCCAGCAATCCCCACAATCACCCCCGATAGTATGCCAAAGGTTAAATCAAAAGGTGTCAGAAATGTATACAGAAAGTAAGATATGCTTGTCGTAATAAGTAATGCTCCAATGAATCCTTCCCATGTTATGTATGGATTAGCTGATGGAACAATTTTCTTACGACCAATATAGAGAGAAATAAGAAAATGAACAACATCATTTAATTGTGTTAATACAATTAAGAATAAAACTAAATTTGATCCGTATTCTGGTGTAATGAATTGAAAATAGGCTAAATGACTCAAACCAAATACCATTAGCATTAATCCCCATTGTGTCAAACTAACTGATCGCAAGAAACCAAATGTACCTTTACCAATAATACGTGGTAAAGGTAAGAACAGAAAGACGTATACTGGAATAAAGACAATAAACATACCGTACCAACCAATGTATATCCAATAAAATTGAATAGGAATGGTTAAATAAGCCCATAGAAATATGCGACGATCAGACTTTCTTGTTTTTATCATAGAAAAATACTCTCTTAATGAAAAGAAACACAGAAACATAATTGCAAATAGCGATACGACTGGACCAAATAATGTTGCTACACAAAAGACAGCAAACATCCCCCACCATGTTTTAACACGGATAAAAATACTAGAAAAGTCTTTATTCCTTTCCTTCCTTTTAATAATTGATAATATAATAGTCGACGAAAGTAAACTGATGAAAATAATAGATAAAGTCCATAATACCTCTGTCATTTTATCACCCTTAATGGAATTAAGTTTAAAAAAACTGTATGTATTTAACTAGAATACTATATAATTGAGGAATAAAGAATAATTTTTAAAAAGAAGGAATTAAAATGGTTTCAGATCGTTATGTTTATATTATGCTATCCGATACAGGGACATTATTTTCTAACTTAATAAAAAAATATACGAAAGCACCTTATAATCATGCTTCCCTTTCGTTTGATCCAGAATTAAAACAAATGTATAGCTTTGGAAGAAAAAAACCGACAAACCCATTAAATGGTGGTTTTGTGAAAGAAGATATTTTCACTGGTACATATAGTAGGTATAGAGATACAACATGTGTGATTTATAAGCTGGCCGTTACCGATAGAGAAATAAGAAAGATGAACCGGATTTTAGATGTTTTTATTCGGAATAATGATAAATTTCTATACAATTTTCTTGGTGTAATGGGGATATCTGTTAACGAAGCTGTTGAATTCAGTAATTCTTATTTTTGTTCCCAATTTGTTGCAGAAGTGCTTAATCGTTCTGGAATTAAACTCTGGGATAAACTTGCAGCATTAGTGACACCAGATGATTTTCGTAAAAATGATCGTTTAGAGCATATCTACGAAGGAAAGTTATTTGAATTTGAACCAATTAAACAACAAATTTCTAATAAATAGAATTATGTATAAAAATTAATGAAACAAAGGAGAAAAGCATTGATTTTACGCTATTAACTTGGTAATTAGCCCTTTGAAATATAAAAAGTCCACGCACTTAACCATTTTTAAAATACAATATATTAAAAATGTGGTGGTGAATGAATTTGGATAAAAATTATTTACGTTGGACAGCATTACCTTACGCTGGAGAGAGTAATCCTCCTCGTTATTCAGCTACACCTCTAGCTGGCTCTTGGCCTCTTGTTTTTTTAAAACGCGATAGTAAAGACGATTTTTTAGATCCAGCAGGAAAAAAGTTGCATTTCCCAATAACTTCACCTAATGTAATTGATTTTGATAAAGAACTACATGTAGTTAGAAAAACATTGCATAACCTAACACCAGAGCAAAAAAAGATAGGTACTTATTATGGTACAGGTGTCCCTACTAAACAATGGACACCTGTAATTGATAGGTTAATTGATGCATATGACGTCTCGCCATTGCATGCCACAAGAATACTAGCTTCCGTGCACGGTGCAATAAATGATACAATGATTATAGTGTGGGATTTAAAGTACAAATGGGATGTAGCTAGACCAAATCAATATGACTATACGTTAAGAACATTGTTGTGTACGCCAAATTTTCCAACATATCCATCCGGTCATGCTACGTTGGCTGGATGCTGTGAAGTTGTATTAAGTTATTTCTTTCCTAAGGAAGCAAAGAAATTAAAGAGAATCGCAGAAGATAATGCACATGGTCGATTATATGCAGGTGTACATTTTCCATCGGATAATGATCAAGGTCTAGTTCTTGGAAGATACCTTGGCAAAACAATTGTGGAACATTTAGAGTCGCAAAACAATGTTTTGGAATTAATTGATAATCCCCACCGAGACAATCAAAATGCAGCTATTTTCCCGAAAAATTATCATCAGTTCATTCCGTATGATTTTGAAAAAGACTGTCACTCCCTATAAATAGGAAATGAAACGACTAGGGTTACAGAAAATAATATCAATGCACCTAAACCATTTCTCTTCAGATAAATTAAATAATGCATTGCATTATAATTTTATATTATAGTGCAATGCATTATCATTCGTTCTTGGCGAATTCCCCATCTACTTCGACAGTTTCGTATATATTAATAAATGCTTTTGAATCATGTTTTCGAACAATTGATTTAATTTGCATCGTTTCATAACGTGTAACGACCATCATTAGAATTTGTTTCTTTTCTTGTGTGTAACCGCCATAGCCGTCCATAATTGTTATTCCTCGGTATATCGAATCAACCAAATCTTTTCGAAGTGTCTCACCTTTAGTTGTAACAATTTGCATCGTTAATTTGATATGATTCGTGTGAATGGTATCGATTACTTTTCCAGTGATAAATATCGATAACATAGTGTACAAAGCAATATTCCAATCAAAAATAGCGCCTGAAATAAGTACAATGATCCCATTCATTCCTGTTAGTAACATACCTACACTTATATTACTTGTTCTTGATATAATGATGGCGATAATATCTAGCCCACCAGATGTACCAGAATACTTTAAAATGATACCAATACCTAAGCCGCCAATAACGCCTCCAAATATGCTCGATAGCAAGATATTATCTGCTACCGGGATAACTGGTAAAACGTATAAGAAAATAGATAACGAAACAACACAAGTAATTGTATTAATTATAATGACTTTTCCAAGTTTATTGTAACCTAAAACAAGTAACGGTAGATTAAGGATTAAATTAATAAGTCCAATATTAAACGGGGTAAGTAATCCAAGTAAAATAGCAATACCACTTATCCCACTGCTTAATATTTCGTATGGAACAAGAAAAAAATTAAAAGCAAATGCAACAATCAGCGAGCCTATTATAACGATACCATGTTTCATAAAAACCAACCTTCTGCTACGCATATCAATTTTAAAATGCAATGCTTTTTATTTACTAGGATAAAAATAGCAAAGGCGTATAGGTTCTGTCAATACATTAGATCATTCACGTTAAATTCAAAATATTAGCGGTTTTCTATATTTAGTCCAATCTAAAAGTCTATACTAATTGCTTTACAAACAATACTCTATCTACACCAACTCCATCGTAATTGGAATGGACATTTATTCCATCTATCTTTTTGTCGCCAGGCACAATATCAAATCCTATCCTTGTATGAAACGCGATTGAATTTTTATTTACAATTGAAGTAATGCACGTTAGCTTATTGACGCCATTTTTCTTAACTTCTTCAATAAATAGATTATAAAGTTTGTTCGCTATTTTTTTGTTTCTAAAACTAGGTTCTACTCCAACAAAATGAATGTACGCTTCGCCTCTTTTGGATTGTGATTCAAAACCTATTAGAAACCCTATTATTTTATGATCAGCTTCGATAACAAAACTCGTATCTTGAAAATGATTAAAAAACAATCTTGGGATAGACATATCCCTTCCTCCCCACCAATCATGTAATAAAGGTGTTATTTTTTCAGAGTCGTCAGATTTAATATTTCGTATCAACAATTTAGGCTACCTCCATTTTTTAGTAATATTATGAAATACTATTAAACTTTAACATATACATCCTTTTTTTAGTGGATTAATAATAATTTTACTTATTTTTCACTGTTAAATTATACAATGAAACATAATATGTATTATGTTTCATTATGAAAATTAATGAAAACAAGTCATAACAAGGTTAAACTCATCATATCGCTTTTTATCAAATAATGGTATAATACATATTGAATCTTAACGTTCATACATAATTAGTAAATTGTATATTTTAAACCAGACTTCATACTATTTTACTTATAAATAGGAACACTTGTACCTTTAACGTAGAATCGCATTTAAAGACAATTAATCGTACAGTTGGTCATGAATGATAAGATAATTTCATCTGAGAGCGTTTCTCTGCATGGAATTAATTAGGGGGTTATTTCTATCGACAAAACAGCATATGCAACATATGTCAATTTAACAGAAGGCGAATATATCTATCTATTAAAAAAATATGGTGACTATGAACTTACTAAAAAAATAAACGATTTGAATAAAACAAAACTAAGAGATCCAAGAAGAATCGAGTCAGTCAAATCTGATTACCATGCATTAATTAGTAAGGGCATGCAAACTGTCCAACCTATCAGAGACAAACAACAAATTGACATGATGAAAGCTGCATTATTAAACACATCGTATCGCAATTACTTTCTATTCGTTATGGGACTTAACACGGGATTACGAATTAGTGACCTCCTTCCATTGCGTGTTCAAGATGTACGTGGGAAATCACATATTGTTATGAAGGAAACAAAAACGAGGAAAAATAAACGATTTTTGATTAATATAGAATTAAGAAATATCATCTTAGATTACACGATTGATTTAAGTGATGAAGATTATTTATTTCCTTCTAAGAAAACAGATTTACCATTAAAAAGAGTGCAAGCATATAAAGTGTTGAGTCAAGCAGCTAGTAGTGTGGGAATTGAGGATTTTGGAACACATAGTATGCGTAAAACGTTTGGTTTTTGGCATTACACGATTAATAAGAATGTGGCGCTATTGCAAGATATTTTTAATCACTCCTCACCAGATATCACACTTAGATATATTGGAATAAATCAAGATATTGTTGATAAGAGTCTTGAACATTTTAGTTTGTAATAACTAAAAAAGTAGCGCTACTCATGCTTGATGAGCAGCGCTACAAATGAATTAAAAATAAACAACATATATGACTGCAACTAATAAAATCCGATAGATTGCAAAGGGAACGAGTTTAATTTTGTTGATTAATTTCAGAAAAAACTGAATCGAAATGAATGCAAATATAAACGCGCTGACAAAACCGACAACAAAAAATGGTATAATCTCTAAAGAAAAGTATTGTAAATTTTTTAGTAACGATAAGAAGCTTGCTCCTAACATAATAGGAACAGCCATAATAAATGTGAAATCTGCTGCAGCTCGATGGCTCATCCCTAACATAACGCCACCAGAAATCGTAGATCCAGATCTTGAAAAACCTGGCCAAAGTGACAGACACTGAATAAATCCAATCATAAGTGCTTGTCTATACGTAATTTGATCATCCGTTTCCACTTGTTGAGATGTTGCTCTTTTACTAATAATATCCGCGATAATCATTAGTACTGCTCCTACAACTAAACCAATTAAAACTGTATTTATTGAGAATAGATATTCATCAATATAATCCTCAAATAAAAGCCCTAGCACACCAGCAGGAATAAGACCAACTATTACTTGTGACAGTTTTAGCCTAGGTTTGTCCTTGTTACTTTTGTTTGTTTTCCAATTTAACATCTCAATAAAACGATGCCTAAAAATGATGACAACTGCCAAAATTGATCCTAACTGAATCATAACTTTAAATGTATTTGCTACATATTTAGTTAAAAATACTTCTGATTGTAGCCACATATCATCAACAATAATCATATGTCCAGTTGAGGAAACTGGAGCGAACTCCGTCAAACCTTCTACCATTCCTAGTATTATTGCTTTTACTAACATAAAAATATCCATTAACGTTTCTCCCATTCTCTCATGCATTAAATGTTATATAATTTTATTAATCATAGATGATAATTAAATATATAGCTAGCTTTATTTTTTGAAATGGCTCTTGTAAATGAAAATGTATGTTGTACGGATTATTGGCTTGACATTAATACATATACTGCTAAATGGAGGAATATAACGATTTAATGGTGTTGCTAAACATTCAAACAATTACCTTGCTTGGTTTCAAATATTAGAAAGCAGTAAACATCAAAAAAGAAATTTAATATTAAATTATGGAAAATTATGATAGGCTTAGTTTATCTATGTTTATGGAATAATCATATTTGCCTTTCAACTAATGAAACAGTCCTCTTTCTTAACGATAATGGTTTTATATGGTGAAATCGATATAAAAAGCAATTTTAAATTAGAGGAGAGATTAAATTGAAAAATAAATTAAGAAAATCTTCAACAGATAAGTCATTACACGGAGTTTGTGGTGGTATAGCTGAGTTTTTTGGTATATCTTCTTTTTCAGTAAGACTGATATTTATCTTTATACCTTTACCCGCTAATATAATAATTTATTTAATTCTTGCTAATACAATGACAGATAGCCCTCCATCATTATAAATTTAACGTGATTTAAATTAGAGAAAATGATTTGAAAAATAAATTGAGAAAATCTTCAACAGTTAAGTCATTAAAACTAATGAAGGTGATAAAATTGAAAAAGAGGATTCCTAATATTAGTATACTTATAATATCAATGCTAATAAGTGTGTTTTTCTACTCTGGTTTAAATAACAAAATAGCCATTAATTGGTTGAACGGTGAAGTTGCCACTACTACAATCGAGTCAATAGCTTTACATTCAATGCCTTTCATAATGATTCTAATTTATGCTCTATTTCGTTTCATATTTAGAACTTCCCAAGATGATATAAGCGATAATATGAAAAAAACACTAATTATGATTACTTTATTAACGATTTTTACATTCTATATCACCATCATTATTATTAATTTAGGTTACAATCTTGATGTGAACGTAATAACGGGACTAATTTTTTCATTTATCTTAATGATCACCGGTTCTTTAATGCCAAAAGTAAAAACAAATTCGATATTCGGTGTTCGTACAGAATGGACAATGAGTGAAGAAAGAGTTTGGGATATAACACATGGATTCACAGGTAAGTTGTTCCTTTTGACCGGTATTATAAGTATCATACTTATAATGATTATTCCCAAGTACAGCTTTATCTATGGATTTTCTTTGTTTATGATAGGTGCTGCTATAGCGATAATCCACTCTTATAAAACCTATAAAAAAATTGTCAATCTGGATAATTAAAACTAAATCAAACATTTTTTAAGGGCTGTTTTTCGACATGAAACTGGACTTATATAGACAAGTGTGCCGTATATACCGTTGCATCAGAGAATCTTATAATTAGAATAAATGTCTTAGTTCCGTGTTTTAAACTATATAGTTAGCTTTATTTTATAAAACAAATAAAAAAAGAATATCCAATTGGATATTCTTTTAAACGCCCCGTTTATTACCCCAGACAAGTGCATGAACTTGTGGCAGAACACGAGCATGATTTAATTTTGTAGATGCTACAACTTTATCAATCAACCATTCATATTTATCTAGTAAATGACTGGCAAGATTGGAAACATTATTTTCAGCTAACTCATCATTACCTACTTGTAAAAAGAAGGCGATATCAGGATATCTTTCGTGAACATTTTCAGCATAAAGTAAATCATCATCATCGAACACCACTACTTTTAGACTGGTCTTTTGAGAATGATTAGCACTTTGTATGTTTTTAATAATAAGGTCTAGCTTCTCCCAATCTGTCTTCATCTTAGAACTTGGTGGTTTTGGTGAGATGGTGAGGTCATTAACTTTAAGAAACCATTCCTGCCAACGACTTCCTTGTGTTTCGAGCGCTACTTCCATATCTTGCTCATGTAAGGCGTCAACTAACTCATCAAGCTTTGCTAAAAGTGCAGGATTTCCTCCTGATATTGTAACATGATCAAATTTATCTCCACCTGTTTCTTTTAATTTTTTAATAATTTCATCTGCAGTTAGTCTTTCGATTTGGTCCTTTGCACTGCCGTCCCAGGTAAAGGCTGAATCACACCAAGAGCAGCTGTAATCACAACCAGCTGTTCGAACGAACATCGTTTTCCGACCTACAACCATGCCCTCTCCTTGGATGGTTGGACCGAATATTTCAAGTACTGGGAATTTATTCAACGTCCATCCACTCCCGTCTAGCTTCAGCATAACTTGTTGGTGTTTCATATAGTTTAACAAATTCAACACGAAAATGAGTTGCATGCGTTTCAAGTGCTTTTTCCATCTTTTGATAAATCCATACGACCATATTCTCTGCCGTTGTGTTCATGTTTGGTAATGTATCATTAAGATAACGATGGTCAAGATGAATTTCAATCTCTTCCTTCCAAATCTCTTTAATATCGCCAAAGTCAATAACTAAGCCAATTTCATCTACCATACCACTTATTCCGAAGATAACTTTGTACGTATGTCCATGTAAGTTTTTACACTTTCCTTGATAACAATGAAGGTGATGTGCAGCATCAAATGTGAACTCTTTACTAACCATCACCCGTTTTGTGTGATATTTAAGTTCGTGACGTTTTATATCTTCATTTATTTTCTGCAAGTTCTCAACAATCGTAAAACCATACATTAATCGTTCACCTCATCGCGTTCTTTAAGGTACGCATCTAGTCCGTTCTGACGTAACTTACAAGAAGGACAATCTCCACAGCCATCCCCACGAACGCCGTGGTAACAGGTTAACGTTTTTTCGCGAATATATGTAAATCGATTTAATTCATCCGCTAACTTCCACGTCTCAGCTTTATCTAACCACATTAGTGGTGTATGAATAACAAATCCATCATCCATTGATAAGTTAAGGGTGACATTTAATGATTTAATAAATATATCACGACAATCTGGATACCCACTAAAATCAGTCTCACATACACCAGTAATAATGTGTTTTGCATCAATTTGTTTGGCTAATATAGTCGCAAAAGATAAAAAGAGTAAGTTTCTTCCTGGTACAAATGTCGAAGGTAAATCACCATTATCTCCTTCTTTAACCTCGATATCATCGCGCGTTAACGCACTAGGTGCTAATTGGTTTAACAATGACATATCTAAAACATGATGTTTAACGTTTAATTCTGTAGCAATTTCTTTTGCTACTTCTATTTCATCATTGTGCCTTTGATTATAATCGAATGTGACAGCTTCAACATGCTCATAATTTTGAAGCGCCCAGAACAAACACGTGGTGCTATCTTGCCCTCCACTGAATACAACAATTGCTTTACTATTTTTTTTCATAAAAAAATTCTCCTTTCAAGTAACAAAGAGAATTCCACACACCCATAACAAAATAAAAAAACGGTACCTTAAGGAAGGTAACGTCCATCCTTAGTTTTTTATAGAGGGTGTAGCTAGAACCTCTCCTGCATCATTGCAGAATTGTTAATTATTTTCTTCTAAAGTATACCATAAAAAAACTAAAAAGTATGTTTAATGACTTTTACCCACCTTTTTAGAATAACCAGGCATTTGTCCATAACATTATGTTAACCATGACATAGTATACTCTTAGAGCCATTAAGAAAAGGAGGGATTTACTAATGGGTGAACCAGTAGCAGCTGCACCAACAGCAGGATTTGGTGGAGGTTTTGCATTACTCATCGTATTGTTTATATTGTTAATAATCATAGGAGCTTCTTATGGTGGCGGTTTCGGTTATTAAGAAAGAAGAAGGAATGACTAACGAATAAAGAAGGAGGAAAAATATATGAGTTTAGGTTATGGCGGTTATGGTGCTCCAGTCGGATATGGTGCCGGTGCTGGATATGGTGTAGGTACAGGTGCAGGATTTGGTGGCGGTTTTTCATTAATTGTTGTATTGTTTATTCTCCTAATTATTGTAGGTGCAGCTATTTATTAATAGCTAACAAATAGATATTTGTGGCGTGTACTAATGTGCACGCCACATACTACTACATATAGTTATCTTTGCTTAAATTTTATTTTATTTGACAAAATTCATTATGTTTTTATATACATCTTGACTAAAAACTTTATACCCTTTTGCAGTTAGATGTATACCGTCATCACTGATTAATTCGGCAAGGTCTCCTGCTTTTTTTATTGCGCTTCTAACATCAATTTTTAAAACACCTAACTCATCTGCCAACTTATTTAAATTGCGGTTATATATACCATGCCAATGTTCGATACCACCCATAGAACTAATCAGATGTCCAACTACATCACTATATTTATCAGAAACATTTTTATAATAACGTACCGGATCTAAAGGTGGCAATGTGGAAATAATTGGAGTTATACCACTTTCTTGGACTTTTGTAACGATTGTTCGAATGTTTTCTAAATAACGGTCAATTGGAACAATAGGAGCATGTTCAAAACGTGGGCTTTTCACAACCTCTTGCCAATTAAAATTGCAATCATTGCCACCAATTTCAATTATAGCATAATCAGGATGTTGGTCTATTACATCTTTATTTAATCTGGAAAGTAAAGAGTCAGAATTAGCATTAAAAACACCTTTGTTTATAACGTTAACAGTTTCTCCCTCATTTTCATAAAATAATTGCTGTAAAAAAGCAGGATAGTTCTCTTTTAAAATACGCAATCTACCCTTTGCTACAGAGACCCCACGTGTAAGACTATCTCCAAAACAAATTATTTTCATAACTATCACCTTCTATAATTCATTGATGTTCTTATTATAACATTCATTTCCTTTTATAATGCAATCAATGATTAGACTAATTTCGACAATGCATTTCTATTCTAAATTGAATGACAGAACCTTTAACAGTCTCTTAATAGTGTAAATAGATACATTACAGTTAAGTCTTTTCCTCAGGTATGATAAATATAGCTAAAATATAAACTAATAGTAAAGTTGGATTAAATATAGTCAAAGCTACATAAGCCAATCTTAATATAGTTGGATCAATGTTAAAATAATTACCAATTCCACCAAAAACACCAAATATTTTTCTGTCACTAACAGAACGGGTTACTCTATTTTTCACGTTTAATTCTTCCTTCCTCTTGAAGCTATATATAATTATACGAATTGTAAATCAAAAGGTGACATAAAGTATTAAGCATACTAGTTTATAGACAACTTATTCTGTTAAGTAAGTTACAGTTTCTTTATCGGATTTGGTAGGTAAGCTAAATGATTGTTGATAAGGTTCATGACCTTTTCCAGTAATAATAATCCAATCACCATTCTGACTTGTAACCATTGCTTGTTGAATGGCTAAAGTTCGATCTGGGATCACTAATCCTTTATGGTTACCGATAGTGTTGTGAATATTTTCTAGCGTTTCAATCATGTCTTCCAAAGGTACTGTATTTAAATCATCCAATGTTAATAAATATTGATCACTCAGTTTAGCTGTAATCTCAAGCATGTCTTTTCGTTTCGTCTTGTCTCGATTTCCTCTAAAACCAAATATGTGAACAATTCTTTTAGCGCCGGCTACTTTAGCTGTATGTAAACAATGATAAAAAGCATCCGTAGTATGTGCGTAATCAACAACAACATTTGCGCCATTTTGTTGCGGGAACACTTGAAATCGACCATCAACACCTGGGAAATTTTTTAATGACTTACTTATTAATCTCTCGTTAGCTCCAAGTTGGTGTGCAACTGCATAAGCCATGCTGGAATTATATATATTATGAATGCCCTTCATTGATGGATTTATTTCCTCTGTTCTTCCTTCTCTTTTTATTTTGAACGAACCATCTTGCCCAGTTATTTCAATGCAGTAATCATTAGTAGCACTTTTTCCTATTGTAGAAGTGTTAACTTCATCAAGCTGTAATCGCTCATTTAACTTTGCTCCCCAACTATCATCCGTGTTTATAATAGCTTGTCCGTTTTCTTTTAACAATTGAAAAAGTGTTGCTTTTGTTTCGAAATATTCTTCAATAGAATCATGATAATCTAAGTGTTCGTGGCTTAAGTTCAGAAAGAGACAACTATCAAAATTTATTCCTTCCAGTCGATATTGTAATAGGCCGTGTGAAGAAGCTTCCAAAATGATGACTTGATCATTACTTTCATACAATAATCTGTTGAGTGTGAGTGAACCCGGAGTTGTATTAATAGACGGATTACTTTCGCCATTAATAATAGTTTCAATTGTTCCAACTAATCCACAAGACATGCCATTACTTTCTAATATGTGCTTGACGAGATAACTTGTTGTTGTTTTTCCATTCGTTCCCGTAATAGCAATCATTATTTTATTGTGAGATGGATTTCCATAAAAGTTTCCCGCTATAACCGCTAACGCTTTACGACTGTTACTTACATTAATAAATGGTACCGATAAATCAGTAAACTGTTTTTCTCCAATGATGATAGATGCACCATTTTTTATCGCATCTTCAATATAGTCATGTCCGTCTGATCTATAACCCTTAATCGCAACGAAAATAAAACCTGGTTTCACTTCAGATGAGGATTCAGCAATACCATGAATTTCTATCTCATTTAAATTTTGATTTTTAATCTGTTTAAATTTTATATTACTCAGTAAATTTAATAGCTTCATGTTGTATAACTCCTTATTCATACGTACTCTTTTAAAATTGTCCATTATACTGAATGTTACCCTTTAATTAACGTATTAAAACTGAGATTTATTTACATTATTATTTCCTAAGCCTTTTATAATACTCAAGTAAAATTTTTACTTATAATGTTTAGTGAGATTCACGCTGGGTATTATAACTAGATAAGATTTAAAGGAGGACATTGGAAATGAGTCATCAGAAATATGAAGAAATAATTAAAACATTGCACGAATGTATGGAGGCTTGTAATCATTGTTACACCTCTTGTTTTGAAGAGGATGCAAATAAAATGGAGGCATGTATTCGTTTAGATCGAGAATGTGCAACAATTTGTGCTTCTTTTGAACAAGCTCTTACGTATGATACAGCTTTTGTACAAGAATACGCACAACTGTGCGCAACAGCTTGTAAAGCTTGTGGGGATGAATGTGCTAAACATGATCATGACCATTGTAAAAAATGTGCTGATGCTTGTTATGCATGTGAAGATGCTTGTAAAAAATTAATAGCATAAAATAAAGAGAGCCTCTACTTCGCATGTGCAAAGTAGAGGCTCTCTTTATTTACTACTGGAGTGGTGGTGTTCCATGAATATAGATCGGTGCTGGCATTAGACTTGGATTTTGTCCATTTGCTTGTGGATTCTGAATATATTCAAAGTTTCCTTTGCCGTCCATTGATGTTCCACTTGCCCAGCGTCCAGCTTTACTCTCTTCACCTTCAGAAAAGTTCATAAATGCATATGCCACATCTTGCTTGTGTTTTTCAGCATTAAATGTAGATGGTACAACAGCACCTTGCTTTTGCTCCAATTCTTCAATCGCTGCCATCCATTGATTTTGGTGCATGGTGTCTCTTGCAATAAGGAAGGAAAGCATGTCCTTCACTCCTGGATCAGTTGCAATCTCGTATAATCTTACTGCTTGCAATCGTCCCTGTGATTCAGCATTTAAATTTGCTCTGAAATCAGCTAGTAAGTTACCACTAGAAATAGTATAGCGCGCGTTCCAAGGGTAACCAGCACTATCATTTGGTTGTGCTCCTAGACCATTGACAATTGCGTGCTGCGGATTCATTCCTCCTAGAACTGCCTCGATAACAGGATCTTTTGCCCCAGCCTCTTGATCTTGAACTGGTGCATTATCTAAGAGTTGTGCGATCATAGTAGCTAACATTTCTACATGTGCTATCTCTTCTGTTCCAATATCTAAAAGCATATCTTTATATTTTCCAGTTGCTCTACAGTTCCACCCTTGAAATAAATATTGCATCATTACCGATATTTCACCGTATTGACCACCTAAAATCTCTTGTAGTTTTTTAGCATAAACGGGATCAGGCGTAGTTGGTTTAGCTGTGTATTGAAGTTTCTTAATATGTGAAAACATTTTACCCACTCCTTTTCTACTTAGCATGACCATAGAATTACTATTTATTCGCATAGCAATACAACATCTTGAATAAAAATAGTACAAGCCAGTAAAAGGAGTGATTTTGGTGGGTGTATTTTTAAGTTATCTAGTATTGGGATTATCTTTAGCTGCTCCAATCGGTCCGATTAATGCAGCACAAATTAATCAAGGTATCAAAAATGGTTTTTTTCATTCATGGTTAATTGGATTAGGTTCAATTGTTGGTGAGTTTTTATTTATCATTGCAATCTTTTTTGGACTTGTTCATTTTTTAGAAATGCCAATCATGAAAACATTTCTATGGTCGTTCGGTACGTTCGTACTTCTTTACACAGCAATTGAGAACATGGTTAGTGTACCTAAAATAGACAATGCAACTAATAGACAAACGGATTCACTTAAAAGAACTTTCTGGAGTGGATTTTTCTTAACGATAACGAATCCTTTATCAATTTTATTTTGGCTCGGTATTTATGGATCTATTTTAGCAAATACAATCCATCACTATGATATGCCACATGTTATCATGTATGGTAGTGCTGTTTTGTTAGGATTGATGTTGTGGGATGTAACGATGGCAGTTCTCTCTAGTAGTTTTAGAAAGATTCTAACACCAGCCTTGCTTAAAGGTATATCGTTTGTATCAGCCCTATCATTATTCGGATTTGCTGGCTACTTTGGCTTTCAAGCACTTCAGTTGTTATTTAGATTCTGACCGCCACTTCTTCCTCATCATGAAAGTGACAATTGAAATAATTAGTATAAAAGCAAAACTAATAAAAAAACCAATGCGGGCCACTTTATCAAATAATGTTCCAATAATACCAGTAAATAATAAACAAATACCTATCCATCGTTTGATTTTTTTCCAACCGTTTATATCTATTAATTTATGGTAGGAAAACAAAATGAAAATCCATATATACAACAACATGAGACTTGCTGCAGTCGTTAAATACTCATAAATTTTTCCAGGTAAGAGTATAGCAACTACAATTGAGGCAATCAGTCCAATAGTTGTAAGGATGACAGAATAATAAGGAACATTTCGAGGCCCAGTCTTAGAAAATAATGCTGGTGCATCTTTATCTTCTGATAATGAAGTTAAAATAGTTGTAATGCCATAAAGCGATGCAACCATGGTTGAAAAACCACCAATTATTAATACACCATTAAATATATGCGCAATGACAGTTAAATCAAATTGATTAATTACCATGATAAAAGGGCTCTCATCAGTGGTGAACTTGTTATTTGGTGCAATCCAAACCGCTAAACCAATCGAAGTAACATAAATTATCGTTAAAACAGAGAGCATTACTTTTCCGGCTTTCGGGGCATCTTTTGAGTTCTTAAGTTCATTGGACATGATACCCATAACTTCGATACCTCCGAAAGCATATAATACATAGATAAAGGCGGTCCAAATTCCAGTAAAGCCTTCTGGGAATAATCCCCTTCCTGTAAATGAGAAAGCACGATCCGGTGCTCCGCCCTTTAATAAACCACTAATAGCTAAAATACCGATAATAATGAACATTAGAATTGCAGCAATTTTCATTGCACCAAAAATATTTTCAATTCGTTCAAAACCTGAAACACCAGTAATGATCACGCCAATACCTAAAACAGCAAAAACACTTGATAATAACCAAAGTGGAATATTTGGAAACCAATATTGTGAAAAGATTGCTAAAGCAGTTAATTGACTTCCCATTATTAATAATTCGGACGACCAATAAACCCAGCCATTACTAAATCCTGCCCAACGCCCATATGCTTTTTTTGCATATGTACGAAATGATCCTTTCTGTGGATCAGATACACTCATCCTTGATAATGCGTCATAAACAATATACGTAGCTATTGCGGCAAGAATAAATAAACTAATTACACTAGGTCCAGCTCTTTTAATTGCAATTGCTGATCCGAGAAAAAATCCAGTGCCAATCGTACAACCAATTCCGATTAAAGCTAATTGCCACCATTTTATTTTCTTTTGTTTTCCTTTTTTATTAGACCCCATTTTATAGACCTCCCTCTATTTTTAAGAAAATATCACCTTAGTATAGCCAGCATATTTTTTCTTACAACCGAAAAAATAAATTACTTATTCTACATATCGGAATATCTTGTTGAAGGCCCACATATCTTTGAATAGTCTGATTAAATAGGAGGGGTAACATTGTTTTTTCATGTAAAAGAACTTCAATATGAAGCAAAAGTTTCAAGACCAGATCCTGTCTATGCAAAAAAATTACAAGAAGTATTAGGTGGTCAATGGGGCGAGATATCGGTAACAATGCAGTATCTGTTTCAAGGTTTTAATTGTAGAGGAAATAAAAAGTATCGTGATTTACTCTTGGATATTGGTACTGAGGAAATTGCACACGTTGAACTTCTAGCAACACTTATTGCTAGATTATTAGATAACACACCAATTGACGTGCAAGAACAAGCATACCAATCAGACCCAGCACTTGCTGCAATTATGGGTGGTATGAATCCGCAACATGCGATTGTTTCTGGTTTGGGCGCCATGCCAGCAGACAGTGTTGGTAATAGATGGTCAGCTGATTATATTATATCAAGTGGTAACCTACTTGCTGACTTTCGTGCTAACGTAACAGCAGAATCGCAAGGAAGATTACAAGTAGCACGTTTATACCAGATGACAGACGATCCTTTGGTCAAAGATTCACTAAGCTTTTTATTGGCACGAGATACTGCGCACCAAAACCAATGGATTGAAGCAATTCGTGAGCTTGAAGCACAAGCACAAGATGTTGTTGTTCCGACTAATTTTCCAAGAGAATGTGAAAAACAAGAAGTTTCGTATGATTTATACAATACATCACAAGGGCAAGCAGATGCTAATGGACCATGGGCACAAGGTGTTGCACCTGACGGCAGAGGGCAATTTAGATACATCGCGCAACCAGTACCATATGCAGGAATACCTAAACTACAACCCGCACCAGCAAATCTCTTTAATACACCTCCACTTTCATCGAAATAAAAATGCTACTATTGTATTTAGTAAAAATGCATAATTCATGATCCTTTAACATGTTTATAACCAAAAACAAATGAAGCATTCGTTTGGAATGCTTCATTTTATTTATTTTTCTTCTTCATCCTTATATGGTGTTAATTCCTCAGACGTCTCCGTACTAAAATTCGTACGATTTATTGGAATAAAATCATCACTGCTCATATTCAATTTATTCGCAACATATTTATGGAAAATAACTTCACATATCCCAACTACAACAGCTGAAATTAATGCAGCTGCGAATGGATTTCCACCTACTGTTAATCCGTCAGTCATTAGATAAATAATCACAAACGCCATCCCAAAATCAGCTGTTGTTGCAATTGTATTATTCGTTCGAGATAGTATGAGCAAATCACCAATTAAATAAGCAGAAATTCCTAAAACAATGCTTATAAACATTACATTACCAAACGATACATTATACCCAATTCCCAATATTGTATAAAGCACTACTAATAATAGTAAGATTTTTAACCCAATTAAATTAAAATGCTTGATAGTAACACCTCCTCTACTTATTTTTTGTAGGTTTCGTAATAATATACTTGCATAATTTTAGAATATTGTATGATTTCGACGAATTAACACATACTTTAGGTGTTAAATCTTATATCATTTGAGGTGGAAATTCGTGAAAGCTGTTACGTATCAAGGGAAATATGAAATTGCAGTAAAAAAAGTAGATTATCCAAAAATACAAGATAAACAAGACATTATTGTTCGGATTACTTCTACTGCAATTTGTGGTTCTGATCTGCACTTGTATCAAGGAAACTTTCCATTGCCAATTGGCTACGTAATCGGACATGAACCAATGGGAATTGTCGAAGAAGTTGGTTCTGAAGTAACTAAATTAAAAAAAGGTGACCGTGTTGTAATTCCATTTACTGTTGCTTGTGGAACGTGTCAATACTGTAACGCACACCAAGAAAGTCAGTGTGATAACGCAAATCCACATTATGATTCAGGTGGTTATTTTGGTTATTCAGAAAAATTTGGCGATCATCCAGGGGGACAAGCTGAATACTTACGTGTTCCTTATGGGAACTACACACCTTTTCGAATTCCGGATGATTGCGAACTTGAAGATGAGTCACTTCTATTTCTTTCTGATGTGCTTCCAACAGCATATTGGAGTGTAGAAAATGCAGGCGTTAAAGCTGGAGATACAGTGATTGTTTTGGGCTCCGGTCCTATTGGATTAATGACACAACAATTCGCATGGCAAAAAGGTGCGGAAAGGGTAATTGCTGTAGATTATATCGATAATCGTTTGCAGTATTCTAAAAATGTAAACAAGACAGAGATATTCGACTTTACGAAACATGATGATATGGGTGAAGTTTTAAAAGACGTAACAAATGGTGGTGCTGACGTTGTCATTGATTGTGTCGGTATGGATGGTAAAAAGTCCCCTTTAGAGTTTGTTGAACAAAAACTTAAATTGCAAGGTGGAACAATGGGACCAATTCAGATTGCCACGAAAGCTGTTAAGAAATGTGGAACGTATCAAATTACTGGTGTGTATGGAGGTAATTATAATTTATTTCCTTTAGGCGCCTTCTTTTCTAGAAATATAAATATTAAGACGGGCCAAGCACATGCTAGGTCTTTCATGGAACCAATTTATAATCAAATAGTGAATGGTGAAATAGACCCAACAAAGATCATTACACATACACTACCTCTAGATGAAGCATCACATGGTTATAACATATTTAATAAAAAAGAAGACAATTGTATTAAAGTAATACTCAAACCATAATACAAAAAAGAACTCTAGTCACAGAGTTCTTTTTTATATTATTATCTATTGATACATTTGATCACTTGAACCTGCAATCGGGTTTTGACCATCGTATTTCATCATCATTGCTTGAATTTTCTGTTGATCTTCAGGCACTATCTGGTACATCGCGCCGATTTTTGTAGTCATAGCTTGATCAGCTGGTTCTAATGGATAATATCCCTTACTAACCATGTATTGCCATGCTTCATATGCATGTGAACAACTCATCATAAAGGCTGTTTGTAAAAAAGAACGAATTTCTGGATTAGCACTTTCCATTGCAGACCAGGCATATTCACGGCCAGCTCTTTTTAACGTTAATAAATAGTTCGTTGCCATCTCTCTATCATTCATATCTGTAACAGTCACTCTAGGTTGTACAGGTGGATAGGCATTCATATTTGACTGTGTATAATCGGATAGTATTTTACCATCTTCTTTAAATAATGGCAGTTCTGTTGTTGCACCTTCTACCTTGTTTAAAAATTCCACTTTCATATTATAATCTCTTACATGAAACGGGAAATGACGCTCTAATAATTGTTTGAGTTCCTGATCTTGAACATGATCTAACATGTACGCCATAGAAGTCACAGAGTTCACACAACTCATTGTTAATTCATTTAAATCTTGTAATTCGTGTGCAGCTAATTTCATTTTTTCTCCTCCTTTTCGGCTATAGTTTTGCTCAAAAAGTCTTATCTATACCAATTTTAAATTATTATTTACAATGTTTCTGGAATAAGTTTTGCCTTGATGAAAAGACTATCTATGTAAGACTTAACAAAGGAGTGTTTAGAAATGGGTGTACTATCAGGTAATCCAAAGAAACAACCACTTCATTATGGTGAAGTTTTTAGCATGTGGTCCTTTCTAACAGCTGCTAAAGGTAACTATGCGGCGTATCAAACATTTATTAACCATACAGGTGATAAAGAATTAAAAAATTTATTAGAAGATTTAAACCGAGGAATGAAACAGGAAATGGAAAGTGTGGAAGAGATTCTTAAAGTTAATGGAATAGCTTTGCCTCCTTCTCCTCCAGAACGTTCCCTCGCAGACATTGAAGATATTCCATCTGGTGCGAAGTTCAGTGATCAAGAAATTAGTGCTGTAGTTTCTGCAAACATTGCAGCAGGTTTAATCGCTTGTAGTACAATAATTGGACAGTCACTTCGCGAAGATATTGCCATGCTTTTTGGCCAGTTCCATATGAATAAAGCGCAAGCTGGAGCAAAAGCACTTCGATTAAATAAAGACAAAGGATGGATTATACTCCCTCCAATGCAAGCAAAGATTCCAAATAAAGAGTAGTAAAAAAAGCACTAGATTATTTCTAGTGCTTTTTTCTTGCTACTTTGTAATTCGAATTGGGTTTAACACACAAGGAGGAGGGAAAGCAGATCACCTTAAGTCTTAATTTCTAACACTTCCGCCGAATCACAGATCGTTTCCGTCGGATTAACACC
This sequence comes from Paraliobacillus sp. X-1268, assembly GCF_003426095.1. Lineage (NCBI taxonomy): Bacteria > Bacillati > Bacillota > Bacilli > Caryophanales > Bacillaceae > Paraliobacillus > Paraliobacillus sp. X-1268. Next base: position 253,668 of record NZ_QJSK01000001.1, read on the forward strand.
TACTCCATTCGAGTCAAGCAGGATTATCCCATCTCTTCTAATGGCCATTTTTCTAATTTATAAGCCATATCCCAAAATAAATATTCATATTGACTGCTAAGTAAGAAGTGTTCTTTCATACGTTCTCGATCAGAGGCTGTTACAGTTTCAGCTAGTTGATCAAGTCTATCAATTTGTTCCTCTACTAATGCTCTGAACCAATCCGATCCGTATGCTTTAATCCATTCTTGATAAATTTGTTCATCTGGTGTTTTATTTTTTAACTGTTCTCCAACTTCATAATAAACCCAGTAGCAAGGTAATATTGCGGCAATCACATCACCTAGATGACCATGATAAGCAGCTCGATACATATGTGAACTATAAGCGTAAGAGGTAGGAGCAGGTTTAAATGCTCTTTGTTCTGCTTCAGTAATAGATAATAGCTTAGAAAAAGTACGATGTAATTCTAATTCTGCTTGATAAGTTCCTTGTGCATGTGCCGCCATACTACTGGTTGTTTCTAAATCTTCCGCCTTTGCAGCACCTATTGCCTGGACACGAGCAAATTGTGCTAAATAATAAGAGTCCTGCATGACATAATAGCGAAAGTTCTCTAAAGGTAATGTGCCATTACCAATCCCCTTAACAAAAGGATGATTAAAACTAGCTTGCCAAACTGGATCTGCCTCTTTCCGAATGTATTGTGAAAATTTCATCTCAACTTCCTCCCTATCTGCATAAAAAAACCACCTTCCTTGATTAAAAGAAAGTGGTGGCATGATAAAGTAAAAGAACCAAAGGACTTTATTCCCATCCACTTCCCTCCGCTAGTTTAAACTAGATCAGGTTCTAAGAGTCTTGAAGTAACACTTCAATCTCAGTCTTTTATAAAGACTCCTCTAGTGGTTTTTCTTGCTATTTTATTCTGTCTATAGAATAACATCTAGGAAGAAGATGTCAATACTCTTAAAGTAAACTTTCTTCCAGTGTCTTCATTTGATAAAAATAACCATTCTTTTTCATTAAATTCGTATAAGATCCCGATTCAATAATCTCACCATGATCCATGACTATAATTTGATCCATCTTTTCTAATCCTTTTAAACGGTGACTAACTAACAATAATGTATCTGTTTGTGCTTGTTCAAAAAGTTGTTTATATATTTTTTCTTCTGTTTTAGCATCAAGTGATGACGTTGGCTCATCTAAAATCCAAATATGACCGTTTTTCAAGATTGCTCTAGCAATTGCTAGACGTTGTTTTTCACCGCCAGAAAGATTCTCACCGTTTTCTAATACATGGTCATCGAGTGAAAAGTTTTCAAGTTGCACATTCATTAATGCTTCATGCAATACAATGTCATCTAAATCAGAATCTGCGATTAATAAGTTTTCACGGATTGTTCCATAAAAGAAATGATTTTCTTGTAGCACGACTTTTGACTGTTCCCACAATGCATTTCCTGAAACAGTTGAAATATCGTGGTGATCCCAATAAATTTTACCTGCTTGTACTTGCTGTAGTTTCAAAACTAACTGTAGTAAGGTTGATTTTCCTGAACCACTTGCTCCAACAATCGCTGTTTTCGAACCTGCAGGAATCTCTAAACTAAGTGATGGAATGGTTGTGCGCCAATCCCCCCTATACGTGAAGGTAATATTTTCAAATCCAATCATTGGTGGTTTATTAGTGATTTGTTCAACGTTAGTTTCGACTTCGCTAACTTGAATATCTGGATCCTCCACTACCTCATACAAACGGCTGGATGCATCGCGACTTTCTTGCATATAAATTGGGAAAACAGCCATTGGAGCAGCAGGTTCAAAAACGGTTAGTGAGATCATAACAAGCATAGCTAAAAATATCCCTTCTAACCTACCATCTACAACCAAATAAGCTCCGACTGCAAGTACGAACCAGCTTACGATAAAGGTTATAAAACCATTAAACGATTGACTATAGACTTTATTAATATTTTCACGTTTTTGTTTTTCAATATAACTTTCTGATTGCGTAGTTATTTGTTCTTGTTTTTTTTCTAATTGTTGAAATATCTTTAAATCTCGAAAACCATACATCAATTCAGTAATTTCCGTTGAAAGATCTCCACGTTCTTGTCTGACTTTACCATTAATTCTTACTTGTCGTAACGAAAAAAAAGCTGGGATAACAAATACCGTTAGTAAGAAACCAACTAATAAAATAAGCGCGATTTCAATGGAATAAAAGCTACTAAATAAGATTGTTGTTACAAAAACGAGTAATAACACAATTGGTGGATAAAAAACACGTAAAAAGAAATTCTGTAAACTCTCCACATCTCCTACTACTCGACCAAGTATGTCTCCACTTCTATACTTATGAAAAATTTGTGGAACAAGAGGTTCTAACTTTTCAAAAAAAGTAACACGTAAATTACTTAAGATAGTAAAAGTTGCCCTGTGAGAATAAATACGTTCGCCATATTTTGAACTAGCTTTAATAAACCCAAGTAATTTAACTGTAGAAGTAAGCATAATTAATGCATAGAATGGAGGCATTAAAGCTGCTTTGGAAATAAGATAGCCACTAGCAGCAAATAGTCCAACGCTACTAATACCAGCAATAAAACCAAATAAAATAGCAAACAAAATATCCCTTTTCTCAATCAACATAAGTTTTATGACTTTAAAAAGAGCGCTCATGCTTCTTCTCCCCCCTGTTGAATCGTCACCATATCTTTATAAGCAGGTAAAGTAGCTAGCAATGTTTCGTGTGTTCCTATCGCTAGTAATTGTCCTTTTTCCATAAATAGAATTTGATCTGCTTTTTTAATCGTGTGTAATCGATGTGCTACCGTGATAACAGTTGCCGTTTTGGACAATTGTTCGATAGATTGTTGTAAGATTTTTTCTGTAGCTAGATCAAGTCCACGTGTTGGTTCATCGAGTAAGACAACTTTTGGCTTTTTTAAAAATGCACGTGCAATAGATACACGTTGTTTTTCCCCGCTAGATAATCCTCGACCAGCTTCTCCAATGGGTGTATCGTATTGTTTCTCCAATGATTCAATCAATGGCGCAATTCCTGCTAACTGCGCAGCTTTTCGTATATCCTGTTCATCAACTGGTAAGTTTGTTCCCATTTCGATATTCTCGCCGATTGTACCTGAAAAGATATATGGTTGCTGTGAAATATAAGAAAGCTTCCCAAGCCATGATGACTCCGAAAATTCAACAAGCGGTTGATTATCAAGTTTGATTGCACCATGTTCAGGAGTGATCATACCAGCCAACAAATGTAATAACGTAGATTTACCCGCACCACTTGCTCCTACAATTGCTATCTTCTGTTTCGGGTGAAAAGTCGCTGTGATAGCCTGCAAGTTAAAATTACTATCTGGATAACTAAAGTCTACCTGTTCCAACGTAATCATTGGAGGTCCGCCTTCTTTACTTAATTGCTTTTCTCCCCATTGTATCGCACCGTCTTCTTCATCGAATTCTTCTAATACTTTTTTAGCGGCGCCCAAACTACTTCTACCATTATGAAAAGTCGTACCAAGTTCTTTCAACGACGTAAAAAATTCAGGTACAAGCACAAGTATGACAAATGCAGTGAAAAACGAAATACTTTCATATATTATTAACTGGATAGCTAATTCCAAAGCAACAATACCAATACTTAGCATCGAAATGACTTCAAGCATAAAAGATTGAGTGAAAGCAACTTTTAAAATCTCCATTGTCGTATCTCGAAAGCCTAAACTACTCTTTTCAATTTTATCTTTCTGCTGTTTTGTTCGGTTAAATAGTTTTAATGTAACAAGACCTTGTAATGTATCTAAAAAAGTGCCAGAAAAAGAAGCTAATTTATCTAGCTTTTCTTCTGACTTTTTTTGTGTTTGTAAGCCAATTACAATCATAAAAATTGGAATAAACGGTGCTGTAACAAGCAATATAATTCCTGAATTAACATGTTGAGTGAAAATTACGATCATGGCAAGTAACGGTACAAAAGTACTCTGCATTACTTGAGGAATAAACTGACTATAAAAACTATCCATCTCATCGACACCGTCTAATAACATACTAACTTTCTTACCCGTTTGTCCTTTTTCAGCCAGTTGAACAGGACGGGCAGCATATTTAGATAATAGTTTTTTACGTACATTTCCTTTTACATCACTTGCTAGTGAAACACCAATTCGTTTACTTATATAATCCGTTAATGCGCGAATAAATAGAACGATTAACAATAACAGTAGCCATGGAATCATCGCATGAAACGTTTGGTTTTTTAAAAAGACCCCATCGACAATAGTTGTCATAGCAAAAGCCTGTACAATTATAGAGAGGCCTAGTGTTACGGTTAATCCAATTAAGAAGAAGATTCTTATTTTATGCATCCATACGGTTTGCTGTAAATTTTGCATGAACGACTCAGTCCTTTAATACAAATTTTGCGTACACAATTATTTTTTCCCTTTCGCATAATCTGCATTAAATAGAAATAAACGCATGAGCAAGAAAAGAGAAGGTACTAACAAGAGTAATCCCCCAATGAAGGCCACAATTAAAGCAATACCCATAGCTTCATTCGTTACACTATCCTCTATGTGAATGTACGGATCAAGCAAATATGGGTACTGCGCAACACCATAGCCAAAGAATGCAAAGAAAAATTGCAACATAATGGCGATAAACGCTGATCCATAATTTCTGCCAATATATAATAGACCCATTGCTATTAAGAAAAAGCCCATAGATAAACCGAATATCCACCATAGATCTAACATATTATCAAAATGACGTTCGTTATGCTGACCTAAAGCAATCATTGTCGTTAAAGCCATTATAATTGTTGGTGTAGCCCAAAAGAGAGCCCATTTTCGCACTATTTTAAGAGCTGCGTGATCATTTGCTCGGGAAGCATAGTACGTTAAAAAACTCGCACTAATGAATAATAGTGCCGTTATCGCTAATGCAACAATACTCCATGCTAAAGGACTTGTGAACAATTCCAAATATTTAAGCGAAACTACACCATTTTCTTCGGTTATGAATCCACCTTCTGAAATAGTTAGCGCAACTGATAAAGAGGCTGGAATTAACAACCCAGTTGCTCCATATAAAAACATGTAAATATTACTTTGTTTTGACCCATAATTTTCAAAAGCATAAAATGATCCTCGAATAGCTAACAGTACGATAGCAAAGCTTGCTGGAACGAGTAAAGCAGAACCATAATAATATGCCGTTGATGGGAAAAAGCCTACTATTCCAACAAAAAAGAAAACTAGAAACACATTCGTAACTTCCCAAACCGGTGATAAATATCTTGAAATTATTTGATTGATAATATGATCTTGTTTCGTCATTTTTGCGTAAAAGGCGTAAAACCCTGCACCGAAATCGATCGATGCAATGATCAGATACCCATACAAAAATAACCATAGAACAGTAATTCCAATTATTTCATAACTCATTTTTCTTCCCCCTCTTCCATAGTTTCAGGGTAGTGTTTTTCTAATTCTATCTCTGCCGGATTGTCTTTAAATAATTTTCTTAACGTGATAACAAATAATGTACCTAAAACAATATATAAAGCTAAAAACAAAAAGAACATATGCAAAATATATGGAGATGATGTTGCTGCTTCTTCAACTCGCATATAACCACGCAAAATCCATGGCTGTCTTCCTTCTTCTGCGTATATCCAACCGAATTCTACAGCTAACATTGCTAATGGTCCAGTTAATGCTATAAGCCAAAGCATAAATTTATTATTTTCATCCCATTTTTTAAATCGAGTTAGAACCAGATAGAGAAATGAAATACCGATTAAAAACATTCCAATTGAAACCATTGAATCAAACATATAATGTATCCACAATGGTGGACGTTCATCTTCGGGCGTTTCTTCTAAACCTGTAACTTCGCTCATGAAATTTCCATGTGCTAAAAAGCTTAACGCTCCAGGTATTCGAATTGCGCCAACAATTTCATTGTCTTCATTTAGCCAGCCAAATAAGAGCAGATCAGCGTTCTCTTCTGTTTCAAAAAGCCATTCTGCAGCAGCTAATTTTTCAGGCTGATTATTTGCCAGATATTTTGCCGATGCGTCTCCTGCAACTGCTGTTATTAAAGAGAATACAAACATTGAGATCACAGTTAGCTTTAACGCCTTTTTATGATACTCAGTAGCCCCTTTTCGTCGTAATAATGCAATTGCAGCAATCGTTGCTAGTATTGCGGCAACTGTAAGATATGATCCTCCTACTACATGCGCAATTCTAGTTGGTGCAGATGGATTTAACATTGCTTCAAGTGGATTGACAGCAGCGAACTCTCCATTCTCCATTGTGAAGCCATCAGGTGAATTCATAAACGAATTTACTGTCGTAATGAAAACTGCAGACATACCTGCTCCAATTACAATTGGTAATGAAATAAACCAATGTGTAAATTTCCCTTTAAATCGGTTCCACGTATATAAATAGATACCTAAGAAAATTGCTTCAAAGAAAAAAGCGAAAACTTCCATAAATAACGGTAATGCTATTACATTACCTGCAAGTTGCATAAAGTTTGGCCAAACTAATGAAAGTTGCAGACCAATTGCTGTTCCTGTAACAACACCAATTGCGACAGTTATAACAAAACCTCTTGCCCATCGCTTCGCTAATAACTCATAATGTTTGTCTTTCTTTTTAATTCCGATAAATTCTGCTAATGAAATAAATAATGGCACACCAACACCTAATGTCGCAAAGATGATATGAAATGTCAGGGTCATTGCTGTGATTAATCTACTTATGGTGACTGTATCAAATTCCATTGGTTATTCCTCCTTCGCGGCTATTACATTTAAGTGAAGTAATACACATACTATGTTTTCTATCTTAACATTTATCAAGTAAGAAATGTTATCCTTTTACATTATAAACTTTAAGGTTCAAAAAGTTGTGAATAGCTAATGAAGTTTCTGTGACGAATTCGTGACGATTACCTTTTATTAAAATATCATTGCTCTTAATTTACCTTTTAACGTATTAAATAAACCATTATTTTCGTGAAAGTTTGAATTGATCTATTTAAAGCATCAAAATATCACGAATGTCATCTTCCGTAATTGCCGCGCTAATTTGTTCTTCTGAATCAATGATTTCACCGATTAGATTTCTTTTTTTATCTTGTAATGCGTGCATCTTTTCTTCAATTGTTCCTTTAGAAACAAGTTTTATCACTTGTACATCTCGAGTTTGTCCAAATCGGTAAGCACGGTCCGCAGCTTGTTCTTCGACAGCAGGATTCCACCAGCTATCATAGAAAATCACAGTATCAGCTCCTGTTAAATTAAGTCCTTGTCCACCTGCTTTCATTGATATAAGGAAGATATCTCGTACACCATCATTAAAATGGTTACATGTTTTAAGACGATCTTCAGCAGGTGTTTGTCCATCAAGATAGAAATAAGCATGTTCTCTGTTGGTTAATTCTCTACCAATTAGATCGAGCATCTTCGTAAATTGCGAGAAGATTAACACCCTTCTACCTGATTGTTTAATCTCTTCAACTATAGCCAACAATTGCTCGAATTTTGCTGATGTTCCTGTGTAACCATCAATAAAAAGACTTGGATGACAGCAGATCTGTCGTAATCTTGTTAATCCTGCCAAAATTCGAATTTTGTTTTTTCGAAATGTCTCTTTATCCAAATGTTTTACTGTGTCATGTCTTAGTTTAGCCAAATATGCTGTATATAGTTTCTTTTGTTCCGAAAATAACTCAATTGTTTCGAGTGTTTCTGTTTTTTTAGGAAGTTCTTTTAATACTGTAGTCTTCAACCTACGAAGTAGAAAAGGACGCGATCTCCTTGCTATTGTCTTTCTAGAAAGTGTGCTGTATTCCTTAAGTCCTAAAAATAGATCTGGAAAGATAACGTGGAAAATAGCCCATAATTCTTCTATTGTATTTTCTACTGGTGTTCCTGTTAGAGCAAATTTATGATCAGCATCAATCCGTTTAACGGATCTGGCTGTTTGAGTGACAGGATTCTTAAAAGCCTGTGCTTCATCAAAAAAGACAGTATGATAAACATTCTTTTCAAAAATTCGGATGTCCTGACGCACAATTGGATAGGAAGTAATAATGACATCCATCTTCAGTAGATTTGTTTGTTGTTTCATCCTTTTATTTTTATTTCCGCCAATAACAATCGCTTTTATTTCTGGTGCGAATTTAGTAAGCTCAGTTAACCAATTAAAGGTAATAGATGATGGGCATACAATCAATATTGGCCGCTTCTGTTCCCGAATGGCTGGCAACTCAGATAAAATATAAGTAATACTCTGAATCGTTTTACCAAGTCCCATGTCATCGGCTAATATTCCACCGAAGCCATAGCTAGCTAGTGTTCTTAACCATTGGTAACCATCTACTTGATAATCCCTTAAAATAGATATTAATTTTTCAGGTACAGCAAAAGCAATATTTTTAGGATCTTCAATTGTTTTTAAAAAGTGGCGAAATGAGTCTTCCACTAAAAAGGTATTGCTCGATTCGACCGAATCGAGTATCTCCATATACTTAACTATTGGAATGGTTAAACCATCTACTAAATTACCGGTTTCTTCTCTAGGTAGACCTTGAAGAAAACGATTTATCTCGTCAAATTCTTTTGTATTTAATGTGAGTAAAGCACCATTTTGCAAACGATAATATTTACGCTTTTCTTCCAATGCTTCTAAAAGTTCTCGAATTTCATCATCTGGTATTCCATCCATTTCAAAAGTGAATTCTAGCCAGTTTGTTCTTTCTCTTTTAAACTTCACTCTTATTTTGGGAAACGAGTTACTTTTTACAATCCGGTTTCTAATTGCAGTTGTTGTATAAACTTGTGTCAACCGTTGTAAATCTGGAAGCTTATAATATAAAAAGTCATATTCTAACTCCTCATTATAAAGAACATATCCACTCTCAGTCGTAGCAAACAGACTATCTTCCATAACTTGCAAAATTTCGGCTTCTTTAGCTTCATCTCTTATAAACAGGGTATTTAACGTTGGTTCCCTATTTTCTAATGGATTAATCACAGTATTTTCATAATGAAATTCTAGTCCTGCCAGCAAACGGTTCTTAACACGATCCAGATAGAGTTTAGCAATCAACGGGATTTGTACAACATTTTTTTGTAGTTCTTTTGAAATCGTAACCTTTCCTAATCCATTCAGTCCTGGTACAACTTTTTCTAAAAAAAAGTTTACTTGCTGATTAGGGATTGGTATTTTATTCGCATTTGAATTATCTAATATTCTTTTTAATTCCGTTAATTGCTTCGTGTGTTGCTGATTTAATTGTTCGAATTTACCATCGAAGAAGACCATCTTATAGGACAGAAACACAATCATATTATCTAAGCCGTCTACAATTAATTGGTAACCATCTTCAGCTGTCTCAATTAATTCAAACAGTAACGGTAATTTTTCTTCGGTTAGTTGGATCCCTTGATAAGTAGCTGATTTATAATGAACAGTAACCTCTGATACGTTTTTTAATGACGGTAATATTTTGGCCCATGAAGTAGCAGGAATGAGTATTTGCTGCTTTTTTATCTGATCGATGGTTTCACTCGATAAATGCTCGAGATAAAAACGTTCATCCGTCATAAGTTGAATTAGTAATTGAATAACTTCATCCGTCTTATGATTAAAACAATGTTCTTGTAAGTCAACTATAAACCCTGAAGAAATTCTATAGGATCTTCCTTCTTTAAGATTTGTTAGGAACGCTCGAATATCTGACACATTTACTCCAGCTACTTTCATTTCTATTGTTAGTAGATGACCTTCTTTATCTACTATTACAGGATTGCAAATAAAAGCAACATCAAGTACTTTTCTATTTTCAAAATGTAATTGTTCTGCACTTGTGCGTGAAGTGGGTTGATTAAAAATTTCCAACAAGCCATTTGTCAAATGTGGTGATGGCTGAGAGTCATTCGTCTTGCGTTGTAGTTCATTAATTGTTATTAATACGGCTGCTACATGTTGACAATCAAACGTATAACTAGCTAAATTAGGGCAGCTACAAGTCGCTTGGAAATCTTTATTTGATTTTTTCTCAATTTCAACTTGAAAAGCTTCTTTACCTAAAACAGTTGCTTTACATAAGTTCGGTGTACTTGTTTCAATCTTAACTTTATTATTACGATAAAAAACATTCCCACTTTTATAGGAAAGTTCACCGCATCTAGCTTCTATAATTTTACGGTCTAATTTTAAATTCAATTGTTTAGTCACTCCTATGAAGAAAAATCCACTAGTGGAATTGTATCACATCAGCACATAAATATAATAAATAACAAAGCGTACGTAAGCAACTAGTCTCGCCTTCCATATGCAAATGCTTCCAAATAAAACATAAAAACAACCTCTTCTAAAAAAGAAGAGGTTGTTTTTGTATGAAATTAAGCTAAAGCTTTCCAGATATCATTGGTAAAAGCAATCGGGTCTTCTACAGCTAGTCCCTCAATTAATAATGCTTGGTTATACAAAATGTTTGTATATACATCTACTTTATCCTTGTCTTTATCAAATGCATCTTTTAATGATTCAAATACATCGTGATGAATATTAATTTCTAAGATTTTATCAGCCTTCACTTCTTGGTTATCAGGCATCATACTTAAAATTTTCTCCATCTCAATTGAAATTTCACCATCATTACTTAAACAAACCGGATGAGTTTTTAATCGTTTAGATACTCGAACATCTTTTACTTTACCAGATAATACAGTCTTCATATGATCTAATAAATCATGATTAGCTTTTGTTTCTTCTTCTGTATTTGTTTCTGTGTCATCTGAATCAAATCCTAAATCACCACTTGATACTGATTTAAATTCTTTGCCTTGATAATTCATAATCATTTTGATTGCAAATTCATCAACGTCATCTGTAAAGTATAAAATCTCATAGCCTTTATCTAAGACCATTTCAGTTTGTGGCAGTCTTTCAATTCGCTCATTTGTTTGACCTGAAGCATAATATATAAACGTTTGATCTTCTGGCATTCTCTCTACATATTCTTCTAGAGTAACGAGTTTCTTTTCTTTAGAAGAATGGAATAATAATAAATCTTGTAAGATATCTTTATTTTGACCAAAGTCGCTATATACACCATATTTTAACTGGCGTCCAAATGAGGTATAAAATTTTTCGTATTTTTCTCGATCATTTCGTAACATTTTTTGCAATTCTGTTTTTATTTTCTTCGTAATATTTTTCTCAATTAATTTTAATTGACGATCATGTTGTAACATCTCACGAGAGATATTAAGTGATAAATCTTCTGAATCCACAAGCCCTTGGACAAAACTAAAGTAATCTGGTAGTAAATCTGCACATTTATTCATGATTAATACACCATTTGAATATAATTCTAGACCTTTTTCGTATTCTGCAGAGTAGTAATTATATGGCATGTTTTCCGGAATATATAAAATCGCTTCATAACGAATATTCCCATCTACACTAACATGAATATGTTGTAGCGGTTTATCAAACCCATAATGTTTATCAGCGTAAAACTGTTCATAATCTTCTGTTTTTAGCTCATTTTTGTTCTTTTTCCAAATTGGTATCATACTGTTTACTGTTTGTTCTTCAACAACTTCTTCTGTTTCATCTTCGTCATCTGCTTTTACTTGCTCTTCAATGATATCCATTTTAATTGGATAACGGATAAAATCAGAGTACTTTTTAATTATCGTTTTCAATTCATTTTCATCTAAAAAGCTTTCGAAGTCATCTTCTTCTGTACTCTCTTTTATATCTAATGTGATAGTAGTTCCAACAGTATCTTTCTCGGCTAATTCTATCGAATAACCATCAGCGCCTTCGGAGTGCCATTTATATGCTTGTTCACTACCTAATGCTTTTGTCCATACTGTAACAACATCTGCAACCATAAATGCAGCGTAGAAACCAACACCAAATTGTCCGATAATATCATGTCCATCTTTTACTTCATTATCTTTTTTGAATGCTAATGATCCACTCTTGGCAATCACACCTAAGTTGTTCTCTAATTCTTCCTTCGTCATACCGATGCCAGTATCTGTAATAGTTAGTTGACGTTTGTTTTTATCCGTAGCCACTTTTATGTAATAGTCATCTTGATTAAATGTAATCGAATCGTCCGTTAGAGCTTTATAATACATTTTATCAATCGCATCACTCGCATTAGAGATCAATTCTCTAATAAATACCTCACGCTTTGAATAAATAGAATTAATCATCATTTCTAATAGTCTTTTTGATTCAGCTTCAAATTGTTGCTTACTCATATATCGATACCCCTTTCAAATTTTAAAATAGCAGTCTTAACTAACGAGTGCTAACATTACTTATTTACCATATAACAGAAATCATGTCAATAAAATAGCCACAAAAAAAGACATCCAATCCATAGGAAAAGGATGTCTTTGCTTATCTTAATTCGAACGAAAATCTTCTTGAGTAGAATTAGGTTTTGACTGGTATGCTTTAATGTAAGCTTGTTTTTTTGTTTTTTCTACATATTGTAGTTGTTTTGTTAAATCAAGAAACCAAGCTTCATCTTTTGTTTCTAATGCAATATCAATTAATTGACGTAATTGTTTCTCAGTCTTAGATACTGTCATATCCAATTTATTTAGTTTAATCTTATTAATTTGAATACTATGACCCATAAGCATTTTGTTATCACTTGCTACAACACGTAATTGAATAATATTGTGATCTAATGCATTTTTTTCAACAAAACCATGAATTAGCTCACCTTTACTTGATTTAGCTCGAACCCAGTCACCAATTTTAACTTGATTTGTATGATTCGTTTCCATGCATTGCCACCACCTTATTAAAGTAAAAAAGCTTATTACTATTTAATAACAAATGCGTAGTTCTAAATGGGTTATTAATTAAATAGTTACTGTTCATTTTATTTTTAAATTGCAGAAATGTCAACGATTTCGCATTGGCAATTGATCCTATTGATTGTCATTTCTGAATATATCAATTTGTTCGGCTTCTAATGGTTGGCTAAAGAGAAAACCTTGTACATAGTGACAGTGTTTTTGTTTAACATATTCAAACTGTTCTTCTGTCTCAATTCCCTCTGCAATAACGATCAACTTAAGCTTTGCTGCCATTTCAAATACGGCAGTCAGCACGGCATCATCTATTTCGTCAATTAGTAAGTTCTGAATAAATGATCGATCAATTTTTAACGTATCTATTGGTAAATGTTTTATTACATTTAATGATGAGTAGCCCGTTCCGAAATCATCAATTGCAATTTTGCAGCCTAACTTTCTTAGTTGCTTAATAAGACGAATTTCTTTATTTTTATTTTTCATAATTGTTGATTCGGTAATTTCTAATGTCAAAAGTTCTGGATTAAAGTTGGTCTCTTCTAATATTTTGCATATCTTCGTAACAATTTCTTGATCTTGTAATTGCACAGGTGATAGATTGACAGATAGGAATAACGGCTTATCTAATTTATCATTCCATTTCTTCATTTGCATACATGCGATACGTAACGCTGACTCTCCAATTTCATGTATTAAACCCGTCTCTTCAGCAATTGGAATGAATTCTGCAGGAGTAATCAATCCAAGTTCTTTGTGTTCCCAGCGTAACAATGCTTCTACGCCAGTCATTTTACCTGAATTAGTATTTATAATTGGTTGATAATGCATAAATAACTCATTGCGCTCGTTTGCTTGATACAGGTCCATTTCTAGTTTTAATTTTTCAGCTACTTCATTTTCCATATCTTCTGTATAAAATCGGAATGTATTTTTACCTTGTTGTTTTGATTGATACATTGCAGTATCTGCATATTTTGTAAGTGCATTAACCCCAGTAGCATCAATTGGGTAGATACTAATCCCGAGACTTGCTGTAATAATAAATCTATGTTCATTAAATTGATAAGGTTTTGTTAGGATAGATAAAATTTCTTTAGCGATATCCGCTGCTTCCTGTTTATCATTAAGTTGCGTTGCTAAAATAGTAAATTCATCACCACCAAAACGGAAAACTTTGTCTGCATCTTTTAGAATGCTCTGTAGACGTTGTCCAACAGTCTTTAATAAAGAATCGCCTGCATCATGGCCGAATGTATCATTAATATACTTAAATCGATCTAGATCTAGAAAGAATAGTGCAATTTTCGTATCGTGTTCTTGCGCATAGCTAATTTCTGAATCTATTGTTTCAATAAATAGTTTTCGGTTTGGAAGTTTCGTTAGTTCATCGTGAAATGCTTGATATTTAATAAGTTCTTCTTGTTTTTTCATCTCCGTTATCTCTGTTGCTACACATAGTAATTGTAACTGTTCGCCTATATTACCGACAATTGGTACTTTACCAATGTGAAACCATCTTTTATCACCATTATGGTCGATAAGATAATCTTCTGTTTCTTTCGCTTCATTAGTCATCATGATTTCACGATTCACTTTTAAATAACGCCAAGCCTCCTCTGCATTTGGATTGAAGTCTTGTTCTTTTTTTCCTATAATATCGTCAGGGGTTAAGCTATATAAAGAAGCGAATTCTTTATTTATTAAAGTAAACTTACCTTCCCAATTCATCGTATAAATAGCACTAGGATTAAAATTAATTATTCGATTCAGAAAATTCTTTTGTTGTTTCAACTCGACAGTCTTTTGTTTTACATCTGTACGATATTTTTCTAACTCGTGTACCATTACATTAAATTTTGCACTAATCGTTCCTATGTCTGAAGTTGGATCAACTTGCTTAATACGATGTGTATAATCACCCTCACTAACTTTCTCTACGGCATGAAATAGGCGATTTATTGGCTGTAAGTTACGGTGCATCATGATTGTAATAGTGAAGAATAGGATAATAGACAAGATAAGGAAAACAGGTATTAAAACCTTATTCAACTCTTGTGAGGCAATGTTAATTTCCTCTTCTGGAATAGCCATTAAGACAGACCAATTTAATCCACTAATTAGCTGTTGGGAAACAAAATAAGATTTATCTTCCTGATTTGCTTGATAATATACTTGTTTAAATCCGGGCGACATATCTGTTAGCATCTGCCGATTAATTTGAAAAGATGAAATCGAAATTTGACTATCAAGTTTATTATGTTCAAATATAGACTTTCCATCTGAATCATAAACTGCTACATAACTATTTTTTGTGAATTCTAGTGTAGAAAATAAAGTTTGAAACATCGGATTTCTAGCTACATCGATAATCAATTTATAATTACGATAAACTTTATCATCTTTAAAGATAGGTACCGTTACCTGCATCAACTTATTCCCGCTAGAATTCGTGAATTTTTTAAACGAAATGTCTTCTTCATCAGAGAATGTATTAGACTGTGTGTTTGTTAAAGAATAATGCTCTGGATAATGTGCTAAGACCGTGCCATCAACATCAACTACTGAACCTCCATCTATCAAGGAGGCAAATGTCGCTATTTCTTTCAAATAACGAACCATCTCTTCTTCTGTGGTACTATTAGCACCACTATCTTTCTGAATGTTTTCACCTATATAGTTTAGCTCCTGTATCATATTAGTTACTTGACTGTTTAACCTTATAGTGGAACCGTTCATCATATTTTTATAATTAGTTTCAGCATAATCATTAAGCAATTTTTGCGATGTAAAAGTCAACAAAACAAAAAGACCAATAATTATAAGACTATTTAAACCTAGAATCTGCCAAAATCTTTTTGATCTCCAAAATGTTAATGTTTTCATTTTTGTACTCCATTTCTTGTCTTGTTAGCTACTCTTACACGATAGTATTACTGTTGGTTAAACTTATATTACGAAAAAAAGACTACTCTAAAGAGTAGTCTTTTTGTACATTTCTTAAGTCTATTATAAACGGTGAATAGTTTTTATTCAACATTTTTCGACATAATAAACAATCATCTTATTTATCCATTATTTTTATTGTTATTAGTTAAATCAAATTCACGTACTACTTCATTTAATTCATTTGCTAGTGACGCTAATTGATTTGAGCTACTCTCCACTTCTTCCATAGCACTATTTGTTTGCTGTGACGAAGCAGCAGTTTCTTCAATACCAGCTGCTGACTCTTCAGATATGGAAGCTACCTCTTCAATAGAATGATTCATTTCATTACTACTTTTAACAAGTGTTGTCATATTCTCTTTTACTGCATTTATATTGGCTGTCACTTCTTTAATCGATTGTTGTAACGTGTTAAAAGTTTCACCTGTCGTTCTGATTTGATCGGTACCTTTTTCAACTTCTTGGTAGCCATTCTGTAAAGAATTTGCAACGCTACTGGATTCTGTTTGAATCGATTGTACGATTGTTGTGATATCCGATACAGATGTTGAGACTTGTTCTGCCAACTTACGCACTTCATCTGCTACGACGGCAAAACCTTTACCATGTTCACCGGCTCTAGCTGCTTCAATTGCAGCATTTAAAGCTAATAAATTTGTTTGTTCTGCAATATCTTGAATAACAGATACTAATTTAGTTATTTGTTGAGATTGACTGTCTAATCCTTGTACTTTTTTAACTGCATCTTGTACAATACGGTCAATAACAGTCATTTGTACAATTGAATTTTGCATCGATTCTGAACCAGACTCTGTTAAATTTAACATGTGCAAGGATGATTCAGAAATACTTGTCCCATTCTTATCTGCTGCATTTACTTTTGACTGAAAAGCTTCCATCATTGTTGCAAGAGAACCAGCATGATTTGCTTGTGATTCTGAACCTGAAGCAAGTTCTTGCATAGTTGAAGCAATTTGTTCTGATCCTGATCGTACCTCAGAAGCAAAATGACTTAACGAATCGCTTTGTGAGGTCACCGTACCAGATATAGAACTTACTTTCTCAATAATTGTACGCAAGTTTTCAGCCATTATATCAATTGAAGATGCTAATACACCAATTTCATCCTTACTATCGTAATTGATTTTTTTAACATTTAGATTACCATTTGAGATTTGATCACTTACAGCGACAACTTTACCTAGATTAGTTGTAACTGCTCTGTTTACAAAGAATAGTAAAATCACACTCACTATTATTGAAAAAACTATTGAACTTATTAATATAATCAATGCAGATAACTGACTCTCTCTTGTATTCGTAACTGCTTCACTTCTTTCAGCATTTACAACCACACGGATTTGATCCAATAAATCTAACGTTTCTAACCGTATTTCATTTGTTTGATTCGTATAACTATTTGCCATAGCACGATTTCCTGTTCCCATCGCTTCTACTATATCAGTTAAAAATAAATCATTCATCGCTTGGTCATTAACAACAACTTGATCAAAAAGATTGGCCAATTCTGTCGTATCCATTTGGCTGGAAATATCTGCTTCTAACGTGTTAAATGCTTCTCTTAACGATTCATATTCGTCCACATAAGTTGATTCACCGTTATTCGCATAATTTACAACTTGAATACTTTTTGCTCTAATTAAGGAACCCATTTCAGTAACTTTCACTGCTCGATCACCACGACGATCTAATGCATCAACATTTTCGCTAACATTAAATAATAATTTCGTAACAATTGCGGTAGAAATAACTATTAACAAAAAGGCTACAAAAAACGTAAAACCATACTTTGAACTTATCGACATATTTCTCCATCTTTTCATATGTAAATCCCCCAAGTCTCTTCTTTTTTATATAAACCTTATAAAAGTTGCGATTATAATAATAATAGCCTATAAAGTATCAAACTGACAACTGCAATGTGACAAAATACCTATTATATTTCGCTTACTTTTAAATTTCCTGATAATAAATCTCCCATTGTCATTGCAACTGTATTATATATTTGATATAGTTGAGCTAATATAATAACTTTACTTCAATAAGAAATTGAAGTGAGCATAGAGGTGCAATGATCATAAGTATGTTACAAGAAGCTGATGAGCGGCTATTGACTGTAACAGAAAGGGTGATTTGCCGAAGTGAACAGAAACTCATCGATCTTGTTCATTGGTATTGTATTTAATAAATGCAGTACTGTCATATAGCTAATTGTTTGCTATATGGAGGGCTATCTCACGCATCATAATGAATAAATCATGATGCAGCAACGAGGCCCTTCGTTGCTGTTTTTTGTTTTTTTATTTACATTATGATGAGATACCCTCTATTCATCCTTGTGAACAAAAGGTTAACCCGAAACAAAATTTTATGAATAGAGGTGGGGACCATGCAATTTGGTCGACTATTAACAGCTTTAGTAACACCGTTTGATCAGAACGGAAATATTGATTATGTAAAAACAGAAAAATTAATTTATCATCTACTTTCAAATGGAACAGATGGTTTAGTTATTACAGGAACAACAGGAGAATCTCCAACCTTATCAAAAGAAGAGAAACTTTCTTTTATACAGTTCGTTGTTAAACATGTTAATAAAAGAGTTCCAGTTATAGCGGGTACTGGATCAAATAACACTCGAGAATCTATTGCTCTAACGAAACAAGCAGAAACAATTGGTGTAGATGGTGTCATGCTTGTAACACCGTATTACAACAAACCATCCCAGGAAGGAATGTATCAACATTTTCTTGCAATAGCAAATGCTACTAACTTACCTGTGATGCTATACAATATACCTGGTCGTAGTGTTGTTGGTCTAACGACAGAAACGGTTATCCGTTTAGCTGAAATTGAAAATATAACTTCTATAAAAGAAGCTAGTGGTGATTTAGAAGCTATGACAACAATAATTAGAGAAACACCTGATTCATTTGTATTGTATAGTGGAGACGATGGTTTAACCTTACCTGTTCTAGCAATTGGTGGATATGGTATTGTATCTGTTTCCTCTCATATAATCGGAAATGAAATGAAAGCTATGATTGAGCATCACATAAATGGTGAAGCTCAACAAGCAGCTTTAATCCATCAAAACATTTTGCCAATTATGAAAACACTTTTTATGGCACCAAATCCGACGACAGTAAAAGAAGGTCTTGCCATGATCGGTGTTAACGTTGGTTCTGTTCGTTTACCGTTGATTCCTTTAAATCAAGAAGAAAGACAACGTTTGGAACATGCTCTTTACTTTATGAAAAAAGCACATGTTGGTTAACATTAGAAACGCCAAATCCGTTAAAGCAGATTTGGCGTTTTAGCTTATTCTTCTGTCTTCCTGATACTAATTTTACTATCATCTTGTAAAATTTTTGCTTCTTTCATTAGTTTTCCTATGGCTCGTTTAAATGCGGCTTTACTAATATCAAATTTCTGTTTAATTGCTTCAGGATCACTTTTATCGGTAAATGGTAATTCACCACCATTTTCTTTTAAAAGGTTAAGTATCATCTGAGCATCTGTAATTCTTGCTTCTTTTCTTTTAGGGAGTAGTGACACATTTAATGTTCCATCTTCCTTTACAGCGATCACACGTCCCTTCACCCATTCACCTAAACGTGGTTCAACTTTCCGCTCCGTATGATGTATAAAACCACGATAACTCTCTTCCGTTATGATAACCGCTCCCTCTTTATCTGTACGAAATACTCTGCCATATATCGTTTTATTTCGCAAATCTTCTGGAGCGCGGTCCCAATTGTCACCAAAATCAGATTCAGAAACTGGATTGGCTAACAATCTTCCTTTTTTATCATTTGATAATGTAACATATAATTCATCGCCTACTTTTGGCCAAACTGATTGAAAAAGTGGCAAATCATCTTTTGAGACTAGTGTATGTTTCGTGGTACCAATATCAACAAACACACCTAAATTAGGAACCACTTCGGTTACTTCTGCCCAATCAAATACATCTGGACGAACTGAAGGAATTGAAGTTGTACCGATCAAATTGTCCTTCTTATCGTGATATAAAAACACCTCAAGTTTATCTGCCACTTCTAGTGTATGTTCAACTTCATTTGCATGTAATAATACTTCTTCTGATCCATCAGTTAGTACGTAACCTGTTTCAATTTTACGAACAACTTCTAATTCTAAAACTTCTCCTGCTTTTAATAATCCCATTCTTTGCCCTCTTCCTTAAATAAATTACTCCTTCATATTATAACCGATGATGATCTTTGGTAAAATAGATTTAAACAAACAATTAGAAAAAGGTGATAATTAATGAAAATTTATGTAGATGCGGATGCTTGCCCTGTTAAAGATATCATTATAAAAGAGGCAAAAAAACATACTATTGAAGTTTTTTTAGTCAAAAGCTATGCACATTTCTCAACTCAAGATGACCCAATTGGTGTGACTTCTGTATATGTTGATTCAGATAAAGAAGCAGCTGATTATCGTATTATGTCGATGCTTGCTTCAAAAGATATTTTGATTACCCAAGACTATGGACTAGCATCACTAGCCTTAGAAAAACATGCTACTGTTATTCATCATAAGGGTTTCCTTTATTCTTTAGAGAATATAGACTTTTTATTAGAAACACGCTATCAAAGTGCACAAGCTCGAAAAAGTGGATACCGAACAAAAGGACCTAAAGCATTTAGTAATGAAGACAGAGCTAAATTTCACCGTATATTTAAAGAACTTCTTACATAAAACAGAACAACTCGGTCACTTTGATACCGAGTTGTTCTGTTAACCATAAACCATTCTATTCAATTCGCTAGTTGTAAAGACTTAAATTTTAGTTAATGCATCAGTTATTAATTGATCACCGCTAACGAGATCAAAGGATTTATTTTTTAAATTCGTTTTATCTAATGCAGTAATAATTGTAGTTGCTACGTCTTCTCGTGGTATAGATCCAGCTTCTATATTATTATCGCCTACTTTTACTTTACCTGTACCTGCATCGTTTAACAGGCCACCTGGTCTAATAATCGTATAATCTAATTTACTTAACTTCAAGAATTCATCTGCATAATGTTTCGCAACATAATAAGGTTTCATTCCTTCTGCTGCATTAAACATTTCACGATTATTTGCTTGAAATGCACTAATCATTATATATTTTTTGATTCCAGCTTTTTCTGCTGCTTCTACAGTTTTAATTGCACCATCAAGATCAATTGTTAACGTTTTGTCAGGACCAGTTTTTGCTCCAGAACCTGCTGTAAAAACTACTGCATCAGCGCCTTTAATTGCTTCAACTATTGAATCAACACTATCTTCAAGGTTCGCTAATTTGCTCGTTACACCTTGGTTTTCAAAACTTTCTTGTTGTTCTTTTTTGCGAACAATAGCAATTGCTTCATGATTTTTATCTTCTTGTAGTTTTTTTATGGTATGTTGTCCTATTTGTCCGTTTGCTCCTATAACTGCTACTTTCATTTAACTCATCCTTTCTTATTGTTCAAATAAATTCATGCTTAAATAACGTTCTCCTGTATCTGGTGCAATACAGACTACTTTTTTACCTTTTCCGAGACGTTTTGCAACATCAATTGCAGCATAAACTGCAGCTGCACCTGATGGGCCTATAAATATACCTTCCCTTGTGCCCATTTGTTTAAACATGGAAATAGCGTCTTCATCTTCTATTGCCATAATTTCATCGTAAATCGTTGTGTTCAATATGTCAGGAATAAATCCTGGACTAGTCCCAACAAGTTTATGCTTACCGGGTTTCCCACCAGATAAAACAGGCGATCCTTTAGGTTCAACAACAGTAATATGTATATTCGGAAGTAGCGCCTTTAGGCCTTCACCAGTACCAGTAATTGTTCCACCAGTACCAGCTGTTGCAACGAAGGCATCTAAATTCCCACTCATTTGCCGATAGATCTCTGGGGCAGTTGTTGTCCGATGAATGTCTGGATTCGCAGTATTTTCAAACTGTTGTGGCATAAAACTGTTTGGTGTTTTCTCGT
Organism: Paraliobacillus sp. X-1268; assembly: GCF_003426095.1. Taxonomy (NCBI): domain Bacteria; kingdom Bacillati; phylum Bacillota; class Bacilli; order Caryophanales; family Bacillaceae; genus Paraliobacillus; species Paraliobacillus sp. X-1268. The sequence goes on from NZ_QJSK01000001.1 coordinate 275,520, forward strand.
GTAATGCTTTTGCCTTTTTAATAGCACCAGGCATTTTCTCATCACTAGGTGTTAACACAACTTTTGCGCCATACGCTTTTAAAATGTTAATGCGTTCTTTGGTCATATTGTCTGGCATTACTAGAATAGCTTTATAGCCTTTAGCTGCAGCTGTCATCGCTAATCCAATTCCAGTGTTGCCACTTGTCGGTTCGATAATTGTTGCTCCAGATTGTATCTTTCCTTCTTGTTCTGAGACTTTAATCATATTATACGCTGCACGATCTTTAACGCTTTTAGAAGGATTGAACATTTCAAGTTTTACATAAACGTCCGCTGCTCCATCAGGTACCACTCGATTTAATTTAACAATTGGTGTATCTCCAATTAATTCCGTCATATTATTTACAACACGCATTTCATTTAACCCCTTTCAAAAAAATCTTCATTTAAATGTATTATTAATCTGACCTATTTACTGCGTTATTATATCAATCCAAACATATTTTAGCCAATAATTGAATTCACAACAGCAGACTCATTTCATAATAATAAGCTCTATAAAGTAGATATAAAATGAACCGTAACTTTATTTTATTAAGGTTACATAAAAAAGAGCAAAAAAAACAACTAGTAACCTTAATAAAATAAGGTTTACTAATTGAATTAGGGATACTGTACATTTAAACAACTAATTGCAGCATTTCATCTATTCGTTTATATTCTTGTATACAGCTATTTTTAAGATCCATCTTTTCGTCAAAGTCAAGAAAGGAAGCATCAATTGCATTCATTGTTAATTGATTTAGTTCTATTATTGAAAAGTTAAAATGTTCCATTAAAATAGCGAATTCTTTTGATAACGTCGTATTAGATACTGTTATATTATCAGTATGCACCGTAACTTTTACACCTCGATCAAAATAATCCCTAATCGGATACGTTTCCCAACTATCAGCAGCTTTCGTCTGTATATTACTGATTGGACACATTTCTAAAGGTATTTGTTGTTTAACAATTTTGTTAAATAATTTTTCGTCATCTTTTAGTCGAACACCATGGCCAATACGACTGGCACCTAGATTTAAAATAGCTTCTTTTATATTTTCAGAACCAGATGCTTCACCAGCATGAATCGTTACAGGTAATTCATAGTGATTAGCTAACTCAAATACTTCTCTAAACAAATAAGTTGGGTATGCAGACTCATCACCAGCTAGATCGACACCAACAAGACCTTTTCCTAAAAAGGTTCCAGCAGACTTTATAACCTCTTTATTCATATCTGTAGGTTGGTGACGCATGCAACATGCTATTGCTCTGGCTTTTACACGATACGTTAGCTCACCTTTGGTTAATCCTTTAATAACAGACTCAATTACTTCCGAAACACTTAATCCGTTAGCACGATGCAATTGAGGTCCAAACCGTACTTCAATATACTTGTAATTTTGTTCTTTAGCGCGAGCGACTAATTCATATGCAACACGTTCCAACGCTTCTTTGGTATGAAGAACCTTTGCAACTAGATTAAATTTATTTAAATATTCGGACAAATCCGAGCAAGCGTCATTTACTTCAAGATAGGGCTTTAATTCAGTAAGTGTTGTTTTAGGTAATCTTACTTGCTGTTTTTTTGCTAATTCGAGTACAGTCTGTGGGTTTACACTACCATCTAAATGAACATGCAAGTCAACTTTAGGCAACCTTTTTATAACACGCATCGTTTCTTCTGTAATCATTGTACCCTCTCCTTTTATTAATATATTACTCCTATGTTAATAAAAGTGATGCGTGATTACTAGTGTTTTGTTAGTTATCCTCACATGGTTATTTACTGTTTATGTTAGATAGTATAAATTATATCGCTAAGAACAAGAAAACAAGCAGTTACCTGCCTGTTTTTAACTCAAATTAATAAGTGAAATAAGTCTTGATCTTTATTAATTTCAATATAAGTAAATCCATTCTGTTCCATTCGTTCTATTAATGGATAATAATCGAGCCGATCCTTTAATTCTACTCCTACTAAAACAGGACCTTTATCACGGTTATTTTTTTTGGTATATTCAAAACGTGTAATGTCATCTGTTTCACCAAGAACTTCACTTAAAAATTCTCTTAAAGCACCTGCACGTTGCGGGAAATTAACGATAAAGTAATGTTTATAGCCTTCATAAATCAAGGATCTTTCTTTAATATCTTGCATCCTGTCTATGTCATTATTTCCACCACTTATAATACAAACAACATTCTTCCCTTTGATCTCATCTTTATATTCATCCAAAGCTGCTACTGGCATAGCGCCAGCAGGCTCTGCAACAATAGCATTATCATTATACAGATTTAACAGTGTCGTACATACTTTACCCTCTGGTACAATTGAAATATCATCGATTACTTCTTTTGCTATTTCGAATGTCAGATTACCAACTTGTTGTACGCTAGCACCATCAACAAATTTATCAACTTTGTCTAAACGTACCACCTTATTATGCTTTAGCGATGTTTGCATCGATGGCGCACCTGCTGGTTCAACACCAATAATCTTCGTATTAGGACTAATACTCTTCACATAAGAACCTACACCAGAGATTAACCCACCGCCACCAACTGACATAAACATATGCGAAATTGGTTCTTGCATATTATCGAGTATTTCTAATCCTAGTGTGCCCTGTCCTGCAATTGTCCGATAATCATCAAAAGGATGGATAAATGACATATTATGTTCATCACAATAAGCTTTTGCTTCCTTATATGCATCGTCAAAAGTATCGCCAACTAGGACAGTTTCAACATAAGAGTTACCAAAAAAAGCGACACGTTTAACTTTTTGTCTTGGAGTTGTAGTAGGCATAAATATTTTACCTTTTACACCTAGTGCCTTACATGAATAGGCTACACCTTGCGCATGATTACCCGCGCTTGCACAAACAACACCATTCTTTAACTCATCTTCATTCAAACTTTTCATTAAATTATAGGCGCCTCTAATTTTAAAAGATCGCACCTCTTGTAAATCTTCCCGTTTTAAATAGACATTACATTCGTACTTTTCGGAAAGGATCGCATCCTTTTGTAATGGCGTATTTCGAACAACGTCCTTTAACATTTTCTGTGCAATGAGAATATCTTTAATTTGAATTGCATTAACTTCAGTACTCATAATTAATAGGATCCTTTCTGAAAAATTTTAGGTTTGATATGTCAGAAAAAATGACAAATCAAGTTTAAACTTTCCCCTGAATGCTTGTTTGTTGCACCAGGTAAAAACTAATTAATTTTTTATTTGTTATTCTATATTAGAAAAGACAACTATTTCATTTCTATAGCTGCCTTTCCTTTTTGTTATCCTAATGTTTCTGTTAATTGTGGCACTATTTGTTTCTTACGAGAAACAACACCTTTTAATAAGGCTTGATTATTTTCTAATCTAACATCAAATGCTTTCTCAACACTAGTTGCCATTTTACCTAGTGATAGAATCACAGAATCATTATTAAGTATGTCCGTAATTACAAACACAAATAGATCAAGCTTTTTTGAATTTATTGTATTCGTAATAACTGCTTCTAATTCTTGTTGTTTCACTAAAACCTCAGTTATATCAACTGTATTTACTTGAGCTACTTCTACTTTATAAGAACCCATTTCAAATTCTTTTGCATCTAGTGTGATTAACTCTGCAGTTGATTTTTGACTTAAATCTGCTCCAGCTTTAAGCATTTCTAGTCCATATGTATCAAGGTTTATATCTGCTATGTCTGCAAGTTCTCGTGCAGTTTCGATATCTTCATTCGTGCATGTTGGTGATTTAAACAATAAAGAGTCCGATATAATTGCTGACACCATTAATCCTGCTATTTCTTTAGGGATTTCGACATGCTTTTCTTTATAAATTTTATTCAAAATAGTTGCAGTACAGCCAACTGGCTCAGCACGATAATAAACAGGATCACTTGTCTGAAAGTTTGCAATACGGTGATGATCAATCACTTCTTTTACTTGTACATGCTCAATGTCATCTGCACTTTGTTGACGTTCATTATGATCAACTAATATAACAGAATCAACTTCGTTAGCCACTGTATCAACTTGTCTTGGAGCTTCTACTTTAAAATGATCTAACGCAAATTGTGTTTCGTTATTAATTGCTCCTAAACGGACTGCTTCAACATCTTCACCTAGTTGTTTTTTTAAATAAGCATACGCAATTGCTGCTGTAATTGTGTCAGTATCTGGACTTTTATGTCCAAAAATTAATGATTTCGACATTCTACTACACTCCCTTTACTGTTAAATAATACTGCGTTACATAAATCCATAATCTATTGTAACGCAAAACAAACAATCTTTCACGTAAAATCATTTAATTTGTCCATCACCATATAAAGTATATTTTGTTGATGTTAATGCTTTTAATCCCATTGGTCCACGAGCATGTAATTTTTGGGTGCTAATTCCAATCTCAGCACCAAAACCAAATTCAAAACCGTCGGTAAAGCGCGTCGAAGCATTATGGTAAACACATGCAGCGTCAATTTGATTCATAAATTTTACAACGTGATTGCTATTTTCAGTAATAATTGATTCTGAATGTTTCGTACTGTACCAATTTATATGTGCAATCGCCTCATCTACACTTGATACGGTTTTTAGCGCAACAATTTTATCTAAAAATTCTGTTTCCCAATCCTCTTCAGTTGCTAATGGTAATTCAAAATGTGTCCATATTACTTTAGCATCAGCCCGTATTTCGACATCATGATCACGAAGTGCATTAATTAATAAATCGCCATGCTCTTTAAACCAATTCTCATGAACAAGTATAGTTTCAATAGCATTACAAACAGAGGGGCGTTGTGTCTTTGCATTAATTGCTATTTGCACACTCATTTCCGGATTAGCAGTTTCGTCAATAAATAGATGACAATTACCAGCACCTGTTTCGAGTACTGGTACAGAAGATTTATTTACAACTGTATCAATTAAATTTTTACTACCTCTTGGGATTAAAACGTCCAAATAATCATTTAAACGAAACATTTTTTCAGCTGTCTCACGACTTGTATCTTCGATTAATTGTACAGCATGTACGGGTAGATCGGATTTTGCTAGTGCAGTTTGAATAACGGAAACAATTGCTTTATTTGAATGGATAGCTGAGGAGCTTCCTCTTAATAAGACAGCATTACCTGTTTTCAAACACAGACTTGCTGCGTCAACTGTAACATTTGGTCTAGCTTCATAAATTATTCCAATCACCCCAATCGGAACGGAAACTTTCTTAATCATAAGACCATTAGGACGTTTCCAATCTTCTAAAGTAACGCCAATTGGATCTTCTAGTATAACTAATTGCTCTAATGCATGAGACATTTCCTCAATTCGAATCTTGTCTAATCGTAAACGGTCGATAATTGATTCTGTTACGCCATTTTTCTGTGAGGATGCAATATCTCTTTTATTTTCAGTAATGATGAACTCCTGTTGTTCAATAAGTTCTTTTGCTATCAACTGTAATGCAGTATTTTTTTCTTCTGTTGTTGCATTTGATAATGATAGGCACGTCTCTTTTGCTTGTTTTGCAACTTCGATTAAATCGAACATTTTTATACCCCCTGTAAAGTTAGTACTAGTTTATTTCGATGAATCACTTCTGGTCGCTTTCTATTCGTTATTTTCATCGCTTCTATACTTCCTAAACCTTTTACTTTAAAAAGCTCATCTGAAGAATAGCTAACCTGTCCTTTTGCTACCACATTATTTTGATAAATTAATTCAACCACTTCTCCTGCTTCAAAGGTATTAATGACTTCTTTAATACCAACTGGTAAAAGGCTTTTTCCTTTTAATATAATTGCCTGTTGTGCACCTTTATCAATTTCTATTTGTCCTGATATATTCGAATGAAATGCAATCCATTGTTTTTGTTTGCGAATATGATATGTTTGGTGATTCCCGATATAGGTACCATCACCATTGCCATCAATGATATTCAAAAATTTTTCTTCACCTTCACCAAGACCAACAAATGCATCGACACCTAAAGAAAGTGACGTCTGTGCTGCTAATAGTTTTGATTTCATTCCGCCTGTTCCCACTTTAGAACTAGATGTTTCACTCGTTTGCTTGATCAAATCATCTGAAATCGAATCAAGATAATGATATTTTTTAGCCAATGGATCTTGATTTGGGTTTGCGTCGTAAATCCCATTAATATCAGTAAGAAGAATTAAATAATCTGCATTTACTAAACCGCTAACTAGTGCAGATAACATGTCATTATCACCGAAAGTCAATTCATCAATTGCAACAGAGTCATTTTCATTTATTATTGGAATAACTGATCTCTTTAATAATTCTGTAATTGTTTGATATACATTGCTGAATTGCTCCTGATTAACAAATACATCTCTCGTTAATAATAATTGAGCACAAACCATGTCATACTTTTTAAATGCATCATTATACGCTTCAATTAATAGCCCTTGACCGACTGCAGCAGCTGCCTGTTTACCTGAAACAGTTACAGGTTTACTAGAATAGCCTAAGTTTCCAAAACCAGCTGAAACAGCACCTGAGGAAATAAGTACCACTTCCATTCCTGCCTTAACTAATCGAGCGATGGCATCTGCGTGACCTTTTAGTTTAAACAGGCTTAATCGCCCGTCTTTTTCTGTTAATGAACTACTCCCTATCTTCACAACCACTCGTTTATTTGCCATTATTAGTCGCCTTCTCTGTATAAAAATAAAAAAACTCTTTCCATCCATTACATTTTTATTGTAAAGGACGGAAAAAGTTTTTCCGCGGTACCACCTTATATTGACAAGTTTTATACTTGCCCATCTCATCCTATAACGCTAGGAGGCGGTTAAGGTATTTGCTTAACAACTCCAAGGTAGGTTCAAAAGTATCGATTATGCAGGGACCTTTCAGCCGATGAATCCCCTTCTCTTATCATATGATAACAATTTACTAATCCTCTTCTTCGTCTTCCGAATTATCTAATTACATCATATTATGCTGTAGTAAAATAAAAATGTCAACTACTTTTGTCAGAAAAATCAGTTGATTTTTAGAATGCCTCAGCTATTAGCTGAAATGACTTTAAACGAGTCGCGTAACTTTTTGTGTTTGTAATGATCATTAATTCATCCGCTTGGTAGTTATTTTGAATCATTTCTAATTGATTTTTCACTTGTTTGGGTGTACCATAAACAATTTTTTCTTTTGCTTGGTGCACTAATTCTTGTTCTGTAGGACTTAACTGTTTAAATCTTTCCTCAAATTGATCAAGTGACCTATTCTCAATTTTTTTATTTAATGTGCTCTCAATTTGGTTTAGACTATGAGAAAAAGCTTCTTGTGAAGCCTCTTCTTCAGTTTCTAAACAAATAGCTTGAACTGTCACTAATGTATAAGCATGTTCAGCTTGCTTATTTTCAGAAAAATTCGTTTTGTATTTATTTGTTATTTCTGGACCCTTATTTTCACTCATGAATTCACCAAAAGCATACTTGATTCCTAAATCGCCGGCCAATTTCGCACTCTTATCGCTTGTTCCTAGCAACCAAATTTCAGGTTGTACTTCTGGCAATGGCATAGGAATTACTGAATGATAGATGTGGTCGTTAGGAAAATCTTGCTTTATAAAATGGAGTAATTCCCTTATCTTATCTGGTGTTTGTTTTACATTTTCCAAATAATTACCTGATAATGCAATAGATGCTTGAGCAGATCCTCCCGGCGCGCGTCCAATTCCTAAATCAATTCGATCTGGAAACAACGTAGCTAAAGTATGAAATGTTTCTGCGACTTTTAAAGGTTTATAATGCGGCAGCAATATTGCACCAGCACCTAATCGTATTTTCTTGGTATTACTACCAATATAACTTAATACAACTTCTGGAGCAGAACTGGCAAGCGTGTTAATGCCATGATGTTCTGTTAACCAAAATCGATGATAGCCATACGCCTCTGCAACTTGAGCTAATTTCACTGACTCAACAAGCGCCTCTGATGATGTTACCTGTTCAAGAAGTGGTGACTGATCTAATATACTTAATCTCATCTAATCGGATCTCCTTCTATTAAGAAAAAAACACCCAAGTGGGTGCTTTTACTCGTTTAATTTACTAATCCAATTAAATGGATCTTCTTCTCTTCCGTATTGAATACCTGTTAATGTATCGTATAAGCGTTTGGAAACATCACCTGTCACGCCATTATTTATCTTTAGACTTTCCCCTTGCCAAGCTAATTCACCAATTGGTGAAATAACTGCTGCGGTACCTGCTCCAAAAGCTTCTTCTAAAGTTCCAGCTTGATAAGCTTGATAGATTTGGTCCATTGAAATTTTACGTTCAGATACGGGAATATTCCAATGCTTTAATAACTCCAGAACAGAATTTCTTGTTACACCTTCTAATATACTACCATTTAAGGCTGGTGTAACAACTTCTCCGGCAATTTTAAAAAACACATTCATACTACCAACTTCTTCAATGTAGTTCTTTTCTAGACCATCTAACCAAAGCACTTGTGCATAGCCTTTACTAGCAACAATTTCCTGTGCCTTTAAGCTAGACGCATAATTACCTGCTGTCTTTGCCTCACCTGTTCCACCTTTTACAGCACGAACAAATTCACTTTCTACTGCGATTTTGATTGGATTAATACCTTCTTTATAATAAGCGCCTACTGGTGATAAAATAATCATTAGTTTATATGTTTTTGATGGTGCAACACCTAGGTAAGGTTCTGTTGAAATAACGAAAGGACGAATATATAACGAAGTACCTGGTGCGTTTGGAACCCAGTCTTTTTCAAGACTTACTAATTGTTTAATCGCTTCAAGTGTTAATTCTTTGTCAATTGCTGGAATGCACATACGTTCATTTGATCGATTTAATCTTTCCATATTCTTCTCTGGTCTAAATAAGTTAACCTCGCCTTTATCTGTTAAATAAGCTTTAAGTCCTTCAAATACAGTTTGACCATAATGAAATACCATAGATGCTGGATCTAACGAAACTGGTTGGTATGGCACAATTCTTGGATCATACCAACCTTTGCCTTCTTGATAATCTACAATAAACATATAATCCGTAAATACGCGGCCAAATTCTAATTGATCAGATACGGGCTTCTCTTTATGTATTGTTGTTTTAGTAATAGATATCGATTGTTGTGTCATATTTCTAGTCCCCCTGCAATATATTCTAAATCTAATAGTATAAACTCTATTTTATTACTAAATGATCAATTTAGACAACCTATTTGTATTAAAAATATTCAAACTATTTTCTAAACTTTAAAAATAAGCTCATCTGATGCTTAATATGATATGATCATACTAAGCATTTTTTACAGTTCAATTAGTGAAGAGGTGAATTAATGCGTGAAATAATTACGTGGTTAGCCGAAATAGTAAATACAGGCCACGATATTTTAATTGTACTTTTTCGAGAATTAGGCTTTTCTTTAACGGATAAACAGTTACATTTTTGGATTATAGGATTTATTGGAATTTTCGCTTACTTTTTTGTTTATTTCTTTTTTAAACTTCTAGCTGCATTTAAATGGAGTACGTCTATATTTTCATTTGTTTATACATTTACGCTAATGATTGTGCTTGTTTTTGCTATAGAAATACAACAAGCTATCACAAATAGAGGTAATATGGAGTTTGCAGATGCTGTAATAGGTCTATGGGGATTTCTGGTTTTCTTTTTTGTCTATGCGTCCCTTGCAATCATCGCTTATCTCATAACAAAATGGTATAAAAAGAAAAAAATTAAACAAAGATCACTGTGAAGGCCTTTATAAGGGTTCACAGTGATCTTTTTTAATTTTATACAGCCAATACAGTTGGTAAGCTTGTCGCTCCCATTAAATAGTTGTCTACTGCATAAGCAACTTCACGACCTTCATTAATTGCCCAAACAATCAAACTCGGTCCTCTTCTAGAATCTCCAGCAGCAAATACACCTTCGATATTTGTATCGAATTCACCATAAGTAGCATCAATCTTGTTTCTATTTGTTTCAATGCCAAATTGTTTTAATAATGGTTGTTCTGGACCTTCAAAACCGATTGCGATAACAACTAATTCCGCAGGCCAAACTTTTTCAGTACCAGGTGTTTCCTGGTAAACGAACATCCCATTTTCATCTCTTGTTTTAATCATTTCTACTGTGTGTAATTCTTTCAATTGACCATTTTCATCTGTAACAGCTTTCTTAGTTAAAACAGAGTACTCACGAATATCTTCGCCAAATGCTTCTTTAGCTTCTTTATGCGCATATTCTAAACTGAATACCTGTGGATATTCTGGCCACATATTATCTGATGTGCGTTTTAATGGTAGAGCTGGGTTAATGCCAAATTGTGCAATTGATTTTGCACCTTGACGTAGTGCTGTTGCTACACAATCAGCACCCGTATCACCGCCACCAATAACAATAACATCTTTATCTGCTGCATTTAAAGTTGCTGGGACTACTGTTTTATCATCCAATACCTTTTTAGTAGCAGTAGTTAAATAATCCATTGCTAAATGAATACCACTCGATTCACGACCTTCAACAATTAGGTCGCGTGGTTTTTGTGCACCTGTACATACAATAACGGAATCAAATTGTTCTTTTAATTCATCGGCAGTTATATCTTTACCGACTTCTGTATTTAGAACAATCTCTACCCCTTCTTGTTCTAGTAATTTAATTCTTCGTGTTACAATGTCTTTTTCTAGTTTCATATTTGGAATACCATACATTAATAATCCGCCGGCACGATCATCACGTTCATAGATTGTTACAGAATGACCTGCTTGATTTAATTGATCTGCTGCTGCCATTCCCGCAGGTCCTGAACCAATAATTGCAACTGTCTTACCTGTACGTTCTTCTGGTATTCGAGGCTTAATCCAACCCTTTTCAAACCCTTTGTCAATAATAGCTTGCTCGATATTTTTGATTGCAATTGCAGGCTCTGAAATTGCAACTGTACAAGACCCCTCACATGGGGCTGGACAAACGCGCCCAGTGAATTCAGGAAAGTTATTTGTTTTTAATAAGCGATCTAATGCATCTTTCCATTTGCCTTTATAAACTAAATCATTCCATTCAGGTATTAAATTATAAACCGGACAACCGGATGTAGCATTACCAACTTCCATACCGATATGACAGAAAGGTGTACCACAATCCATACATCTTTCCCCTTGTCTTTCAGCGACCTCATCAGTGAAAGGAGCAGAATATTCTTTCCAATCCTTTACCCGTTCTACAGGATCACGATCAACTGCTTCTTCCCGTTCTATTTCCATAAAACCTGTTGCTTTACCCATATTCATATCTCCTTTCTACTGAACGATCATTTTTTTGCGTTCGTCATTTAAGACAATACGGTTTTCCTTTTTAGCTAGAAATGCACTCATCTTAGCATCGTCATCTGATTCGCCTGATTCTACATAAGATTGGATAGTTTGTAGCATTAATTTATAGTCTTTTGGAATTACTTTGACAAACTTCTGTACACTATTTTCCCAATCATCTAATACTTCTTTTGCTCGACTGCTGTTAGTATAAAGATATTGGTCATTAATAATTGTTTTTAGGTTATCAATCTCTTCTTCTGATTGAAGTGTTTCAAATTCTATTAATTCCATATTACTTAATTGTTCGAATTTCTCTTTATCATCAGCTAATACATACGCAATACCACCAGACATACCTGCGCCGAAGTTCTTACCTACTTCACCGAGAATAACAACTTTACCACCTGTCATATATTCACAACCATGGTCCCCGATACCTTCAACTACAATTGTTGCTCCACTATTACGAACAGCAAAACGTTCACCAGCATAGCCATTAATATATGCTTCGCCACTTGTTGCACCATAGAAACAAACATTACCAGCAATTACATTTTGGCTTGCTGTAATACTAGATTCTTTTGGTACACGTACTGTAAGCTTTCCACCAGATAAACCTTTACCAACATAGTCATTTGCATCACCTGTTAAATTAAGTGTCATACCTCTTGGCACAAATGCACCAAAGCTTTGACCAGCAGAACCGGTAAAGTTAATCGTTATCGTGTCGTCAGGCAAACCTTCTTCTCCATACATTTTAGAAATCTCACTACCGACTATTGTTCCAGCTACTCGATTAATATTTCTAATAGGGAAAGAAACATTTACTTTCTTGCCTGTATCTATAGCAGTTTGAACAACTGGTAGTATATTCGTAATATCTAATGATTTATCAATTTTATGGTCTTGTTTTGTTTTATTATAACGTGCACTACCAGTATTTTTCGGTTGATAAAGCAATCTAGATAAATCTAAATATTTTGCTTTCCAATGTGTTTTTGCACGCTCACTAATCTCTAGGACATCAGTACGGCCAATCATTTCATTGACAGTTTTAAACCCAAGTGTTGCCATGATTTCACGCACTTCTTCAGCAATGAATCGCATGAAGTTTACTACATGATCTGGGTCACCAGTGAACTTTTTACGTAATTCTGGGTTCTGTGTCGCAACACCAACTGGGCAAGTGTCCATATGACAAACACGCATCATAACACAACCTAATACAACTAAAGGTGCTGTTGCAAAGCCATATTCTTCTGCACCAAGTAACGCTGCCATTACTACATCTTTACCAGTTAATAATTTTCCATCTGTTTCTAGAACAATACGTTCACGTAACCCATTTAACATCAATGTTTGATGTGCTTCTGATAATCCAATCTCCCAAGGTAATCCAGCATGCTTAATACTTGTTTTAGGAGACGCACCAGTGCCACCATCATAGCCCACTACTGATATAACATCTGCGCTTCCTTTTGCTACACCAGCAGCAATTGTACCGACACCAGCACGAGATACAAGTTTAACACTAATACGAGCATCACGATTTCCATTTTTTAAATCATGAATTAGTTGTGCTAAATCTTCAATCGAATAAATATCATGATGTGGTGGAGGTGATATTAAATCAACACCTGGGGTAGAACCACGTACATTTGCAACCCATGGGTAAACTTTCTTACCAGGTAATTGCCCGCCTTCTCCAGGTTTTGCACCTTGTGCCATTTTGATTTGTAATTCATCTGCATTCACCATATAGTGACTTTTTGCGCCAAAACGACCTGAAGCAATTTGCTTTATTGCACTTCGACGGAAGTCTCCGTTTTCATCAACAATATAACGGTTTGCATCCTCGCCACCTTCACCACTATTGCTCTTACCACCTAAACGGTTCATTGCAATAGCTAAAGACTCATGTGCTTCTTGACTAATAGAACCAAATGACATGGCACCAGTTTTAAAGCGTTTCACAATAGAGTCGACTGACTCAACTTCATCGATAGAAATTGAATTTTCGGTTTTAAAGGTAAGCAGATTACGTAAGAAACCTAAACGCTCCTCGTCAGCTGCTTTAGAGAATTCCTTAAACAATTGATAATCTCCACGTCTTGTTGCCCATTGAAGTTTATGAATCGTTGTCGGGTTATACGCGTGATGTTCACCTGTTTGTCTCCACTGAAAATCACTACCTGGCTCTAATGTATCATCAACTGCTTTTCCATACCCATTTTGATGACGGATTTTCGCTTCTTCAGCAATTGTATCTAAACCAATTCCATCAATTTGTGATGCAGTTCCAGTAAAATGTTGATCAATGACTTTATTACTAATACCTAATGCTTCGAAAATCTGAGCTCCACGATAACTTTGGACAGTAGATATCCCCATTTTAGACATAACTTTAATAACGCCTTCAGTTACGTTATTAATATAACCGCCAACTGCATCCTCGTACGTAACAGCTAGATTATCATTAGCAATTTCATTTCGGTACGTTTCATAAGCTAAATATGGTGTTATCGCATCAACACCAAAACCAATTAATGCTGCAAAATGATGTACTTCTCTAGTTTCTCCAGACTCAACTAGTAAACTCGTTTTTGTTCTACTACCTTGTCTAACTAGATGCTGATGTAAGCCACTTGCTGCTAGTAAAATAGGTATTGCAATATTTTTTTCATCCATATTTCGGTCTGATAGAATCAATATATTTACGCCATCTTTAATAGCCTGGTCTGCTTTTGCAAAAACTGCCTCTAATCCAGTTTGCAAATCATCTGTAAATAATGAGTCAATCACCTTACTCTTAAAATCTGGATACACATTATTTTTAAATTGCGTTAGCTGACTATTCGACAATACAGGTGTTTCCAATTGAATACGATGGCTATTTGCTTCAGTTGGCTCTAGTATGTTTCCTTCAGGCCCTAATAACGTCATCGTTGAAGTTACAATTTGCTCCCGATATGCATCAATTGGCGGATTCGTTACCTGCGCAAATAACTGTTTAAAGTAATTAAATAGTGATTGTGCACGATTAGATAGAACTGCAAGTGGTGTATCCGTACCCATTGCACCAATCGGATCTTTTCCTTCTGTAATTATCGGTAATAGATACTTTTCAATATCTTCTGTTGTATAACCAAAAGCTTTCTGGCGTATAGTTAACTGATCAATTGGTTTATCGTCTTTCTCAACCAATTCACCACTTAATGTAACAAGATTATCATCTAACCATTTTTGATATGGCTGTTCGCTTACTATTTCATTTTTAATTTCTTCATCTGCAATAATACGTCCCTCTTCTAAATCAATTAAAAGCATTTTCCCAGGACTTAATCTATCTTTATATAGAACGTTTTCTTCTGGAATGTCAATTACGCCAACCTCTGATGAATAAACAATATAATCATCTTTTGTTACATAGTAACGGGCAGGTCTCAAACCATTACGGTCTAAAATTGCACCAATTTGTTTACCGTTAGTAAATGTGATCGATGTTGGACCATCCCATTGTTCCATTAAACAACTGTGGTACTCATAAAATGCACGCTTATCAGCAGGCATGTGTGGATTCTTTTTCCATGGTTCTGGAATCAGCATCATTGCAGCATGTGCAGGCTTTCGTCCAGCTAGCGTAAAAAACTCTAATGCGTTATCTAATACAGAAGAATCACTACCCTCTGCATTTAATATCGGTAATAATTTATCTAAATCATCACCAAATGCTTCCGAAACAAATTGTTGTTCACGTGCTCGCATCCAATTCATATTGCCACGCATTGTGTTGATTTCGCCATTGTGAATTAAATAACGGTTTGGATGCGCGCGTTCCCAACTTGGAAACGTATTTGTACTAAAACGTGAGTGTACAAGTGAGAATGCAGAAACAAAATCTTCATCCTGTAACTCTAGATAAAATTGATCTACCTGACTTGGTGTAAGCAGGCCTTTATATACAATCGTTCTATTTGAAAGACTCGCAAAATAAAATCGGTACGCTTGTTCTTTCGCCCAATTTTCCGCTTGTTTGCGAATGATAAATAATTTACGTTCAAAAGCCAAATCATCAGTAATTGTTGAAGCTGCACCTATAAAAACTTGTCTTACAACAGGTGCTGTATCTTGCGCATTTATTCCGATTTTTCTGACATCTGTTGGTGCACTTCTCCAACCCAACAACAGTTGACCCTCTTGTTCAATTAATTCATTAATTTTGGTTTCAATGTGTTGTCTTTCTTGATCATCTTTAGAGAAGAATACCATCCCAACACCATAACGACCTTCTTCAGGTAAAGTGAAATCACAAACCTTTCGAAAATAATTATCTGGTATTTGTACCATTAACCCAGCGCCATCACCTGTGTCAGGATCACTACCTTGTCCACCACGGTGGTCTAACTGGCATAACATTTGTAATCCTTTTTGGACAATCTCATGTGTGCGCATTCCCTTAATGTGCGCATACAACCCAATTCCACATGCGTCATGTTCAAACTCAGGACGATATAAACCTTGCGCTTCAGGCATTTTACTATAACTCAAATCTTTCGCCCCCATTTACGAATTCTTTTAAAGTGTCTATTTCTATTGTAGGTTTATTTATCAATCCAAACAATATATAATATAGATAAGAACGATCTGATTTTGATATATGTTAGGAGGAATCAAATGGAATTACGCCAATTACGTTATTTTATGGAAGTTGCTGAAAGAGAACATGTGTCAGAAGCAGCCCTCCACTTACACATTGCTCAATCTGCAATAAGTAGACAGATTGCTAATTTAGAGGCGGAATTAACGGTACAACTTTTTGATCGAACAGGTCGTAATGTTAAACTAACCCCAATCGGGAGAACCTTTCTTCATCACACTAAAATAGCTATGAAAGCAATTGACCATGCTAAAAAGCAGGTGGATGAATATATCGATCCAGAACGAGGTTCGATTAAAATTGGATTCCCTACAAGTTTAGCAAGTAATTTATTACCTAATGTGTTAGCAGTGTTTAAAAAGAGACATCCTAAGATTACCTTTCAGCTTCGTCAGGGGTCTTATAATTTTCTGATAGAATCAGTTAAAAGCAGAGAGATTGATGTGGCTTTTCTTGGACCAGTACCTACTAATGATCCTGATATAACAGGGGATATTTTGTTTTCTGAGGATTTATATGCCTTAGTTCCAAAAGATCATCCGATGGCAAATCGAAAAAGTATTTATTTAACAGAATTAAAACAGGACCCGTTTGTGTTATTTCCAAAAGGATATATCTTCGAGAAATTGGCAATTGATGGTTGTAAAGAAGCAGGTTTCGAACCTAATGTAACTTCAGAAGGAGAAGATCTTGATGCTATCAAAGGACTTGTTGCTGCTGGTATGGGGATTACTCTCCTACCGGAAAGTGCTTTTAGTGAAGTGAACACTACATTCACATCTAAAATTGCAATAAGTAATCCACAATTGTGCAGAACAGTTGGAATTATAACACCAAAACATCGTAATCTTGCTCCTTCTGAAACAGTTTTTTATCAATTTGTTATTAACCATTTTAAAAAATTAGATTAAAATGGTTGAAACTATTATCTTTTTGTATGTGAATGTTTAGCTTTTTGTTCAAGTTGTGATTTTGGTTCTTGGTCTGCCTTATCTTCGGAATAACCTTGTGGATTTATACCTGAATTCATTCCATTATTACCTTTTTGCTTAGTTTGCCGTTTCAAATAATCACCTCCATACAATTATTTTGCTTATAAAAATGATTGTTATTCTTTATAATGGACATTCAGAGCTAAATCAGCTAAATTTAGATCACACATGATTTTTACTGGGGGAATTAGAATGACAGATAGACAAGAAATAGCAACTTTTGCTGGTGGATGTTTCTGGTGTATGGTAAAGCCTTTTGATCAATGGGATGGTGTTCATCAAGTCATTTCAGGCTATACCGGAGGCGCACTAGAAAATCCTAGTTACGAAGATGTTAAAGGTGGAGAAACTGGTCACTATGAAGCAGTTCAAATAACTTATGATCCTACCTTGATTGATTACCAACAAATTGTTGATCTTTATTGGCCACAAATTGATCCAACAGATCCTGAAGGACAATTTCACGATCGGGGACCACAATATCGAACGGCAATCTTTTATCACAATAGTGAACAAAAAAAAATAGCAGAAGCTTCAAAAGAAAAATTAAATACTAGTGGGAAGTTCAAAAAAACAATTGCAACTGAAATTTTACCAGCTAAATCCTTCTATACTGCAGAAAGTTACCATCAAGACTTTTATAAAAAGAACGAAAAAGAATACCTAGAAGATCGCGCTAAATCCGGAAGAGACAATTTCATTGAAGAAAACTGGAAATAATATATTTAAGGGGCCAGAACAAGGTAAAACTTGTTCTGGCCTCTTTTTTGTTTTTATTTAATATACATCTATATTCACATATTTCAGCCTTTTAATAATACTATATTAGGACAAGCAAAACATACTATCAAAAAGACAGTGTACTTTTTAAAAAAGTATTTAATAGAAAGAAGGCCTATACATAATGGTAAATAGAAGCAACAGTGAATCATCTGAAATACATTTTAAAGATCATATAATTCATTATGTAATTATTTCTTGTGGAGCATTTATTCAAGGAATTGCGATGGCTATATTTCTATTCCCCCACTCCATTCCCTCTGGAGGTGCAGCAGGTATTGCTGTTCTATTAAATTATTGGTTTAACATACCAATTAGTTTTGCACTTTGGTTTGTTAACTTTTCATTAATCATTTTAGCTATTTATTGGTTAGGAAATACTAGTACAGCAGGAACTATATTTGGTATCACCATTACATCTATAACCGTTCAAATATTTAGTGCGGATATATTTTTACATTATTCTAATATATGGGCTGATTTACTATTAGGCTCCTGTATGTTAGGTATAGGAATTGGGATTCTTTTGAGACAACAGGTATCAAATGGAGGTATTGGTGTCATTGCTTTAATTTTTGCTACGTATCGAGACTTTTCTCCTGGAACAACACTTCTTTTATTTAATGGGCTGATCTTTATTGTAACAGGATCAATTATCCACTTTATTATTGTATTCCAAGCCATATTTGTACAGTTTATCTCTACAGGAATCATTAATGTTGTTTATAATTTAAAAACAATACCAAGTATCACTCCAATTTTAAGTTGGCGAAAAAAATAATTTTGTTCACTTTAAGCTTATTAATTTAAGGGAAAACATAAATATTCCTATTATAAAATATATCCTAACTGTCATAAAAGTTAGCTAGGATATGATATTTACCTATATTTAAATACTTTTATTATTCTTCTCCTTCTCGTTCTATTTCTATCTTTTTCCCACCAACAGATAAATATGATAATACTTCAAGGTCAGGCTTTAACTTAGTAAGTCCTTGTATATAAGGTTCAATTAAGTCCTTGAAATCCTCTTCAACACCTTCTGATTCAAGTAAACCATAAATGTACATTTTCTTTTCCTCAATCAAAAAAGCCATATAACCAACTGCGTTCTTTTTATCATCTACAATATTTAATACTTGTGCATCTTCCTTTAAAAGTTCTGGTGTGAAATATATTTGCATGCTAAGCACTCCTTTTTTATTCTGTTATGTGCACTTTTTGAAACAATGACTCAGAATTTTTATCTTTAGTAGCATTCTTTACATGAATGAAAATTAAACAAAGAAAAGCAACAATAAATGTTAAACTAGCGGTACTTAAAAACATCCACGTTCTAGATATGCCCATTAACCAACCGTATATTGGTGGTCCTGCCGCTACTCCGAGAAATCGAACCGAGCCATAAAGCGATGTTACAAACCCTCTTCTCGCTTTACCAACTGAACCAGTAATTAAACTATTTAAACAAGGAAGAACCAGGCCAGTTCCAATACTACTTATAATAAGTATAGAAAAAAAGGGGATTAAATTTTTAACTAATGTTAATGTAGCAAACGAAATCGTCATGAATAATAAACCAAAGATTATTAAACGTTTCATTACTTTTAGATTTTTCCCTATTTTACTACCCGTAATATAAGATGTAGTCATCATAAATAGCAATGGAATAGCTAATATTGCTCCTTTAAGAAC
This sequence comes from Paraliobacillus sp. X-1268, assembly GCF_003426095.1. Classification (NCBI taxonomy): domain Bacteria; kingdom Bacillati; phylum Bacillota; class Bacilli; order Caryophanales; family Bacillaceae; genus Paraliobacillus; species Paraliobacillus sp. X-1268. Next base: position 295,012 of record NZ_QJSK01000001.1, read on the forward strand.
ACCATCAATATTATGCTTCGTTTCTAGAATATCCGATATATAAAAGAGAATTCCAAATAAGGTAAACAAACAAGTTGCACCTGCTAAATAAGATGTAAATAGCCATCTACCATCCTTTTTGAAAACGGAAAATAATCCCTTTATATAATTACCGATTGTCGGTGGAGCTTGTTTTTTCTTTGTTTCTTTAATAAAAATAGCTGTTAGCAAGACCGATACAATACAAAAGATCGGAAATCCCCAAAAAGGAGCATACCAAACTAATATAGCTAATAATGATCCCACTATTGGTGACAAGACTTTTCCAAGTCCATTTGATGCTTCAACTAAGCCTAAAACTCTACTTTGCTCATTGCCTTTAAACAAGTCGCCTGTTAGAGCCATTGCTATCGGTGTCGTTCCAGCAGCTCCTATCCCTTGCATTGCTCTTCCGATCAGAATCCAAATGAAAGCACTACCGCTAAACCATGCTGCCGCAGCACCCGCTAATAGACCACCTAACCCATATAATATTAAAGAAGGAACAATTATAGCTTTACGGGAGAATCGATCGGAAAAATAACCTAATATGGGAATGAAAATAGCGGCTGTTACAGAAAATATTGTTATTGTTAGGCTAACTTGAAATGAACTTAAACCTAATTCCTCTTGCATTTTTGGTAAAAATGGAATTAACATTGAGTTACCAAGTGTCATAATTAATGGAATGGAGCTTATTGCTACTATCACTAACTTATTCGATTTAGCCAATTACTTAAGCTCCTCTCTATTTAGCCTGTCGTAATACTACTTCACCATTATCTTTCCTAAAAGAATAAGACTTATTCTTTTAAGTGAAATATTTAAACAAATAGCTAGAGCTATTAAAAAACTAAAATAAGCAGTTGAGCTATAGCTCAACTGCTTATTCTTCATCGTTTATTCTATTATATATTTTCATTCTGATTTTGTTTATCTTCAAGAATTTGTATGATCTTTTTGTTTTGTTTAGTTTGTTCATTTAAGTTTCTAATAATTGTACCTAAACCCAAGATTATAAATAATAATAGTATAGTTATCAAACAATTTCACTCCTTAAAATCAGGGGATTTTTTGTTTAGATTGCTTGTATCATCTCTACCCGGTTACCAAACGGATCTCGAAATTCAAATCGATCATAACCAGGAAGTGGGATGGATTCTGAGATATCAATTTTGTTCTCTTCTAATATGTTTCTCCAATGTGCAAGATCCTCTACTTGGTATGCTAAATGTGCTTTTGTAGCTAATCTATCAATACCATCTTCTGTCCCAACATGTAATTCCATGTTTCCGACTTGTAACCAAAATCCACCTCTGCCTTTTAGTGATTCAGGCTTTTCTTTTTCTTTTAACCCTAATAGATCACAATAAAAATGCTTGCCTAATTCTTCTGCATTTTTTGGTATAGTAATTTGCACATGATTTAAACCTATAATCATTTCTATTTACCTCCTTATTAACGTATATCATTATTTAGAGAACTGTAACTGAGGACATCAATCCAACATACATACTGAATACTGAAAGGCCACTCATTAGTAAAGTACTTATTACTTTCTCATGGAACCAAAAAACTAAAACTGTTGAAAGTAGAAAAACAACAGATAATAGTATAAAGAAAACACTTATAAGATTAGGAGCAAATAATACATTATCCCCCATATTAACTGATGCAAAAATGCGAAATAAAATAGAGATATCACCACTATTAGCTAGTTTCTCTGTATTTAACGGTGGCTCTTGCTCACTCATAAAGCCTGTCACAGAGAATATAAGTAAAATAATCACACTTTCAGCTCGCCACCATCGTTTAGGTGAAAAATCAGATTTCTTTGCTTTCTTGCGAACAAGTATAGCATTAATAAAAACAAACAGTAATAAAGCGACATATAATAAATGCTTGATTAGCAAAGCTTGACCATATGAAACACGCCATGGTGAAACAATTGTTCCTGTTGTTAAGCTGAAACTCATAAATATGCCAGTAAACGTAACAAGTAAAAGACATAGTAAAGCAATAGCGGAAAACCAATTAATAAAAACATGCCAATTTGTTTCATCATTAGCTAACCAACTTACAACTAATAATGTACCTGCCCAAAAGCAAACAGCAAGCAAATGGATCGTGTGTGCTAGAGCACCAGGATAGCTTGCCATACTAGCTACATGACCAACAACACTTTGTGTCAAGATTATACCTAACAGTAGAAATATACCGATTCCGGAAGATATAAGTACGTTTTTTCGAATTAATAATAGTAAAAGATGGAAAATACAAAGGAGCAACAAAATGAACCATGCTCTTCCTATCTCTATTTCTTTTATAACATACACAAAACTGGTGAAGCCGTAATCGTCTCGATATTTACTAATCGTGTTTACTAAATCAATAATAGGAATAACTGCAAGTATAGGTATAACAAGTGTTATACCAAACATAAGACGATCTTTGACTTTTATATTCATACTCATTTCTTTAGGAAATAAGGATAGGAAATGCACACCAATCAAAATAGCAAAGCACACATATAAAAGTCCATTTGTTACCGCATAAATCATTTTTTCTTCCTATTTATCAGAAAAACACTTATTGCAATCCCAATTAGAATTACTGCAATAGCTGGCAAAAGCCATCCATTTTGTTCATTAGTAATTTCTGTTTCTTCTATAGATGCCTGCTCTGTCTCTTCCACTATGTTATTTTCTTCTACTTCATCTTCTTCTGCCTCGATACTCTCTTCTTCAGAAGATTGTGTTTCATCCGTAGAACTAGAATTATCGTCTGCTTTTTCATAAGTAAATACAAGACTATCTTCTATTACATGCCCATCTTCACCAATTATACTATAAAAAAGTACGATCTCACCGTCTTCAAGATCAGTAGGTAATGTTGCTTCTATTACATTTTCAGGAGAATGATTGATTTCTGTAATTGTTATCTCTTCATTGTTCTGTGATACAGAAATTGTATTTGGTTCTTGGACTGGTGAATCAAATGTTAATGTAATTATTGGATTGTCTGAAGAAACCACTTCATCTGTAGCTGGATCAGAACTTTCCAAATGCGTGTGAGCAAACACTTGGACAGGAATTAATAATAAAACAATTACTGCTAAAAAATTAATATAGACTTTCAAATTGCGCACCCCTTTTTAAATTTAATTCTATTTATATTTAGTGGTATCTAAAGATAATTGGAGCAGCTATAATTCTTTTGTAGTGCTTTTTTCTCTTTGATAAATTACCACTTTGCATAAAGAGAATCGAAAAAGCTTCCCATAGAAATATCCAGCCACCAACTGTTAAATTTAGTGAAACTAGATCTTGGAAAATCTTATTTTCTTCTGAAAACTGTATGTAGCTTGATGCTATTGTGAACATAACAGAAACAATAATGTAGATAAATGATTTTTTCCTACTTTGTACTGTCTGTTTATTTAGTAAATAATACTTGTAATTGAAATTGTTTCGGATACCTTTTATAATATTTTTTTCCATTTCAACATCTTTTTTTTCATCTAACATATCAAACTTCAACTTCACATTTTTTCGTGAGTCAATCTCAAACGAAAATTCTTCAAGGAAAGCTTTCAAGCTTGCATCTAGATCTCTGATATTATAAACAGAGGAGTCCCAAGTATTAAATACTTCATCATAATCCTTTATCGAAATCTCAATGATATAATCACCCGTAACTGGATCAACTGTATAAAATTGGTCTAAGAAATTATTTTTCATGTAACCCCTCACTTTTAATTATCTTATTGATTTAAGCCTAACCAATTAAAGGTCATTATCTCTATCTTACCATTTCTTATTTGTACATGATAGCGAAATGAATGATAACTAATGAGTAATTTAGAGCTTTTTCACTTTTTTTAGTCAATTTAAATTTAATGATTTATTCTTGATCTGAGGTTTTTTGATCCGTAATCGTTCCTTGATGAAAATATAATTGCCATCTACCATCTATATACTTCCATATCGAACTTCGAAGTGTATTTCGGTTTCTTGTATTATCTTGTATTAAATAAGTAGCTAGGACAACGTCAGGTGCTAAACTATGAACTTGATAATTATATAGGGACATTTCTGCTAATACGACGCCATTTTTAAGGCATTCTGCTTTATCCAACATATAACCAGAACTTCCTATTTCGATAAAATCATTAGCTAATATTTCATCTAGCTTTTTAACATCTTTTCGAACGTCAAGACTTAAATGACTTTCCTCTAATGCTTTTAATTGCACTTTTAAGTTATTAGTCATCTTACCATATCCCTTCTACCTCTATATTTTCAAAAAGTCATCTATTTTTTATTAAGAAACTATCAAATTAAGAAAAAAGGACTTCTAGACAGCACTATCTAAATTTAATGTTTTGGAAATAGAATGCATCTTGAAACATCTAAGGGAATTATTACATTAATTCCCTTTTTGAAGTCCAATTCTACTTATCATTCAACAGCAATCTTTTAATAGATCTTATTTGACCACGATGATTTATTTCGTCTTCCATAACATAAAACCAAAGATAATAATTATTATAAGGAACGTCATTCGGCCATTTATGTTCTTCAAATAGCCAACTATCATGTTTTGATTTTAGCTGTTTTAATGTGTTTTCTCTAACCTCTGATAATTCATGAAGGTAATATGAAACGGGTTTGTTTTTCTTTTCACTTCTAGCTTTATCCCCAAGTTCTAATGAAGTCTTCCATTTCATAAATTCGCTTTCATTGAGATCTCTTTCTTCAAATGATATTACTTGATGTACAAATTCAATCGCAGCAATATGATGTAAAAGAGCACCAATCGAATTCGAACTACTATCTACCAAATAGTCTAATTCCTTTTGGGTTAGATTCGTAACTTCGTCAATTGTCACAGCACGCGTATGTTCAAGCATGGAAACTAGTGATCCAATTTTACCAGTATAAATTTCGTTTTCAACTATTCTGTAATCAATCATGTTTACCCCCAACTTCTTAAGGTGACCCTATTCCAACAGCAAGTAATAGTAATATAGCAAACACAAATATACATCCATTTAAGAGAATTCCTGTAATTGTTACAATTCGCTTCTTAGACATTAGAGCAAAAATTATACCTAAAACAGATAATAACGTAAATATACTGATAGCAAGCGTAATATTTGCATTTGGTCCTCTATTAAAAATAAAGAAAATGAAATTGATAATAACCATTAATAAAGACAGCAGGCCAAATTTATTAATATTAGTCATATTGCACCTCCTCATAATTTTTTCATCTTATCTATTATATAATGATCTTATTGTTAATTAAGTAATGTTTTGGCTAATAACCGATAAGAATTCACCTTTTCTTCAAATGAGTAGATATTTGTTATAATCATAAATTCATTGCAGCCATAACTTACTTGGATATCTTCTAATTGTTTCTTAACTGTTTCAGGGGTCCCAATGATACATCTCTTTCTATTTTTATCAATTATCATTTGTTCTGATTCTGTATAAACTTTTTTCTTTGCTTCTTCTACTGACGGCACACGCGTTCCAATTCCTTTTTCTACTCGCAACAGCCAAAGATCTTGCGATAAGGCAAGCTCTTCTGCCTTTTCCTTTGTCTGTGAACAAATCACAAAGATACAGACAGCCACATGTGGTTCATCAAAGTTTTTATTCGGTTTAAATTTTTCTTTATAAGTTGCAATCGATTCTTTTCCTTTAGTTGGATTAATGAAATGACCATATGTAAACCCTGCACCAATGTTTGCAGCATTAGTTGCTCCTCGTTCAGATAAACCTAGAACCCAAATTGGCGGATTTGTCTTCGTTCTTGGACTTGCTTTAACAGTGTGAAATGGATGATTCTTAGGTAAATCATCGTGCAAAAAACCGTATAACTCTTCTAATTGACGTGGAAATAAACTCATACTTTTTTTAATATGATCGGTTAATGCTAATCGTGTTTCATTTGAACCTCCTGGTGAACGGCCTAAACCTAAATCAATTCTATTTGGATACATAGCTTCTAACATTCGAAAGTTTTCCGCCACTTTCAATGGTGCATATTGTGGTAATAAAACGCCACCAGAACCAATACGAATAGAACTAGTCGCACCAGCAAGACGTGTCATCAATATTTCAGGTGAAGAGCTTGCTAATCCGTTTGTGTTATGGTGTTCAGCTACCCAATATCGTGTATAGCCTAAATTTTCGGTCATTTTTGCTAACTTAACTGTATTATCTAATGCTTCTTCTGGTGATGAGTCTTGTGAAATTGGTACTTGATCTAACACACTTAATCGCATAGTTTTCCTTCTTTCATGCTCAATTTCTTTTAGTATACAAGAACACACTACAAAACCAAAATAGCTTGTTTAATAAAAAATCCAGACTTAGAGGAGTATTCTATTACTTCTCCATTTCTGGACATTTTCCTTCTTCTTATTGTGAAGGATTAAGTATTCGGTTTAAAAATTGTTGTGTGCGTTTTTCTTTTGGCGCTCTTAAAACTTCTTTTGGTGGTCCTTGTTCGACAATATAGCCATCATCCATAAATATTACTTCATCCGAAACTTGTTCAGCAAATTGTACTTCATGTGTTACAATAGCCATTGTCCAATTTTCATTTGCAAGCTCCCGAATAACCGTTAATACTTCTCCAATTAATTCTGGGTCTAGTGCAGATGTCGGTTCATCAAACAACATTAAGTCTGGTTCAATTGCTAGTGCTCTTGCTATGCCAACACGTTGTTGTTGACCACCGGAAAGTTGATGTGGATAAAGGTGCATCTTTTCCTTTAAACCAACCTTCTCTAAAAGACCCTCTGCCATTTCCTTAACTTCTTTCTTATTTCGCTTCTGAACAATGATTGGTCCCTCAGTTACATTTTCTAATGCTGTTTTATGTGGAAAAAGATTATAAGATTGGAATACCATTCCGGACTTACGTCTTAATTTCAATGCATCTTGGTTGCTGATTTTATCCTTAAAATTAAGAGTGAATCCATCATCAAAGGTGAAGATACCACTATTGGGTTGTTCTAATCCATTTAGACAACGTAACATCGTTGTCTTTCCTGATCCAGAAGGACCCATTATGGATATAACCTTCCCCTTGTTAATCTCTACATCAATATCCTTCAAGACTTCCAGTTCACCAAACGCTTTAGCTAAACCTTTAACCGATAATAACATTTCTTTCCCCCCTTTATGTTGCTGTATAACGTTCGAGACGTTTCTCTATTGCTTGTTGAACTAGGGATAAAAGAAAACAAATTACCCAATAAAGAATAGCAGCTTCAATATAGATCAACATAAAATCATATGTCACTGCGGCGATTTCTTGCGCTCTTCGAAAAAGTTCCGTAACAAGTATTAGTGAAGCAAGTGATGTATCTTTTACTAAACTAATAAAGGTATTTGATAATGGAGGAACGGAAACCCTTGTTGCTTGCGGTAGAATAATCCGTTTCAACACAGTGTTTTGTGTCATACCTATGGTGTAACCTGCTTCCCATTGCCCTTTTGAAATAGATAAAATAGAAGCACGAATAATTTCTGATGCATAAGCACCTACGTTTAAACTAAATGCAATAATTGCACTTGGATATGGATCAATTGTTAAGTTCAAACTCGGTAACCCATAAAAGATTATAAATAATTGCACAAGTAAAGGCGTTCCTCTGATTGCAGAAACATATATAACTGCTGGTGTGCGTACAATAAATGACTTAGATAGACGCATAATTGCTGTTAGTAATGCTAATATCAACCCTATTGAAAACGAGATAAGCGTAAGCGGTATTGTATATTTAATTGCACCTAAAATCATAGGAAGAAGGGAGTTTAGAAATAACTCCCATCCTTCTAGATCTGCAGTGATAGTAAACAATGTATTACTGAGAGGAAACATCTTCACCAAACCAGCTTTCAGAAATCTCCGCTAAAGTACCGTCTTCTCTCATCGCTTCTAATTGCTCATTAATCGCTTCAACTAATTCCTCATTACCTTGGTTTAACGCAAATGCCGTTTCAGAAACATTATCTTCTTCCGCAACAATTTGAACACTTTCATCGCCTTCTTGATTTAAATAATCAAGAACAGCAAGTTTATCATTGACTGTAACATCCGCACGTCCTGTCTTCAATAACTCAATTGATTGTGCGAGACCTTCCACACTTACAATCTCAGCACCATTTTCTTTAGCTATCTCACCGAAGTTACTTGTTAGCGACTGTGCTGAACTTAATCCTTCTAAATCTTCAAAAGAATTTATATCCTCCGAATCTGTTGGTGCAACAACAACAGCTGATGAATACGTATAAGGATTTGAAAAATCATAACTCTCTAAGCGATCCTCATTAATACCAACTTGGTTAGCAATTAAATCAAAACGTTCTGAATTCAAACCAGCAAACATAGAATCCCATTGTGTTTCCATGAACTCTACTTCAACACCCATTCTTTCAGCTACTTCTCTAATGACTTCAACGTCGTAGCCCGTTAATTCACCATCGTTATCATGAAAAGTAAATGGTGCGTATGTGCCCTCTGTTCCTACTGTAAGAACACCCTTGTCCATTACTTCATCATATAGACTTGCTGACTCATCTGATGTAGAAGTATTATCAGTATCTGACGTGTCTTCTTCATTTGTGCCACATGCTGCTAATACTAGTATAAAACTCATTATAACTATTCCTGTTACTAATTTCCTCATGCTGTTAACCCCCAGTTATTTTGTCGGAATAATATTACTACGAAATCGTAGCATATACATATTAAAAAGTAAAAGATTTTGCAGTTATAGTCTTTACTATCTTTACTTTAATTTAGTTTATTATGCGTTTCTTATATATAAAAAAAGAAACTGAAAAGTGTTTACCACTTCTCAATTTCGGGACGATCTCCTTTATTATTGCCTTTTTTGAAAAAACGGTTTTCTAATTCTTCTTTAACTTCATCCAATGAAACAGATTGATCACTCATTAAAACAAAGGTGTGGTACAACAAATCACTAACTTCTAAAATAATTTCTTCTTTATCACTATTTTTTGCTGCAATTACCACTTCTCCTGCTTCTTCAATTACTTTTTTAGCTATTTTATCAATACCTTTATCAAATAAATAGTTCGTGTATGAGTTAGCAACGCGAGTTTCTTTCCGTTCTTCTACTTCGGCCATTACTTTATCAATAATAGACGGCTCTACTAGTTTTTTATTTGTTTTTTCAGCTTCAAAGATAGAGTTAAAGAAACAAGTCCGTTCCCCCGTGTGACATGCTGGACCATTTGGCACAACATCTATTAAGAGTGTGTCTTGATCACAATCAAGTTTAATAGAAATAACAGTTTGTGTATTACCAGAGGTTGCCCCTTTGTGCCATAATGATTGTCTTGATCGAGAGTAAAACCACGTTTCTTTCGTTTCCAAAGTTTTTTGATACGATTCTTCATTCATAAATGCGAGCATTAACACATCTTTTGTTTGATTATCTGTAATAACAGCTGGAATTAATCCTTTAGAGAAGTCAGGCTTCACGTATATGCACTCCTTTTTCTTGACAACTAGCTTTCACTTCTTCTATTGAAAAGGTATTTTCATGAAAAATTGATGCAGCTAAACCTGCCGACACATCTGTTTCTTTGAATACTTCTGGGAAATGATCTGGATGACCAACGCCACCTGATGCAATAACGGGGATACGAACAACATCAACAATTGCTTTTGTCAGCTTCAAATCAAATCCGTTCTTCACACCATCTGTATCAACACTTGTCAGCAATATTTCACCAGCGCCACGTTTTTCCACTTCTTTTGCCCATTCAACTGCATCCAAACCACTATCTTTACTTCCTCCGTGTGTCATTACATGCCATCCATCGTCAAATAGCTTTGCGTCAATTGCTACGACAATACATTGCGCACCAAAACGAGCACCAGCAGTTGTTATCAGATTAGGATTGTTAACTGCAGCTGAATTGATACCAACTTTATCAGCGCCTGCTTTTAATAAACGGGTAACATCATCAATGGTTCTCACACCACCACCAACGGTAAATGGTACAAAGACATTTCGCGCTGTTTGACGCACAATGTCAACCATTGTATCACGCCCTTCGTTCGTTGCTGAAATATCAAGGAATATAATCTCATCAGCGCCCGCTTTGGAATAACTAGCAGCCATTGCTACTGGGTCTCCTAATTCACGTAAGGATACAAAATTTGTACCTTTCACAACTTTACCTTCTTTGACATCTAGACAGGGTATAATGCGTTTTACAATCATGCGGACGTTTCCCCTTTCAACGTAACCGTACCTTGATAAATTGCCTTACCAACTATTGCTTCTTCTATGCCAATTGCGGCCAAAGCTTCGATGTCTTGATTATTACTTATACCACCTGATGCAACGATCTTACAGGAAACATGTGCGAGTAACTTTTCTAGTGCTCTTACATTAGGTCCTGTCATAGTGCCATCTTTTGAAATATCAGTAAAAACAATCGTTTGGACACCTAACTGTTCCATTTGTTTAGCAAATGTAAGATAATCGATTTCTGATACAGTTTCCCAGCCATGAATCGCTACTTTATCATCTTTCGCGTCAATTCCAACAACGATATGTTCAGCATATTTAGCTAAGGCAGCTTTTAAGAAATCCGGATCTTCAATTGCCGCTGTACCAAGTACTAATCGATCTGCTCCCGCAGCAATCAATTTTTCAATTGCTTCCATGCTTCTAATACCGCCACCTATTTGAATTGGTATCGTTGATAATTTACATAATTCACTTATTAATTGATATTGACGCGCTTTTTCTCCATCACGCGCTCCATCTAAATCAACAATGTGAACAATCTCAGCACCGTTAGTAATAAACGTTTTTAATTGTGTAATTGGATCAGATCCAACTTCGGTCGTTTTACTGAAGTCACCTTGGTATAATCTAACACACTTGCCATCTATTAAATCAATTGCTGGTAATATTTTCATTGGGATACCTCCTGTAAAAATGCTTTTAAAATTGCCACGCCAACTTCTCCACTTTTTTCTGGATGAAATTGAATCCCATAAGTAAGACCGCTCTTAACAATTGCTGTCACATCTGGACCATATTCTGCTGTTGCAACAATATATTGTTTGTCTGTTTTTGCTGCAAAGCTATGAACAAAGTAAACATGCTGATCTTGAAAAGATTGAAAATTAGGTTGATCATTTATTATGTCTAATGCGTTCCAACCGATATGAGGTAAAAGGTATGGCGTGTCTATTCTTTCTATTGTACCTGGAATTAAATCTAATCCCTTTGTATTTCCGCCTTCTAATCCCTCTGTAAATAACAGTTGCATACCTAAACAAATACCAAGAAATGGCTTATTTTCTGCTAATGTTTGCAGTATTTCTTTTAGATTACGTTTCTCTATTTCTTCTACAGCAGCTTGAAAGGAGCCAACACCAGGTAGGATAATATGCGAACTTTTAGCTAACTCTGTAGGATTATCCGTAACGATCACATCATAACCAAGATTGTGCAATGCTGTTTTAACACTCGCGATATTACCCATCCCATAATCTACTATAGCTATCATTCTATTAGCCCCTTTGTAGAATTAACGCCAAGGATTTCTGGATTAATTCGAATTGCTTCTGCTAAAGCTCTACCGAGTGCTTTAAATAGTGCTTCTACTTTGTGATGCGTATTTATCCCATATAAAATACGCGCATGAAGTGTAATGCCTGCTTGAAATGCAAATGCTTGAAGGAATTCTCTCACCAATTCCGTATCAAAATTACCTAGCTTTTGATTTTCAAATGTCGCATCTAAGACTAGAAAAGGCCTACCACTTATATCAAGCGAAACAAAACCGAGTGTTTCATCCATTGGCACATAGGCTGTACCATATCGATTAATTTGTTTCTTATCGCCTAAAGCCTCTTTAATCACTTGTCCTAGTACAATACCGACATCTTCAACAGTATGATGACTGTCAATATGTAAATCACCGTTTGCTTTAACAGTAAGTCCAATTCGACCGTGACGGGCAAATAATTCTAGCATATGATCAAAGAAACCAACACCAGTAGATATAGTTACTTCTTGACTATTATCTAAATTACAAGCTACTTCAATTACTGTTTCATTTGTTTTTCGTTGTTTACTAGCTGTTCGCATTGTGCATCCCGACCTTTTCTAGTTTTTCTTTAATCTTTTTTCAACTGCTCTCGCATGACCATCAAGAAATTCTTCTTTGGCAATCGTCATCACGTCTTCTGATGCTTGTTTTAATGCGTTTTCTGAATAGTAGAGGAATGTTGTTTTCTTGATAAAATCATCAACAGATAAGCCAGAAGAGAACCTTGCAGTCCCTGAAGTTGGAAGCACATGATTTGGACCAGCATAATAATCACCAAGGGATTCAGGTGTATAATGACCTAAAAATACAGAACCTGCATTTTTTATTTTGCCTAAATATTCAAGTGGATTATCTAATTGGATTTCTAGATGCTCTGGTGCTAAACGATTCGATAATTGAAATGCTTGATCTAAATTATCAACTAATACTAATCCACTTTTTTCTTTTAAAGAAGCAGATGCGATATCTTTTCTTGGTAAAACGGCACATTGTTTTTCCACTTCTATGTTTGTCTCTTCTAACAAATTTTTAGACGTTGTGAACAAAAATGATCGAGCATTAGTATCATGTTCTGATTGTGCGATAAGATCAGCTGCGATATAAACTGGATTTGCTGTATCATCTGCAATAATCGCAACCTCTGATGGTCCAGCAATCATGTCAATCCCTACATCACCATATACGAGTGATTTTGCAGCAGCTACATAAGCGTTACCTGGTCCGACAATTTTATCTACAGTAGGTATTGATTCCGTTCCGTATGTCAAAGCAGCAATTGCTTGAATACCACCAATTTTAAAGATTCGATCGACACCTACAATATCAGCCGCAACAGATAAAATTGGTGCGATTTCTTCCCCATCACGTGCAGGAGTCACCATGATAACTTGTTCTACACCTGCCAACACAGCCGGGATAGCATTCATTAGTACAGATGACGGATAACACGCTGTTCCACCTGGTACATAAATACCAACTCGTTCAATAGCTCGATATAATTGACCAGACATTATATCACCATCTACTTGCATAAATTTGGAGGATTGAAGTTGTTTCGAATGAAAGCCCCTAATATTTTCTGCTGCCCTTGTAAGTGCATCAATTGTCTTTTGATCTACTTTATTCCATGCATTTTCACGTTCCTCGTTTGTAACTTCCCACTGCTCTGGTACGGAACGATCAAATTTTTCAACATATTTTTTGAGAGCGTCATCACCATTTGCTCGTATTTCTGCAATAACTTCTTTCGCAACTTGATAAACTTTTTCATCTGTTGCGTTTTCTTCTTTTTTTGATAAAAATTCCGACTCAAATTTGGTTGACTGATAGATAGGTATCATACCAATTCCTCCTTTTGCTTGAAGGCTTGAATAATTGGAGCAAGTGCCTCTCTTTTAATTTTTAATGAAGAGCGGTTTGCAATGCAACGTGCACTGAATGAAAAGAATTCTTCTTGAACAACTAAGCCATTTTCCTTTAATGTCGTTCCAGTTTCTACTATATCAACAATTCCATCTGCCAACCCTAAAATTGGAGCTAATTCAACAGAACCTTCTAATTTAATGATTTCTACAGATTCACCTTTATTACGAAAATATTCTTTTGTAATCCCAGTATATTTACTTGCGATTTTTTTCTTGTGATCTGGCCAAACTTTGCCTTTTTCCGTAGCAACTGCCATTCTACACTGTCCAAATGGTAATGGTAATAAATCAAAAACATCTGGTTGAAATTCTGCTAAAATATCACCACCAACAATGCCTAAATCAGCAATTCCGTGTTCCACATATGTTGTTACATCAGGTCCTTTAGCAAAAATAAATTGAAATTCATCTGTTTCCACACGCAATTTTCGGCCTTTATTAACAAGTGGTTCAATATTATAATCTAGCGATTTAAAAAATGCGAGAAATTGCTCTTCTAATCGACCTTTAGTTAATGCAATACATGGTTTCATTCTTCTATCACCCTAAATTCATTATTATTGTCCGTGATAATTCTTATAATTTTATCATAGTCATGTTCATCCATTAATGTATATTGAATATCTACAATGTAATTTGAGTAAGATGCTCGTAAGCGCTCTGCAAATACATGTGATTCTTCTGATGCTATGATACAGATGCTTTCTCTTTCCGTTACATTGTTTAATTGGTCTGCTAGCACATCAACATCAAATGCTAGACCAACTGCAGAAATTTTTTCATTAAATTGTTCATAAAGCTTATCATAACGACCACCAGAAAAACATGTAGCACCATTCTCTTTTAAATAACCTCTAAACATCGTACCACTGTAATACGGTAAGTTTTTAACGCGGCCTAAATCTACTAATACTTCATCAATACCTAGTCCCTTGAGAACTGTAGCTAGTTGCTTCAAATGATGTAGTATTTTTACTAGTCGTGGGTTACTTGCCCAGATCGTTTCATATTTCTCTATTTCATTAATCGTACCATATGCTTCAATCACTTGTGTAAGTTGATTAGCTATAACTGGATGTCCTTTATCTGTTGCAATTTGATAGACTACATCTCTTCGTTTATCATGCATTGCCTGTCGTAATTGATCTTCCTCTGCTTTGTTTAATTCTAAGGGAGTTGTTAATTCATCAAATATGCCAGTATGGCCTAGTTCAATTAAATAATCCTTTATCTCTAATGCATTTAAATAAGTAACAGCAGTAAATAAACTTTCACTCTCACCTAGAAATGGTGTTGTACGTATAATTTCAATACCCGCTTGTCTGCTTTCTATCCCATCTTTATCATTACGGAACACTGATCCTTGATACGACCATTTTAATTGTTTCGGATGTTGATTGATTAGCGCTCGAGCGATTGCTGTGGTCCAATCAGCGCGGAGTACTTCTATTTCACCTTCGCGATTAAACCATTTCAACATGGCATGTAACTTCATCCCAACATGTTCGTTGGTAAACGTATTTGCATATTCCACAACTGGTGTAGAAATTGCTTTATAATTTCGAGACGTTACAACATCTCGAAATATTTCATACGCTTTTGATCGATTATCTAACTTTTTTCCGATTTCATCTTGGCTTCCAGCTGGTAAAAACATATAAGACACATCCTATTTTCTTTATTGCGTTACCACTTTACTTAAGTAAAGTGTCTAATTATTTATACACTATCACGTGGTTCCTATTCTCGTCAATAAAAAACTTTTCTTTTTTAACTATACTATTTAAGATAGAATTAAGAAAGGGAGGAATGACAAATGCAAGTTACCGGAGATTTTCATGTACATACAAACTTTTGTCCCCATGGTTCTTCGGATCTAATGGAGGAATATGTTTTAAAAGCAATAGAGCAAGATCTCGATTACATATCTTTTACTGAACATGCACCACTTCCGGTTAACTTTACCGATCCAACACCGGCAAATGATAGTGCGATGAAGCTTGACGATGTTAAAAGTTATCTTAAAGAAGGAAATCGTTTAAAACTAAAATATCAAGAAAAAATCACGATTTATATTGGCTTTGAAGTTGATTTTATCGAAGGATATCAGGAAGAAACAGAAAAATTCTTAAATCGATATGGCACATTTATAGATGACGCAATTCTATCTGTCCATATGTTAAAAGCCCCAAATGGTAAATATGTCTGTCTCGACTATAGTGTTGAAGAATTTGCTCGTATTATTGGATTGTTCGGTTCAGTTGAAGCAATTTACAAAAAATATTATCAAACCGTAAAACAAGCTATTACACAAGACATGGGAAGATATAAACCAACACGAATCGGGCACCTAACCTTAATTGAAAAATTTGTGAAGTTATTTCCTACAACAACTTCTTTTGATTATCAAACGGACGAGCTATTATATTTAATCAAGGAAAAAGAATATCAACTTGATTTGAATACAGCAGGTCTTTATAAAGAACATTGTATGCGTATTTATCCAAATCAATCGGTTATAACAAAAGCTAATCAACTATCCATTCCTTTTGTAATAGGTTCAGATAGCCATGTTTCAAGAACAATTGGTAGAGGTTTCGATGCTCTATCAAAAGATATTGTATTATCCATTCCAAATAGATTAGGAAAACGCTAGCTGAACGAACAGCTAGCGTTTTTATATATAGGCTAATTTGATC
This sequence comes from Paraliobacillus sp. X-1268, assembly GCF_003426095.1. Classification (NCBI taxonomy): domain Bacteria; kingdom Bacillati; phylum Bacillota; class Bacilli; order Caryophanales; family Bacillaceae; genus Paraliobacillus; species Paraliobacillus sp. X-1268. The sequence continues at coordinate 311,284 of NZ_QJSK01000001.1, forward strand.
TATTTGTTAATAGAGAGCGAAATAAAGACCAAATCTTATTTGATTTGGTCTTCGTCAAGCATCTTTCTTCACCATTTAACTTGATCAATCGTTCCAACCATAAATTGATCTCTTAATTGTTCTGCTGTTTCTTTCATACCTTCTTGCTCTTCGTTAGTTATGTCTGATTCATTCATTTGTTGTATATCTTTTTGCAATATAATAACACCTCCATATCATATAGTAAGTATACGAAGGTGTTAAGATACTATACATTGGTTATATTGATTATAAACCATCCATATAAGGCATTTTTTCATCCGTATCGATTACGCCTATAACTTTTTTTATGGTTGTATTTTCACCATCTAACCAGTTTTTAAATGAAAATGGTGTGGGCTTTCGGTTATTACCTAAAGCAAGATAAACGTCCAAATTCTTCTGATCATAAAGTGATGTGTGTAATGTACCAGCTGATTGACTGTATTTTTTAGAAAAAATCTGTTCTTCGATATTATTAAATAACTGAAATGCTTGCTCTTTTCTAATTGAATAAACAGGTTGTTTCTTAAGTATTGCATATCTTCGTCTTGAATCTGCCAAATGATAACGATTTGCTTCTGGTAACATATCGAAATGATTCGTACTAATTTTGCTTTCCTTCACACGAATAGCTTGAGCAGTAGCTTCTATAACATGTGAATTTCCTAATTTATCAGCTATTACATAGTTAAAGGAATGGCGATGTGGAACCTTTTTAATTAAAGAAATTGCTTCTTCGTTAGTAGCACATTGTTCCAATAACATTCTTGTAATAATTGTTGGAATAAAACCATTCCCAGGATTTCTACGATTCACAAAATTATAGCCAACAGTAAGACCCACTTCATTCATTCCATCGGCTCGACCGACTATACGTTGCGACGCGCCAATCGTTGCATATCCTTTTGCTGAAGGAGGTTGATAGATAGCAAAACGACCTTCATATGTTTTAGGATGAAAATCGTAATTTCGAATTAAAAAGTCGGGACCTGTTAAAATAGAACACCCTGATCGTTTCCATTCTTGCTGATAACCACTAAAAAATTCTATTGTTTGCTCTATTGTAAAACCAATTGCTGCGGATATCCCTTTTAATTCATTCAATAATGCAGGAAATAAAGCAGCTAACCAGTCCGTTGCTTCTTCTGTATTAACGACAAAACGTGGTCTTTTTGTTGGAGTATGTTGTTGTTGGTATATTTTAAAAAGGGGTGACCCAAGAAGCCATTTACCTTGTTCATAGCCAAATGTTTCGTGGTCACCTCTAAACTGAATAATATCTGCGTAGTATTTTCTCATAAATTTATTTTCCTTCGTATTACTTATCTAATTGTTGATAGCTTCCACTAAAATACAATAAAGGATTCCCATCAGATATTTTTAGATCATTTACTTTTGCGATGAAAATCATGTGGTCACCAGCTTCAACAGCTGATTCTTTTTCACAAGATAGTTGAACTAATGCGTTATTTAAAACAGGAGTTCCTGCTAGATCTGTAAATTTAACTGGTTGGTCTACTTCTTTTTGATTTGCATAAATCATTGATTCTTCCTTTTGATTTTCACTTAAAACACTAATACCGAATGTATTTGCCTCTTGTAAAATGTCATACATTGATGCCGTTTTATCAATAGAAATTGCTATTAATGTTGGATCTAATGATAATGACATGAAAGAATTAACCGTTATCCCTTTTACTTCATTTTGGTAATTTGTTGATACTACTGTAATACCAGTAGCAAATTTCCCCATTGCATCCCGAAATAATCGTTTCTCCATTTTTAAAACCCCTTTATCTCTATACTAACTGTTAAAATCATACCATTTCTTATCTTGAATAAAAACTAAATTGCCTAATAAGTATAAAAAAGCAAAACAACAGTTATTTCACGTTGTTTTGCTTCTGAAAAATAGATTAAATTCGCTTCTAACTTTAAATCATATCTGATTAATCAGTTGAATCGTCTGCTTCAAACACTTTAACATAATTGGCTTGTTTCCACACGTCAACAATTTCACCTTCTATATCCGTGTCAATTACAAATGAACCATTGCTATATCGGTCACTTGTACTTAATTCCATTGGATATAATGGATGTTTCACACCAGAATTGGTCATGAATTGTACAGAATCTTCTTTGGTCGTACAAACAAATCCTACGATGCGGTGCGGCTTTTTCTTTAATTCGCGTAACATACTTTGACCGCGTTTAGCGCGCGACGACAACTCAAAATCATTTAAAGTCATTCGTTTTGCAGCACCTCTTTGGGTAATTACTACTAAATTAATGCCTGTCTTAGATTGACCAAGTACAACGCCATTGACTACTTTTTCCTCCTGTTTAAGCTGGATAGCTTTTACTCCTGCAGCTCTTTGTCCGACTGGCGTTACCTCTGATTCAGGGTACCATAATCCAAGTCCACGATCAGTAGCAATAAATACCTCGTCATTTCCCGTGGTTAATGCAACATTAACCACTTCGTCATCACCTTTTAAATTAATTGCTACCAAGGCTTTTGAATAACGTTGTGCCTCATATAAACTCAATTCACTACGTTTAATCATGCCGTTTTTGGTGAAGAAAACTAAATAACTTTCTTCAGTAAACTGTCTAATTGGTATGACTCTTATTATATTTTCACCTTTATCAATAGCTGCGACATTTGAGATATGTTGGCCAAGGTCTTTCCATCTTATATCTGGTAGTTTGTGAACTGGCGCATAAATATACCTTCCTTTATTAGTGAAAAGTAAGACAGTATCTGTTGTGTTCACCTCTAATAGACCTACCAAGTGATCTTCATCTTTAATTGCCAAGTCTTTCCCATTTGAAGCAGCATAGGAACGTAAGCTTGTTCGTTTTAAATAACCGTCTCTTGTAACGGAAACTAATACATCTTCACTTGCAACCATTACTTCTAAATTAATCTTTAACTCTTCAATCTTATTTTCAATCTTTGTCATGCGTGGTGTTGCATATTTCTTTTTAATTTGTTTTAAATCATTTTTAATAACAGAAAATAATTTCTTTTCATCTCCTAAAATTGCTTCTAGTTCTTCAATTTTAGCACGCAATACTGCAGCTTCTTCTTCTAAAGACGTGATATCAGTGTTTGTTAAACGATATAATTGTAAGTTTACAATTGCTTCTGCTTGCTCATTAGAAAAGCCGTATGCATCCTGAATCCGTCTTTTAGCATCTTGTTTGTCATTTGAAGCTCGAATCGTAGTAATTAATTCATCGAGAATGGAGATGGCTTTAATTAAACCTTCTACAATATGTGCCCGTTCTTTTGCTTTTCTTAAATCATATGTGGATTGTCTAGTTACAACCTCTTTTTGATGCGCAATATACGCGTCAAGTAATTCTGTAAGACTTAATAACATTGGCGTTTTATCTTTTATTGCAACCATATTAAGATGATACGTAATTTGTAAATCAGTACTCTTATATAAAAAATGTAAAATTCCTTCGCTATCAGCATCTTTCTTCAGTTCAATTACGATTCGAAGCCCCGTTCGGTCTGTCTCATCACGAACTTCTGCTATACCTTCTACTTTTCGATCAAGTCGTAATTCATCCATTCGTTTTACGAGTACTGCTTTGTTTACCTCATAAGGTATCTCATCTATAACGATTTGCTCTCTATTTCCACGTAAAGGTTCAACTTTTGCTCTACCTCTAACCATGATCTTACCTTTACCTGTTTCATATGCAGATTTTAGACCTTCTACCCCTTGAATAATACCACCTGTGGGAAAGTCAGGTCCTTTCATAATTTTCATTATTTGCTCTATTGTAATGTTTGGATTTTCAATTTTCTTAATAACTGCATCAATTACTTCATCTAGATTATGTGGTGGCATATCTGTTGCATAACCAGCTGATATCCCAGTAGAACCATTGACTAATAGGTTAGGAAACCGTGCTGGTAATACAACAGGTTCATCAATTGTATCATCAAAGTTCGGAATATAATCCACGGTTTCTTTATCTATATCACGTAATAACTCAGAACTAATACTTGATAGTCTTGCTTCGGTATAACGCATAGCGGCTGGTGGATCACCATCGACACTACCGTTGTTACCATGCATTTCTACTAATACGTTTCTAACCTTCCAAGTTTGACTTAATCTAACCATTGCTTCATAAACGGAACTATCGCCATGTGGATGATAATTACCAATTACGTTACCGACTGTTTTTGCCGCTTTCCGGAAAGCTTTATCAAACGTATTCTTCTCTTCATGCATAGCAAACAAAATTCGTCGTTGAACTGGTTTTAAACCATCTCGTGCATCTGGTAATGCACGATCTTGAATAATATATTTACTATATCGACCAAAACGGTCTCCAATCACATCTTCTAATGGTAAATCAAGAAATTTCTCTGTTGAAGCCAAAAAGCTTACCCCCTACTAGGAATGAATATTTTCATTATCCATTATATTTGAATCTTCTTCTAAACCGAATGCAACATTGGTTTCAATCCATTTACGTCTAGGTGCGACTTTATCACCCATTAACGTGGTTACACGACGTTCTGCACGTGCTAAGTCATCAATTGTTACACGAATTAGCGTTCTTGTGTCTGGACGCATTGTCGTTTCCCATAGTTGATCTGCATTCATCTCACCTAAACCTTTATAGCGTTGTAGTAAATAACCGGTTTTCAACTCTTTTATTACTTTTTTCATTTCATCTTCGTTCCAAGCATAATGAACCACTTCTTTCTTACCTTTACCTTTAGAAACTTTATATAGCGGTGGCAATGCTATAAATACTTTTCCAGATTCGATTAAAGGTCGCATATATCGATAAAAGAATGTAAGTAGTAATACTTGAATATGTGCACCATCTGTATCTGCATCGGTCATGATTACAATTTTATTGTACTGTACATCATCTATATTAAAATCGCCACCTACACCAGCACCTATTGTATGAATAATGGTTGAAATTTCTTCATTTTTCAGTACGTCTGCAAGTTTTGCTTTTTCAGTATTAATTACTTTTCCACGAAGAGGCAGAACAGCTTGGAATCTTCGGTCTCTTCCTTGTTTAGCGGATCCACCAGCTGAATCACCCTCTACGAGATACAGTTCATTCTTTTCTGCATTTTTAGATTGTGCTGGTGTTAACTTACCGCTTAGTAATGAATCTCTTCGTTTCTTTTTCTTACCACTACGTGCATCTTCCCTAGCTTTGCGCGCTGCTTCGCGAGCCTCTTTTGCTCGGACAGCTTTTTTAAGTAACATTAGCGCTATATCAGGGTTTTCCTCCATAAAATAAGAAATATTCTCAGATACAACTGCATCTACTGCAGATCTAGCTTCTGATGTTCCTAGTTTGCCTTTTGTTTGTCCTTCAAATTGTAATTTGGCTTCTTGGATCCGAACCGAAATTATCGCTGTAAAGCCTTCTCTTATATCGTTTCCTTCTAAATTTTTATCTTTTTCTTTTAGCAAGTTTGTCTTTCTTGCATATTCATTAAATACGCGTGTAACACCTGATCTAGCACCTGATTCGTGTGTTCCACCATCTTTTGTTCTTACGTTATTAACAAATGAGAGCATACTTTCAGCGTAACCATCATTGAATTGAAAAGCAAAATCTACTTCCATATCTTGGTTCTCACCTTCGAATGATACAACCGGATGTAAAACATCTTTTTCTTCATTTAGATATTCTACAAATGATTTTAATCCATCTGGATAGCAGTAAGATTCAATTTTTTCACTTCGCTCATCATGAAGAACTATTTCCAAACCTTTTAACAAAAAGGCTGATTCTCTTAATCGTTCTGCCAACATTTCCTGTTGATATGTTGTCGATGAAAAAATAGATTTATCAGGTTTAAAGTGAATTAATGTTCCCGTTTTTTTCGTCTTCCCTTGGTTTTGTAAAGGCTTTGTGGGTATACCGCCATTATTAAATTCTTGTTTATATGTTTGCCCATCACGATAAATGGTAACAGTTAAACGTTCTGATAAAGCATTAACCACCGATGCACCTACACCGTGCAATCCTCCAGATGTTTTATAACCACCTTGACCAAACTTACCACCTGCATGTAGGACTGTTAATATAACTTCTGGTGTTGGTCGTCCACTTCGATGTGTTCCCGTCGGCATTCCACGACCTTCATCCAATACAGAAATGCTATTATCCTTATGTATCGTAACCATTATTTTGTTACCGAAACCAGCTAATGCCTCATCTACAGCATTGTCTACTATTTCAAATACAAGGTGGTGTAACCCTCTTGCATCCGTACTACCAATATACATCCCTGGGCGTTTTCGAACAGCTTCTAGTCCCTCTAATACTTGAATCGAATCATCTGAATAAGAGGTTGTTTGTTTACTCACTTTTATTAAGCCCCTTTCTCTTACATTCCTAACTAATTTGTTTATAACATATACACTAACACAAATGAATAATACATCTATTATCTTAGAACAGACGTTTGTTTATGTAAAGCTTATTTCTCCTAGTATAGCATTGATTATATAATGTAAATCTAGTTTTTTTTAAAATCAATTGATTTTTTTATCAAAAAGCAGAAAAAAATCTCTGCCGAAACAGAGATTTTTTTCATATTATTTACCAATTGTGATGGCATGCGCAACTTTTATACACATATCCATAATAACTGTAAAACCTTTACTTGATAAGTCTTCATAAGCGGCTTGATCGAAGACACCTTGCTGTGCCCAGAAAACTTTTGCATCTGTTTTTACCGCTTGATCTGCTACATCTTTTAAAAATATAGATCTTCTAAATACATTAATAACATCAAATGGTTCAGGTACATCAGCTAAAGAAGGATAAGCTTTTTCACCTAGTGATTCTTCAATAGTTGGATTAACCGGAATAATACGATAGCCATTTGCTTGCATGGCCTTTGATACCTGATATGATGTTCTCTCTGGGTTGTCTGATAATCCAACTACTGCAATTGTCTTTGTATTCTCTAAAATGTCTTTCATCGTTTCTTTATCAGCCTGCTTATAATCCATTTTTCCACTCACTTTCTTCACTGTTTTTACTCTGCTAATAAGCCTTCAGCTACTAAATACTCTCTAGCGACTGTAACCGGTGCTTTATCTTCAAAGTCAACTTGATAGTTCATTTCTCTCATTTCTTCATCTGTTATCTTGCCCGCTAATTGATTCAATATTTCTTCAAGTTCCGGATACTGTTCTAAAGTCTCTTGTCGCATTAAAGGCGCGCCTTGATAAGGCGGGAATAAATTCTCTGTATCTTCTAGAGATCCAAGATTTAATTCTACCATATAGGATGATGTAGAATAAGCGTCTATTATATCTACTTCATCATTTTGTATTGCTTCTTGTCGTACTCCAGGTTCCATTGTTTTCACTTCACCAAATTCGATATCATAGACATCTTGAATTCCAACATAACCATCCTCACGGTCGTTAAATTCCAAAGTGAAACCTGCTGTTATTTCATCATCCATTGAACGAAGATCTGCAATGGTTGATAAATTATTTTCATCTAAGAAAGATTGCTTAGCTGATAATGTGTATGTGTTATTGAATGCCATTGGTTCTAAATAAGCCATATTATATGTTGAAAGCATACCTTCTTTTGCCTGTTCATATACTTCTTCGGCATCGTTACTAACTGCTTGCTCTTCTAAATGCGTTACAATCGACGTTCCAGTGAACTCTGGATAAATATCGATGCTTCCCTCTTGTAATGCACTAAAAACAAATGTCGTTTTACCTAGTCCTGTTTCTAGTTCAACATCTAAATCTGTTTGGTCTTCGATTAATAACTCGTACATATTAATTAAGATGGATGGTTCAGAACCAAGCTTTCCACCTAATACTAAATCTGGTTCTTGATCTTGATTTATAATCCAAGGTACAAAAACTAATGCCAATGCAAGCACGACCATTATAATTATTGATGTGAATGCTGATTTTTTTGATATTTTTTCAAACAGTCGTAATACTAAATCTAAAATAATTGCTAGTAATGCAGCTGGGATAGCACCTAAGATAATTAGGTTTATATCTCCACCACGATCAATCCCTAGTAGAATCAGTTCACCGAGCCCGCCGGCACCAATTAATGCTGCTATTGTAGTTGTTCCGACGATTAAGACCATTGATGTGCGAATACCTGCCATAATGACGGGCATTGCAATTGGTAATTCCACTTTCATTAAGCGTCTATATGAGCTCATACCCATACCTGTAGCTGCTTCATTTAAAGCAGGATCAACTTCTTTTATTCCCGTATATGTATTACGTAAAATAGGTAGTAACCCATATACAATGAGTGCTACGATAGCAGGGGTTTGTCCAATACCTAGGAAAGGAATTAAAAATGCTAGGATTGCTAAACTAGGGATTGTTTGTAATACTGCTGTTACACCTATAATTGGCTCAGCAATTTTTTGCTTGCGTGTTAATAATAAACCTAAGGGAACTGCAACTAAAATGGCGATTAATAAAGATACGATCGATAACTGAAGATGTTCAAGAATTAATTCGAACACCATTCCCTTTCTGTCCTGAAATACGTCAAAAAAGTTATCCATTACTTAATCACCCCTTTTTCCATTTTTACTTGTTCACGTAAAAAGCGAAAAATGTCTTGATAGGTTATTGTTCCAATAAATTCATCTTCTTTTACAACTTGAATCGCTGTTCTCTCAGATTCCTCAAACAGTTTAACTGCATCTATCACTTGTTGGTCGTGTCTAATTGAAAAAAGTCCTTCAGTTTGTACAGTGGATTGATCAGATAGCGATTTAATCGTTTGGATAACCGTATCCATCATTTCTTGCCATGGCGATCTTTTATCACCAATAAATTCTTTAGCAAAGTCATTTGCTGGATGTAGAATTAGATCTTTAGGCGTACCAATTTGAATAATTTTACCATCCTTCATTAAACAAATACGATCAGAAATAGCTAATGCTTCATCCATGTCATGTGTTACAAATACAATTGTTTTTTTAATTTTTTGTTGTAATGATTGAATATCTAATTGCAATTGTTCACGACTAATTGGGTCTAAAGCACTAAACGGTTCATCCATTAAAATAATATCTGGATCCGCAGCTAGTGCACGTACAACACCTATTCGTTGTTGTTGTCCACCTGATAATTCAGAAGGCATTCGATTCATAAATTGCTTTGGATCTAAACCGACCATATTTAGAAGTTCTTCGGTTCGTGATAAAATACTGTCTTTTTTCCACTTTTTCATTTCTGGAACTATTGCAATATTTTCTGCTATAGTTAAGTGAGGAAATAGTGCAATTTGTTGTATTACATAACCAGTATTCCATCTTAACTGGTGTAAATCATATGTAGTAATATCCTTGCCTGCTATTTTTATCGTACCTTCTGTTTCATTTACCAAACGGTTAATCATCTTCAAAGTGGTTGTTTTCCCACAGCCACTTGGTCCTATTAATGTTAATAATTCTCCTTCTTTAATAGATAGCGAGAAGTCTTTTACGGCTTCTGTTCCATCAGGGAATCTTTTTGTAACCTGATCAAATTCAATCATACGTGCACCTCCATATTATTATATAGTCAATTCCCATTTTTTTGATAAACCAAACATTTTTAATAAAGTTACATGAATATGCATTTAAATAGTTGTACAAGGATACATGAATTCGTGTTAAAATAACGATACTGTATATAGATTGATTGGAAAAGGAGTAGTATTATGACTTATATATTAATGGCAATATTAGCTTATCTCATAGGCTCTGTTCCATTCGGACTATTAGTTGGCAAAATTGGCTACAAGACCGATATACGTGAACATGGAAGTGGGAATTTAGGTGGAACAAATACATTCCGCGTATTAGGTAAAAAGGCTGGCATTATCGTGACACTTGGGGATATTTTTAAAGGAACAATTGCTACTTTATTACCAATTATTTTTAATTTGACCGAAATTAGTCCTCTTATAATCGGTGTTCTTGCGGTAATTGGACATATGTATCCTGTTTTCGCTAGATTTAGAGGAGGCAAAGCTGTTGCTACCTCTGGAGGCATGTTATTAGGACTTAGTCCATTATTATTCGGTATTATATTACTATCTTTTATTCTTACGTTGTACATAAGTAAGTACGTATCATTATCATCGATGATAACAGGGCTTATTTCTATTACGGCTTCTATTTTTATAGAAGATTATGGTTTAGTAATCGTAACAAGTATTTTAACTGTTTTTATATTTTATCGACATCGAGCAAATATCAAGCGAATTCTTAATAAAACAGAGCCTAAAATTAGTTGGATGTAAACAAAATGGTCTATATTTCAGATGAAATATAGACCATTTTGTCAAATTATGTACGTTCAAGTCAAAAAAATTGAACTTTAATATGTTGTTCAGTATACTTTGAAATATCTAAATAAGAGTATGAAAGGGGGCATCATTATGGATGCACATAAACACCATAAAAAAGTTTTACCAAATAAGTTAGAAAGACATACATTATTTGGATCCGTTAAACCTGGAGCCAAAACTAAACCGATAGATAAAGATCTGATGTCTGATCTTCAAAATACACAAAGTGATTTTCTGTTTGATTTAGATGCTGTAGGGATCGCTAATGTAAAACATCCGATCCAAATAACTAGTAAAATGGAGCCTGCTTTACAAACAACTATTGGAACCTTCACTTTTTCTTCTAGTATCACAAAAGATAGTAAAGGTACAAACATGAGTCGTTTTACACAACAATTACAAGAATATCATGCAGATGGCTCATTCACCTTGTCGCTTACTAATTTGAAAAAATTTGCCGAAGAATTAGCTACGCGATTAAAACAACGGGATGCATTTATAGAAGTAACTTTCCCTTGGTTTTTTGAAAGAAAAGGACCTTCTTCCGATTTTTCGGGACTTAACCATGCAGATGCTACGATCCGTATACAGTACGACACTGAATTAGGTTATGATATAACGGTAGGATTGACTGGTACCATTACAACTTTATGCCCTTGTTCCAAAGAAATCAGTGAATACAGTGCTCATAATCAACGTGGAAAAATCACGATGGAAGTTGAATTAACGGAAGATTTTGATGAAGAGGAAGTAGATTGGAAATACGCTTTATTAGAAGCAGCTGAAAGTAATGCAAGCGCTCGTATCCACCCCGTTTTAAAACGGCCAGATGAAAAGATGGTAACCGAGCAAGCTTATGAAAATCCACGATTTGTTGAAGATATGGTTCGTTTAGTAGCTGCTGATCTGTATGAATATGCATTTGTTCAAGCATTTTACGTTGGTTGTCGAAATGAAGAATCAATTCATTTACACGATGCAATTGCTTCTGTTACTTATGATAAATATGCCGAACAATAAAGAAGGGCTAAGATGAAGTACCTTTTTCTAGGAATCATTCGTATTTATCAAAAATTTATAAGTCCTATCAAACCACCAAGTTGCCGCTTCTATCCTACCTGTTCACAATATGGTATGGAAGCAATTAGAAGATTTGGTGCATTAAAAGGTGGATATTTAACAGTAAAACGGATAATAAAATGTCAGCCATTTCATTCAGGTGGTTTTGACCCAGTTCCCGAAAAACGCCAAAAACGCGAATCTAGATGAGATTCGCGTTTTTTTAATCTGTTTTATAAAAGATTGTTATTTCATACTAAATTACTATAGACTCCGATTAAATAAAATTTGCTTGCTTTCTGTGGACACCAGTCTTAGTTCGCAAAAAATTTATAAGTTAAAATGTTCTATTTGTTTCCACTGTTCTTCTTTTGTTAGTATTTCTTTTTGTTTCATCCCAAATAAATCGAAATGTGGATGTATAGGGTCATTATGAATCCAGCTTGCCTCTAAACCGTACTTTTTGCCCCACTTGATTAAACTTTCTATGTTATTACACCCAACTTTTGTTACGGTTTTACAACCAGGAAATCTATCATCTAACCAATAATGTGTTAAAAATGCAATATTTCCTTGCTCGACATTCGTTTTCCATTCCATCAATTCTTTCCGTTTAATTCCAAAAGCCATCCTTATTCATCACCCATCGCTTTTTGGTAAGCAAGATGCCATTCTGGAAATTTCTTACGCAAGGAAACGGGACGAAAGTTTTCTTTTTTTACTATTACGTGCTTTGTCGAACCTGTAACGGCAATGTTACCTTCCTGATTTACAACGTTATAGCCATATGTTGTCCGTAAACCATCATAAGCTTCTACCCATGTTTCTACATAGGCAGGTTGACCGTAGCGAATTGGTTGTTTGAAATACATATGCGCATCTACGACTGGAGAAACAATGCCGTTCTCCTCCATATCAAAGTAACGAAAACCTAATTCTTCTATAAATGCTGTCCTACCTATTTCAAACCAAATGAGGTAGTTCGCATGATACACAACCCCCATTTGATCTGTTTCTTGATAGCGTACTTTAATTGGTGTTCTCACCTTCATATATAATTAATCCCCCTTGACCGTTTGCCATGCTTTTTCAAAATCCTCTTGTTTTAGCAATAATAGTGTATCCGTTGAGTATTTTTCGTCTGCGATACGTAATGATTGAAATTGAATTGCCTCATCAACTAAATTAACGACAAAACGTGCGTTACCTTTAATTGAATGTGCTTGATATTGTTTTTGAATATAGGTTTTAGCGTATTTATCAAGTTGATATTGATAGCGAGCTACATGATAGTCTGTGATTTCAACCAGTTCTTTCCCATTATAATCAAGAAACTTAAAATATTTTTTAAATCGAGATGATAATCCTGGATTACTATTAATAAATTGTTTCATTTCATTCTCATATCCAGCTAAAATAACAACCAAATTTTCATTATGTTTTGTCATTTCATCTACTAACGTATCAATAGCTTCTTTACCAAAATCGTTTTCTCCACGAAATAAAGCATAGGCTTCATCAATAAACAATACGCCGCCAAGCGCTTCTCTTATCTTTTGTTTTGTCTTGATCGCAGTTTGACCAACATATCCAGCCACAAGATCACTTCTAGATGCTAATACGAAATGTCCTCTTTTTAATAAACCACATTCTTTCAGTAATTGTGAATAAATCTTTGCAACTGTTGTCTTACCCGTCCCTGGATTACCAGAAAAGACTGCATGCAATTGAATTGGCACAGCTGGATATCCTAGTTTCTTTCGTTTTTGTTGTGCAGTAACAAATGATGAAAGTTTTTTTACTTCTTCTTTGATATTTGTTAATCCAATTAAATTATCTAATTGCTTCATCGGTTCATTTTTTAATCTTTCATTATCTTCCATAATATCTAAATCACTAACATCGATACGCATGTGTTCTAACCAATTATCTGACGAATTAATTGTTTTAGTAGCACCTTTTTTAAAGATAGCTTTTAATACAAGGTCCCTTACCGTTCGTGCATTACCAAAAGTATCATCCACTTTCGCTCGATCAATGACACTTTCGAAGCGATTTAAGGCTTCTTCCGTAAAAAAGTAATCATTACTTAATGCAGTATTTTGAGCTATTTGTACTAACTCAACCATTTTAAAATCAGGTAATGAAACAACGTTTTGTTCAGGAAAACGGCTACGTAGTCCAGTATTCGACCATAAAAACTGACGCATTTCTTCTGGATAACCAGCTAAAATAACGGCAAACTTATTCGCGTATTCTTTACCAGTCATAGCGGAAACAAGTGTATCAATAACAGCTTGTCCATAATCACTACCGCTTTGTTCGGGACGTTTTAAACTATAAGCTTCATCAATAAAAAGGATTCCACCAAGGGATTGTTTAATATATGACATTGTATTTTCTTCACTTTGACCAACATATGAGCCAACTAAATGCGATCGATTTACTTCTGTTACTTCTTTGGTATCTAATAAACCTAACTCATGATAGATTTCTGCTAAGAGACGAGCAATTGTCGTTTTACCAGTCCCAGGGTTACCTGTCATTACCATATGTAAACCAGGTTCATCAATCATGTGAAAGCCCATATGTTTACGTTCTTTTTGATATTTAAGGTAATGATAATATTGCGAAATATATTTTTTTACATCATCTAAACCAACCATTTCATCCAATTTTTCTAATGGACTTTTTTCATTAGATGCACGTAATACATCAGGAAATGCACGATAAAAGTCCTTTTTCAGACCGACTAATTCTTTGATGTAATCATTTAGGCGCTGTACTGGAATACCTGATCGTTTATTCTCTAATGAAGCAATGCTATCTTCTACTATCTCTATAAAATCACTTATCGTCTTCTCTATACGTTTATAAATCGAAACGATTTCAGGTTGTGTTTCATTTGGTTCCCTTTTTGTAATCGCATTTTTTTTCAATTGTTGTAATTGTATCAGCCATTCATTTAATTTTTTTAATTTAACTGGATCGAAATCTGTCTCTCTAATCGACCATGTAGCTACTTCAAGTTTTTCTAATTCATTATAAAAATGAAAATACGTTTTTATATCACGCAATGATTGATATACAGTTACTGTATCATCATATGACGCTGCTTTATCTAGTAATAAATCAATTAAATAGTCTGAGTTTTCAAGACGTTTTAATCGATGAAAAGCCAACATACTATAGAGAACAGCGATCGCCTGCTTTGAATAATCTCTTTCATTTGACTCCAATTGATCTAACATACGTAATGTGTCAACTTCAGTAAGTGGAACTTCTGTTTCTAACGTATCCCACTTTATAATCTCTGCTTCCGTAATTGTGTTTCTCAAAAAATAACCGCTCCCTTCACTTACAACTACATTTTATCATAACTATCTGTTTATGTTGACTCGAAAGATTTTAAACACTAGGTATGAGTTTTTTTATGATAGCATCTTAATCGGTCCCTATATTTAATTTTATTTTACAGAGTTTTCTGATTTTTTATGATAAAATAAAGATACGTTTATTATGGTATTTGAAATAACTAAATATAGGAGTTGTTTTTTTGAATAATATATTTGTTTTTAAAGATATGATCAACACACCTGAAGACCTTCGTACGCTAGTTGGTCAACCAAGTGAACTGGTAGAAAATAAAGTGATAAACTATTTAGATCAAAATTGTATAGATTTCATTTCGAAATCTCCATTTTTAACATTGGCCACTTCAGATAACTCCGGAAATTGTGATGTATCACCCCGAGGAGATCGTAATGGTTTGGTTAAAGTAATAAATGAAAAACAATTATTCATCCCTGAAAGATCTGGGAATAAACGTAGCGATTCGTTACGAAATATCTTGTCCAACCCCAACGTCGGTATTCTCTTGTTTATACCTGGTCTCGGAGAAACATTAAGAATTAACGGAAAAGCTTGCTTAGTTAAAGATAAGCAATTACTTGACGAAATGATAGTCAAAGGGGAAAAACCCCTTTTGGGAATTGCTATAGAAGTAGAAGAATGTTTCATTCATTGTGCCAAAGCATTTCAACGTTCTGGTATATGGGAACAAAATTCTTGGAGTAAGCAAGATACCCTGCCTAAAGCTGCAAAAATAGTATCAGAACACACAAAACTACCCAATCTTAAAATATAAAAATTTATTTCAATAATAGTACTAATGAGGTGGGAATAATGGAACTAACGATTGTTAAACCAAGTGAAAATCATACAAGTGAAATTGCTACAATCTGTACAAATGGCTGGAAACAAACGGTTGAAAATAAATTAAGTGACAAACATCAAGTGAAAACTGTTGCTTTTTGGTATCAAAAGGAACGTGTTAAACAGGATATTGAGAAAGGAATTTATACATATGTAGCCCTTATAGACGATAAAGTCGTTGGTGTAATTGGTGGAGGATTAAAAGAGCCAAATATAGGAGAAATTTTTGTTTTTTATGTAGATGAAGAATACAGATATAAAGGCGTCGGAAAACAACTTCTTGAAAGATTTACAGAATATCAACTTAAAATAAATGTAAAAGAGCAATGGGTATCTGTACAGGATGGAAACCAACGAGGTATCCCATTCTATGAAGCACGTGGATTTACCTTTCAGAAAAAAAAAAAAAAATAGCTCAAACGGAAACTGGAGAAGAACAGGTTACACTACGCTATAACAGGCAGATCTAACCAAACGTTCTCTTAATAACGTAGATAAAGAAGCCATTAACAGCGCTTCTTTATCCAATATAGCATAAAAATTACTTTTGTTGATTTTTATATTCATCTTTGATCTCTACACGTATTGCTTCTAAGGACTCTTCTCTTCTTTCATTTTTAGCTTCGATATTTTCTTTCTCTTGATCGGTTGCATGTTGCAACGCATCATGTGATTGCTCAATATTTTCAATTGTATTATGAACCATCTCTTGTAATTTTTCTACATTATCGGCACGATTATCTGGATTTGGTTTGTTTTCACTCATTATTCATACCTCCTATTTGCCTTTTTGTTGTATGAGGTCGGGTTGTTCATTACTTTTCATACCCATTTGTTTTCCTTTGTTGCTTTCAGCTTTTCTCGGCTGTGTGCCATAATGATCAGGTTGAAATTGCTCACTATCTCGTTTAGGATTACTCATCAAAAAGCCCCCTTCGTTGTTCACAATTAGTTTGGCTTAGGGTATTGTATTTATACAAGATCTTTTCATGAAGAAATATTTGTCTTTATCGTTGCATGAATCTTGTCTTCTATTCGATCTGTAATTTTTTCTATCGTTTTTTCATCCTGCATAATTTCTTTTCTATTTTCTGCCACTAGTGTTTGAAACGACAATTTCTTAGCTCGAACCATTCCTACCACTCCTTTTCTTGATTAAATAGATCTTTCCCATTATTCTGATAATTTATACTTTTAAAAATCGAAAAAAGAGGTTCCGCAATTGCGAAACCTCTTCTCATTTATTATTAGTCTTTCAGTTTATTACGTAAGACCATTTGCAGAATTCCACCGTGACGGTAGTAATCAATCTCCACTTCACTATCAAAGCGAGCTACAACTTGAAAACTTACTTCACTTCCATCTACTCTTGTTGCTTTTGCATTTACAAGTTGATTGGGTTGAACTGTTTCATCAATATTTATTTCAAATGTTTCTGTTCCAGTTAAACCTAATGATTCAGCTGATTCGCCTTCATTAAATTGCAATGGTAAAACGCCCATCATAACTAAATTACTACGGTGAATACGTTCATAACTTTCTGCAATCACTGTTTTAATACCTAATAGCTTGGTACCTTTTGCAGCCCAGTCACGCGAACTTCCCATGCCGTAATCTTTTCCTGCAATAACAAGTAAACCTGTATTATCTTCTTGGTATTTCATTGCTGCATCATAAATTGGCATCACTTCATCCGTTGGCCAATATGTTGTATATCCACCCTCCGTACCAGGTGCAAGTTTGTTCTTAATACGAATATTAGCAAACGTTCCACGCATCATCACTTGGTGATTTCCACGTCGCGAACCATATGAATTAAAGTTTCTTGGTGTTACACCATTTTCTTGCAAGTATTGCCCTGCTGGCATATCTTTTGCAATTGCACCTGCTGGTGAAATATGGTCTGTTGTAACAGAATCAGCAAATTTTCCAATTACGCGTAAACCAGATAGTGCTTTAACTTGATCAGCTTCCTTAGCTAAACCTTCAAAAAATGGAGGGTTTTGAATATAGGTAGAATCATCATCCCACTCATATATAGGCTCATCAGTTGTTTCAATTGCATTCCACTGTTCATTTGATTTGAAAATATTCTCATACTCTTTCTTGAAAATATCTGGCGTAACAACTTTAGCAACCTCTGAACGAATTTCCTCCATTGTTGGCCATAAATCAGCAAAATAAACAGGTTCTCCATCTTTGTCCATACCAAGTGGTTCATCTTTAATATCTATATCAACCGTTCCAGCTAAAGCATAAGCTACAACAAGTGGTGGAGAAGCTAGATAATTTGCTTTAACAAGTGGATGGATACGTCCTTCAAAGTTTCTGTTACCAGATAGAACAGATGATACTGTTAAGTCTGCATTTGCAATAGCTTGTTCAATTTCAGGCAATAACGGACCAGAATTACCGATACAAGTTGTACAACCATATCCAACCAAATTAAAACCTAATTTATTTAAATAAGTCATTAGACCAGCATCTTCAAGATATCTTGTCACCACTTTTGAACCTGGTGCTAAAGATGTTTTTACATAACTTGGTACATCTAGCCCTTTCTCTACAGCCTTCTTAGCAAGTAAACCTGCTCCTAACATTACATACGGGTTTGATGTATTTGTACAAGATGTAATCGCAGCAATTGCTAATGAGCCAGTCTTCATCTTAGATGTACTACCGTCAGGATGTTCAATTAAGGCTTCTTTTTCAAATTCAGATTTATCTAAACCGAACCCTTGATTTCCGGCAGGATTAGAAATAGTTTCATGAAAAAGCTTTTTCATGTCAGATAGAGCAATTAAGTCTTGTGGACGCTTCGGACCAGATAGATTCGGTTCTAAATCAGATAAGTTTATTTCAACTAAATCTGTAAATTCTGGATCTGCTTGATCTGGTGAATACCAAAGACTATTTTCTTTACAGTATTTCTCGACTAAAGCAATATGATCCTCGCTTCGGCCTGTTAAACGTAAATAATCTAACGATTCTTGATCAACTGGGAAGAATCCACAAGTTGCTCCATATTCAGGAGCCATATTTGAAATGGTAGCACGATCAGCAAGTGGCATGTCTTGTAAGCCAGGTCCAAAATATTCAACAAATTTACCTACCACTTTTTTCTCGCGTAACACTTGTGTTACTTTTAATGCTAAGTCTGTAGCAGTTGTTCCATCAGGATAACTTCCAGTGAATTTCACTCCAATTACTTCTGGTGCCGGTAAATAGGAAGGTTGACCTAACATGCCTGCTTCAGCTTCAATACCGCCAACACCCCAACCTAATACACCCAAACCATTAATCATTGTTGTATGTGAATCAGTTCCAACCAATGTATCAGGGTAAGCATCAAATTCACCTTCTTTATTTTCAGTTGCATGTACTACATTTGCAATGTACTCTAAATTAACTTGGTGAACAATACCTGTTGCTGGTGGTACTACACGATAATTTTCAAATGCCTTTTGAGCCCAATTCAAAAACTCATAGCGTTCTGCATTACGTTCAAATTCAAAACTCATATTAGCTAATAGAGCTTTATTTGAACCATATTCATCAACCTGTACAGAGTGATCAATAACCAAATCTACCGGTACTTCGGGATTGATTTTATCAGGTGAACCACCAAGATCAACCATCGCTTTTCGAAGGGATGCAAGATCAACTACAGCAGGAACACCAGTAAAGTCCTGTAAGATAACACGTGAAGGCTTGAATGGTACGTCTGTTTTAGCTACTTGACCCCATTTTGCTAAGCCTGCTATGTGCTCGTCTTTAATAACTCTTCCATCATATTGTCTAAGTAAAGATTCCAATAGTACTCGAATAGAGAAAGGTAACCTAGATATTTCTCCAATTCCTGCCTTTTCTAAGGCTTTTAGTTGATAATAATTATACGTTTTACCATTTAAATCGAACTTTTTTTGCGCGTTAATAGTATGATTTATTTCTGTCATACATGATACCCCCCATATTAAATAAAACTCATAATACTCCCCGTATCCTATCAATAGTAGGATTCCAAACATCTACGTATATTTCATTTTAATTGAAATCGACAGATAAGTAAAATAATTTGTCTACATTTGTCAGTCATTGTGTTAATCAAATCGATAATTTTAAGAATAAAAACCATATAGAAACACACATTAATTATTGAGGTGGTGACAACAAATGGCAGATAAAAAACAAACAGAAAAACCTAACAAACCTTTAAGTGGATCAAAAAAAGTTAAAAATAGAAATCATAGTCGACAAAAGAAAAATGCAAGTCATGATTTATAGTTTGATTACACGTAAAAACAGCCATGTTAATCTCGGCTGTTTTTACGTATAATCAGCTATTATTAATTAGTGGTAAGGAAACACAAAAGGTACTTCCTTTATCTTGATTTTGTAGGATATCTAATACACCATTATGGTTTTCTATAATCTTATTTGAAATCATTAAACCCAATCCAGTACCTTCTTTTTTTGTTGTAAAGAAAGGTTCTTTTAACTTATGTAATAAACTCTCTGGTATCCCTGGACCTTCGTCAATAACAGAAATAGAACAATATGTTTGATCATCTGTTACATGAATCTGTATCGTACCACCATTAGGCATTTCTTCAATTGCATTTTTAATTAAATTTATAAGGACTTGTTTTATTTGTGTACGATCACAATAGACCGTCTGATCTACTTCAATTTGCGAAATAAGATTAATATTATATACTTTAGCCTGTGTGTTCAGTAATGTAATAACATCTTGAACCATATCAGATACACTCTCATTTTTTCGTTCATCTGTCATTGGTTTAGCAATAAATAAAAGTTCCGATGATATAGCATCTATTTTTTCAATTTCATCAATCATAATTTTATAATATTCTTCTTTACGATCTATACCAGCCTGAAGCAGTTGAACAAACCCTTTCAAGGATGTAAGCGGGTTTCTAATTTCATGCGCGACACCGGCTGCTAATTGACCTGCTATCGACATTTTTTCAGAACGAATTAACATTTGTTCTGCTTCTTTTTTGTCTGTGATATCTTTAGACAAGCAGATATATAATTTTTCTTGTGTATCTCTTGAAAACAATGAAGCAATTACAGAATCAATGCTCCTATATCTTCCAAATGCATCTCGAATGTTAGCAGTGAATTTTTGAACTTTTTTTTCGTTTTTGTTAATTTTTTCTGGAATTCTTTCTTGGTCCATTGGTGAAAAATAACTAATAGCATTACTTGCAATTAGTTCATCTTTTTCAAAACCTAAAACCTTCTCTATAGAATTAGAAACGTAAATTACTTCACTTTTATCATTACAAATTGTAATAAAATCAAACCCTTGTTTATCAATCCAATTTAATACTTCTTCCGGTAAACTGGCTAGTTTAAATTGTTTGGGTTTCTTTGCAATTGAGAATGTTGCTAAAATAGCATTGTCTGTATTTTCATCAATTTCATAACCTGACATAAAATACCCCCTTTCAAGGAACCAAACCCACCCTACCATTACTTAACAATGATAACACAGTTATTTCATGTATATTAGCAATTTGTAGTAAATATTAGCGAAAATAGTGATAAATTAATCTTTTTTAATAAAACTTAAGTAGGTATAAAGTATATGATAACATAATGAGTCGTACGAACTATTAGATTATTCGAAATTATCACTTTTTATTTTTAAATATTTCGTGAACATTACTAATCTCCATGTCGCAATCATACCAAAAGCTAACAAAAAAAACATACCGCTCGTTTCACCAATAGATATAGAGGAACTGATAGCTAACTTTAATATAATTCGAACAATTAATAGACCTACCAAAATAACAACAAAATATTTTGAAGGCGTTAAATAAATATTCCCTTTTTCGAAGGTAAACGAAGTTGATTTAATAAGAAATATTGAGAAGACCATTCCCACAATTAATGCTTCTGCAACTTGTGAGAAAGAGACGCGAAATATAGGCACTACAAACATAAAAGCACCTGTACTCATAAAAAGAGGTGGTAGTAAGATCCGTGCCGCGTTTGTCGGCCTTTTTGATGCGCGTGCACGAACAATAATCATCGTTGTTGCCATTATTAATCCCACAACTGTACTAGCTATAGCCCAAAACATCATTTATACTTCCTTTACATTTTATTTTAGATGATAATATTTGCGTTAAAACTTATAAATCCCTTGCACCAATTGGTGGCAAGGGATTTATAAGTTGCAATGCCTATACGTATCGAATCATTGAATCATTGAATATATTATTTCGTTTGATTTTGATTATTCATTGCACGCATCATTTGATTAATCTTTTTCTGTGATGGTTTTTGACCCATCTGCATCATTAGTGTTCGTAACATTTGTTCATTAATTGGTGGGTTCTTTTTCAAATAATTCATCATGTATCTTCTAGCGATGAAAAACCCAAGCGCAACACCAGCAATTAAAGCTACTATAGCAATAACTACAATCCAAATCGTGCCCATGTCTAGCCTTCCTCCTTCAAATTCTCTCTCATATAGTATAGTAGACAATAACAAAGATTACAATAGTAGAGCTAGGAAAGCAAGACTTGTTTTTTGATTGGAGAGAGCCAGCCGTAATTCATGCCACTCTTCTCCATAATATAACAACAGTGATCATACTTCTCTAGCCATTCAAATAACATGGTATTGGCTACCTCTAGTGATTCACAATCTACTTCAAGCCATCTTTCATGCACAGTAAATGTATTAGTAGCATTCTGGTTAAAATAATAGACAATACGTTTATTCTGGACATAACGATTTTTTTTTGCATTTTCATTTACATAATGCAGCAATTGATCAGCAGATATCGTCCTAGTTATGTATAGAAATTGTGCAGCTAAATCTTTTCTGTTTTGCTGATCAAAATAAGATTGAAAAAACCGATTTAGTAACTCTGGTTTATAGAAATAAGAATAACAAACTTCACTATTTAAAAAAAACACATAATATTTTTGCATAAGCTTGTCCCCCTCTTTTGACAAACAGTATACAAAAAAAAAGATGCATATCTTGTCATAATGAAGTAAAAAAATAATAAGCTTTTGTCAAATCCAAAAAAAACCTCACTTTATTGTGAAATAAAGTGAGGAATTGGTTAAATTACGCTTTAATCATCGCTTCAAATCTTTTAACTACATTATCAACAGTGAAACCATATTCTTGCATGATCTTATCACCATTAGCAGATGCACCAAATGTATCAATTGCTAATATGTCACCTTCATCACCTGTATAACGTTCCCAACCAAATGGTGATGCCATTTCAATTGCTAAACGCTTCTTAACAGTAGATGGTATGACTTGTTCTTTGTATGCTTTATCTTGTTTATTAAAACGATCCCAAGATGGCATACTCACAACACTTACATCATAACCTTTTTCTTTTAATTCGGCTTGTGCTTTTACTGCTAACTGAACTTCAGATCCAGAAGCAAGTAATAGTGCATCAGGTGTTGCTTTTGTTGCAGCACTTACTACATAAGCACCTTTTTTAACACCTTCATATGCATTATCTTTCGTATCTGGTAATGTTGGTAGGTTCTGTCTTGTTAAAACAAGCATAGTTGGTACCTTTTCAGACTCTAAAGCTAGACGCCATGCTGCTTGTACTTCATTACCATCACCTGGACGAATAACTGATAGATTTGGCATTGCTCTAAATGCAGCAAGCTGCTCAACCGGCTCATGTGTTGGACCATCTTCCCCAACAGCAATAGAATCGTGTGTCAAAACATATGTGACAGGTAATTCTTGAATGGCAGATAAACGTACAGCAGGACGTAAATAGTCACTGAATACAAAGAATGTGCCACCAAAAACTTTTAATCCGCCATGTAATGCCATACCATTTAAGGCTGCAGCCATCGCAAATTCACGTACACCAAACCAAATATTTCGACCAGAATAATTATTTTTAGAGAAATCTTCTGCACCATTAATTTTTGTTTTATTTGAACCAGCTAAGTCAGCACTTCCACCAAAGAAATATGGTACTGCTTCCGCTACTGCATTTAAAACTTCACCTGATGATGCTCTTGTAGCAAGTGTATGTTCGCCAGCTTCATATACTGGAAGGTCTTTTGCCCAATCTGATGGTAGTTCACCTTTGATTGCATCTTCCAGTTCCTTAGCAAGCTCTGGATGTGCTTTTTTATATGCTGAAAATACATCATTCCACTCTGCTTCAGTCTTTTTACCACGTGTTACAATTTTCTCTTCAAAATCTTGATAAACTTCTTCAGGCACGAAGAAATCTTCATGACTCCAGTCATAAAATTCTTTTGTTAATTTAATTTCATCTGCACCTAATGGCGCACCATGTGAAGCAGAAGAAGCTGATTTATTTGGTGAACCATATCCAATAACAGTCTTCACTTCAATTAAAGTAGGTTGATCTAGATTTGTTTTCGCTTTTTTGATCGCTTCACGAATAGCGATAATATCATTGCCATCTTCTACTCGAATTACTTCCCAGCCATATGCTTTAAAACGATCTTCTACATTTTCAGAAAAAGCCTGGTCTAATTCACCATCTAATGAAATGTCATTAGAATCATATAGTGCAATAAGTTTACCTAAGCCTAAATGTCCAGCTAAAGATGCTGTCTCATGTGAAACACCTTCCATTAGATCGCCATCACTAACAAGCGCATAAGTAAAGTGATCAACTACATTAAAATTATCTCTATTGTATTTAGCAGCTAAGTGCTCTTCAGCCATTGCCATACCAACAGACATCGCAACACCTTGTCCTAATGGCCCAGTAGTTGCTTCAATTCCGTCCGTGTGTGTTACTTCAGGATGACCTGGAGTGATAGATCCCCACTGACGAAATCCTTTTAAATCTTCAATTGATACGTTGTAACCTGATAAATGTAGTAACGAGTACAATAGCATAGATCCGTGTCCTGCTGATAATACAAATCTATCTCGGTTAAACCAACTAGAGTTTTTCGGATTATGGTCCATAAAGTCAGTCCATAATGTATATGCCATTGGTGCTGCCCCCATTGGTAATCCTGGGTGCCCAGAGTTAGCATTTTCAATTGCATCAATAGATAGCGTGCGAATCGTGTTAATAGAGCGTTGTTCAGTTTGTTTTGACATACTTTGTATCCCCTTTCGAAAATTATGAAAATATGTACGTACAATTAATATCCTATAATGAAAACGGATAATAAACAAGTACTATCTTCAAGAATATTCAATTATTTTTAATTTTCTTTTCTCAAATTCTTCACTTTTTCTGGAGTGACATCATCTCCATTAGGATCAATGATCTTCATCCCTTTGAATTCATTTTTAAAAGATTGTCGTACATTTTTTAAATATTCTTGTCTTAGTTTTTGCTGTTCTTCTTTTTCTTCACTTGTTAACCCTTCTTGTTTGGCCTTTTTAGCCAGCATATTAATACGATCTAATTTATCTTTAGCTAACATCATTCTTCTCCTTTACGTATAAAGTTTTCTCGAAAACAGAAAAGACAAGTATCCTTTAATATGGATTCCTTGTCTATTCATTCTATATGAAAGGTATGCTCAGATTCAAGCGATACATATTCTTGGTATCTTCGGTGAACTGTTGCTTTGGACACTTGAAAACCCAATCCACGAAGCGTAGTCGCTATTTCACCAAAAGTTAATTGATTGTCTCGCAAACGTTTTACCTCTTCAATTGGAAATTCAATTCGATTGCGACCAATTGCGTGATCACGGTTACGAAGGTTTTTAGCTGGATCGTAGCCATTTTTAATAGCTTTTTGCATCCCTCGTTTTATTTTAATGTTATGAATTTTACGTTGGTACTCTTCAACAACACCTACAATCTGTAAAACCATTGCATCAGATTCAGATAATTGTAATTCTCCTTGATTGGATAAAGCATATATTTTCACACCTAACTTAGAAAATTGATGGAATAAGGCAATTTTAGTATTACCTCTTCCTAGTCTTGTCTCATCTTGAACTAATAGACAATCCACTGCTTCAGTTGCACATTTTTCTAATATGGATAAAATACCATCTCGTTCAATTTCATATCCACTTTGCCTTTCTTCTATAATACTGATGACTTCCATTTGTTCTTTTTCTGCTAACTCTATCAATTCTTGTTTTTGTCTATGTAAGGAAGAAGACTGCTCTTCTTTTTCCGTGCTTACCCGACAGTATATAATCGCTCGCATGATAACTACCTTTCTATTTTAAACATATTTTTTAACTAGAAACTAAACCCATATACATAAATCCTAACGTAAGAATGAACGAAATGAAATAGAATAAATCCACCATAGTAATATTAGTTATTTTATTAAACATTTTGTTTCCTCCTTTGATATTAAGAACGATTGTTCGCATCTGTATTTTATTATAACCGAACGATTGTTCCTGTCAAGTCTTTTTTAGAACTTATGTTTGTGTATTTGTGATAAACATGCTATACTTTCACTAATAAAATATGTACGGAGGTGCATCATTATGACGAAAATTTCAAAACGTCAACAAGCAATCTTAGATTATATTAAAGATGAAGTAGCAGCAAAAGGATATCCACCTTCAGTAAGAGAAATTGGCGGGGCTGTTGGTCTAGCATCAAGTTCCACCGTACATGGGCACCTTGCTCGACTAGAGAAAAAAGGATACATACGTAGAGATCCAACGAAACCTAGAGCAATAGAAGTATTACATGCCGCTGATGACTCTAGTATTCCTAAAGGAGAAGTAACGTTTGCACCTGTTATAGGGAAAGTTACTGCTGGTATCCCCATTACTGCTGTTGAAAACATTGAAGAATACATCCCACTACCTTTAACTCTTACACATGGAGATGCTACCGATCAGTCAATTTTTGTACTTGTAATTGAAGGCGAAAGTATGATCGAAGCAGGTATATTAGATGGTGACATGGTAATTGTAAAACAACAGCAAACCGCTCAAAATGGAGAAATTGTAGTCGCCATGACAGATGAGAATGAGGCTACAGTTAAGCGCTTTTTCAAAGAAAAAGACCATATTCGTCTACAACCCGAAAACGCAACAATGGAACCACTCATATATGATAATGTTTCCATTTTAGGTAGAGTAATAGGCTTATATAGAAATATCCATTAACAATAAAAGAAAACTCCACTTAAACATAGTGGAGATTTCTTTTATCCGTTGAACGTACTAATAAATGAATCAAACCCTATTTCATTTAATTCATCTACACGGCCTTCAGCATTGGACCTGTTTTGAAATGACCCAACAATCACTCGGAAGTAAACTTGCCCTTGGTCATTAAATTCCGTTATAAAACTACTATAACCATGCCTATTTAGAACATATCTACGTTGCTTCGCATTTTTCTCGGATTGAAACGAACCTGTAACAACTCGGTAAAAAGATGACGTATCAGGTTCTTCTGCATTCGAGTCTTCTTCTAATTCAAATGCTTGTGCGATACCAGATGCATGTGCACGTGCTACTTGTTCAATCCATTGTGGCGTTTTCATTTCTTCAGCTTCAGCATCATTATCTATAAAACCATTTTCTGTCAATATTGCTGGCATCGTCGTTTCTCTTAACACATGAAAATTCGCTTCTTTTTTACCTCGATCACGCCATCCAATCGTTTCAACAATTTCGTCGTGAATAGTAGATCGCAATCGTTCTGTTTCAGATTTCGAAGCAAAATTACCATTCCATATATAGCTTTCAAAACCAACACCGCCACCTGCGTTAATGTGAATGGAAAGATAGTAATCGGCATTCCAATCATTCGCAGCGTTTGTTCGATTGGTCAGGGAAACTGACTGATCTGTTGTTCTTGATAGACGTGTGGTGACATTTTGATAAGAATCGTTCAATATCTGTTGTAATTTTAGAGCAATATTTAATGTTATATCCTTTTCTACTAACCCGTTACTACTTGCACCTGAATCATTTCCCCCATGTCCAGGATCAATAAAAATTTTCGTCATTTGTCAAACCTCCTTCACTACCTTTATATGAAATAAAAAGGTTTTACGTGTGGACTGATCTTCCATAACGGAGGCTTAAATTTAGATATTCTTTTCTTAAATATTCTAACAACTAATTCCTATATCCTCATTAAAACTGGTGCTTAGAATTCCTCTAATAACAAATTCCATAAGAAAACAACTGATTTAATATAAGACTTTCCGAAAATATTACCCGGGCAACCGCAAAATATGACTTTTTCTCTTATTGGTTTCTTCTGCAAATTAATATAGATAAGAGTAGGCTAAAACTCGATAAAACAATCGATAGTATAAAATAAGGTGGATAATAGAGTAATTCTATCTCGTTTTCATCTTTGTCTATGGGAAATCCAATAAAAGCATAGTTAACCTTCTCAATTTTTTGCTTTTTATTATTAACTTTAACTTGCCACCCTTTTTCAAATGGAATAGGTAGCATCATGAAATAATCATTTCTATCGTTGTTAAAAGTTATGGATATTCGATTATCTTTCCACTTTAACGTACTATTATTTGATACCTTGTTTTTTTGATATTCCAAACGGGCATAGTCTGTTTGATATAGTTCTAAATCTCTTAAGATGTACTTTCCTTTAGGTAGTCTAATTCGAATTTTATTCGAATTATCTACGCGGATTGTTAGCTCATCATCATATGTTTTATAAATAGATTGATTAGATTTTCGTGCAGTTTTATAATCGTTTACTTTTAATGTAAACCCTTGATCGACTGCAGTGTTCTCTAAATGAAAGTGTACGTACAGATCCTTTGCTGCAGACGTTAATGAATCTGTTTCTATATCTAAACCACCATTTTCCTCAGTAACAGTTAATACGTTATTCGTATAAGAAGCACCAACCATCATGATTTTCGTTTGGTCGATAAGATTAGCGTCTTGTGCTATTTCTGCGTTTGTTTGTTTCGTGTTGGGTATAATTACACCTTCGAGCATCGCATACTCTTTACTTAAATCAGAAACCTGTTCGACATCTTTTTCTGAAAAGAAATTTTTAGTTGTTCGAATAAAAGGCAATACATTATTGTTTTCTAAAACGATATAGTTCTTTGATTCAAGTATTTTTGAAAATCCATATGGTACGCCCTCTTCGCTTTCCTTCTCCCTTATCATGTACTTTCCTTGAAATAAACTATATAAGTGCGCCCGATTACCAAATGTTGCATATCTACTAACACTTTCCCTCCCTGTGTCAATATTTAGATCGTTCAAATAAAGATCGATCAAGCGTTCGTTTAGTATACTACCGTACACACTTATTCCGTTAAAATCTTGCACAATTGGTGTATTATTAAGTCTGTCTACTTTCCAGTCAATCCGGTATAGCGAATCGGGGTCTTTGTTTTTAATTTGTTGCAAAAGCTCTCTTTGTTCTTTTCCGTTATATTTATCGCTCAACAAATAATTTTTAGAGGATTTACTAACTTCCCCTGCTTGAGAAAGACCATATTGAAAACTATTCGCAAAAATGATTACGAGTAACAAAAGTCCTACATACATAATATAAAAAGCACTTTTTTCTTTTTTAAATACAGCATAAAAAAGTAATAAGATAGTAATAGATACCATTAATAAAATTGCCAAAGAAAGCAGTGAAAAAACATGTAAATCATCAATAAATATAATTGTACCAAGATAAAGAATTAGTACAATTACACTTGATAAGATCATTCTTCTTTTCGTTACACGTTGAATGTGTTCTAAACCAAATGAAATAGCTCCTGCAATAGAAAAAGAAATCAAGTATTCCCAACGATATTGAGGTGCTGAGAAGCCATTGAATGCACTTGCAACAAGTGGACTAAAATGAAAGAAGATAAAAAAACTACTTAAAACAGAATACAGTCTAAATGTCTGCACTTTGAAAAGAGAAAGACTGAATAAAAGTAGTAAAAATACGGTAGGTAGAATAATATAACGACTATCAAATAAAATATTATCCCAGCTAAAAAAAGATACGGATTTCTGATATGCTGGTCGAAAGTTATGTAAATATCCATAAACAGCTGGTATAAAAGCTACTGCACTAATTCCAAATCCTAAAAAACCTGAACAAATAAAAAGCTTAGCGTACTTGCCTTTATCTGATTCATTCTCTGCCAACGGAATAAACCAACGAAAGATAATATATAGAATAATAAAAATTAAATTAACATATGCAAAGTAAAAATTATTAATAAGCGTTACAGCTATCGCAAAAATGAGCCAATTTGGTCTTTTCTCTCGGAAAACTTTTTCAACTCCAAATACGAGTAGTGGAATCCAGATCATTGCATCGGCAAAGAACTCCCAATACGTCACATGTCGGAAATAAATAGTAGCTAATCCATAGAAACAGGCCCCTGTAAATGCAGGCAACCAATCACTTTTCATATAATGAAATACAATACTTGTTATAACAATGATTGAAGTTAATCGAACAATACTTATAAATATTGAAGCATTTGCCCAAAACAGTGTATCAGCAGGTCCAATAACATCTAAGGCTTGTAATACAAAAATAAAAATTGCTGACAAAATGAATAGAAATGATGTGGAGAAATAAAATGCTAATTGGCTGTACGTTCCACCTCCAAGACCAAATTGATAGGAATAAAAGTAATTTCCACTTTTATATTGTTCATACAAAATTTTTTTAAAGGTAACCATCTGTTGCAAACCATCATTTGGTCCGACCATATATCTATCTAATAGCCATTCTCTCAAAAAAAACAAATGACCTAATACAGCAACGACTAGACTACTTATTATAAGATAGAGGATTTTTCGTTTGATCAGCATATGTATTCCCCGTTATTTTCTTAAAATTTTTCCTGTTACAAAAAATGTAAGAGGAACAGTAAAAATCATGGAAACAATCGGTGCTATCGTGCTACCCAGGACAAAATATTCAACGAATACATAAATAAATATAGAGGAAACAATAATGTTAATAACTTGCGTAACCGGAAATTGAATAAATTTCAATACTGTTGGTTTTACTTGAAACGTGAAATAAGAGCTTAAAAAAAAGGATATAATTAAACTTAAAATAAATCCTGTGATGTGTGAAGCCAGATAATTAATTTCCCAATATGCATGCACGAATAAATAAACCGCATAGTAATTGCACGTATTAATGATGCCCACGATGATGAATTTTATAAATTCTTGGCTGCGTATGCTCATAATTTTCTCCTGATGAAATGTTTGTTTCTTGTATTAAGTAGTGTGGACGATGTTTCGTTTCATAATAAATCCTACCAATGTACTCTCCAATAACACCAAGACAAAGTAACTGAATACCACCTAAAAAAAGAACAGCTGACATTATAGTAAAATATCCTGGCTCTGTGATTCCATTAGTTATAATAAAGAACAGGTTAATAAATATATACAGAAGAGATAATAATAATATGAACGCACCTGAATAAAAGCAAATTCTGAGTGGCCTATTATTAAAAGAGATAATCCCATCAATTCCATAATTAAATAACATAGAAATGGACCATTTGGATTTACCATTTTTACGTGAAATATTATCATAGTAAATAGTTTTTTGGCTTAGACCTATCCAAGAAAAAAGGCCTTTTGAAAAGCGATTCCCTTCATTCAATAATAGAAGGGCCTCAACAGCTTTCCGGCTTAATAATCTAAAATCCCCTACCCCATTTTTTATTTCTACATCAACTATTTTGTTTACTAGGCCATAATAAATCGATGAAAAACAGGCACGGAGTCGATTTTCACCTTTTCGATTACGTTGTGCTATCACTTGATGATATCCTTCCTCATAGCCATGTATAAATGGTTTTATCAAATTACATGGGTGTTGTAAATCAGCGTCCATTACAATAACAGCTTCTCCACTAACATGTTGAAAACCAGCTAATAGTGCAACTTCTTTTCCAAAATTCCGTGTGAAAGAAATGTACTTTACGTTGGCATTAGTTGATTCCAACTTTTTAATTAGGTTAAGCGTATTATCCGTACTACCATCATTAATGAATAAAATTTCAAAGTTATAATCAATGTCTAAACATTCATTGGTTATCGCATCATATATTATTTCAATATTATTTGACTCATTATAAGAAGGAATAATGATAGAGATAAGGCGGTTTTTCATAGATACACCTACTTCTATTAATTGATAACAGTGATAAATATTCACTATTTATACGGATAGTATAAACAATAATGTCATAATTATTAGAAGAGTTTTATAGATGAGCGTAGGGTAATAAAATAGAGACTATCTGAAAGTAAACTTTCATGACAGTCTCTAGATTTACATCTGTTTATTCGGATTTCTTTTGTTTCCCTAAGTCAGAATAGAGTTTCTCCTCATATTCTTTCGTTAGTGGTGCATGTATATCAAAATCCGTTACATTTTTCACCTTTTCGTTATCTACTTCAACATAGATCTTCTTATCATACCAGTGTATATCACTTATCCAATCCGTAGCTATTAAAATAAAATTCGCTGCTAAGAATTTACTTGTTTCTATTACTAAGTAGGTGATTTTCCAATTCTCTTCATCTATAATAACATCAGAAACATGACCTATTTTCCCACCAATACCTTCTACTTTGTACCCAGTTAATTCACCTTTTATTTCATTAACACTTCTTAATTGATGACTTTCTTTTTGGTCAGCTTTAGCTTTTTCTTGAATTTCTCGTTGTTTATCAGCAACAGCAAGAGCAGCTGGGGTACTAAAGCCTCCCCATGGTCCAATTTGACTCCAATAATTTGGCCATCCATAATATCCAGTCAAGTCTATTTCATCTTGTTTTGAGATTGGTTCATCCGCTTTTTTATTTGGTGCATTTCTAACCTTTTCTTTCGATGCTAACACATCTACTGTCGCGTTTTCAGAATCTACTTTATTAACTGACAAAGGTGATAACAATACTTTTTCACTTGGGAGCCATTTACCCGTATCAGCTACTAAATAACGTACTGTCCAGAACTTATCGTCAAAATAGATATCTTTTATCTTTCCTAATACATCATCCGTTGCTCGAATATTAAAATGTTTCAATGTTGTTGCTAAGTAATAAATAGTTAGCCTCCTCAACTAAATTCATTCACTAATACATGTATTTAGCCTTTTCATCTATTCTTTAAACATTTTAATAGAGTAGTGGGTGTTATTAGAAGAAACATCACGAAATAAAATCACGTGATGTTTCTTCTGACTACTTATTTTCCAGCTCTATTTTTATTATATACATCAAATCCGACTGCAAGTAATAGTACCATCCCTTTTATCGCTTGTTGCCAATCAATACCAATACCGATTAATGACATCCCGTTATTCATTACACCCATAACAAGACCACCAACTATTGCGCCAATAATCGTACCGACCCCACCCGACATAGAAGCACCACCAATAAATACTGCAGCTATTGCATCTAGTTCTAACATATTACCTGCTGCAGGTGTTGCAGAATCTAACCGAGATGCAAACATTAATCCAGCTAATGCTGCAATAACCCCGTTGTTAACAAATACCCAAAATACAACACCTTTTGTTTTTATACCGGATAAATCAGCAGCTTTTTTATTTCCTCCTGTTGCATAAATCCTTCTTCCCATTACTGTATTATTCATAATAAAGGTATAAACTACAATCAGTATAATTACAATAATTAATACCATTGGGATACCTTTGTTCAATGCCAGTTGATAAGCAAACCAGTTAATAACAGATAGCAATAACACAAGTTTTGTAATACTAATCCACATCGGAACAACTTCAAAACTATATTGTAACTGTGTTTTTCGATTTTTAATTTCTAAATATACTAGAATGATTGATAGTATTACGGACAAAATGATCGTCAGAGTATGCAAACCACCTGAACCAAACATATCTGGTAGAAAACCACCACTGAGAAAACCAAATGAATCCGGAAATGGTGCAAGCGACTGTCCATCTAATAGATATAAGGTTAGTCCTCGAAAAATCAACATCCCAGCTAACGTAACGATGAAAGAGGGTATTCCGATATAGGCAATCCAAAACCCCTGCCAAACACCAATTAAAGCACCTACAATTATAGATAGAATTATTGCTAGCCAAACTGGTACATTATTGTTTATCATCAGTACACCTGCAATAGCACCTACAAAAGCAACGACAGAACCGACTGATAAATCAATGTTTCCTGTAATAATAACCAAAACCATACCGACTGCTAATACTAGAATAAAGCCATTTTGCAGAATCAAGTTCGTTAAATTTAAAGGATTAAAAGTAATTCCTTCTGTCAGTACCCAAAATAATGCCGTAATAAATACAAGTGCAATAATCATTCCATATTGACGAATATTATTACGAAATAAATTAATTAATGTCTGCACGATTAGCACCTCCAAATCCAGTCATATGACGCATAATATTTTCTTGGTCCGCATCCGCACGATCAAGCTCCGCACTTATACGGCCTTCATTCATTACATAAATCCGATCTGAGAGACCAAGTACCTCTGGAAGCTCAGATGAAATCATTAATACACCCATTCCTTCTGCTGCTAATTCATTAATTTGAGAATATATTTCATACTTAGCTCCAACATCAATACCACGTGTAGGCTCATCTAAGATTAAAATATCTGGTTCTGTGAATATCCATTTACTTAATACAACTTTTTGTTGATTCCCACCACTAAGATTACCAGTGACCTGCTCAAGCGAAGGTGTTTTTATGTTTAATTTCTCACGTAATAATTGTGCTTGTTTTATTTCCATATTCTCATCAATAATAGAATGATGCGAAACACGTTTTAAGTTAGATAATGTAATATTTCGTTTGATATCATCAATGAGGTTTAATCCGTATGTTTTTCGATCTTCCGAAACATACGCTATCCCATTTGCAATTGCTTCACTAACTGTATTAGCATTTATTTCTTGCTCATTCTTATATAACGAACCTGTTATTTTTTTACCATATGTCTTACCAAAAATACTCATCGCTAACTCTGTTCTTCCTGCTCCCATTAAACCCGCTAACCCAACAACTTCTCCACGACGAATATGAATATTCACATTATCAAGAACTTTGCGATCACGTTGCTGTGGATGATAAACATTCCAATCTTTAACTTCAAAAATGGTTTCACCGATTTCTGCAGTTCTTACTGGGAAACGACTAGTTAATTCACGACCAACCATGCCTTTAATAATACGATCTTCAGAAACATTACCATCATTACTTTTTATTGTTTCGATTGTTTGACCATCACGTAAAATTGTAATGGAATCCGATATAGAAGAAACTTCATTTAACTTATGAGAAATAAGGATAGATGTAATCCCTTGTTTTTTTAGGTCATTTAATAATTTCAACAGATTTGCACTATCTGTTTCATTTAAGGCTGCTGTTGGTTCATCAAGAATCAGCAACTTGACATTTTTTGATAATGCCTTTGCAATTTCAACTAACTGTTGTTTACCAACACCAATGTTCATAACTGCTGTCTCTGGAGAATCCTTTAATCCTACTTGTTCTAATAATTCCTTGGATTTCGAAAAAGTATCTTTCCAATCCATGATCTGACGAACGTGTCTTTCATTACCTAAAAAGATATTTTCTGCAATTGAAAGAAATGGACTTAACGCTAATTCTTGATGAATAATAACAATACCAACATTTTCGCTTTGCTTTATATCTTTAAAATGGCACTCTTTTTCATCAAAGTAGATGCCACCCTCATAGGACCCGTTTGGATAGACACCACTTAAAACCTTCATTAAAGTTGATTTACCTGCACCATTTTCACCAACTAACGCATGAATTTCTCCTTTTTCAACCTTTAAATTTACATTATCTAGTGCCTTAACACCAGGGAATGTTTTCGTTATGTTACGCATCTCTAAAATATAGTCCGACATACACTCGCCACCTTCCCCACTTAAAGAAATAATTTAAATTAGTGGTGGCCTCCCACCACTAATTTCACGCTATACTACTCTAGTTCATCTTCTGAATAGTAACCACTGTCCATCACAATTTCTTGATAATTATCTATATCTACGGACACTGGTTCTACTAAATAAGACGGAATAACTTCTATACCATTGTCATACGTTTCTGTATCATTAACTTCTGCTTCTTCGCCTGTAAGGATTGCGTCAATCATTGTAACTACAACAGCAGCTAAATCTCGTGTATCTTTAAATACAGTTTGTGTTTGCTCTTGTGCAACAATTGATTTAATGGAAGCTAATTCAGCATCTTGACCTGTTATAACGGGCATTGGTAAATCACCCGAACCATAACCGACACCTTTTAATGCTTGAATTACCCCACGACTAATCCCATCATATGGAGATAGCACTGCATCAACAGTTTCTCCACCAGAATATGCTTTACTAAGAATGTTTTCCATCCGAGATTTTGCGTTATTTCCATCCCAACGCATAGTTGCCGCTTGTTCAAATTCTGTCTGTGCACTTTGTATGACAACTTTTCCACTATCAATATGTGGTTGTAAGATTGACATTGCACCATCCCAGAAGAAATAGGCATTATTATCATCAGGTGATCCACCAAATAATTCAATATTAAATGGTCCCTCTGCTTCTGCAAGATTTAATGCCTCTTCAATGTATGTTGCTTGTAATACACCTACTTGAAAATTATCGAATGTTGCATAGTAGCTAACATCAGGTGTTTCCATAATTAATCGGTCATAGGCAATAACTTCAATATCCTGGTCAGCTGCCTTTGCTAATACATTAGATAATGCTGTACCATCAATTGATGCAACTACTAAAACATCCGCACTTTTGACAATCATGTTTTCAATTTGTTCGATCTGTTTATCTACATCATCTTCCGCATATTGTAAATCCGTTTCAAAACCAAGGGCTTCTAATTGTTCCACCATGTTGTCACCATCATCCACCCATCTAGCTGATGATTTCGTTGGCATTGCTATACCGATTGATGCATCATTTGATACAGTTTCGCCCCCATCATCAGAACTACTAGAAGTACTGTCATCCCCTCCACATGCAGCAAGTACAACCATAAAACTAAATAATAGTGCAAGTAAGACTAATTTCTTCATCTTTTGTAACCCCTTTCAATTTAACTTCCTCGTAACTACAATAGCATTTAAATAAATGAAAGCCTTTACATTATTTTAAAGTGTTTTTATAAAAATTTAATCAAATTGAAATATGACAACTTTTTAAATTAAAATAACATCGCTACATATAAGCTTCTAGCTAATATGTAGCGATGTTATTAATTTTTACTTTCTGAATTGATTTGGAGAAATACCTGTTGTTTTCTTAAAAGCAGTACTGAAATAATGCTGTGTCTCATAACCTACAATTTCTGCTATCTCTCTAATTGTCATATTTGTTGTTTTTAATAAATCTGCTGCTTTATTTATGCGTAATTGTGTTAATAAAGCAATATAAGAGATACCTAACTCTTGTTTGATCATTCGACTTACATAAACTGTTGAAACATGCGTATTCTCTGCAACTTTTTCAAGTGTAATGGACGAATCTTGATAATGTTGTTGGACGTATGTTTGCGCTTGTTTAACAATAGGAGAAACTCGTGCTTGCTTAGCGACTTTTACCTTACATAAGTCATGAATTTTGTACAAATCCGTTAATTCCGTAATATGAATATCTTCCATTTGTACATAAACATTAATTTTCAAACATTTTTTTATTTCCAGTACTAGTTCGGTTATCTGTTCCTTTGTGACAGTCTTCCATATACAAACATGAAGTAACTCAGAACCTTCTCTAAACTGAAAAATAGCTGATGAACCCAGTATTTCCTCAACTATATTATCAATTGCGAATATGAAAATCGCTCTTTCATTCTCTGTAATAATTGTATTGCTTTGTTGATAACCAGGCCACATCACTACCAAATATTGTTGAGGCATCACTATTGGTAATCCTAAAAAATGTAATTGATCTATTATCTCATCATCTGTTAATTTAGCTGCTATCCAATCTTTTAAAAATCGATCTTTAAGTTGTTCATGATTTTTTAATAGTTGTTTTTCAGCTTGTTTTAAATATATTTCTTGATTTACCTCTGTTATAAGCGTTTGGTTTAATGTCATTAATATATTTCCTAGTTTTTCTGAATTTACAGGTTTTAGAATATAATCTACTACTTGCAATCTAATGGCATCTTGTGCATAGTGAAACGTGTCATAACCAGATATTACAACCATTTTGCATTGTGGTAGTTGTTCCTTTACTTGTCTCATAGCTGTAATACCATCCATTATAGGCATATTTAAATCAATTAATAATAAATCAATTTGATTCTCAATTGCCAACTGCACTACTTCTTCCCCATCTTCCGCTTCCCCTACTACTTCCATTTCATACTTTTCCCAATTGATGCAGGACCGAATTCCCTCACGTATCATCACTTCATCATCTGCAATTAACACTTTCCATTTAAGCATTAGGCTTATCCCCTTTTAGTATATAATCACCTAAAATTGGTAATGTGATTTCAACCCTTGTTCCAACACCTGTCTTACTATCTATATAAATTCCGTATTCCTCTCCAAACGTTAAAAGAATTCGAGCTTGAACATTTAACATACCGTAACCTTTTTTATCTCTATTTTCTTCTTGGTTTTCTGTACGTATAATCGCCTCACTTAAAGCCTGTCTCATTTCTTCTAGTTGCAATTCTGACATCCCGACTCCATCATCCTGAATGATAATAGATAGCTTTTCTTCTTTTGCATTTACGGTTACAGTAATATGACCCAAACCACGTCTTTCCTTAATGCCATGATAAATAGCATTTTCTACAATGGGCTGCAAGATGAATTTTAAAACATACAAAGAACGATAATTTTCACCAATTTGAATTTGATAGTTTAATTTCTCACGATATCTTATTTGTTGAATCATTAAGTAGCTCTCTATATGTTCTATCTCCTCAGAAAGAGTAATCTTATGTCTTCCTTTACTTAATCCTATTCGAAATAATTTAGCTAATGACTCAACTACCTCAGCAACATCATCTGCTTTTCGCTTTCTAGCCATCCATTGAATTGTATCTAACGTATTATAGAGAAAATGCGGATTAATATTTGCTTGTAGACTTCTAAATTCAGCTTCTCGCTTTTGTCTTTCGTGTCGCTTTGTTAAAAACATTAAATGATTCATTTGCACCAACATTTTATTGAAACTTCGACCAAGTAATCCTATTTCATCATGCCGGTTTTCATGATAACGAACTGCTAGATTACCTCCTTCAGCTTTACGCATGAAACGCATTAATTCTGAAATTGGTTTTGATATCGAATTGGATAAAAAGTAGGAGACAGGAATTCCGAATAACATGAGTATAAATACAAAAAAAACTAAGTAAAATCGTATTTCACGGATTTCAAATATTGTCTCTTCGGCAGGAAAAACACCAATCGTCGTCCAATTGGCAAAGGGTGACTTGTTGAAAATAAATTGCAGTTTCTGTCCCTCTATTATTTTAGAGAAAGTACCAGTATTTTTTTCTTCTAGCCAATGATCGGGTATTGATTCAATTAAGGGATCATTCGGTTGATATATAGTATTATTTTGATCATCTATAACCATTAGATAACCAGTTTTCCCTAAGCGGATGTCTCTTACTGTTTCAGCAATAACTCGAACTTTTAAATCTATTAAAATAACACCTTGGACCTTTTGTGTATAGGGATCTACTATTGCACGAACAACTGATATCACTTCATCATTTTTATAATTCACTAATGATGTTATGCTGCGCCCCTTAGGTTTTCCAATAATTTTAAAAATTCCTTTATTATCAACTGCTTCTTGGTACCAATACTCATCCGTCAAATTTTTCTCTGACGGTGCATACAGTTCATTGCTTATGTAGTCTCCTTCACTATTTATTACTAATAATCCTGCTACTTCAGGTGATAAAGTCGTAAAATTACGAAGGTAGTCTGTCATATCATATTCATTAACTTTATAAATAACTTCTTCTTGATTTTGATTTAGAAATTGTTGTATATCTTTATTAGCAGCAATAAAATATGTGATACTTTGCATATTATTGATGTGAAATTCTAGGGTTTCATTAACTTTATTTATAAGTTGCAATGTATTATTATTTACTTGTTCTTCTAAAACACGCTCTACCGTCCAATTGATTAAAAAGCCAAGACAGATAATAGGAATGATACTAACAAATAGAAAGTGTGAGATTAACTTAAATCGAATGGGTAAATTATTAATTTGTATCCAACTTTTCACTACTATCAATCCATTCTAGAAGTTTTATTGCGGATAATACGAATCCACATTTTTTTGTGTAACGATCGTAATACCCGTATCAACATAACGTGGTAATGGTGTTTCTGCATCTTCCTCTTCTACAATCTTATGCTGTAAATGAAATAAAAATTGTAATGACCAATAACCCATATCCCATGTTCCTTGTGCCAAGGTTGCAGAGATAACTCCGTCTTGAATCATATCCAGAGTTCCTTTATCCGTATCAAAACTGATGATTTTTAATGAATCCTCTAAATTATTAGTTAAGCTTGCTTGACCTACTCCAACTCCTCCGTTTGCTTCAGTAGCAAATACACCAACTAAACCTGGAAACTCAGTTATCATATCTTGTGCAACTAATTTAGATTCCGACTGATCTCCTCTTCCATTCTTAATAGAAACAACCTCCATTTCAGGATATTCCAAGAAAATAGTATCTTGAAAACCCTGTGTTCTTTCCTGGTGATTTAATTGATATGGTTGTGTTATAACCCCAACTTTTCCTTTTTCATTAACTAATGCAGCCATCTTATGTGCTGCTTCTTCTCCTGCGTGATAATTATTCGTTCCTAAAAATGTAAATGCTTTACTCTCAGGTGCATCAGCATCAAACATAACTACCGGAATATCAGCTTCTACTGCTTTATCGATTACGGAACTTAACGCCTCAGGATCCATTGTTGATATCGCTATGCCAGCAGGATTTTTTGCAATTACTTGTTCTAAGACAGTAATCTCTTCATTGACATCATATTCTCTCGCACCACGATATTCTACAGAAACATTTAATGCACCTGCAGCATCTTCAAAACCCTTTAGGGCACGTTTCCAATAATCAATTCCAACTTGAAATGTCACCATCACATATGTTTCATCCATATTTCCTTGTAGTTCATTCTTTGACCATTCCTGAGTCGTTAACTCAT
The DNA here is from genome assembly GCF_003426095.1 of Paraliobacillus sp. X-1268. Lineage (NCBI taxonomy): Bacteria > Bacillati > Bacillota > Bacilli > Caryophanales > Bacillaceae > Paraliobacillus > Paraliobacillus sp. X-1268. Next base: position 352,162 of record NZ_QJSK01000001.1, read on the forward strand.
TTGCTTGATAGTGATAAACATACAATACAAATAAACTAATCAATAATAAGTACACAAAAAGTAGATTCTTCAAGTAAGAACCTCCTTATTTTATATTTTGGTAACGCTTCCATTTAAATGGATTTATTATAGCATAGTTAGAATAAAACATAGAATAGAAATAGCTTTATATTATTAATATGCTATTATTTTAAATGACAACACAAAAAAACAGCATTAGTAGGATTACTAATACCGTTTGATTAAATCAATTATTCAGTTTTTACGTGCTTTTGTTGAAATGCAACAATTGCATCATAGTCTTCCTCAAAAAGGCGACTCAGACGGATAAAAATTGGTATTAACTCTGTGTAAATATCCACCTGATCTTGGTTAGGACGATTACTTTCTGTTGTACCAATCATTTCTGATACGACGTTTAGATCATCTACTTCACCCAACGCATATAACCCAAGCACAACTGCACCTAAGCATGAGCTTTCAACACTTTCTGGAATTTGAACCTCTTGATTAAAAACATCGGAAAGCATTTGTCGCCATACTGGTGATTTGGCAAAACCACCAGTTGCATGAATTTTCTCAGGAATTCCAATAATCTCTTCTAGTGCTAGCAGGACTGTATAAATATTCAAATTAATCCCTTCTAGTACCGCACGCATCATATGTTCCTTTTTGTGATGCATGCCTAACCCGAAGAATGAACCTCTCGCATTTGCATTCCATAAAGGAGCCCGTTCTCCTGCTAAATAAGGGTGGAAAATCAATCCTTCTGCACCAGCTTGTACGTTGCTTATTTTTTCTGTCATTAGATCATAAGGATCAATTCCCTGCTCTTTTGCTTGTAAGACTTCTTCATGACAGATTTCATCTCGAAGCCAACGCATAACCATTCCACCATTATTAACAGGTCCACCAATAACCCAATGATTTTCTGTTAGTGCGTAACAAAAAATTCTTCCTTTAGGATCTGTCACTGGGCGGTCTGTCACCGTTCGTATTGCTCCACTAGTTCCTATTGTTAGTGCTACAACACCTGGTTCAATTGCATTAACACCAAGATTTGATAGCACACCATCATTAGCGCCAACTATAAATGGTAAATCAGCATCTATACCAAGCTCATCAGCCAATTCTTGCTGTAAACCATGTATCTTATGTGTAGTTGGAACAATAGTTGATAATTGATCATTACTGATTCCCGCAGCATCTAATGCACCTTGATCCCATGTAAGATTCTCTAAATTAAATAACCCTGTTGCTGATGCGATGGAAAAGTCAATGATATAAGTATCGAAAAATTGTTTAAAAATATATTCTTTAATCGATATAAACTTAGCTGTTTTTTTAAATAGTTCTGGTTGTTCATTTTTTAACCAAATAATCTTTGCTAGTGGAGACATCGGATGGATCGGCGTACCCGTTCGTAAATAGATTTGATGTCCATTCTCTGCTTTTAACTTTTTAGCCCACGGTTCACTACGTTGATCAGCCCATGTAATACTCTGTGTTAATGGTTTACCATCAACATCCACTGCAATCAAACTATGCATCGCAGCACTGAATGAAATGAATAATAGTTCATCTTGGTTGATCGAACTTTTTTTGATTGCTTCTCGAATTGATATTTTAACAGCTTGCAGAATTTCTTCCACATCTTGTTCAGCGGCCCCAGGAACAGGCGTATGCAATGGATATTCAACTGCATGCTGGCTTTGTATTTTTCCAGATCGATTAAATAATACTGCCTTTGTACTAGTCGTACCGATATCTACACCCAACAAATATTTTTTTTGCATCATTATACCTCCAATAACATTTATGTACATTTTCCTATCTTTTCAATTAAAACACAAGGAGCGCTTTTTTAGGCGCTCCTTCCATCCTATGAAATAAATAGACCAAGTGTAAGTGCAGTAAATAAACCAACAACACCTATTAATGTTTCCATCACTGTCCATGTTTTTAATGTGTCTTTCACATCAAGACCGAAATATCTACTAACTAACCAGAATCCAGAATCATTAACATGTGAAAGGACGGTTGCACCTGCCGCAATTGAGATAACGATTAGTCCTAAAACAGGACCTTCTAGACCCATAATGCCAATCACAGGTGCAATTAAACCGGCAGCTGTTACCATCGACACTGTTGCTGAACCTTGTGCAACACGTACAACCGCAGCAATCAAAAACGCTAAAAGAATTGGTGGTAAAGCCGAACCTGCCATAATATTACCTAAAACATCACCAACACCTGAGTCAATTAAAACTGTTTTAAATACCCCACCTGCACCTGTTACTAAAATAATAATACCTGCTGGTTCTAATGCTTTTGTTGCTATATCTTGTATATCTTGCCTTGAATATCCTCTTTTTGTACCCAAAAATGTAAATGTCAATAATGTTGCGATCGTTAATGCAACAATCGGGTTACCGACGAAAGTAGTGAACGCTCGGAATGTATTTCCTTCTGGAAGCATTACTGCTGATAGTGTATTAATTAAAATCAGAACTAATGGAACCATGATAATAGATGTAATCATCCCAAAGCCTGGTAGATCTTTATCATACTCTTTTTCTTCAAAATTCATATAATCAGGTACTGTAATGTGTATCTTCTTTGAAATGTACTTACCAAATAGAGGACCAGCAATAATCATTGACGGTATACCTGCGATAATACCGAATAATATTACCCAACCAAGATCTGCACCAATTAAATCTGCTACAGCAATTGGGCCTGGAGTTGGTGGAAGATAACTATGTGTAACAGCTAAACCTGCTAACAAAGGAATACCATAGTATAATAATGATTTACCTGTTTTCTTCGCTAAACCATATACTAATGGTACTAAAATGATAAAACCAACATCAAAAAATACTGGAATCGCTACCAAAAATCCGGTAATACCTAATGCCCACTGTGAGCGATCTTCTCCAAATTTATTTAATAACGTTTGTGCAAGGCGTTCTACCCCTCCTGAAACTTCTAACATCTTTCCAAACATGGCACCTAGACCAACAACAATTGCTACAAAGCCTAATGTACCACCCATTCCATTTTCGACAGATTCAATAACATGATCTAATGGCATTCCTGCAGCAATACCTACTAGTAAACTTACAACCATTAATGCTACAAATGCATGAAGCTTTATTCGAATTACTAAATATAATAATGTAAAAATTGCAGCTACTGCTACTAAAATTAATATTGTTCCTGACATGATGCATTCCTCCTAATGTATTATGTATTAGTTCTTTTCTACTGCATGACCACCAAATTGATTTCTGAGTGCTGCAACTACCTTACCACTAAACGTATCTGATTCTAATGAGCGATTCCGCATCATTAAAGATAGAGCGATTACTGGTGCAGAAACTTGCAAGTCTAATGCTGTTTCCACCGTCCATTTACCCTCTCCTGATGAATGAACAATACCTTTTATATCATCTAAATTACTATCATCAGAGAAAGCGTCTTCCATAAGTTCCATTAACCAGGAACGAATGACAGAACCATTATTCCAAACACGTGCTACCTTTTCGTAGTCATAATTAAATTCACTTTTATCTAATATATCAAAACCTTCTCCAATTGCTTGCATCATGCCATACTCAATTCCATTATGAACCATTTTTAAAAAGTGACCGCTTCCTGATTTACCTGTATAAAGGTAACCGCTTTCAACGCATGTGTCAGAAAATAATTTTTCTACTTTATTAAAAGCTGTTTCATCTCCACCTATCATTGTACAGGCACCTTCTCTTGCACCATCTGTTCCACCACTTGTTCCAACATCTAAATAATAAACACTTTGTTCTGCTAATTCTGCTGCACGACGAACGGTATCTTTATAGTTTGAATTTCCACCATCAATCAATATGTCATCTTTATCTAACAATCTATTAATCTCAGACACTACTGTTTCTGTAACATCCCCAGCTGGCACCATCATCCATATGACTCTAGGTGATTCTACCTTTCCTACGAGATCCTCAAGTGATTCAGCTGCTTCAGCCCCCTGGTCTGCTGCTCGTTTAACAGAATCTGAATAAACATCGTAGGCCACAACTTGGTGACCATGATCTAATAAATTAAGTGTTAAGTTCATACCCATCTTCCCTAAACCAATCATTGCTATTTTCATATATTTCAACTCCCGGAAATTTTTTTCTTAAATTCATTATACAAAAAAATATTATTCTTTTGCAAGCGTTTTCTGAAAAAAATATTTCTTTTTTTGAAAGCGTTATAAAAAAATATTTCCTTTATTCGTATTTCCCTATATAATAATAGTAATAGATATAAATAAGGAGGGTATTTAATGCCAACCACTGAAATGCAACATTGCCTGGTACGAATCAGATCACACTACGCAACATTTAGTCATAAAGAAAAAAGAATTGCTGATTATATATTAGAAAAGCCTCATAAAGTTGTTTACGGTACAATTAACCAGGTTGCAGATGATATCGGCATTGCAAACTCAACAGTTTTCCGTTTCTGCAAGCGAATTGGTTTTAAAGGTTATCAATCTATGAAAATAGTATTAGCTTCTGAAATTACAGAACCTGTAAATGACATTCACGAAAAAATTCTACCAGAAGACACAGAAAAAACTGTAGCAGAAAAAATTTTTCACTCCAACATAAAAACACTTGAGGACACATTAAAAGTAATGGATGAGCATGCCCTTAAATCTGCTATAAAATTAATTCTTCAAGGAAAAAGAGTCGAATTTTTTGGCAATGGCGGGTCCAGCGTTATTGCCCAAGATGCTTACCATAAATTTATTCGAACAGGTATTCCTGTCTTTGCTCAAGTTGATACACATATGCAGCTCATGTCAGCCTCACAAATGACTAGTGATGATGTAGCTGTACTTATTTCCCATACTGGTACAACGAAAGACATTTTAGACATACTGGAAATCGTACAAGAGAACGGAGTTAAAACAATTGGAATTACTAGTTTAGCTAAATCACCGCTCAGTCAAAAGGTAGATATCCCATTACACACGTTGTCTGAAGAAACAGACTATCGCTCGGAGGCCTTATCTTCCCGTATTGCCCAGCTCAGTTTAATTGATGCGATTTATGTAAATGTTCTAATTGCTCAAAAAGAGGCTGGTAAAGAATCCATGAGAAGAGTGAGAAGAGCTATATCATCTAGACGTATTTAAGTGAAGTTAACAAAATGAAGTAAACCAAGTTCAAATTGATTTTGACTTGGTTTTTTATTGTCCGTTAAGTTGGTGAAGAAAGAAAAAACTTTAACACAGAAAATATATGGACAAATACCTTTCCATAACTCCCCAACTTGAATAATATATACCAACTATAATTTATAGGAGGTGAAGAAATGTTTCCAGAAAGGCCAGTACGTCCAAATCAACCTTATCCGTTAATACCAAATCGAAGACCATATCAAATGCCTCCAGTTCAAAAGAAGCAAAGTTTGTTAACACAATTTAAAACAGCTGATGGAAATTTTGATTTTGATAAAATAACAGCAACTGCTCAACAAGTGCAAGGTATTTACACGCAGGTAAGCCCAATGATCAAACAAGTGAGTCCATTGATCACAAAATATATTAAAAAATAAGCATTATTCTTTAATGCAATTAGCCTTTCTACGCATTAAAAGTTGTTATTTTTCTCTTAAATCAGCAACATTGCCATAAGGAGTTTTAACATCATGACTATTAATATTAACAAAGCTACGTATAGTGAGATACAAACAATAGTAAACCATGCACCTGTTGTGCTAAAAGAAGCAACTATGGGATATGGTAAACCAAGTCAAGAAAAAGCACATCGAATAGTATCCAACTTTTTAGCGAGCGGTGGTTATTATATGGTATATAGTAAGGACGGTTATATTAATGGTTGGATTGGTGTAGGAGAAAGTTTTGATTATTATTCTAACAAATTGATTGGCCATATTTCTGAAGTGTATGTGCTTCCTCCCTATCGAAGAAAAGGAATCGCAAAGCAATTGTGTAAAGAGGTATTCAAACGGTTAAAAGCTCAAGGGTATCATGACATCCAGTTGAATGTCTTTTCTGGAAATCATGCTAAATATTTATATCAAAGTCTTGGTTTCCGTGAAGTTTCTACCTTAATGGAAAGAAATTTATCAAATGAATAAAAGACTTTTAAATAACCATTATAGGTTTTGGGGCTGTAAAAATATGTAAACAAGGTCCAATTATATTGGACCTTGTTTATTACACTATATATTAATCGTTACGTCTGCGTCTTCTCGTAACGTATTAATAAGAGTTTGCGTTACTTCTGCTTCTTTTTGACTCTTTAACTGTTCTTCAATCTGTGGTTTTGCCTCTTCAAAAGAAGGGATTTCTACTCCTTCTTCACCCGTTTGCTCTTGTTGTTCCACTAATTGATCATAATAGGTTTGCATTTCTTCGTCTGTTGGCTCGATGTCTGCTGATTCATTTGCAATAAGTTGATCAACCTTTACTTGCAACTCAATTTGGGACATTACTTCTTCTTGCTCTGTTCCTTGTTCTTCTATAGCTGCGAGGAACTCTTCTTGCGATTCAAGTCCATTTTGTTCAACTAATCCGTTTAAAACTTCATCTACAGCTTCATCTGAAGCATCATAATCACGATTATTTGCTTCTTGTATTAAGAGTTCTTGTCCAACCATACCTTCTGCAACTTGTGTCTTTAATTGATCTTGATCTATCTCTTCTGTTGACCCAGACATTTGTGCTTGTAAAGCCACTTGTTGGAGTTGCCCTTGATAAGTTGTCTCAAATTTTTCACGTGTTATTTCTTCTCCATTTACTTCAGCAACAACTTCAGGTATGCCTTCCAAATCCGCCTCAGGCATTGCTGCTTCTTCGGTAGTTGCTGTTTCACTTTCTTCCTCTTCTGTCGCTGTCTCATCGTTCGTATCTTCCGTTGTTTCATCGTCACTATTACATGCCGCAAGTACAAGCACAAATAATACGAGAAATAAACTTAATAACCATTTTTTATTGATTGTCATTGTAGTTCTCCTTCCATCCTAATTATTTGGATATTGTAACATAGTCTAACTAATTATTAAAACATCATCCGCAAAATTAATTGAATCATTCATAAAAATACAAATATTGCTTTAGAGCTACATATACGTTAAACTTACTTAATATAAGTGAAAATTTTTCACAACATTATAATAGTTATCCTGAACCTAGTAGATAGAGAGAAATGGGAGGGTATAACCATGCAAATGAATCATTATTTTGCTTACGGACTTGTAATTCTGGGAGCATCCTTTTGGGGGTTAACAGGTTTATTTGTCGAGAATTTGTACACGTTTAGTTTCACACCATGGCAAGTAGTAACGGTTCGCTTAAGTATATCCAGTTTGATATTATTTATCATTCTAGCGAGTATCGCAAGAAGTTATCTAAAGATAAGAATGAAAGATTTACCTTACTTTATTGCACTTGGTGTAGTAAGCATGGCCCTGTTTAATTGGTGTTATTTTGAAGTAATAGAAAGATCAACCCTTTCTGTCGCTGTTATATTCATTTATACATCACCTGCTTTCACGGCCATAATAGCCAGATTCTTATTTAAAGAAAAATTACCACTTCAGAAAATAATCGCTGTTTTATTAACTATTTTAGGATGTGGACTTGTCATTCAATTTTTACCTATTGGACACTTTTCTTTAACAACGACTACGATTGTTTTAGGATTATTATCTGGCCTATGTTGTTCGTCTTACAGTATTATTGGGAAATCTGCTAGTAGAATCTACCATCCACTTACAATTACAGTATATTCGATGATCTGCGGCAGTATTTTTATGATTCCTACAAGTAGAATTTGGACGCAAAAAGAAGCTTTTATCATGAAAGAAGTTTGGTTGAACATCTTAGGGATTTCAATCATCTCTACAATCTTCGCTTATATTTTATTCACTATCGGGCTTTCTTATGTCGAATCAAGCAAAGCTTCTATCCTTTCTTCTTTTGAGTTAGTTGTAGCCGTTTTAATAGGTCTCCTCCTATTAGATGAAATGTTGAGCAGTTGGCAGGTATTTGGCTTTATACTTGTATTTTTATCTTTATTTTTAACTGTTTTTTCTTTTCGAATAAAGAGATCAACAGTAAATAAGATGAATTAACGTAATAGAAAGACATTAGATCAAAACCATCTAATGTCTTTTTATTATTTATCTATACAATTTTATTTAAGCAGATATTTTTTCTTTGAATTTAAATAATTTATCATTTACTTCTGCTGTCAGTTTCATTAACACATCTGTATCTGGTTTATCGTGTTGTGTCTCCTCAATTAATGGATAAAAACTCTCTTCAATATTCGTATAATCCTCAGGGTAAGCAGCTTCTACTTTTTCTTCAATAAGCTCCCAATCTTCTTTCAACTTCTTACCAATTTTTATTATTTTAGCACTATCGTTAGGGGAATGAACTGCAGTATATTTTAACGCCTCAATGGTCGCTAAAACAGTATTTACTCCTTCCATAATTGTGGTATCACTACTATTATTTATCCTATCTTGCATAAAGATATTGGAATTCACTTGTACCTCTTCTTTATTAACTATGATGTCATCCACATTTATATCAGTTGTATTAGAACTAAAACCTGTTAATGTAAAGAAAGCTATTATTGATAAAACAAACAAAAGTTTACGCATTAAATGATCATCTCCATTTCTACCGTATTATGTTTACGTTTCCCAAATCCAAATTTTATATCCATAATAGTGGAATTTTTTCCTTCTAAACCATTCTACAAGAAGGGTTCCGAAAAATTATATCGTTGCAAATAACGAAAAGTACCGCTACTAATTTGTAACAAGCACGTGATATAATACTATATTGAAACGTTTAAGATGAGATAATTTAACAGGAGGAATAGCAATTATGACAATAAAAATAAAACCAATCCTAACTTTGATTAGTAGCCTTTTACTACTATTACTAATCGCAAGTTGTGGTTCTGTAACAGAAACAGATGATGTTGAAGAGCAATTGAGTGAACAATTAGACTTGTCGGATGTCGAGGAAAATCCAGTTGTTACTATTACAATGGAAAATGGAACAGAAATAATCTTAGAGCTATATCCAAAAATCGCTCCAAATACAGTTGCGAATTTTATCAGCTTAATTGAAGAAGGTTTTTATGACGGGCTTATCTTTCACCGTGTCATTCCTGGATTTATGATTCAAGGAGGAGATCCTGATGGTACTGGAGGTGGTGGTCCAGGTTACTCGATTCCAGGTGAATTTAGTTCTAATGGGTTCTAAAATAACTTATTACATGAACGAGGGGTACTATCAATGGCACGAACAAACGAACCTGATTCAGCAGGATCACAGTTTTTCATTATGGTAGCTGATTCACCTAGTCTAGATGGTGAATATGCTAGTTTTGGAAAGGTTATCGAAGGTATGGAAGTTGTAGATACAATTGTAGCATCTGAACTAGATCCAAATGCAACTGACAAACCCCTTAACGATCAACGTATGAAAACTGTTGTTGTTAATACATTTGGTTATGATTATCCAGAGCCGAATGTTGAGTAATCTTGATAGAGTAGCATCCATTGAATGAATGGATGCTACTCTTTTATTTTCTATTATCTTTTTCTTCTGCTTCATTAACACCAAATTGAACTTCTGGATTGTTGGACATTTCAATATCAACACCATCCGAATCCTTTTGGTTTTTGGGTGTTTGTGGCAATTTCGCTTTATTATGTTTGCCATGTTGATGTTCGTCTCTTCCCATTGTGCCCACTCCTTTCTAGTGATTTTGACACTTAGCATGGTAATTATGCTTCTAAATTATCCGTATTTTTTATAAGGATTATATTATTCATCGTTCTATACATGTTCAGTAGCTTTTCATCATAGATTTAACTATCAGATATTTGGACAAGTTTGATGTATTTTATGTAACTAAAAAGGATGATTAAATTGAAAATAAAGCACCGATTATTTTGTCTGTTTCCACTTTTATTATTGTTAGTTAGCTGCGGAGATAACAACCATGCTCTAACAATTGAATCTGCAAATATTCAAGCTAATATAGACAGTGACGGAACAGTACATATAACAGAGTTATACACTTATCACAATTCATTCAATAAAACTACTAGATCTATGGATGACAATATTGAAAACTTCGAAGCCTATCATGCACCAAATCAACTTGCAGAGAAAGATCTTGAAACGCTCAATCTAGAACCTTTAACTGTTAAAAAAATGAAAAATGACTATCAAATTAGCTCTTCCTCCGAAAATGAATTAAAACAAATCGTTTTTAGCTATGATATTAAAGATGCTATTACAAAATATAACGATATTGCCGATTTACAGTACATCTTTTTTGATGAAATAAAAGATGGTGGTATTGATGATGTAATGCTTAAACTAAGCACTCCTAAGAAACAGAAAAATCAGGATACTTTTATCTTTTTTCATTCTAGTAACCAACCAATTATTCATACCGTTGATGATGAGACCTACTACACATATGATTTCCTTTCTCAATCAGAGTCTATTGATTTCAGATTTATTTTCCCTGCTATCGAATTAACTAATCGACCAATTGATGAAGCAAAAAATTTTAAAAATGAACTTCTAATTTCAGAAAGTGCATTGCAATCCCGTTATAAGAATGTTGAAGATAATTTTAACAGTAAGGTTTCCATTCTGCTTATTGCTATAATAAGTAGTATAGTTATTGGAGCATATCTTATTTTAAGACATCCAAACACCATAAACCATGAAAAAAAGAATAAAAAGGCACTATTAGCATTAATGGAAAAGACAGATCCGTTAATTGTTCATTACGTAAATAAACATGCAAAACTAACAAAAGAAGCTATTATAGCCGGACTTTTCTCCTTACACAAACGCAACATAATTACACTATCAGAGGTCCCATCTGCTTTAAATCAAGGTACAACATTTCGTTTCACCTGGAAAAGAGTACATCAAAAACTAGATGAACCTGAACTTCATTTGAAGAATTGGCTATTTACAAAGCATGATGAACAAGGTCCCTATTTCCTACTTGAATCAATGATGATCTTTGAACAAAACAAATGTCGTTCAAAGAAGAAACGTACGACAAATTCGGATATGTCTAACTTCGATAAATGGTGTCCACTACTTAAAAAGTATGATTCCTTTAACAAGATAAAAACAAACTACATTCCCTTTCAACTATTTAGTTTCTCACTTGTTTTCTTTACCCTTGGGATGTTTACTTATCTAGTTTTAAATGATGTTTGGGGAAGTAACCAACAATACACAGTCATTCTTAGTTTTACTTTATATGGGGCCATTGTTTTAGTCTACAATTGCCGCAAATTACTTCTAAACCTTTTATTGTGTGCAATTTTTTTACAAAGTCTTTTTTTCACTTTCACAACTGCTACATTTCTTTATTTAGCATTCATTATAATTGCTGGATCCCTAACCTTTTTGATTCCAACTGCATGTTGGAGAAGCGACATGAATGAATTACGACGAGCAATTAAATTAGCGAAAAAACTATTTAAACAAAATAAATATCCTATCGGAATTACGCCAAAACACATTCAGAATCAAATGCAGTATGCGATAATTCTAAACCAAGAAAGTAATTTTGCACAAGCATGCAAACCAATTCCACCCAGTCTTTTAGTAACTGGCAATTATCCCTTGCTTCATAATTCAAAACACACTGCTGCTGTCTTTGATCACAGCCTACAGACAATTAGTCAACCAGTTGCAAAATAATCATTTAAAGGAAATGAAGAGAAGCTCCTTTCTCTCTTTATTTCTAAAGATCTTATATACACATTGATATTATCGTAAGAATAGGTATACAAAGTATCTTATTTCAAGCTTAATCATGCTCATTTATGATAAAATATTAGTAGAAATGATTTTTGAAATTGGACGGTGCAATATGAAAGAGACAAATAAAATACTAGAATCTGATTTATACAAGCCTATTCAAAGCCACTTTGTTAGAGAGGGTTATCAAGTTTACGGAGAAGTAAAAGACTGTGATATCGCAGTCATAAAAGATGATGAACTAATCATCATTGAATTAAAGCTGAATTTAACTGTCGAGTTGCTTATACAAGCAGCGAAAAGACAACGCTTATCCGAATTTGTATACATAGCAATTCCAAAACCGAAGTATAACCGTAGATCTAAACGGTGGACAGATATATGCCATTTAGTAAGACGATTAGATTTAGGACTAATTCTAGTTACTTTTTCAGGAAACACGAAAAAGACAGAAATTATTTTTCACCCTACACCATTTAATCGTAAAAAACTGATTGGGAAAAATAAGCGAAAGCGACAAGAAGTACTGAAAGAAATTAATGGACGAAGTGCGGATTTTAATATTGGTGGATCAAATAGAACACAAATTATGACTGCTTATAGAGAGAATTGTATTCAAATTGCCTGTTACCTTGAATATGCTGGTTCACTATCCCCAAAAGCATTAATTGAAATGGGAGCTGGTAAGAAAACTCCCTCTATACTAACAAAGAATTACTATGGGTGGTTTGAAAGAGTTAAACGAGGGATTTATGCTCTTAGTGAGAAAGGTCATAAAGAAATGAAACAATATCCTGAAGTTTGTAAGTTTTACAAAAAAGAGTGAAGCACTTTCCTAGTAGAGAACTTCACTCCTATTGTATTTTCTAATTTATTTCCTACCAAAATCTGCTTTGCTTTCACCCCAAAGCTTCGTTTCCCATTTAATAATCTCCGTTTTATAGCTATTTTGATTTAGCCAGTTCGTTGCGCGATCAATTAATTCCCATAAGTGTTCAGTTGAAGAGTCTCTTGGTATCGTCGTGTTCGCATGTTTTTTTCTAACCCAACTGATTGCCGTTTTAGAATCCGAATAAACTGGTAAACTACTGCTCTTCTCTTTTAATAAAGCTAATGCATGTACGATTGCCAAAAATTCACCGATATTGTTTGTTCCATTTGATACAGGACCAAAATGGAACAACTCTTCATTGTTTTTTGTGTAAACTCCTTTATATTCCATTACTCCTGGATTTCCACTACATGCGGCATCAACACTTATACTATCTTCAATAAACGTTGTTTCTATTTTTGAAGATGCCTGTCCCTTTGTCGAGACTTTTTGCTTAGAATTCGTCTGCATTTTAGGTCCATTTTTAAAAGCAGTTTCAGCTTCAGCTTTTGAAGGAAAAGACTTATATTTTGCTCCGTTTATTCCAATAACTTGTTTCTTACATGCATCCCATGTATCAAAAATCCCAGTATTTTTACCTGACCAAACAACATAGTACTTTTTTTTAGTCAAAATTATGCTCCTTCATAACAAATAATTTATCTTAGTTTGAACTATTTCTCTGAACATGATTCTATCACACTATTCCTCAAATAATAATCTTTATCCTAACCTTTTTATCCTTCTATATGCTATATTATAATTTGAAATAAAAATTCACAGTATTAGACGCGAGGAGATTTAGTATGAAAAAACGTTACATAATTGCTACATCAGTTATTGGAATCCTCATTATTTCCTACGGGTTTGTAGGTAACTATTTTTATAACTTTGCTTTAAATCCTAAAGAAGAGAAAGAGTTTCTACAAGATAACCCCAATTTAGGTGAATCTGAAGCAGTGTCAGCATTAGTAGCTGAAGAAAATGAATTATTAGATATCACTTTTTCAGATACAAACATACCAAGCCAAGAAAATATTGTTTCTGAGGATAATCTAACACTGAACGCCAATGTATATGAAAATAACAATGCAGATCATAAATGGGCTATAGTTGCACATGGCTATACATCAAATAGCACACAAATGACCAGATGGATTCGTAATTTCTACGATAAAGGTTATAGTGTGTTAGCACCTGACTTACGTGGACACGGTGAAAGTGAAGGAGATTACATTGGCATGGGATGGGATGATCGGAAAGATATGTTGCAATGGATTGATACTATTATAGAAAAAGATCCAGACGCTGAAATTGCTTTATTCGGTATCTCGATGGGTGGCGCTACTGTTATGATGACTTCAGGTGAAACATTACCTGATAATGTAAAAGTTATTGTGGAGGATTGTGGATATACCTCTGTAATGGATGTGTTTACGTATCAATTAGATGATTTATTTAATTTACCACCCTTCCCTGTAATGAATGCAGCAAACACTATTACAAAAATACGAGCTGGATACGATTTAAATGATGCATCAGCTATTGATCAGGTTTCCAAAAGCACTACCCCTATGCTATTTATTCATGGAGAAGCCGATAGTTTTGTCCCGTTTGAAATGTTAGATGAGGTCTATCGTGCTGCAAAGGTAGATAAAGAAAGATTAGTGATTCCAAGTGCAGAACATGGTCAAGCTGAAAATGTAGATCCAGAACTTTATTGGAAAACAGTATGGGGTTTTGTTGATAACTATATGTAAATTTAAAAAGGAAGTACCTTTTCTCAAATGTGTTGAGATTAAAGGTGCTTTTTTATCTAGAAAATAGTGAGTTAAAATAATTACAATAATTTTAACTTATATTCATTCTCTTCAAAAACTCCAATGATTATATTCTAAATATTTTAAATTATCTTTTAATTATATTGACATAATAATTACTGTTGTGTATTATTGAGCTAGCAGTTTTTACATATTATAGAAATAATATAGGTATAATTAATTATAGAGATAATGACTCTTTGGGGGGATTACTGTTATGGAAAGTACGATTGAAAAAAATCTAAATGTGTCGATACTAATGAATGAGCTTAAGCTAGATAATAGAAATATGGAAGATGTTATGCATAAAATAAAAGATATTTCCATGAAATCAAATATTCTAGCACTAAATTCAGGAATTGAAGCAGCTCGTGCTGGGGAAGCTGGTAGAGCATTTTCTGTCGTTGCAAAAGAAATCAAGAAGTTTGCTGAGGAGTGTTTAGATTCAAGTAAAGAGAGTGAAGTTTTAATAAATAGAATTCAAAATAAAGCAAACGAAATAATTGCCTTGCGCACTGTTGATATCGCTTTTGATACGATTGATAAGATTGACCGTAACCTTTTCGAAAGAAACTGTGATGTACAAGCATGGGCTACATTTGATGCAATAAAAGATTGTCTAACCAATCCAACTCCTGAAATGAAAAAAAGCGCTAAATCATTTATGAAGAATATTTATGATATATATGAAGTCTACTTTGATTTATTTGTGGTTGACATATCAGGCGAAATAACAGTCGCAGCTCAAAATCAAAGT
This sequence comes from Paraliobacillus sp. X-1268, assembly GCF_003426095.1. Taxonomy (NCBI): domain Bacteria; kingdom Bacillati; phylum Bacillota; class Bacilli; order Caryophanales; family Bacillaceae; genus Paraliobacillus; species Paraliobacillus sp. X-1268. The sequence goes on from NZ_QJSK01000001.1 coordinate 367,455, forward strand.
CAAGTTGGAGCTAATATGTCAGATAGAGAATGGTTTAATGAGACAATTAGAACAAACGCTGTCCATGTAACGGATATGTACTATTCTGAAGCAGTTGGTGGATATACAATGGGCTATTCCTCCCCTATTCATAATGACCAAGGAGAAATTATTGGTGTCTTCACTACTAGATTTAACTGGGAATTTATTTATGACATTATTGATCGTGCTAAGCTTCATGAAAAAAGTAAACTTTATGCGATCAACTCGAAAGGCTATATTATCGCTTCGCAAGACCGTAAAGGTATTCTAGAAAAAAATTTAAATGATTTAAAAGCAGTAAAAAATGTTCTTTCCGGTAAAGACCAAAGAGGGTACACCATTGAAAATAACCAAATTTATGCTTACTGCTTAACGGAAGGTTATAATGCCTATAAAGGTAAAGGTTGGTCTGTCATTGTTACCGAGTCAATCTGATTACAAACAAAAATAATTTCTATTTTAAAACGAGTTTTATTCCATTCTAATGGATAAAACTCGTTTATTATTTATCTTTTTTATTTAAAATAACCTCTTCTTGGTATTTCTTTTCCTTTATGACTTTTTAACACACCATCGTTATTTACCTTATCTATTTTTGCATCAATTGTACCTTCCATATAATCATCTGATACCTGTTCATGAGTTATTGCTATCCCCTTGTCGGTGGGATCATTACTTTTATAATCAGAAACGTCATACACTTTTCCCGCAACTTTTTTTGCGTTTTCAATTGATTCATTATTATTATTTTTCATAATTCATCCTCCTCATATATAATAACTAGCATGTGAAAAAAACAAAAAAATATTTATTCCTTTATTTGCAAATAATTTTATACCCCTCTCCCACTACTTAAACAAATATGAAGACTTAAATGTCCCAACACTGGATTAACCTTAAAAGTAATTATATACAACTACTGAGTTGTCTAATATTAACCCTCGTTTAATAGACATCTAAGTTGTTTATAATAGTAAAACTTGCTACAATAATTATTTAGAAAGCAAGTAACAGTAGGAGCGTTGATTTATGCCAAAAATACGAAATATTATCTTTATATTACTTCTTGTAGCTGCTTTTTTGCATTTTTATGGAGATACATTTAACCAGTCTGGTTTTCCAGGTGTATATAATGAAATACAATCAGATGTAAATGCAATAAAAGAGAATCCAAGGGTAATTAGTACTGTTGAATCTTTTAATACAGAATTGCAGCAGTTGATTAATAGCGTTAAAGGAGATAGCGAAGATAGTGAAAATGTTGAAGAATCCGTTCCAGATGATCCTGCATTAGATGAACCTACTGAACAACCATTTTCAATTCATAATGTTGAAATTGGTGATGATCGTTCAAAAGTAGAAGCACAAGTTGGAGAACCGAAACGATCTTCCATGAATGAATATAAGGTCAATTGGGTTGCTTACCATGAAGATTATCATAATTTTTTTATGGCAGCCTATAATGAGGAAAACAAAGTAATAGGATTATATACCAATCAGAATTTATTAACTTCCACAAAAGACATCTCCTTTGAAAGTACAAGGGATTCCGTGCTTAATGTATTAAATGATCCACTGGAAAGCATAAAAAAGGGGTTAATAAGCTATCAAGTGCAGCAAAATCAAGAATATGATATATTTCTTATCAACGATAATTATGTAACGATATTTTATGACAAACATGAAGATAGCACGGTAACAGCTATTCAAATCATCAGTGATGAAATGGAACAAAAAAGAGAAAAGTATTTCGGAGAAGCAAGTGATGCGCTAAAAGAAGGTTTTGAATATCAATTGTTTGATCTTACTAATGCGGCACGAGTGGAGCACGGACTTTCCGTTTTATCATGGGAAGAATCAGTCAGGACGACTGCCCGCGATCATAGTTTAGATATGGCTGAAAACAATTACTTTAGTCATACAAATCTAGAGGGTCAATCTCCTTTTGACCGAATGACTGAGGATAATATCAGTTACACGATGGCAGGAGAAAACCTTGCTGCTGGCCAACCAAGTAGTATTTTTTCACATGAGGGTTTAATGAATTCACTCGGTCATCGAGAAAATATATTAAAAACCGAATTTGAATCGCTTGCTGTTGGCGTCGCATTTAATGAAGATTCACAGCCCTATTACACAGAAAACTTTATAACTAAATAGAATATAAATGCGGCTAACTATACAAAATTAATAGTTAGTCGCATTTTATTAGCTAATTGTTTTAGCAAAATATACTGGTTCTTATAGAAAGTTTACACACATGAGCATTTTTATTTAAAATGGATTTGTCGCCCACTGTAAGGATTGCTTGATAAAGATACGTGGATTTAATTTCAATTGTGCAACCATATATTCTGCAAGATCCTCTGGTTGCATAAACTTATCGTCATTCTTTTCATCTAAGTTATCACCAAAAGCGAGTTCAGTTGCAACTAAACTTGGATTGAGTGTAAATACGCGGATATTATTACGTCTCACTTCCTGCATTAAAGCTTCTGTCATTCCTTGAATCGCAAATTTAGAAGCACTATAGGATGTAGAACCTGCTGTACCTTTTAAGCCACTACTAGATGAAATAGTGATGATATCGCCTTGATCTTTTTTAATCATTTGTGGTAACACAGCACGCGTAACATGATACGTACCAAATACATTTACTTCAAACGTATGTTTCCAATCTGCTGGTTCAGTCTCTAAAAATGATCCTCTCAATCCAATGCCAGCATTATTAATCAATATATCCGCTGGACCCAGTTTGTTTTCAAGTGTTGTAATTGCCTGATCTACTTCTACCATATTTGCAATATCAGCAATTACTATATGAGATTTTACCCCAAATGTTTCAACCTCTTTCTTTACTTCAAGTAATTTTGTTTCTGTGCGCGCAATGAGTCCAACATTTACACCTTCTTTAGCCAATTGAAGTGCAGTTGACTTTCCAATCCCACTGCTTGCTCCTGTTATATAAGCAATTTTTCCTTTTATCTCTTGTGCCATTTTCATTCATCCTTTCTATACTTATCTTATATAAGTGTAAAGCTTAGAAACTGTAGTTACCAGAAAAGCGTTTGGAATTCTCCTAACATAAAACTTAAAAGTATCTTTTTAATCCTAATCTAGCGAAAAAGAGAGATTGTAAAAAGAAAATAACGCCCCATACCATTGTTGGAATAAGTACTGTCATATTAGCTAAGTTCGTTGCATCTCCTGCTCTACTAGGTGAGACTAAGCTAATGTACATAATTTCAAATGATGAAGTTACAGACTCTACTAATAATAACGAGGTTATGAATAGTGCAGAATAATCTATAATTGATTTAGAACCTTTAACCAAAACCCATGAAAATACAATTATGATTGTAATAATCCAGAATAGACCGTATGCGTTACGGATCCAAAATAGTAAACTAATAAGTAGTATTCCTAATATAATTACTAATACATAGTTGCTTTTTCTTTTATAAATCAATGTCATAAATAAAAAGGCCATAAAAGATGCAAATACATACCCAGCTGCACTAGTTAAAAAACCACCAAACCAATAGCGATGACTAGCAAGTGTAACGCCTTCCGTATTTGAAAATAAGGATATTGATTGTACATTACCACCAGTAATAATTGACATCAATGCATGACCTGTTTCATGTAGTAACGTATTAACAATTGAAAAGTATGTACCAACAAGTGGCATTTGTGTTAAAAACAATGCCAAAATTAAAAATAAAACCAACTTTTTTTTCATGGAATTCCCCCTTTGTTCACAGTATAACAATTACCTATATGAAATGATAACTAAAAAAATGTTAGGCGACAAAAAGACAATTGTCCATTTGTTACCTAACATTTACGATTAATTCCACATATTATCTAAAATTTTCAGCATATCTATCATCCGGAATATTATTTAGTACTACATAAAGACTTACATTCTCAGATCCATTATTTAAAAAAGCAAGCTCCTCGTCCCCGCCAATAAAAATCGTGTCATTCTTTTCTACCCCAACAGTTACTCCATCAATATTAAATTCCCCATTACCTTCTAAAACTAATAATTGCACATTCGATCCTGGGTGCTTATGCGCTGGTAATGATTGGCCAGGTTTAAAGTTTAGAATGAATACTGTCATCTTACCATCCTTGATTACTACACGTTTTGTTAAACTATCTGTTTTAAATTCTACAAAGTCATTTATATTATTTTTTTTCACTAGTTAGCAGCTCCTATAATTTAATAATTTATCTATTCCAATTATATATGATAATTATTATCACTGCTGTGATTTAAAACACTTAAATACTAACACTGTTTATTTCTTATTTAATTCTTTTCTTAATACTCTATTAAGTACAATCACACAAATTCCAGCGATAGGAGCCACTGCATATGCATAGTCTGCTAAAGTATCTAAATCAAAATACCGAAATATTAGTAAGGAAACAACACAGATTATCATTATAGAAAACAGGATATTTTTTAATCGTCTCAACTTTTCAATCTTTTCATTATTCAAATTAAACACTCCCTTCTTTGATTTATACTATAATAATTGCAAGGTCAGCATTTCCCTTTCCACCCTCAATAAACTACATTTTATAACACGAAAACAGGTTTACCTTTATCTTCTAATATCTCCTTGTAAAAGGGATCCTCCCCAATACAAAAGATGTAATCACAAAAAGAAATTATTTCTTCCATGTCATGCGAGGTATAAATAATAATTTTATCTTTTTCTTTAGCTAAATTATAAAGATAGCTGCCAATTTCTTTTCTTGAGCGCAAATCTATTCCAACGGTTGGCTCATCTAATAGTAAAATTTCTGGATCATGGATAAGACTAATCGCAATATTTAATTTACGCTTCATTCCACCAGATAGAGTCTTTGCTTTTTCTTTCCAATGCGTCAGTTTCATATCTAGGCAAATTTGTCTGAGCTGCTTCTTGGATTTTTTCTCCCATGATATCTGTTCAAAAAAAACCATGTTTTCTTCGACAGTAAATTCCTCCCATATAGCAATTTCTTGTGGGATATAACCGATTTTTTTCCTAAATTTCTGTTTATCCGAAGCAAAATCAAGATCATTATAAATTATCGCGCCTTTTTCAAGAGAAAGCAGTGTTGCTAGCGTGCTTAACAATGTTGATTTCCCCGCACCATTTTCGCCAACTAAACCTACTACTTCTCCCTTGTTTATTTGAAAGGAGACATTTGTCAGTACTTGTTTAGAACCGAAATGTTTTGATAGATCATTTACTTTAAGCATTGATTTTCTCCTTTCTCCAGTACCAAATAAAGAGCAGGACAAGTAGAACAATAAGCCAAGGATTGATAATCCAACCTTCTAAAAAGGCATAAATTGGACTTCCATAGGTTAGCCACGGCCAACGATTTGTTACTCCTTCTATTGATATGAGAGATCCTCCGATGATAGAAAAAAATATAGTTACAAGCATAGAAGAAACATAATATATAAAGGTTGTTTGGAAATATAGTGCAAACAAGAAAGCTGCTATACTAATCGTTAAACGAAAACTCACTAACGTCATTATTTGTACAAAGTTTATTGTTTGCTCAAAATAAATAACGAGAAGCGCAGCATTTATTACATCAAATAGACTTAATAAAGCTAGATAAATAAAGGCATTTCCAATCATATATGATCTAAAAGAGATCTTTAAAAGAGACAATCTAACTTTAACAGTAGATCGCCTTTCTTTAATAACCCAGTCGTAAATATAAAAAGTTGTTAATAAAGCAAAAAAGGACCAAATCCCCCAAACATTCCATAAGGAAATACTACTGTCTTGTTGCTTTGGATCCTTTTGATTATAAAAAGAAAAAGTTGAATGTAATAACGCCTCTTCCTCCCGAATCTCATTACTCGTTACGACAATTTCTTCCCACTCCCAGCTTATATTTCCTCCATATTGTGTTACTAACTGGTCAACAACATGTGCAGCTTTTGAGTTACCAGCGTCTTGCTGAACAAAGGAGGTAATTGCTTCTTTTACCGGAATATATGCTATGGACATATCAGATATATAAGCCGTTATTACTTGATTACGACTATTGCTCTGGATACTATCTTGATAACCATCTTTAATAATAAAAACGCTGTCTAATTCATGTTGTTCGAGTTGAACCAATGCTTGATCCTTATTCATTTCTTTAACAGCAAGAAGAGGTATATCACCTATTGATTGAGATAAGTTCTCAGCCATTATCGACTCATCCTCAATTACTAGTCCAACTGGAATTTGTGTTTCACTTTGCCATAGATCTGTTACTGAAAAAAATGTACATGTTGCAATAATTGGTAACAGAAGCCAACATATCATACTAACAGGGTGTTTACTCCAATGTATTATGCGCGTATATAAAATTGCTTTCATCTATGTCGACGCTCCTTCCACATAGCTAGTGCAATTAAAGTTGCTACACTAATGACAACAAGTAGGAAAAGTAATGTGTAATCAACATACATTCGTCCCTTAATCGCTATCTCAGTTAACCAATAAAATGTCTCTGCTGAAAATAAGTATGGTAGATAATATTTCACATCTTCTGGAAAATACAAAGTTGGTAAAATCGATCCACTCATAAATAATACACTACTAGTATAAAAGAGCTGTATTATTAGTGCTAATTTCTTTGATTTTATTAATAAGTCAATAAATGATAAACCGACTAAAAACAATGTACAGAAAAAACTAACTAACATTCCAATTCTTGCATAGTCAATAAGATAAAATTCTATATCCATTACTTGTATAAAGAGATAAAATCCACCTATTGCTAATATAAACCCGTAAAATAGTGATAAAATTAATCGAGAAATAAGCCGTTGTAACATAGTTACACCATATAAACGCATTCGGTTCCACAAAGACAAGCTCTCATCTTTTCCTAATACAATATAAATTGCAATAATCCATATTGTAAATATCACAAACCAACCGGAAAGTGAAAAGAATTCGATTGGTGAAGTGGTTGTTAAGTTCGTTATTTCTTTTTCATAAACCACTTTATCGTTTGATACGGTAAATAGTAAAAATTGATTAAACTGTTCCATTAGTATTTCTTGTCTTTTTTGATTGTCTATTGGTAATTGCTTTGCATATTTATCTATCGTTAATATATTTGCTTGTGCCGATGCAATATATCTAGTCATACTATCAATGAGTTCTTTAATCATGTAACTATCTATTGGCATATCAGGATTACCAATGATGGAAACACCTACAGAGTTTCCATTATATAAATCATCTGTGAAGTTTTCTGGAAACATAATGTACGTACTAATGGTACCTTGCTCTATTGCATGATCTGCCTCTTCTTCCGTGTATTTGCTAATATGTATGTAAGAACCCAATAAAGAGGAATCATCAATCACATTGACTAACATTGTAGTTTCCTCAGATTGGTCTAAATCGATCAAACCTACTTCTATAGGCTTATTTTCGCTCGGTAATAGCAGAGTGACAACAATAGTAAAACACAAACCAACAATTAGAATTGGAAACAACAAAAGAAGAGGAATAGACTTCCACTTCTTTTGTAGCTGTTTCTGATAATGTTTTATAAAAAATAAAATTCTCTTTAAACTAGACATTATAAACACTTCCGTTCATTAAAAACCAGCACCAGCATCAAACATTGATCCATAAAACTCTGCCAGCCATTGCTGAAACTGAGGTGTTACTTCATCCATCATAAATGTGTCGATTTCATCTGAACTCATCGTACCTAAATTCACGACATCCATTGATTCTGTATCGATATCTAAGCTTTTTACTAATTTTGAATTGGAATTAATATGTAACTTAAAGTCATTCTCACTTATACCTTCACCAGTAAGAGATAGGTACTGTTCCGTATTTGTTTGATCATTATTATAAGTAGATGTTCCGTTCCAGATTACTTCCATCGGAGAAGAAGATTCATCTTGAAAAGTTAATCTACGATCAAAATTTCTCGTTCCATCATTTAATTCTTCCGTTCCTGTATAGGATAATTCAAAAGCATTTGCTGAAAGGGTAATATGGTCATCTGCAACATTATCTTGCCAAGATAAATCACCATTTAAATTAATTGTATTTGTTCCAAATTCATCTGTTACTGCTAACTCATAATCAAACGTTTGGTTTTGTTCATTCATTAATTGTGTACCCATTAAACTAAACACCATTAACTCCGATTCAGAAGGTCCCATTTCCATAGAAAAATCACGTTGAACTATAAGGTCATCTTTTATCCACAACGTAGAAGTCAATCCACCAGGAATACTAAAATCATTTATTGCTTCTTTTGCCTTAGAGATTTCCGCTTCAAAGTCTTCGGTAATTTGGGCAAGTTCATCAGAATTAGTAGAAATAGTATCAAAGGTAGCTTGATTTTGAATAATTTCTTTTAACGTCTCATCCTGTTCAGCTTCAGTGAGTACTTTATTCATAATATCTTTTATCTTTTCTTCAGATAATTGAAGTGTAACCTTTGACGTCGCAATTGAATCCCCATTAACTTCTATTGTTTCATCTTCTGAAGTAAAGGCATCATCAGGTAGTTCTTCATAAACCATTTTGATATATGTATCTTGGAAATGTTCTTTATCTTCCTCACTTAGCACAGTTTGATCAAAGAAAGGATCAAACTCAATTTCTTCTTCTCCTGTATAACTCATTGGATCTATTTCATATAGTAAGGTACCAATTTCGCTTTCTTTTACTTGTACATATTGATCAAGAAATGATAACGAAGCCAGCATTCTATCAGATGTAAGATAAAATTCAATATCCTCGATTGAAATTTCACCTACGTTGATCGAACCTTTAAATTTCATTTCTTTATTCTCTGGATCTAAACCGCTCATTACAGATATAGTAGAATTATTAATAAGTTCTTGCATTCCTGTTGAATCATAACCAGATGGATCATTAAATTCAGCTGAAAGCTCTAAATTGGATTCACTTGGCGTTTCTTTTATTTTTTCTGCCCAATCTAATTCATCACTATAACGGTCCTCTACCACTTCTGTCATGAAATTAGCTGCATTCAGTTCGGCCAAAAAGTAGGCTTGTTTTGACGTTTTGGTGAGAAATGTTGTAGCTGTGATCGTTCCTCCAACTATTATGACAGCTATAATAACAGTAAGCCAAATTGTTTTTTTTGAAAATCGTTTACTTTTTCCTTCCAATAATATCCCTCTTTCTTTTGTTTGTTCTATTGTTGTAAAAAAATAGTGCATGACTTAAATCATGCCAGAAATAATTAAGATTAACTAAAAATTTTCACCAATAAAACTATATTATGGATTACCAGATTACTAGCGATCCTTTAAAATTATCACATCATATTTCAACAAAGTCAATAGAGTGAACATACGAGAAAGCTCAGTCGATAAATATCATTTGGTACATGTATACGATTATGTCTTTGTAATAACTTTGCGTCTAATTCTTTAAAGATGTCAAATGAGTAATTATTCATTCTCTTAGAGACTTAAACGAAAATAGTGGTATTTATCTCAGCACTATCTTTTACGTATTTTAACAGAAGATACCCGATGATCTTCTCCTTTCTTTAATATAATATCAGCACGCTTTTTCGTTGGTCTTATATTCTGTTTAAGGTTCTTTTTATTTATTTTATTCCAAATATCTCTTGCAATAACTTCCGTTTCTTGATCAGAAAGCTCCGCATATTTATTGAAATAAGAATTCTTTTTAGCAAAAGCGGTATTTTTCAGTATTTTAAAACGTTCAATATACCATTTCCTAATATCAGGTTCATCTGCATCCACATAAATCGAAATATCAAAAAAGTCTGAAACAAAAATATTTGGTGTACGTTCACCTATGGATTTTGATGTCTGTAAAACATTTATTCCTTCAATGATTACAATATCTGGTTCATTAATGTCTATGTATTGATCTGGTATGATATCATATTTTTCATGTGAATATATTGGTGCTTGAAGCTTTTTTTCGCCTAACTTAACTTGTTTCATAAAAGTAATCAAAGCTTTTATATCATAACTCTCAGGAAAACCCTTTTTATTCATAATTCCTTTAGCCTCAAGAACATCGTTTGGAAATAAAAAGCCGTCTGTTGTAATGAGAGCAACTTTTGGTTGATTAGGTGAATTTAACAGTAAAGATTCTAAAATTCTTGACGTCGTACTTTTTCCTACTGCAACACTTCCTGCTACACCAATAATAAAAGGACCTTTCTTAATATCCTGTTGAAAAAATGCTTCATTAACTTTATCTGTTTTTTTAACTGCTTCCATTCTATAGGACAAATATCGAATTAGTGGTAAATATATATCGATTATTTCTTCTAAAGATATCTGTTCATTTATTCCGTGTAGGAATTTAATTTCAGATTGTGAGATAGTTAGCGGCGTATTTGAGCGAAACTTAGCCCATTCATCTCTTGTAAACGACATGAATCTTGAGTATTTACTTTTTTCCATATCCAAGCTCCTAAACTATGAACTACATTATCTAGCTATATATAACTTTAACATAAAAACCATATTTATTTTCTATTATATCATTTACAATATCAACAAAAAAACTTCCATGCACATGTAGCACGAAAGTTTTCTTGTCTTTTTATTTTCTAATCGTTTTTAATGCTCCACTCCATGAAATGAGTTGATCAAGCATCTCATTGGCATTAACTGCATGGTAATCTGCCGGTTTGAATACACTAAAGTTTTCAAAATCAGTCATTAATGAAAATCCAATAGCAGTTCGCACATCAGCGACTTGTAATTCACCTAAGATTAAACGTAAGTTTTCATATGCTCTCGCACCACCCATTCCACCATAACCAACAAAGCCTGCAGCTTTATTATTTATTTCTGGATTCAAGTAGTCTAGTGCATTTTTCAAAGCACCACCTATTGAATGGTTATATTCTGGTGCAACAAAAATATACCCATCAAACGAGGCAATCTTTTCTGACCATGCCTTGATAGCCGCTTCCGCCTCTTGTTTACCAGCTTCGGGTACTGCCGCCCCTAAAAATGGTAAGTTATAATCCACTAAGTCAACAATCTCATATGAAGCCTCATCGTTACGATTTGTTGCAAAATCATACGTCCAGTTAGCTACCGCTTCTCCATTACGTCCTTGACGGACACTTCCTAAAATAATACCTATTTTTAACATTTCATATCCCCCTCATTTAAAGTAAATCATCTCGAAAACAAGATAATTTAATTCTAAGCTTTTACTAGCAAGAAGTCTAATTTTATGTTTTAGGTTAAAAGGAAAATATCTCTACTCAGTAGTTACCTGATCCACGATAGATTCTACTTCATTTCTGGTGATCTTTTCTCTTCCGCTTTTTAACGCTTTTAATGTTTTATTTGCGAGAGCCAAAGGGATTTTACAAAAAATCAGAATATTACGATTACTAATATCTTTTATGTATTCCTGACCTAAATTAAGATTCGTTGTTGCATAATGAAACATGTCGTCACGATTCCAATTATCCGGCATAAAACTAACCCCGCGTTCACTATCTTCCTCTTGGTTCCGTAATATATTAACAGATTGCAAACCTCTACCAAAAGCAATCGCTAATTCTTTATCTGTTTCCGTGTTGTCATACCATTTCCAAATATCTGATAACATCACACCAACTAGTCCGGCTACATAATACGTATAATCGTCAAGTTCTTCCTTACTAGTGATTTGCCAATCTTTCATCGCCCATTTGCCCATACCAGCGGCCATTATACTAGTCGACTCTTTTACTTGATCAACTATACCTTGGGGGCATATATGAAGCCAATCTCCAAGACGTAAGGTAACCTCAGGTAATAAAGCTTTATATTCCTCTAGTAGTTGCTCATATCTCTCATTATCAAATTCATTCTTTAATAGCATACTAATAGAATTCAATAAATATTGTTTTATTTCAGGTTCAAGCATTTCATGATCCTCAATTTCATCAATTGCACGCATACAAAGATATGCAGAAGCTACGGTTCTTTTTAATGTAGATTCCAATAAAGTAATTGGTATGTAAAACGTCCGACTTGTTTGTTTGAGTACGTTCATAGCTTCTTTTTGTAGTCTCTTTTCATCATTCAATTCTTTTTCCTCCTTTAAACCATGAGGTCAAATAGGTACAACTCCCATTATTAAGATGAGTCTATCTCATGCAGTTTAGTACATATTTATTGTACCATGAAATTTTTATTCATAATATAGTAAATAAACGCATGCATCACAAAGAAATAGTTTTTAACAAAAATCGAAATAATGAAATACAATTATATTTGGTAAATTAACAGTTTTTCGATAAATCTAAATATTCCGAATTATAGATACTGATTTTTACATACAAGTCAACGGTGTAAGTGTTTACAAACTCTGACAAAACAACTTTCATTTCTGCTTTTGTCTGTAAGATAATATAACATGTTTATTGAATACCTCTTTTAATCCATTAGAATAAGAGCAACAGAAAGTAATTGAAAGGTGGATTTCAAATTGGAAGCAAATATGGATAAAAACATTTACAAAGGAAATCGAAAAGTATTAAGTTTTACTACGTTAGCATTTTTCATTACGTTTGTTGTCTGGTTCAACATGGCTCCATTCATCTCTACCTTAAAAGAAACATTTAATTTAACAAATGATCAAGTAGCTATTTTAGGTATAGCAAACCTTGCACTAACAATACCTGCTCGAGTATTAATTGGTATGTTAGTTGACAAGTTTGGTCCAAAAAAAGTATTTTCTAACTTATTAATGATATTGAGTATTCCTTGTTTCGCTTTCGCTCTATCAGATTCCTTTATTCAATTAATGATCTCTCGAATGTTTCTAGCAATTATCGGAGCAGGTTTCGTTGTTGGTATTCGACTTGTTTCTGAATGGTTCCCTTCAAAACAAGTAGGCTTAGCAGAAGGAATCTATGGTGGTTGGGGGAATTTCGGTTCTGCTGCAGCCGCAATTATTTTACCAACATTAGCAGTCATTTTCGGTGGTGACAATGGTTGGAGAATTGCAATTGCTTTAACAGGGCTTATTGCACTTGGCTACGGATTTATATTTAAGCGAATAGTCAGTGATACGCCAGAAGGCATAGAATACAAACGACCCAAGAAAAGTGGCGCATTAGAGATTACCAGTCATAAAGATATGGTCGGTCTCATTATAATGACAATTCCAGTATACGGTATTCTTGGTTTTCTAACTTATAGACTAGGCTGGCAATTAAATTTTATTAGTGATGGTATTGCATTTACTGTTCTAGGAGTTTTATTATTTTTCCTATTATTAAATGTTTATAAAATTTGGGATGTAAATAAAGAAACACTAAAGAATGGTGTACCAGAGAAGGAAAAATACGCATTTAAACAAGTAGCTATTTTAGACTTTTCTTACTTTTGCACATTTGGATCGGAACTTGCTGTTGTATCGATGTTACCATTTTTCTTTGAACAAACATTTACACTAAGTATCGCACAGGCTGGTTTAATTGCCAGTAGTTTTGCCTTTATGAATCTCATGTCACGTCCCGGTGGTGGCTGGTTAAGTGATAAATTCGGACGAAAAAAGACCCTAAATATCTTAATGCTTGGACTAGCTCTAGGTTACATCGGTATGTCTCAAATTGAATCAGGTTGGCCAATAGGTCTTGCCATTGCTATCACAATGTGTTGCTCGTTTTTTGTTCAAGCAGGTGAGGGTGCTGTATATGCCATGGTTCCACTTGTTAAGAAACGTGTAACAGGACAAGTTTCCGGTATGGTCGGCGCTTATGGAAATATTGGTGGTACAGTATTTTTAACTATCTTTAGTTTTGTAAGTCCTAGATTCTTTTTTGTAACAATAGCTTGTGCTGCAGTTATTTGTTTCTTTTGTACACTATTCTTAAGAGAACCAGATATGGAAGCAATTCAAGAACAGACATTTGAAAAAGATAAAAAGAGTAATACGAAAGTTTCAACTAATATAATGTAAAGAGGTCAGAAACTAGCGAGACATTCGCCCCTAGTTTCTGACCTCTTTTTATAAAAAATAAATTTATTTAACTTACACTAAGACCGCAATTCTTAATTACCATCTACTACATCTTTAAAGATTTCATACGACCGCTTTTGTACTTCTGGATCATATATATAAGATACAGCCATTATTTCATCTACATTATATTTCTCCTGAAAATTTGTCAATTGTTTTCTTATTGTGTCTTTTCCACCAATTAAAGCTACACTTGACATCGAACTTGCCATTGCTTTCTCTTGCGGTCCCCATATTTGGTCCATGTCTTTAACTGGGGGGCTTAATGGATTTTTAGTACCTCGTACAATATTCAAGAAAAATTGCTGCATGGTTGTTAATTGAAATTCTGCCTCTGCATCACTTTTAGCTGCAATTACATTTAGACAGACAGTCATATAAGGAGCATCAAGGTATTCGGAAGGTTCGAAACGGTCACGATAAATGGCTATCGCTTCTTCCATATGTTTAGGTGCAAAGTGTGAAGCAAATACATATGGTAAACCTAATTTGGCTGCTAATACAGCTGAATCTGTTGATGATCCAAGAATATAAAGCGGAATACGTGTACCTACCCCTGGATGTGCTTTAATATATCCTTGTCCTTCTTCTGGTCCAAAATAAGTGAGTAAATCTTTAATATCATTTGGAAAAGTATTGACGGTATCATTACCCGATCGCCTCAACGCGTTAGCGGTCATCATATCAGTTCCTGGTGCGCGACCTAAACCTAAGTCTAAACGATTTGGATAGATGGTAGCCATCGTACCAAATTGTTCAGCTACTACTAATGGTGCATGGTTAGGAAGCATGACGCCACCAGAACCAACACGAATGTGTTCTGTATGTTCCAAAGTATGTTTAATTAAAATGGAAGTAGCTGAACTTACTAATGTTGGTGTATTGTGGTGCTCTGCTATCCAATAGCGTTTATAGCCCATTTTCTCTGTTGCTTGTGCTAGTTGAACCAT
Organism: Paraliobacillus sp. X-1268; assembly: GCF_003426095.1. Classification (NCBI taxonomy): domain Bacteria; kingdom Bacillati; phylum Bacillota; class Bacilli; order Caryophanales; family Bacillaceae; genus Paraliobacillus; species Paraliobacillus sp. X-1268. The sequence continues at coordinate 382,474 of NZ_QJSK01000001.1, forward strand.
ATCATCTATTGCATCTTTAGCTCCCTGACCTTCTCTAATAGGCGCTAAGTTTAAGACAGATACAGGTATATTTGTGTGTGACATTTAGCTCTGTCCCTTCTTTCTCTTGATTATTCCCTTATAATAGTAGCACCTTAAAAACAAGGAAACAAACAGAAAGGCTTAGGTTAGTTAATCTGCTTTTTCACATCTTCTCTTATTGATTTAATAATCTCATCTGGCAAACTTGCAGGAATAGATGTGTTATTCTCAAATACCCAAGTATTAACAACCTCCAAATCTGCTTTATTTAACGTGATACTGTAGCGTTTATTATTATTAGTGAAATCCACTGTTATGGATTCTTCGCTATATTGTTCATCATCAATAATCATATTCTTGATTTGATATAAGTCCATGATTTACTCTCCTTAGATAATTTTATACTATGTATGTAATACCCTTCACTCTATTAATGGAGTGAAGGGTATTACCTAAAAATACTATCAATTATTTATTGTTTTGTTGGTTAGAATCTTTTTTCATTGAATTCGTTGTTTTATCTACAAGGTTAGCGGTTTGGTCAACAGCATTCATTGCAATGTTTTCTGTTGCTTGGATTGTATTTTCAGCAGCTTCAAAAGCAACACCAGCCGTATTTTTAACAGCCTTTGCAGCTTTCTTCGCTCCACCTTTTTGATTGTTGTTGTATTGGTTTTCCATATCGTTCACCTCCCCGATCAACAGGGTTAGGATATGTACTTGATCAACAAATTATCCAAAAAAAATAGGAGTTAACTCCCTATTTCTACTTCTTGAACTGTTTGATTTTTAGTTAAAGTAAAGAATGCAACAGCGCCAATAGAAGATGTAATAAATAATATCACGCCCATTGGTATGGCTGTCGTTTCATTAATACCAACAAGTGGAGAAACAAAAGAACCAAGCAATAAAGGAAACATACCTAATACAGCACTTGCACTACCTGCTCGATGCCCTTGCTTTTCCATTGCGAGTGTAAATGAACTGGTCAATACCATGCCCATTGCGGTCATGTAAATGAAAATCGATAGGACAAGCATTGCTAATGGACCTTGAATGATTGTCATAATAAGCAACAATGAAGTCGCACTGACAGCAATAATAACCGCAATTCGCAACAATTTCCTTTCATGAATAATGCCACCTAAACGTCCAATAGTAAAACTACCTGTTATAATTGCTAAACCATTTATACCAAATAAAACGCTGAAAACTTGTGGCGATACATCATAGATTCCCTGATAAACAAACGGCGTTCCTGATACGTAAGCAAAACTGCCTCCATGAACAAAACCTACAACTAATGCATACCCGATAAAGGAACGATCCTTCATTAAATTACCCATTGTACGAATAGAATGTCCTAATGAACTTGGAATTCTTTTCTCAACTGGAAGGGTTTCTTTTAACCGAATTGCTACTGTGACCACGATAATGAAACCTAATAATCCTAAAAAGAAAAATATTGTATTCCAACTTGCAAACGGTAGTAATAAGATGGCACCACCCGTCATTGGGGCAATCATTGGTGCTGCTGCATTAATGACCATTAATAGCGCAAAAAATTTCGTGAATTCTCTTCCAGTAAAGACATCACGGACGACGGCACGCGATAGAACAATTCCAGCAGAAGCAGTAAGTCCTTGTAAAAATCGAGCTAGTATTAAGGTAGTTATATTCGGCGCAATTGCACATAGTACTGATGCTAATGCAAATAAGGAAATCGATATTAATAAAGGTTTCCTTCTCCCCTGTGCATCACTAATTGGTCCTACAATTATTTGACCAACTGCAAGACCGATTAAACATGTTGTTAAACTTAATTGAACAAGTGAAGCACTGGCATTTAAATCACTTGCTATATCTGGAAAACTAGGCAAATACATATCAATATTAAGCGGACCTAGTATCCCGAGCATACTGAGCAGAAAAGCTAATGCTAACCGCTCTTTTCCTGTTGGGTTATGTAACATGATTTTAAACGCACCTCTTCTACTTTTTAATAGACAACTATATAGTTTATGACAGACGGCTAATCTTGTCCAGTAAATGATCGGATTTAGATAGCAATAGGTATAAAGGAATAGCGTATCTGTCTGATTTTAAACTATATTAGTAAATATTTAGGATTTTTAAATCTTATTATTCTATCTTTTGACATATTGCACGCAATGCTTTTACATCTTTCTGATCAAGAACAGGCACTTACATCCACTAGATGAATATCCTATATTTTGAAAGGAGTTGAAGAAGAAGTGAATGTTGAACACCAAGATCTGAACAACGCTGAACAATACCAATATAGAAATATGCATGATTCCTGTGAAAATTTTATGCATCACCATGTTCTTCTTAACCATCAAGATGGAAGTTCTTTTGACGGGATAATTGTTAATGTAGATCTTAGTAATGTTACGGTATTGGTTGGTGAAGATATGCTCGAAGATGACGCAGAAAATAACAGATATGGTAGCTATGGCTATGGTCACCCATCAAGAAGATATAGACGTTACAGACCTAGAAGGTTTCCATTGGCAAGTTTAGCCGCCCTGTCCTTATTACCTTATGTATCCCCAGTCTATCCAGGATATTATCCATATCCTTACTGGTAAGTAGAAATGGTAGGTATATTGATTCAAAAATAACAAAGTCCAATTTCTATAAAGGGGTCAGGAACTGCAACCAAAACACTTCGACTTGTAGTCCTGATCCCTTTTATATTTAATTTAGTATGTTTTTTTTTATTAATTTCGCCTAAAGTTACCCATTACCTCAACCGTTTCAGTAATACTCACAAAAGCAGTGTCATCTACTTTCTTAATTAAAGACTTAACTAATGCTAGTTCGTAGCGAGAAATCACAGTGTATAATACTTTTCTTTGAGAATTAGAATAACCCCCTTCACCGTTCATAACTGTAATACCTCTTATCAAATTTTTTATTAACTCATCTTTTAACACATCACCTTTACTTGATACGACCATTAAACTTAATTTAATATGACGTGTATGCACTCGATCAACTACAATTCCACTAATATAAATGGATGCCATTGTATATAAGGCAAGATCCCAAGAAAAAATAAATCCAGAAATAAAGACGACAATACTATTTAAACCGAATATCATTCCGCCAAGTGGAATATCATGTTTTTGCGTGATAACGAGTCCAATAATATCAGCACCACCAGATGAAGCATAAAAACGTACGATTAGGCCAACTGCAATACCTATAATAACCCCTCCGAACACCGAGGATAATAATACATCGTCGGTTATCTCTACGACAGGAATATACTGCATCGACATAGATGTCACAAAGACACAAAATACACTATTCATAATAAATTGCTTACCTAACTTCAACCAACCTATGATGAAAATAGGTACATTTAATACCACAAGCCAAATACCACTGTTTATCGGGGTTAATAAACCAAAAATCATTGCAAGACCCGTTACACCACCAGATAGTATTTCATGAGGAAGTAAGAACATATTAAAAGCAAAGCCTAAAACAATAGAAAATACGAAAAGAATACTATATTTATATAGTTGAAACATCTTGCTCACTCCGATCATTTAATAAATGAAACTTATCGTGCATTTTAATGGTATTTTCAAAGAAAGTAAAGAGGTAACTATCTATTATGTATATTTCATTAAATTATGGAGAACATAAAAACACTTAAACAATAGAAGGTGATGAGTATGTTCAAATATTACATAAAACAATTTTTGAAGGTAAAAATGTTTAGACACTGGGATTTTAATGACAAAGTAAAATTCTTTTCAATAACAAATCTGCTTATGTTGACTTTAGCAATCTCATTTAATGAAAGTGACATCTTAAATACTTTTTTCACAGTTTTCTTCTTGACTTCCATTTCTTACTTCATTTATTTAATTGGAAAGCAAATGCTTAGAAGAATAATGGTATTTTCTTCTAAGCCAGCCTACTTTAAGAATAAAAAATTTCTGATTAACGAAATTAATCAAATGAGTAGTGACGAATTTGAGGAGTTATTATCACATTTATTCAAGCAGCAAGGCTATCAGGTGAAACAAATACCAAAGTCAGATGGAATTGGTGCCGACTTACTTTTAAAAAAGGAAAAAGATGTAATAGTTGTTCAAGCTAAACGAAGATCAATTGAAATCGGTGCTTCAGCAGTTAAGGAACTTGTTCTTGCTGCAGAGAATTATAACGCTAACAAGAAATGGATCGTTACAAATAGAGATTACACAAGTGACGCAATCCTACAAGCACACTTAAAAAGCGTTACATTATTGAATCGTGATGACTTATTGCAAATGCTCAAAGCATATAATACACCACAGAAGAGACAGAAAAAGAAACTTACAAAAGAAAGCTGAAAGATCAAATTAGGACCAAGCATATATTATGCTTGGTCCTAACTCCCCTTCTAATTAATTAATTTAAATGAATACCATACTCATCTTCTAACTTTTTATATACTTCCTTCAACTTTGGTTTTTTACCGACAATGTTTCTAATTTGATAAGCTAGATTTATTAAATCTGTATTTTGCTGATCTTCCGGTAGTCGTTTTTCTGATTGATACGTTTCGTATAAAGTATTATCCAATAAGCGTAAGATAGAATATTGTGTCTTTACCGCCTGTAATAAAAGTTCTTCTTTATATTGTGAATTTGATTCATCCATTATTCGCTTCTCCTTTAAATTTAGTTACTTCAGCTAACTATTCTTTTGTATCCACTATATTACGCGATAACCTCTTTATTCTAATATAACACTTATATTTTTTCCTGTTGTATGTAACACATTACTGTGAAAATTGATAAATTTTCCTCTGATATTCTCCTAACTTTATTGGCATTCTAAAAGAATAGGTGGTGATTTTTAGAATGGACTTTATAAGAAGTCATAGATTAGAAAAAGATCAGGAAGGATATACAGTCATTCTCTTTTTAGATCAGAACTTCTCTGAATTTTCTAGTGAACTTGGAACCGACAATATGAATTCTTCTAAAACAAATGAGAACATGAAGGATTATGTAGCAGATCGTTATCCCAATAAAAAGGTAAATACAATTAAAGTTTTTTTAGGTTCTATTTTAGTAATGACACTTGCGTTTGCAAATGAAACGGAAGTATCTGCAAGTACAAAAGCTCCTCTACCTAATAAACTGACAGATATAGAAGACCCTAGTACTTACAGCGTAAAAAGTGGCGATTCCTTGTTCAAAATTGCGCAAACATATAATACATCTGTCGACTTGATTAAGCAAAAAAATAATTTATCAGCTAACACGATTTATATTGGACAAGTTTTATCCATTCCAACTCAAAAAAAAATCGAAATAGAAACCATTTCTTATCAAGTAAAACCAGGAGATACATTATCTCAAATTGCCAAAAGACATCGCACAACAACAGATGAAATAAAACAAATTAATCAGTTATCTTCGGATATGATATATGTTACGCAAATGTTACAAATACCATCTTCTACAGGTCAACAATCGTCGCCTGATTTATCCAGTACACATCAAGTAACAGCAGGGGATACATTATCAGGATTAGCAAAACAATACCATGTAACAGTTTCTCAAATAAAGCAACTAAATAACCTTTCATCGGACCTGATATATACAGGACAATCATTAAAAATGCCACATGTGCCATCAAATCAAATACCCACCGTTCAAAGCAATTATACTGTAGTTTCCGGAGATACACTGTCTGGAATTGCGAAACAATACAACATAACGGTTGCAGAATTAAAGCTTACGAATAATTTGATAAGCGATACAATTTATATCGGTCAACAAATTCAACTACCAATAGGTGGTGTCGACGGAATCTCTTCCCCACCTAACCTAGAACAAATCAATACGCAATTAGAATCGGTACAAGCAAATTTAAAGATACTAGGATTTTACAATGGAGATGTTACAGGAGTTGATGACACAAATACAGTACGAGCAATTACAGCATTCCAACAAGCATATCAACTACCCATTACCGGAAAAGTAAATTCTAGTACACAACAAGAATTAGAGAATGCGGTCATAAAACAAGATTTAGTGAATGATATGTCAAATTATACAGGTGTTCCGTACGTTTGGGGAGGCACTAACCCCTCTGGATTTGATTGTAGTGGATTCGTATACTTCATGTTTAACCAGCATGATGTGGAGATGACCAGATCGACATCAAGTTCGCTTTACCATACAGGAACCTCCATTAGTAAAAATAATTTACAACCCGGTGATTTAGTGTTTTTCGCAGTAAATCAACCAGGTACGATATCGCACGTTGGTTTCTATACAGGAGAAAATAGTTTTGTTTCTGCAACTTCTTCTAAAGGTATCTGGGAATACGACATGGATAACGCTTACTGGTCTAACTATTACGAAGGAGCAAAGCGCGTTTTTTAATCCACCTTAAAAAGTCATACAAACAAAAAGATGCTACGCTTTATAACGCGTACCATCTTTTTTAGTTAAACTTCAATAATAATCGGTAGGATCATTGGTTTTTTCTTTGTTTGATTAAATATATATTTCCCTACAGATTTCCTAACATCTTGTTTAATTGCACTCCACTGACTTTTAGATGACTTTTCAAAATCCTTAACCGTTTGTGTTATTAAATTATTCACTTCTCCCAGTAGTTCTTCTGAATCTCTCATATAAACAAATCCACGAGAAATAGTATCTGGTGATGAAATGAGTTTCTTATCATTCTTACTCATCGTTAAGACAATAACTAACATACCATCTTCAGACAGCTGTTTGCGATCACGCAAAACCACTTCTCCTACACCACCGATTCCAATCCCATCGACGTATGTATTTCCCGCTGGTATTGTTCTCGTTTGTCGTGCAATAGAGTCATCAAGATCAACAACATCGCCGTTATTAAGAATAAATGTGTTGCCCTTCTCTACTCCAACTGATTCTGCTAATAATCGATGTTTATATAGCATGCGATATTCACCGTGGATTGGAATGAAATATTTTGGTTGCATGAATGTAAGCATCAATTTTAAATCCTCTTGATAACCATGTCCCGATACATGTAAACCAGATGAACTCTCAGCACCATAAATCACTTTAGCACCAATCAAAAATAAATTATCTACAATTCGTGTAACATTAGTTTCGTTGCCTGGTATTGGTCCAGCAGCAAAAATCACTGTATCATCAGCAAGAATATCAACACCTCTAAAGTTACCAGTAGATAAACGTGATAGTGCTGCAAGTGGTTCACCCTGACTTCCCGTACAAAGAATCGCTACTTTCTCGGGAGGCAGATCATTAATTTCAGCTTGATCGATCAACATATCATCTGGAATATCTAAATAACCACGCTGGGTTGCGACTTCTACAACATTCAACATACTCCGACCAAGAAGTGCAAGTTTACGACCTGTTACTTGTGCCGCATCTACAACCTGTTGTACGCGATAAATATTTGATGCAAAAGTTGAAATAATAACTTTACGCTCTGCTTTTTCAAAAGCTTCAATAACGTGCTCACCAACTAGTTGTTCAGATGGTGTTAAACCAGAACGTTCAGCATTAGTGCTTTCTGATAAAAGAAGTAGTACTCCCTCTCTACCAATCTCAGCCATCTTGTGAATATCTGATTTCCGATCATTTGCAGGCGTTAAATCAAACTTAAAGTCACCAGTATGCACAATATTTCCCTCTGGTGTTTTGAACACAATACCCAGACAATCTGGAATACTATGACTAACTTTAAAAAAGCTTACTTCCATTTGATCAAACTCCAACTCGGTGTGTGAATCAATCTCAACCAAGTCTGTTTCTCTTAATAATTTGTGCTCCTTTAATTTAATTTCAATTAACCCTAATGTGAAACTGGTTGCATAAACAGGTACCTGTAGTTTTTTTAGAAAAAAGGGAATAGCCCCAATATGATCTTCATGTCCATGTGTAACAATTAGTGCTTTCACTTTATCTTTATTATCTACTAAGTACGTAATATCTGGAATGATTAAATCAATCCCTAATAAACTTTCATCAGGAAATTTATTTCCGCAATCAATTACAAAAATAGCTTCACCATATTCAATAGCGTACATGTTTTTCCCAATCTCACTCAAACCACCTAGTCCGAAAACGGATATTGTTTTATTAGTCTCACTCAAATAAATGTCCTCCCATCGTAAATAATACTTTAGTATGCCCCAATAAGTGGACAATTATGAATGATTTCCATAAAAAAAGACCCATAACAATAGTTATGGAATCCTTCTTTAGTCTACCTTCTTATGGATTAGTTGACCATAAACCTGCAGTTTTGATAAATGCACGTGGGTGTAATTTTAATTGTCCAATAATAAATTCTGCTAAATCTTCTGGCTGCATAACTTTTTCAGGATTACCATCAGTCAAATTATTGGAAACCGCAAGCTCCGTGGCAACTGTACTTGGTGTTAATCCACTTACGCGAATATTATGTTTCCGAACTTCCATTGCTAACGACTCCGTTAAACCAAGCAATCCAAATTTCGAGGCACTATATGCACTTGTTACAGGAGCACCCTTTTGTCCTGCAGTTGAGGCGATATTGATAATATCTCCACCGTTTTTTTCTATTAATTGTGGTAATACAGCTCTTGTTACATAATATACGCCCATTAGATTCACATCAATAATATTTTTCCAATCTTCTGGATCTAAGTCAAGAAACCCACCAAACTTAGCTGTACCAGCATTATTAATTAAAATGTCCGTCGATCCTAGTTCATCCGTTAGCTTTTTAACAGCCGCTTCGACTTGCTCAAGTGACGCTACATCAACTGTTGCATAAGCAACTTTCACTCCAAACGCTTCAATCTCTGCTGCGACATTTTTAAGATCCTTTTCAGTTCGGGCAAGCAATCCAACGTGGACACCTTCTTTCGCTAATGCAATGGCTGTTGCTTTTCCAATACCTTTACCTGAACCAGTAACGAGCGCTACTTTACCTTTAATTGATTGTCCCATATAAAATGACCCCTCTTCTTAAAATATTTGATTCGATTCGTTCAGCGATAAAAACTAATTTACATTAATTGATTTTATCACAATAAAGTGATTTTTTATAATTTCAATTAGGCGAGGAAATAAACATTATCTTTTCTACACACTATCGTATTTTTTTGAGTTAATTCGGAAATATAATGGATAGGAGTGATAACGATGACACAAAAATACATGTCTATTGAAGATTTTAATGAAACACTTAAAGAGTGGACAGGCAAAACAATTGAAATATCGAAACACGAACTTGAAGATGATGATAACACGATCTTGGAGTTAACATCTATTTCTTATTCAAAGGATACAAGAAGGCTCGATGAATACGAACCAATGCATACATTACAATTGAATGGTTCAGGTGACATCAAAACAGATGAAGAGACACGACAGGCCCTTCCATCATCTTTATATGAAATACCAATTGAAGACACAACCATTTACAAATTTGAAGATTCAACATTTACATTGATCACGGACAGAGGAACCTATACCATTAAACTTGCAACAGATAAATAATATTACATTAAATATACCTGACCCTCTAAAGCACTAAGAGATGTGCTAAGGGGGGTTTTGACGTTAAATTTATTATTTTAATAAAATAACCTTATAATTACTTGCTAAATGCATTAGGTTAATTTATATTATTCTAAACAGTAAATTTTACCTTAAAATATAATTCATGGTAAATAAGTATTCTAATTTTATTTGGATCTATGGTTGCACTTATAATTCTAATTAAAACTGTTGCAACTATTGATTATAATAATGAAATTTTATAATTAAAGGAGATTTTACATGCATACATTCAATTTTAATAATGCTTTAATTTTGCTTATACTTATAGTTTTAGTAGGCTGGTTCATTTTAAAAATCATTAAAAAATAAAAACATAAAATAGCAAGTTATTTATATAATCGTAACTGAAAAATTCATTCATCCTTCTGTTCATTTATTCTTTTCACTTTGCTAATAAAGCTGGAAAAAATAACAAATAACAAAAACACAGCAAAAAACCATGTCAAAATAGAGTTCTCTAAATTAAAAATACTGTTTAATAACAAAATAACTAAAATGTACGCTATATAAATTAAATAAAAGATTCTAATGTTATCACCTCTCTATAAAATGATCGTCAAAATTGAAATAAATTTCTTTTTATTCTAGATTATTTAACAAAAAAACACAATAATAAAAATCCACTTATAACAAATTTATCAAATAGAGAAATTTTTAGTGTGTATCGTACATATTTATTTTAAAATCTCCGAAAACTTAATTAAGATACTTAGTTCGTGGGTGTTTTGTGAGTGCGTTCGCGGCTGGTGTAATTACTCTAGTAAAATCAAAACAAACAAAAACCCCTTGATGCTTTAAGCATCAAGGGGTTTTGCCTATTAATATGTTTGCATGTATTGTTCTCTTTCCCAAGGGTGTACTTGCGTTCTAAACATGTCCCATTCGATTTCTTTAGATTCAACGAAATGTTCGAATAAGTGGTCACCAAGAGCTGAAACTAATACATCATCACCTTTAAGTAATTGTACTGCATCATATAGAGTAGCTGGCAGATCTTGAACGCCATTTGCTTCTCTTTCCTCTTTGTCCATTACATATATGTTGCGGTTGATAGCTTTTGGAGCGTCTAGTTTGTTTTCGATACCGTCTAGACCAGAAGCTAATAATACTGCCATTGCAAGGTATGGATTAGCAGCTGGATCTACGCTACGAACCTCAATACGTGTGCTCAATCCTCTTGAAGATGGTACACGAATAAGTGGACTTCTATTAGAACCAGACCAAGCAACATAACAAGGTGCTTCGTAACCAGGTACTAAACGCTTATAAGAGTTCACTGTAGGGTTTGTAACTGCAGTAAAGCTTAATGCATGCTTAATGATACCAGCGATAAACTGATAAGCAGTTTCACTTAATTGTAATGGACCATTTTCATCCAAGAATGTATTCTTGCCATCTTTGAATAATGACATATTACAGTGCATACCAGAACCGTTTACACCGAACAATGGTTTAGGCATGAAAGTAGCATGTAATCCGTGTTGACGTGCAATTGTTTTAACAACTAATTTGAACGTTTGAATATCGTCAGCATGTTTTACTGCATCTGCATATTTAAAGTCAATTTCATGTTGTCCTGGAGCAACTTCGTGGTGAGAAGCTTCCATTTCAAAACCCATTTCTTCAAGTTCAAGAACGATATCACGACGGCAATTTTCACCAAGATCTGTTGGTGCTAAATCAAAATAACCACCATGGTCATTCAAGTCTAGTGTTGGGTTACCATTTGCATCTAGTTCGAATAAGAAAAACTCTGGTTCTGTACCAATATTAAATTTAGAAAATCCTAGTTCTTCCATTTTCTTAATATTACGTTTTAAGTTATAACGTGGGCAACCTTCAAAAGGCGTACCATCTGGATTATAGATGTCACAAATAAAACGAGCGACTTTACCTTTTTCAGATGTCCAAGGAAATACTACGAAAGTATCTAAGTCTGGATATAATTTCATATCTGATTCTTCAATACGAACAAAACCTTCAATTGATGAACCATCAAATACCATTTCATTGTCGAATGCTTTGTCTAATTGGCTTAAAGGAATCTCAACGTTTTTAATTGTTCCTAGTAAATCCGTGAACTGAAGACGGATAAACTTAACGTTTTCCTCTTTAATCTGTTGCTTGATTGATTCTTTAGTGAATTTTGACATGCTTTCCTCTCCTTTAGATAATCTTTTTAATGGAAAAACCGTGATAGCTCTCCCTGCCTCAACGAAGCCTTGCCTAACCTACCTGAATCTAGCAACTCTTTTTGGAGTATTTTTCTGAGTTCCTTTTCTGTTAATTCAGGTGGGTTTTGTTCATCTACTACTTGTGTTTTGGGCAAGTCTTTAACAGATAAGACTTGTTTAATTCCAGCCAAGTTAATTCCTTTATCGATTAGTTCCTTTATTTCTAAAAGACGATCTACATCATTAAAAGAAAACAAGCGCTGATTACCATCAGTACGAGCAGGATGAATTAAATTGTGTTCTTCGTAATACCGAATTTGTCTTGCTGTTAAATCAGCCAAAGATTTGACTATACCAATGGAAAATAAGGGCATTGAACGTCTATCAATCTCGCTCATAACCTCAACCCCTTCCTTACTTGCCTTTCCATATTTCTATTATACATTCGCCAATATAATTGTCAATACGTGTGAGCTTTCTTTACATAAAAATATTCAAAAAATTTATATTATTACACGAATTCGCATAATTTTAACCCTATTTTTCCACTTATTGGTTTAATCTTTGTTGTTTACTTGAGAAAGCCCTTTTTAAGAAAACTTTCAATCGCTTCTATTATTGCTATTTTTACATGCGCATATACTAAACCACCTTGAACATACGCTGTATATGGTGGACGGATTGGTCCATCAGCTGTTAATTCAAGACTTGCACCTTGAATAAATGTCCCTGCTGCCATGATTACATCATCCTCATATCCAGGCATAGCAGCTGGATAAGGCATTACATGTGCATTAATTGGTGACGATTTTTGGATAGATTGACAAAAAGCAATCATTTGTTCAGCTGTGTCAAAAGTAACAGATTGAATCAGATCTGTTCTTTTGGCATTATAAGCAGGTGTAGTCTTAAAACCAACTACGTCTAACATCCTTGAAGTGAATACAGCTCCTTGTAATGCTTCACTTACAACATGAGGCGCTAGAAATAAACCTTGAAACAGTTCTTGTGAAATCCCTAAACTTGCTCCAGTTTCTTTACCTAAACCCGGTGCTGTTAGTCGATTAGCCGCTAATTCTATCAAGTCTTTCTTTCCTGCGATATAACCACCAGTACGTGCAATTCCACCACCTGGATTCTTGATTAAAGAACCTGCTATTAAATCTGCTCCTACATCTGTTGGTTCTCTTTCTTCGACAAATTCACCATAGCAATTATCAACAAATACAATCACATCTTCTTTAATTGACTTTACATATGTAATCATTTCTTCTATTTCATCAATTGTAAATGATGGACGATCGGCATATCCTTTAGAACGTTGGATACCAATTACCTTTGTATGTTTATTTATTTGACTTTTTACTCCTTGCCAATCTATCTGACCTTGATTTGTTAATGAAACAGCTTGGTACTCAATCCCAAAATCAATTAAGGAGCCATTATTTTTACCACGAACCCCGACCACTTCTTCCAAAGTGTCATAGGGAGAACCTGTAATATATACTAGTCCATCTCCAGGTCGTAATATACCAAAAAGCGCTGTCGTAATCGCATGCGTACCAGAAATTAACTGCAAACGAACGAGTGCGTCTTCTGTATTAAATACAGAAGCATAAACTCGTTCTAGTCCGTCTCTACCTACATCATCGTATCCGTAACCAGTTGTAGGGTTAAAATGACTCTCACTAATCTTTTGATTGCGAAATGCATTTAATACCCGTAGCTGATTGCGCTCTGCAGTTTGTTGAATTTTCCTGCGTTCTATCTCAATATCTTTCTCTACTTGGATAATCTTTTCATCTAACATTTGCTTGGTCCTTTGCTCCTTCTAGCTATACTGTAATGGATGACCATCAGGCATATAACCTTGTACTAGATACGTTTCTTCATCTTCATTAAATTCTTGTTTTGTCATTAGCGTATGATTTCGAAAGGACAACAATTTTTTACCTTCTGTAGCTGAGATGATCTTTTCATAAAACACCCATTGCTCTTTTAATATTTCTTCTGTCTTTAACAATGTTTGATTTCGATCTTCTTGGCTTAGAGCACTAATTAAAATTGATGGATGTACAGACGGAATAAAACCTGTTGTTAACAAATCCTTTTTGTTATAGATCATTAAAGAAGGAATTGTGTCTGCGTCTAAATCCTTCAACAGTTTTTGTACTGTCTCATAGTGCTGTGGGTAATCAGGATGGTTTACATCAATTACGTGATAAATAAAATCCGCTTCTCTTACCTCTTCTAACGTAGAACGAAAAGCAGCAATCAATGCCGTTGGTAAATCCTGCATGAATCCAACTGTGTCAGTCACAATTGATTGCAAACCAACTGGAAATTGCATTTGTCTAGACATCGGATCTAACGTTGCGAATAATTGATTTTCTTCCATTGACTCACTTTTTGTTAAGCGATTAAATAAGGTTGATTTACCAGCATTCGTGTACCCTACAATCGCAATTTGAAAAGCTTTATTTGTTTTACGACGTTTACGGTATTGTGCACGTTGGTTCACAACAGTTTCAAGTTTTTCTTTCACTTCATCAATTCGACGATTAATATGACGTCGATCTGTTTCAAGTTTCGTTTCACCTGGTCCACGTGTACCAATTCCTCCACCTAATCGCGATAAAGATGCACCTTGACCATGTAACCTTGGAAGCATGTATTTATACTGTGCTAACTCTACTTGTAATTTACCCTCTCTTGTGTGGGCACGTTGCGCAAAAATATCTAGAATCAATTGACTACGGTCAATAATTGGTATTTCTAATTTTTCATTTAAATTTCGCATTTGACTAGATGATAATTCGTCATTCGCAATAATTAAATCAATTTCATGCTCCTCAATTAATTCCATTAATTCTGTTAGCTTACCAGATCCTATATATGTAGCGGGATGAATCCGATCCCGCTTTTGAATAAGCGTTTCAATAACTTTACCTTTAGCTGATTCTGTTAATGATTTTAACTCTTCAAGTGAATAATATAGTCTTTCTTCATCACTCATTTTTTTATGAACTGCAATTACTAGTACATTTTCTACCATATCTTAATCCTCTTTTCTTCTATGAAGCAATACTTCTATTCTAACACAATATCTTTAACTGTAATCAACATTAAATCATCTGTACTATAATGTCGTTTTTTTAATAAACGAACAGCTTGTTTCCGAATTGCCTTTTCAATCATATTTCGCACTAAACGTGCATTAGCAAAATTGGCGTGATTACTGTCACGCTTTGCTTTAGTTAGATGTGTTCTTAACTTCCATTCTGCTTCTTTTGTTAATTGATATTCTCTTTCGGCAGTCATTTTATGCGCTATATTAATTAACTGATCAATAGAATAATCATCAAAGTCTAAAACAATCGGAAAACGTGAACCAAGACCTGGATTCATAGATAAAAAATATTCCATTTCTAACGGATACCCCGCCAATATTAAAATAAACTCCCCATGATGGTCCTCCATTTGTTTCACTAGTGTATCAATCGCTTCCTTACCGAAATCTTTATCGCCACCTCTAGCTAAAGCATAAGCTTCATCTATAAATAGTATACCTCCAAGTGCTTTAGTTACTAAATCACGTGTTTTCTTAGCCGTATGACCAATGTACTCTCCAACTAAATCAGCTCGCTCTGCTTCAATAAAATGACCTTTTGACAACATATTTAACTCGCGAAATAATACGGATAATTTACGTGCAACGGTAGTCTTTCCCGTACCAGGATTCCCTTTAAATAACATGTGTAATACTTGTGGTTGTGTTTTCATCCCAGCTTTTTCTCTTTGTTGATTAATTTGTACATTTGCATATATTTCTTTGATGTTATCTTTTAATAAATCAAGACCAACAAAACTTGAAAATGCTTGGTCTAACTGTTGAAAAGGGTCATAAATTTTCTCGTCACTACTCCCTAATCGCTCGCGTTGATCTTGCAAGACAATATTTATTTGATTTTGTTTAGGAAAAGATACTTGCGATTCCACCATCAATCACCCCTTACCATCCACATTATACGTGGTATAAGCCTAGTGTGTGACACATGCCTATATAAAAAAGTATTGGAGTCTATAATATTTAAATTGAATAGATAAACAACTTGATTTAAAAGAAGCTACACATATTATACATATCTAAAATCGTGTGGCAAAGTCAATTAAGGGTATCCCATACTTTACGATTTATTATTCTTGGTTCTTTGCTTCATATTTACTTTTTTCGAGTATTTCATCTGCTGACATCTCCGTCCACTCTTCAATAGAAATACTTGGATTTTCTTGAATAAAACTATCCATAATTTTGTTACCCATTTTATAATTAGAGGTATCTAGAATCCCTTTGCTAGAATTCCCGTAAAATAAGTCATCTTTTATAGAAGCATTAATAGAATTTAAGTTCTTTTCTAAATAACTCCAAGTGTTTTCTTCCTGACTTTTCGTTGAAAAATCATTCCATGGTGTCACAACTTCTGGATACATAATTTGTGCAAACGTATCCGCTTTACCTTCCAACATAACCTCTTCCAAAACTGTTGCATTTGTCCCAATCTCGTTTTTCTCAAAGAAAACAGCATGCTGATATTCGTGGGCAACAACAAACTTTAAAATATCCTCATCAAGAAATGGTGGAGCAATTTGAATGGTGATAACGTTTTGATCCCACGTCATACCCGTAACACCTTTCAACCACTTCATCTTAGTCACATCATCTGGACTTGCAAGGAGTATGTATACTACTTTATCATCTTCAGAAGAAAGTTCATCAGTTGATTTTTTTAAAGCATCAATTATTAAGTCATTGATTTTATTATTATTTTCATTCAGATAAAGAAGATATTCCTCAAGGATCTTTGGGCGAGTAGGCGTCCCAAACCCCCATTGCTTGGAAATGAATTCTCCATAATCTTCACCGAACACACTTTTTGTAAATGGTTCTAGAACCGTGTCAATATATAATGTATCTAAATTGTCAGGATGGTTTTCAGCCTCTTTAATATATTGTGAAAACTCCTGATAAAAATTCACAATTTTATACTCATTCTCATTATACTTAAAAATTATTGGTTCTAAATTATTTGTTGAATTTGAAGGTGTATCACTTTCTGTAGTGCCATTAGAACAACCAATCATAAGAATTAAGCTACTTATTAACATAATGAAACAACATATTTTTTTAATTTTAATCACCTTCTAGTAACAGTATTAGATAGAGTTAATTTTAATTTAGCGTTACTTCTAAATAAATTAAAATCCTTCCCATATAATTCGTATCAACCTACCGACACCTCTTAGCGTCCATCCAACTAGCCTGAATGGTAATAAAATAATTTCTGGTATCCAATAAGTCATTATTTCTAAGATATCACTTTTTCTCCCCCGTTTTTTCTTCTCCAAAGTCATCCCTCCTGAATCTATCCGTCTCGTTAACATTCTTAGATAAGTAATTCACTCTTATAAATAACCTTTGAAAAATACCTTTATTAATTTAGTAACCAATACAGTTTGGGCACGTTTCTAGCAAAGTTACTTTTCCAATAACTATTAATTAAATTATAAAGAAGAATTTTTCAAAAAATAACTCCCTTTCCAATTATTAATTATTTGGAAAGGGAGCCATGGTGGAATATAGTATTTCTACTTAACTTACTCTTTTTCTAATGTAACATTTTTAACTGGCGCGAAAGTAGAGATTGCATGTTTAAAAATTAATTGTTGCTTTCCATCCGTGTCTAATAATACGGTGAAATTATCAAATGCTTTAATAGTACCTCTTAATTGAAAGCCATTTGTTAGAAATATAGTAGCTTGGATATGGTCTTTACGTATTTGATTTAGGAATTGATCTTGAATATTAACAGATTGTGACATATAGTTTCCTCCTCTTTTCTATCTCTATTATATTATTTCTACTTCTTTTCAATCATTCCTGCTAAATCATCTAAAATTCTTTCAACTATTTTTAATTGCTCATCAGGAGTGATCTGATACCAATGTACATCCATCTTATTTTTAAACCATGTATATTGGCGTTTTGCGTATCTTCTTGAATTTTGTTTTAATAGCATGATTACTTCTTCTAAAGATTGTTCCCTTTTAAAGTATGGAATAAACTCCTTATATCCAATTGCCTGCATTGCTTGGACCTTTTCTAATCCTTTCGTATAGAAATATTCTACCTCGTCTAGTAATCCTTTTTCTATCATGAGATCAACTCGTTGGTTGATTCGATTATACAATATTTCCCGGTCCATTTCCAATCCAATTAAAATAGGATTGTACGGTGATGATTCACTTTGGTTTGCATGGTGTTCCGTCATGGTTATTCCTGTTCGATCAAACACTTCAAGCGCACGAATTACTCTTCTTACGTTGTTCGGGTGAATCTTCTCTGCTTGCGCGGGGTCTATGGCTTGCAATCTTTGATAGACTGAAGTCATGCCTTGTACTTCTATTTCTTCTTCTATTCTTTCATGAAACGTGTCATCTCTTTTTTCGTCTGTAAATTGATAGTCATATAAGGCAGCTTTTATGTATAACCCTGTACCGCCGACGATAATCGGAAGTTTTCCTCGCTCTTTAATTTCTTCAATATGTCGCTTTACTTCATTTTGAAAATCTGCAACAGAAAAGTCTTCGTTTGGTGATTTAATATCTAACATATGGTGCTTAATTCCTTGTTGTTCTTCTTCGGTTACTTTAGCAGTGCCAATATCCATCCCTTTATAGATTTGCATGGAATCACCACTAATGATCTCTCCATCAAATTTTTTCGCAATTTCTATACTAAGGTTAGTTTTCCCAACCGCTGTGGGACCAACAATAGCAATTACAATTTGTTTCATCGGTATTCCCCTTATCATCGCTTTCCATTCTTCTTGGACTAATTATACATTAAAATAAATAAAAAAAAAGGCTCATGAATCTTCCATCATGATAGCCCCTCATTCATTATAGTTTTTGGTGTGCTTTTAGCATCCAAATATATTTTTCTAACTTTGCTTGTAAGCCAATTAAGAGATCCTCAGTCGGTTTATCTGGATAATCTCTCGCTTTTGGTAAAGCATTTTCGTTTATTTCATCGCAAATTTGCTGATAGTCTTCTATCAGTTGTCTCATTGTTTCTGATGGTTCATCATCAGCTTGTGCTTCTTTCAGACTCGTTGTTTGCAAATACTTTTCCATTATTGCAAACGGCCTGCCACCAATCGCTAATATACGTTCTGCAATTTGATCAAAATCGGTAGCTAATTCCTTATAATGCTCCTCAAAAATAGCATGTAATGTGAAAAACTGACTTCCTTGGATATACCAATGATACCGATGAAGTTTTACATAAAGTACTGCAACGTTGGATAACTCAAGATTTAAATAGTGAATCAAGTCTTTATTTTCTTGCATATTGGCACCTAACCTTTTTACTTTTACTTCTAGTCTTTAACTAGGTGCCTCTTTTATACAAGTATTTTACATTACTCGTTTAAACATCTTCTCCATCTCGTATCCCGTGAAATGAATAATAATAGGTCGACCATGCGGACATGTAAATGGATCAGTTGATTTTCTAAGATCTTGTAATAGCTGAAACATATCGTCTTTATTTAAATAATGGTTTGCTTTGATCGACCGTTTACAAGACATTAAGATAGCAGCATCCTCACGTAACTTAGCAATATCCACTTTCTCTTCTTCTATTACTTGTTCAACTATATCACGAATAACCTCTTCCTCGAATCCTTGTGGAAACCATTGCGGATGAGCCCGAACGATATATGTTTGTTGACCAAAGTGTTCAAAAAATAAACCGACCTTTTTTAATTCTTCTTGATGTTGTTCTATTAATAAAGCCTCTTGTTTAGAAAAGTCGAACGTTAACGGTAACAAAAGTTCTTGTAGTTCATTTGGAACATCACCAATTTTATCACGAAAATATTCATATTTAATTCGTTCTTGCGCAGCATGCTGATCAATCATATATAAGCCTTCTTCATTCTCTGCCATAATATACGTACCATGATGTTGTCCAATTGGATACATCACAGGAATTCGATCCGATTTCACTTCTTGAGCTGATATATTATTTTCATGTGTATCATTAACCTCTTCTGCTACTCGGGGAATAGCTTCCAAATCATATGTTGCCATCGATTCTAACGCGGCTGCTTGTGCTGGCTCAAACGTATCCTGATCATCACGAGGAGGTGTATATGATTTTGGGTAATGATTTTGTTCCAAATCAGCTCTCTTGTTATAATCAAATGCAAAAGTGTGCTGTGTACTTTTGACTTTCTCAGATTTTGGCTCTTCCTGTTTGTTATCAGGAATAAGCGTTTCTTTACGAAAAGCTTTGCGAATAGTTTCTTCCACTGCGTAAAACAAATCCTTTTCTTTACTAAAACGAACTTCTAATTTAGCAGGATGTACATTCACATCTACCAAGATTGGATCCATTTCAATTTTCAATATAACAATCGGGCTACGACCAATTGGCAATAACGTATGATAGCCGCTTGCTATCGCTTTATTTAACGGAATGCTACGAATATAACGTCCATTAATAATCGTTGAAATATAACTTCGTGATGCACGTGTTACTTCTGGTTTTGCAATGTAGCCTGTAATTGAAAAATCTAACGTTTCTATAGATACTGGAAGCATTTTCTTTGCCACATTAATTCCATAAACCTGTGAAATGACCTGAATGACATCTCCCCGACCTGTTGTTTGGAAAATATTTTTCCCATTATGGTACAGTTCAAATCGAATCGTCGGATTAGAAAGCGCTATTCGATTGACAACATCCGTAATATGACCAAGTTCCGTATGGATTGTCTTCATGTACTTCAACCTGGCTGGTGTGTTAAAAAATAATGCATCTATGGTCATTTCAGTTCCTTGTCTGGCATCCCCTTTATTTCGTTCAACAATCTTACCACCATCAAGTTTTAAGACTGTACCCGCTTCACCACCAGTTGAAGTCTTTAGTGTAAGTTTACTAACCGCTGCAATAGAAGCAAGTGCCTCACCTCTAAATCCTAATGTTTTGACATGAAATAAGTCATTTTCACTACGAATTTTACTTGTTGCATGACGTGCAAAGGAATGTTCAGCATCTTCTGGATCCATGCCCTCTCCATTATCGGTTATTTTAATTTGCTGGAGTCCAGCTTCTTCCACTTCAATCTTAATCGATGTACTATTTGCATCAATACTATTTTCTAGTAATTCTTTTACAACAGATGCTGGACGTTCTACTACCTCTCCAGCTGCGATCTTATTAGCAAGTCCATCTGGCATCGGTAATATCTTCACCATTACTCCTCCTCGTTCGCTAGGCGTTGTAAGCGATATAACTCATTCATTGCTTGCATTGGGGTCATTTCCATTATATTAATCTTTTTAAGTGACTTTTGTAGTGCTTTATCAGCTTTTGATTTTGTTACTGTTTGACTACTTGCCTTTTGTTCCGCAACAAAAAAACTTAACTGTGCATCATCCGCAGCTTCCTTCTGTTTACCCTTTACATCTGTTGTCTCTAGTTGTTCTAGGATAACTGTAGCACGGTCAATCAGTTGATCTGGTAAGGCTGCTAACTTGGCTACGTGAATACCATAACTCTTATCAGCTGCGCCATCTTGAATTTGATGTAAGAAAACAACTTTCCCCTCAAATTCTTCGGCCCTAACATGCACATTTTTCAATTGTTCTAGTGTTTCCTCTAATGTTGTCAATTCGTGATAATGGGTAGAGAATAATGTCTTGGCACCTACATGATCATGTACATATTCAATAATTGCTTGTGCGAGTGCCATTCCATCATAAGTACTTGTCCCACGACCAATCTCATCTAATAAAATTAAACTGTTTTCTGTTGCATTTGTGATCGCATGTTTTGCTTCAAGCATTTCGACCATAAATGTACTTTGACCGGCAACTAAGTCATCAGCTGCACCTATTCGAGTAAATATCTTATCAAATATTGGGAGTGATGCATTTTCACATGGTACAAAACAACCAATTTGGGCCATGATCGTAATTAGGGCTAATTGGCGCATATACGTACTTTTACCAGACATATTTGGCCCAGTAATTAATAAAATGTCTGTCACATCTTTCATATCAACATCGTTCGGCACATACATATCATCTTTCATTACTTTTTCAACAACTGGATGGCGTCCTTTTTCGATATTAATTTGACGATCTTCATTAAAAGTTGGACGATGATAATCATTTAGTTCACTTACTGTAGCAAATCCTTGTAAAACATCAATTTCACTTATTTTGTCAGCTAGTGTTTGTAGTTGTGGAATAAATGTTTTTACTTGCTCGCGAAGTTCAGTGAATAATTGATGTTCTAGATCAACACTTTTCTCTTCTGCTTCTAAAATTAACGTTTCTTTTTCTTTTAATTCTGGTGTAATATAACGCTCCGCATTCGTTAACGTTTGCTTACGCTCATATTTCCCTTCAGGTAATAGGTGCAAGTTCGCTTTTGTCACTTCAATATAATAACCAAAGACACGATTATAGCCGATCTTCAAGGATTTTATATTCGTTGCTTTCTTTTCTTTTTGTTCAAGCTCAGCTATCCATTGCTTGCCGTTTTTTGAAGCATAACGGTATTGGTCAAGTTGCTCATGATAGCCGTCTTTAATAACGCCACCTTCTTTAATCGTCATTGGTGGGTCTAACACAATACTACTTTCAAGTAGATCATAAAGCGCATCTATCGTGTTTACACCATTTCCTAATGCTTGTACTTCTTTGTTCTCAAATTGATCTAAAATAGCTTTTAAATCTGGAACTTTCCCTAATGAAAGTTTGAGTTGTTGAAGATCACGACCATTTACATTCCCAAAAGCAACTCGTCCACATAAGCGTTCCATATCATAGATTGATTCTAATGTGTCTCGTAGTGCCTCTCGTTCTAAAAATTGTGCGATTAATCCTTCAACTAAATGATAACGATGTTCAAGTAAAGACTTTTGCAACAATGGACGTTCTAACCATTTTTTTAATTTACGTGCTCCCATTGCTGTTACAGTTTTATCTAATACCCATAACAGGCTACCTTGTTTTCCTTTACGCATGATTGTTTCGGTCAATTCTAAATTACGTTTTGAATACATATCTAATGTCATATATTGTTTTAATTCAATTAGTTGAACAGGTTTAAGGTGGTCCAACGATCGTTGTTGGGTTGATTGAATATAACAAAGCATTCGACCAAAGGCCACTTTTAATCGTTCATCCGCTAATTCCTTTACTAGTGGAGTGAAAGAGCTATCAATTGTTGTTGATTCAGCAAATGATAACGTAACGAGTAAGCGCTCTGTTAAATCATTTTGATAACGTTTCTCTAATTCCTTTGAAATAACTACTTCTTTAATCGGTCTATTGAAAAGTTCACTCATCAATTGATCCCAACCAGTGTCAATTAAAGCAACACTATTTTCACCAGTTGACAAATCATTGTAAGTAATCACAAATGTATCTGTATCAAACTGACTAATACTAGCCAAATAATTGTTTTCCTTTTCATTTAACATATTACCTTCCATAATCGTTCCTGGTGTAATAAGCTGGACAACTTCACGTTTGACTACGCCTTTAGCTACCTTTGGATCTTCCACTTGCTCACAGATTGCTATTTTATAACCTTTTTCTACTAAATTTTTAATATAATTAGCGGCTGCATGATATGGAATACCGCACATCGGAATCCGGTCTTCTCCACCACCATCTCTGCTTGTTAATGTTATCTCTAATTCTTTAGAAGCTTTAAGTGCATCATCAAAAAACATTTCATAAAAATCCCCAAGTCGGAAGAATAGGAAACTATCTTTATAGTCTGCTTTTACCTTTAAATATTGCTGTATCATTGGCGTGAATTCTGCCATCTTTATATCCCCCACACGTACAAAATTTCATTCTTATATTATAGCATATCTATGAATGATTTTTGTACTTGTAACATATACAATACAGAAAAAGAGCGTGATTGTTGCATCACGCTCTTCAGACAGTTTATTTTTCATTTGTTAGAAAATCAGGATCAAGACTTTCAAATTCATCGTCTCTTAATTCAATATCCCAATCTTCATCATCTGCCACAATTCCACTTGGATCAACTTTAACAGTCACTTTTGTATCGCCAATTACTTCGACTAAAAATTCGCGCTCAACTTCTGCTACGATTTTGTGGTCGTGGCTTGCAATCGTGCATTCCAAGCAGTTTGGTTGTTGTAATACTTTAGCAAAAACTTCTGCTTTGTCGCCTAATGTCTGTTTATCTTTTACAGATAATTTAATGACATCAGAGTACACGACACGTTCTGTTACAACCTCTGTTTTAGTGTTATCGTTATAAGAATACCAAACGTTTACATCATAACTACCACTTACCTCTACCAAGCCATCTCCTTTTTTCTTGGCATTGTATAAATGATTGATGATCCAACAACCTAAAATACTAGACGGCTTATGCGTTGGTGTAATTGTGTTGGTATCTTGAACGAATTTACGCCCTTTTCCGATAACAGCCCTTGTGATGATCTCGCGGTATTCTTGATCAAGGAAAGACATAAATATATAACCTCCTCTTTATTCATTGTCAGTTTATGCAGGACATCTACCTAAAGTGCATATGATACACTTGCCCTTTTTTAAATAAGGCGATCTGCATGCGTTTCTAATTCATCGTATGCATTTGCCTATAAAACGGTACAAATGATTT
This sequence comes from Paraliobacillus sp. X-1268, assembly GCF_003426095.1. Lineage (NCBI taxonomy): Bacteria > Bacillati > Bacillota > Bacilli > Caryophanales > Bacillaceae > Paraliobacillus > Paraliobacillus sp. X-1268. The sequence goes on from NZ_QJSK01000001.1 coordinate 407,037, forward strand.
CTAATATTTTTTAAAAAGTGCTATTCAATGACGTAATTAGTTGTTATAAACAAAACTCTCCATAAACACAAAAAAATGACTAACATGTCGTTAAACACACTGTTAGCCATTTCTATTTGTTTTACTTATCTGTAAAAGAGGATGCATCTTTCATTTCTTTTGTAACTTCATCTGTGATTGTTTCTGTTACCACTTGCAAAATGTCATTAATCATTACTTGCGATTCCCTGAATTCCTGCACGATTGGAATCTCATCAATTTCTTCTTGGAGAAGGTCGATTTCTTTCTCCACTTTTTTTAGTGCTTCTGTCTTGCCATATGCTTGAAAGTTTACCGCTTGTTTTTGTAAAGCTTTCATTTGGTTAATTAGTTTTTTTATTTTTTGATTATTATTTAATCGTTCTTCAACTTGTTTGAAACGGTCTACTTCTTCAATATTTGCAATTTGTGCAGCTAGCTCATCAGCTTTTGAAATGACATCTTCTTTAGAATATGCCATATTAATATACCTCAACTGGTTGCTCGGCTAGTTCACCATTAAGTGACCATGTTCTCGCTTCGATAATTTTTACATCAACTATTTTACCAATTGTTGATTTTGGAGCTTTAAAATTAACAAGTTTATTTCTTTCTGTATAACCTGAAAGTACATCTGGATTCTTTTTACTTTCACCTTCAACTAATACTTTAACCGTTTCTCCTTCGTATTTTAACATCGCATTTTTCGCTTGTTCATTAATTAATGCGTTTAAACGCTGGAGACGTTCCTTCTTCACTTCCATTGGAATATTATCTTCCCATTTGGCAGCTGGTGTACCTTCTCTTGGAGAGTAGATAAATGTATATGCACCATCAAAACCAACTTCACGTACTAGTGTCATTGTTTCTTCAAACTGCTCATCTGTTTCATTAGGGAAACCAACAATAATATCTGTTGTAAGTGTAGCATTTGGCATTGCCTTGCGAATTTTATTAACTAGTTCTAAATAGCTTTCTCGTGTATAACGACGCGCCATTACGCGTAATACTTCTGAGCTACCTGACTGAACCGGTAAATGAATATGGTCTAGAAGATTTCCACCTTGTGCAAGTACTTCAATTAAACGATCATCAAAATCACGCGGATGTGAAGTTGTAAAGCGTACACGCGGTATATCAATTTTACTAATCTCATTCATTAGTTCACCTAAACCATAGTCAATATCTAAATCTTTTCCATACGCATTGACATTTTGACCAAGTAACGTAATTTCTTTATAACCTTGTGCAGCCAGTTGACGTACTTCATGGATAATATCTTTTGGCATACGACTTCGTTCTTTTCCACGTGTGTATGGAACGATACAATATGTACAGAACTTATCACAGCCATACATAATATTTACCCATCCTTTGATTTTCCCTTTACGTACTTTAGGTAAGTTCTCAATGATATCGCCTTCTTTTGACCAAACTTCTAAGACCATTTCTTTGCTAAAGATCGCTTCTTTTAATAACTCTGGTAAGCGATGAATATTATGTGTACCAAAAATCATATCAATAAACGGATGTACCTTAAGTATTTTGTTTACTACTGATTCTTCTTGTGACATACAGCCACACACACCAACAATTAAATCAGGTTTTTCCAATTTAAGTGGTTTCAAATGTCCGATTTCACCAAATACTTTATTTTCAGCATTTTCACGAATTGCACATGTATTTAGTAAAATAATATCTGCATCATTTGTATTATCTGTTGATTCATACCCCATGTCCGTTAATAACCCAGCCATTACTTCCGTATCGTGCTCATTCATTTGACAACCATACGTGCGAATCAAAAATTTCTTTCCTTGCCCAATATTTTTCATTTCATGAGAAATTGAATAATCATAATGTATTTGAACGTCTTCACGTCTTCTTTTTTTAGCTTGCTTTAAATTAGGTGGTTCATAAGTCGCTTGAAAATATTTACCAATTAATTCATCAGAGTCCATGTTTTTGAGTCTATCTAAGTTAGAATCCAGTCCAGATTTTACGTCTGTTGAATCTACTTGTTTAATTTGATTTGTTTCTTTTCGCTGTTGCTCATTCATTTCAATGTAAAACTCCTTTCAAAGTTGACTAGTAAAATACCTAGTTCAAGTCGATTCATACCAATCAATCCAATTGTACTATTATAGCAAGAATTCTGAGTAAAAACAAAACTTTTTCAGCTATTCTTTTACTCTTGGAAATTTATTGATGAAGTTTTGATATGTTATTTTTATAAACTGATCAGTAGATAATTGTGCTCTCAAAGCATTCTGAAACTCCTGATAACCAGTAATATCTTCCAAACCATTAATATAAGTTTCTATTCCATCAAAATCAGAACCGAAGCCCAAACAATCTTCTGCACCTTGTTCTACATAATATAAGATATGTTCGATTACATGTTCGTAGCTAACAGGTTCTTTTCTCCGTGTGAAATATGGAACAAATGTAACGCCGATCCAGCCCTTTTTCTTTATTAATAATTGAATTTGCTTATCATCCAGATTTCTCCTATGATCACATAGTTGTGAAACATTAGAATGAGATGCCATCACATAGTCAGCACGTTTGATAACGTCAAAAAATCCTTGATAAGAAATATGTGAAACATCGGTCCAAATTTGTTCTTCATTCAATATATTAATCACTTGTTCACCAAAACTACTTAAACCTGCTCCACGTTTTTCCCCAATTCCATCACTAACAGCATTTGCTTCATTCCAAGTCAAACCTACCGCTCGAACACCTAATCGAATTAATGTTTTCAATTTATTCAAGTCACGCCCGATAACTTGACAACCTTCAAGTGTCAAGATCGCACCACGTTCATTCGGTTTTAACGTTTGTAAATCTTGTTTATTTGATATAAATTTTATATCGTCATATGGTTGAATGATTTTTTCAAAGAAAATTGTAATCATTTCTAATGCAACTTGAAATTGTATATCATCTGGAACTTCTGGTGGAACAAAAATCGCAAAACATTGTACCTTAACCGGACTTTCCTTCCATTTTCTCTCATTTATTTGTAATTTATCGCTTGATTTAAATGATATGTCTTCTTCCCAAAGCTTCAACAACACATCACAATGCGCATCAATAATCATAAATCTTCACTCTTTTCTTTTGAAAAATTAATGGTTAACAAAAAAATCCTGTTTGCGCGGAATGCAAACAGGTTGTCTTTGTATTACCTAGGTTCTACGATCAGCTTAATTGCTGTTCGTTCCTCATTATCAATCATAATATCGGTAAAAGCCGGAATACAAATTAGATCAACACCACTGGGTGCAACGAACCCTCTTGCGATTGCTACTGCTTTAACGCCTTGATTTATTGCACCGGCGCCAATTGCCTGAAGCTCTGCTGTACCGCGTTCTCTTAGAACATTCGCAAGTGCTCCTGCTACTGAATTAGGATTTGATTTTGCTGAAACTTTTAATACGTCCATTCCTGCTACCTCCTTCATTAACTATAGTAGTTCCACTTTTACTATATTCTTGGAGATGATAGTTATTACTTTTATTATGAACTGTATTCCAAATAAATCAACTATTAAGAAAAGAATGGATGATCATCATTAATTAAAATTCGTTTGATATTCTTTGCTTTTCCTGTTTTGTCATCAATATCAATGATGACACCATTTAGTTGATCTTTACCTTCATCTGTTACTTCAAAACGAACGGGCAAGCTTGTTAAGAACCGTTTCATTACAGCTTCCCGATCTGTACCTAAAATACCGTTATATGGCCCTGTCATACCTACATCAGTGATATAGGCAGTTCCACTATCTAAAATACGTTCATCGGCTGTCTGTGTGTGTGTATGCGTCCCTACGACAGCGCTAACACGTCCATCTAAATACCACGCCATAGCTTGCTTTTCACTTGTTGCTTCTGCATGGAAATCAACAAAAATAATATTCGTATGTTTTCTTGCTTCATCGACAAGTTCATCTGCTTTTCGAAACGGATCATCAATTGGGTCTAAAAATGTTCTACCTTGTAAATTAATGACAGCAATCTTAATTCCGTTCCAATTAATATATTGCATGCCCTGTCCAGGAGTCCCTTCCGGAAAGTTGGCTGGTCGAATCATATACTTTGCACTGTCAATAAATTCAAATATTTCTTTCTTATTCCATGTATGATTGCCCATTGTAATAATTTGAGCGCCCCACTCTAAGAATTGCTTATATATTTTTTCCGTTATTCCTTTTCCAGCTGCAGCATTTTCTCCATTTACAATTGTAAGTTGTGGTTGATATTTTTGTTTTAGTTTTGGTAAGTAATGTTGCAATTGATTTCTTCCAGGTGAGCCTACTACATCACCAATAAATAATATTTTCATTATAAGTTGAACCTTCCTCGCTCTTAAATTACATTTAGTGTCACATATCCATAATAAAAAGTCAAAACATAGAAATACTAGAATCATATTCATTTTCTTAATAAACTACGACATAACATACCCGCTTAAAGTGACAAAAGTGTATCTAAAAAAATAAAGCGACCAATGGTCGCTTTATTTTGCATATTCTACTGCTCTTGTTTCTCGAATTACGGTTACTTTTATGTGTCCTGGATAATTGAGTTCATTCTCTATACGTTTACGAATCTCTCTCGCAATGCGCAATGATTCTAAATCATCAATTTCATCAGGCTTCACCATGATTCTCACTTCTCGCCCTGCTTGAATAGCAAACGATTTTTCTACCCCAGCATAAGATTCTGAAATCTCTTCTAGTTTTTCTAAGCGCTTAATGTAATTCTCTAATGTTTCGCTACGTGCACCAGGTCTAGCGGCAGATAAAGAATCTGCTGCAGCTACAAGTACTGAAATAACAGAAGTTGCTTCTTCATCACCATGGTGAGAAGCAATTGAATTAATAACAACTTCATTTTCTTTATATTTCATAGCTAATTCTTTACCTATTTCTACGTGGCTTCCTTCAACTTCATGGTCAATCGCTTTTCCGATATCATGAAGTAGACCAGCTCTTTTTGCAAGTGTTACATCTTCTCCAAGTTCCGCAGCAAGCAGACCAGAAAGGTGCGCCACTTCCATAGAGTGTTTCAATACATTCTGACCATAACTCGTACGATATTTCAATCTACCAATAATTTTAACTAAATCAGGGTGTAGACCATGTACGCCAACTTCAAAAGTAGATTGTTCGCCAACTTCGCGAATATATTCATCTACCTCACGTCTTGATTTATCAACCATTTCTTCAATACGTGCTGGGTGAATACGCCCATCTTGTACTAGTTTTTCTAAAGCAATTCGTGCCGTTTCTCTTCTAATTGGATCAAAACCAGATAAAATAACAGCCTCAGGTGTGTCATCTATAATTAAATCAATACCAGTTAATGTTTCAAGTGTACGAATATTACGTCCTTCACGTCCTATTATTCGACCTTTCATTTCATCATTTGGAAGATTAACAACAGACACAGTTGTTTCAGCCACATGATCTGCCGCACAACGTTGCATAGCGAGTGATAATATCTCTTTTGCTTTTTTATCCGATTCCTCTTTGACACGATTCTCAGATTCTTTAATCATGACCGCTGATTCATGACTTAGCTCTTTTTCTACTCGTTCTAGAATAACTTGTCTAGCCTGATCAGTTGTATAACCAGAAATTCTTTCAAGTTCTGTTTGTTGCTCGCTTAACATAGCTCCCACTTTGCTTTCCATTACTTCAATTTGTTGTTGTTTTTCTGCTAGCGAACTTTCTTTTCTCTCTAACATGAGTTCACGCTTATCAAGCGTCTCATCTTTTCTGTTCAAATTCTCTTCTTTTTGCATAAGACGATTCTCTTGTTTTTGTAAATCAGCTCTTCTCTCACGAAGATCTTGATCCGCTTGTTGACGAATTTTATGATTTTCATCTTTCGCTTCTAAAAGCGCCTCTTTCTTGGCTACTTCCGCGTTGCGATGTCCTTCTTCAACAATCTGTTTCGCTAATTCTTCTGCACTAGAAATCTTCTTTTCTGCAATAGATTTACGAACAAGATAACCAACAACAATACCGACGATAAGGGTAAGCAAACTGGAGATGACTACTAGTAATATATCCATGAAATCCATGGTTTCACCTCCTCTTGCTATAAATTTGTACAAAACAATTTCAGGTCGGCATGTACAGTTTTACCATTATGAATGCATAATTAATCAAAATGTATAATTGTTTACTAATAAAATTATACATTTTAATTCTAATCTTGCATATATGTATTGTCAAGGAAACGTCATATTCTGACGACAATTTATTATATTGTCGTTAAAGTCAATACCTATTTGGATAAAAATTACACCTTTCTAGACTTATTTATAAAAAAGCTGTTGATAAAACATGACTTCATGTCTCATCAACAGCTTTATAAGTTAAACAAAGCATTAAACTTTATTTTCTTCTTTTTTCTCTTCTTTTTTAGCTTTTTCGTCTTTCTTAGCCTTTTCTTCTTTAACAGGCGCTACTACTTCTTCTACTTTTTCACCTAAACCATAATGATTTCTAGCTTTTTGATAGATTTCATCTGCTAAAGCGCGATTCTCTTTAAGAAATAGTTTCGCATTCTCACGACCTTGTCCAAGACGCTCTTCATTATATGAGTACCATGCACCACTTTTTAGCACGATATCTACTTCTGAAGCCATATCAAGCATTTCACCTTCTCTTGAGATACCTTCTCCATACATGATGTCTACTTCTGCTTGTTTAAACGGAGGAGCAACTTTGTTTTTTACCACCTTTATTCTTGTTCTATTACCAACCATATCATTACCTTGTTTCAATGTTTCAGCACGACGAACATCTAAACGAATCGATGCATAAAACTTCAAGGCACGACCACCTGGTGTTACTTCAGGACTACCGAACATAACGCCAACCTTTTCACGGATTTGGTTAATGAAAATAGCTGTTGTTCTTGATTTGTTAATCGCACCAGATAATTTACGTAATGCTTGAGACATTAAACGAGCTTGTAAACCAACGTGTGCGTCACCCATTTCACCTTCAATTTCAGCCTTTGGTACAAGCGCTGCTACAGAATCAACAACTACCATATCAACAGCGCCACTGCGAACTAGTGCCTCAGCAATTTCTAATGCTTGCTCACCAGTATCAGGTTGTGATAAAAGAAGTTCATCTATGTTAACACCTAAATTTTTAGCGTAAATAGGATCTAACGCATGCTCAGCATCAATAAAAGCAGCTGTTCCGCCTTCTCGTTGTGCTTCAGCTATTGCATGTAAGGAAACAGTTGTTTTACCTGAAGATTCTGGTCCATAAATCTCAATAACTCTTCCTCTTGGGTATCCACCAACACCTAACGCTACATCTAAAGCTAAAGAACCACTTGACACAGTAGCAACTTTTTGTTCCGGACGTTCTCCTAATTTCATAACGGAACCTTTACCAAATTGCTTTTCTATTTGTTTTAACGCCATATCTAAGGCTTGTTTACGATCGCTCACATTATTTCCCCCTCGTCATTTAACTATATCTATCATAACTTGTTTTATGAGATTTAACAAGCAAAAAGCGAATAAATGTTCCCAAAAATTCAGAACTTTTTTATTTCCAATTTTGTTATTTATTTAGTGTGATTTTCAATTTTAAGCTAATTTACCACAGATAAAATCACATTACATCATATTCCACAAAAAATTTAAACTAAAATAATATTAACTGACTAACCACTTATATAATAATTCCATACCTTTTTTTACTGATCTATTTCGAATGGTATTTCTTTCTCCAGGAAAATAGTACGATCTCGTTAGTACTTCTTTACCTTTCTCCACAATACTAATGAACACCGTTCCTACTTCTTTTCCTTCTGAAGGATCTGGTCCAGCTACGCCTGTAAAACTGATACCAATTGATGCATCAAATTTCTCGCGAACACGCATGGCCATCTCATAAGAACATGCTTCACTTACGACGCCCTCTTTCTCTATTACGTGCTCAGGTATGTTTAATACATCTACCTTGGATGACGCGGCATAACTAACAATACTACCTTGAAATACGTCTCCTGCCCCGGGTATTGAAACAAGCGCGTCAGCAAACCGACCACCTGTTAAACTTTCCGCTGCTGCGATCGTTAACTTCTTTTCTAATAATAGACGTAAAACAGTATGATTGATCGTTGTATTATCATAACCATAAAAGTAGTGACCGACTGTAGCCTTTATTTCTGCTTCCGTTTTTTCGATCATTCGATCAGCATTTGATTCCGTATCAGCTTTAGCTGTAATCCGAAGTGCTACCTCACCATCTGTTGCTAAGGGGGCAATTGTTGGATTGTCTTGTTTATCTATTACTTGCTTCACATCTGTTTCTAATTGTGATTCACTAATACCGATAAATTTTAGCATTCTAGATTTAATAATTGTTTTCAAACCTAAATTTTCTTTTAAATATGGTAAAACAAAATTAGTCATCATCGCTTTCATTTCTCTTGGTACACCAGGCATAAATATGAACAGTGCCTTATTATACCTAACAATCATTCCAGGTGCAGTTCCCTCCTGGTTGGGTATAATAACCGCATCTGTAAACACTTGTGCTTGTTTACGGTTATTAACTGACATTTGTTTATTTGTTCTATTGAAATAACCGGAAATTTTTTCGATAATCTCTTCATTTTCTTCAAGCGATTTTCCTGTTAATGCCTGAAAAGCTTCCCGTGTTAAATCATCATCCGTTGGACCAAGACCACCAGTAATTAGAACCAGATCAGACCGGTCAGCCGCAGCTGAAAAAGTCGTCTTAACACGTTCTAAATTATCACCAACCACCTGATGATAAAATACACTAATACCCTTGTCTGCTAGTTGACTAGAAATCCACTGTCCATTCGTATTTGAAATTTGACCTAATAATAGTTCTGTTCCTACTCCTATAATTTCTGCATTGTATGTTTGCATTACTTCGATCCTTTCATTACATGCCAATTTTTAATGAAATAATCAACGCCAGATACTACCGTTAATGCTAAAGCTACATAAAGTAGAATGGAACCAAAAGGAAAACCTATATAAGAAAAAGGAAAGTTATGTAACAATAACACGGAAATAGCTGCCAATTGAAATACCGTTTTTAATTTACCCATTTGCCCTGCTGCTAAAACAAGTCCTTCCCCAGCTGCTACCAAACGCAATCCTGTCACAGCAAACTCACGACTAATAATAATAATAACAATCCACGCCGGAACCATTTCCATTTCTATTAATAAAATAAATGCGGCAGTTACTAATAATTTATCTGCCATAGGGTCTAAAAACTTTCCTAAGTTTGTAATAAGATTATGTTTTCTAGCATAGTAACCATCCACCCAATCTGTAGCGGAAGCCAGAATAAATAGCATTGCTGCAACAAAATCAACAACTGGTAAGATTTGATTACCAATCGTCCAACTTCCCCACTCAAAAGGAACGGTTAATAAAATAATAAATACCGGAATTAGAAAAATACGTGACAATGTAATGCGATTTGGAATGTTCATAATAAAGTAAATCCTCCCTGTTCATATCTAACACAATTATAAACCCTTCCCACCGTTTGATGAAAAGGGTTTGCTTCTACTTATTCTGTATCCTGTTCTACATTAATCCAAACTCTTTGTATTTGAGCTGGACCAATATCTTCTGACAATTCTAATGTGACGCCATTAACCATTATAGATAATTCTGTTGGTTCACCAAAACGCAAATAGATTTGTTCTGTTCCAGATAGATCCAGTTCCAATGGTGATTCTGTTGCTTGGAATGTACTTTCATAAAAGTTTTCACCTGAATCATTTTCAACTTCCAACCAATTCGCTGTATCTGTTTCAAATACTAATTCTAAACTATCCCCCGCATTTGTCAGGGTATAAGTAGATTCGTTATTTGCATACTCAGTTAACTCTAATGTTGTTTCGTCTACCGTTTCTTCATCTTCCGCTTCACTAGCATTTTCGTCCTCTTCCGCATTTTCATCGGTTTCTTCCTCTACTGGCTCCTCTTCTTCTGTTTCAGCAGGTAATTGCACCTCATCCCCACCATTCTGCTCACTTGTTTCATTCTCTGTTGTTGGTGAACTATCTTCTGAAAAGTAATCAGAGGTGAATAACCAAATTACAAAAGCTACACCGATAATTAACAATACAGCAATCACCGTTGGCAATAATGAAAAGACAGCCGGTGTTTTGGTTGATGGTGTGTTTTTTCGACTACGCTGAATACGGGTGTATTCAACTGTATCCTCTTCAGCAGAAGGTAGCTCATGTTTAAACTCAGTCAGTACTTCGTCAGGATTTAAATCAACAGCAGCAGCATATTCCTTTATAAACGCACGAATATAAAAGTTGCCAGGCATGACAGAAAAGTCGCCTTTTTCTATTGCTTTTAAATACCGCGGTTGAATCTTTGTCTTTTTTTGTAAGTCATCTAACGATAAACCCTTCGCTTCTCTTGCTTCCTTTAATTTCAATCCAATTTCCATTTATATAACACCATCCATCTTTATTATCACTAAGTATCTTTATATATTAAATCCACATCTTCTATACACTATCTTCTTATGATAAATGATTTTCAAGATTTATAAAAGGGAATTTTTATATGTTAAACAATTTTTATAATTTCAACCATACAAGAATAAAGACAAATCAGTCAATTTTCAATAAAAAGTCCTTGCTAACAATAGCAAGGACTTTCATTTCTTTCATGTTACATTAACGATCTGTACCTTCACTTTGCACAAGCTTAACCATTGTATTTGCAATAGCATGTTGTTCTTTTTGATCTGCTGCATTCCAAAGTTCTTTGATTACAGCTTCTTGATCATTTTTAGGCTCTACATGATTCGTTAAATAATCACCTATATCATAAGCCAGATCTGAGATGGCGTTCTGGCTTATTCCTTGCCCCTCTGCTTGGTGTAAACGATCACCTAGAAAATCTTTCCATGTTTCAAAATTATCTAGAACTGACATATTTTATTCCTCCTTCTTTTTGCTTACGCGTGTAGCTTTTGAATTTGGAATAAAAAATATACATCATTTTTACCAGCCACCAGATATTTTTATGTTTTCACCATTAATGTAGGAAGACTTTTGATCGTCAAATAAAAAACAAACAAGTTCAGCTACCTCTTCTGGCTTTCCTGCTCTATTTGCTGGAATGTTGTCAATGACCGATTGTTTCTCAACTTCTGTAAGTTGTTGATTCATCTTTGTATCAATAAACCCAGGACTAACTGCATTAATTCGAATAGCAGTCCCTGCAATTTCTTGTGCAACCGCCTTAACAAAACTGTTCTGTGCACCTTTAACAGATGAATAAATCACTTCAAAACTTGCACCCATCTCTGCCCAAATGGATGAAATGACAATAATGTTACCATTTCGCTTCTCAATCATCGAAGGTAAGCATGCTTGCGTAATCTTCCACATTGCTTTCACATGTACATGGTATAAGCTATCCATCACATCAGATGGTGTATCTTGCAGTAACCCGTAATGCGCTTGACCACTGGCAAAAGCAATATGTGTAGGCGATAGAGTTAATTTTTCAAGAAACATGTCAATTCCCTCTTTATTACTTAAGTCAGCTTGAATTACTTCTAATACTACTTCATCTGGAAACGCTTGAACCATTTTTCTGATGGACTGATGATCTTGGTTAAAATGTAAGGATAATGTATACCCTTCTTTAACTAAACGCATCGCAATCGCAGATCCAATTGATCCACTAGCGCCTAGAATAAGGCAATGCTTTTTCATTTACTCTCAACCTTTTTCTGGGACAATTTGAAAAACAGAAACATTCATTTCATGTACCCAATTATTTAGAAATGTATTAGCTGCTTCTAAAGTTAGCTTTTCCGTAGTAGGAAGTAAATTAAAATAATCAAAACCAAGTAATTGATAATGTGTAAATTGGTTCGCCATATTTTCCAAACTATTCATACCACGTAACAACTCACCAGTTTTTTTACGCTTCATTCGAACAAAATCTTCTTCCGTTATCTTTATATCATTCCAACTCATTAATTGCTCTTTCAACGCTTCAGCTAATTCATCTGGATTTTCTGTATTTCCTCCAATAATTGAGAATGCAAAATTCTTCTCTCGACTAGATTCAAAAGAAAAACTATCGTCAATTAAATTCTTTTCATATAATTCTTGGTAGAAAGGACCACTTTTCGAGTAAAAATGTTCTAAAAGCATGTCAGCTAATAAGTCTTTCTCCATAAAGGACTCATCAATTTTTTGGGCGTTCTCTTTAATACCGACCATACATTTTGAGATTGACACAGGCATTTCCAATACTTCCTTCGAATTAGCAACTGTATCAGGTTCATCTGGAAATGAGCGTTCAATCTTTTCTAATGGGCTAAATGTTTTTGCCTGTTGATTTGAACGGATAAGTTCCATCATTTGATCAGGGTCAAAATTTCCTGCTACCGATATAACCATATTTGCTGGATGATAAAACGTCTGGTAACAGGTATATAAATCTTCTTTTGTAATATCTTGTATCGAAGCAACCGTACCAGCAATATCAGTTTGAACTGGATGATGATGATACATACTTTTTAGTGTTCCAAAAAACGAACGCCAATCTGGTTGATCATCATACATTTGAATTTCTTGTGCAATAATTCCTTTTTCTTTTTCAACTGACTGATCTGAAAAATAAGGATCTTGAACAAAGTCCAATAACGTTTCTATATTATTTTCAACTTCTGTTGTAGAAGAGAATAAATAAGCTGTTTTTGTAAAGGAAGTAAATGCATTAGCGGATGCTCCACGTTTGGTGAAATCTTGGAAAACATCACGATCTTCTTTTTCAAATAATTTATGTTCTAAGAAATGAGCAATGCCATCTGGAACCGTTACATGCTCCTTTTGATTAATCGGTGTAAAAGATTGATCAATTGATCCATAGTCCGTGGTGAAAATACCAAATGTTTTGGTCATTTCAGGTTTAGGTAATAAAAAGACACGTAAACCATTATTGAGTGTTTCTGTATATACCGTTTCTTTTAATTGGTCATATGTTTGTTTATGCATTTTCGTTACCCCCTTGTGCTGTTAGAAAGTAGACGGTATCTAACTGGATCTTTTGGCCAACTTCCAAAAGGTTATCCTTAGAAACTTGATTAATCTCTTTAACAAATTGATCTGGTGATCGTTCCGCACCTGCCAACACTTGATGATATAATATTTCTACTAAACCATCTGGATGATCTAACGTTTCTTTCCACTGGTTAACAACTAATTTTTTTGCTTCCTCTATCTGTTCTTCAGTGAAATCACCATTAACCATTGCATCCATTTGTTCCACTATAATCCCTTTTGCTTTTGCATAGTCTTTTGGATCAATTCCACTAAAAACAAATAATAAACCTTTATGACTTTCAAAACGAGAGGATGCATAGTAAGCTAAGCTATTTTTCTCGCGCACATTAATAAATAACTTCGAACTTGGAAAACCTCCAAAAATAGCATTGAATATTTGGAGTGCAGGGTACGCATCATCACGAAAGGTTATGTTTGTTCTATATCCTAAATGTAATTTGCCTTGTTGCATCGCTTGCTCTTCAATAATTTCCTTAGGCTCACTTTGTTCTTTTTGATCGTGCTCAATTTCAACAAGCTTTGGATTTCTTTTTTTATTGAAATAAGACGGAATTAATTTATTTACATCAATATTTTCTAAGTCACCCAACACATAAACATCCATTTGATCTTCTTGTAGTAGTTGTTGATAGTAAGTATATAAACTTTTTTCATCTATCCGATTTAAATCCTCCTGATAACCATGCACATGTAGACTATAAGCTTCTCCCTCACACATTTTATCAATTAAACGCATGTTCGCATAGCTCATTTTATTATCAACTACTGCATTTATTTTTTGTTTCAATGTTTGTTTTTCTCTACTGACAATTGTTTGATCGAATGCTTCCTTTATCGTTTTGGAATCATAAATGACATCACTTAAGAACTGTAACGCTTCCTCAAGAATGTTTTGCTCCGTCGATAAGTATGTTTGATTTGCTATCTCCATCCTGAAACTCATAACATGATCATTTCCTTTTTTGGCACTATCAATAGACAAGGTTGCGCCAAATAGGTCATCTAATGCCCTACGAAATAGACTTGATGTTGGATACTTATTCGTTCCTTGTTGCAATACAAAAGGAAGCAAAGCTCTTTCTGTGATATTTTCACGATTTAATGGTGATTTTAATTTCACTGTAAGGTGAATTGTTTTAAATTTTTTACTTTGTAAAACATGTAAGTTGTAACCTTGTTGCTCTGTTACATCTTCTGTGACAAAAGTCATTACATTTCCTCCTCTAAATCTAATGTACATTGATGTACATAGCATTGTTAATATATATCTTTCCTATCCATTAATATAACCCTAAAATACATTTTACTAGAAAAAGAGCCCGGTAACAATTACCAGGCTCTTTTGTGTTCTTATCTATACTATGTTTACGAATGAAAACTATCTAATTAACGGCTACCTTTAATATATGGGTCACCACTTGCTTTTGGTGCCTCTGCCCTACCAATAAACCCTGCTAACGCAAGAATAGTTAATAAGTATGGTGCAATAGTTAAATAAACATCAGGTACATTATCTAATATTGGAAGACCTGAGACACTTAAACTTTGTGCAAAACCGAAGAATAAAGCTGCACCTAAAGCACCAAGTGGATGCCATTTCCCAAAAATAACAGCTGCTAACGCCATAAACCCTTGACCTACAATCGTTGATCCAGAGAAATTTAACGCAATAGTGAGTGCGAATACAGCCCCACCTAGACCACCTAATGCACCTGATAAGATAACAGCAATATACCGCATTTTATAAACGTTTATTCCATTTGTATCAGCTGCCATCGGATGCTCTCCAACTGACCGAAGGCGTAATCCAAACGTTGTTTTATACAAAACAAACCAGCCAACAAAGGCAAGGAAAATAGCTAAGTAAGAAGTGTAATATGCTCTAGCAAAAAACATTTCTCCTATAACTGGAATATCTGAAAGGATCGGAACGGATTTAGAATAAAATGGTTGTTGTACCATATCCGTTTGTCCTTTTCCATACCACTGTTTCGTTAAAAATACACCAAGTCCAACTGCTAAAAAGTTAATTGCAACACCACTAACAACTTGATCAGCACGGAATGTAATAGAAGCTACAGCATGTAATAAAGCGAAAATCCCTCCGACTACAGCCGCAGCAATAATCGAAATCCAAGGTGTAGCAGCACCAAATACATCTGCAAAGGTTAAGTTGAATACAATTCCAACAAACGCACCCATTACCATTAGACCTTCTAAACCAATGTTTACAACACCTGAACGTTCACTAACGACACCACCAAGTGCAGTGAAGATAAGAGGAGCAGAATAAAACAAGGCGATT
This sequence comes from Paraliobacillus sp. X-1268, assembly GCF_003426095.1. Classification (NCBI taxonomy): domain Bacteria; kingdom Bacillati; phylum Bacillota; class Bacilli; order Caryophanales; family Bacillaceae; genus Paraliobacillus; species Paraliobacillus sp. X-1268. The sequence goes on from NZ_QJSK01000001.1 coordinate 422,511, forward strand.
GGTATAATTGATTGTAGCGAATCAATAAATGCCATTTACTTCCCCTCCTTTTTAAATCGAAGTAAAATCCAACGAATAAAGTAGCTTGAAGCTACAAAAAAGATGATTAATGCAATAACAATTTCAACTAATTCAGAAGGAACACCTGCTGAAGTTGGCATGTTTAATGCACCGACCTTTAGACTTCCAAATAAGAAAGCGGCAATTACAGTACCTAAAGCAGCATTACCACCTAATAATGCGACAGCGATACCATCAAATCCTAAGTTAGTAAATGCTGAGTGTGAAGGCATGTAACCGAATGTTCCAAGGCCTTCCATAGCACCAGCCAAACCAGCAAATGCACCCGAAATGACCATTGATAGTATAATATTTTTCTTCACGTTAATTCCTGCATACTTTGAAGCATTAGGATTAAAACCAACAGCTCTAAATTCATATCCAGCAGTTGTTTTTTCTATTAAAAACCACATGATAAATGCAGCGAAAAGAGCGATGAGTATTCCCCAATGTATACGTGAATAATCGGTCAATTCCATTAACCAAGTTGAAGAAAGAGACGCGCTCTCTGCAATTCGATTTGATGAATCTTGATTATCTGTCAATACATTTCGGATCATATAATTAGATAAGTGTAACGCAATATAATTCATCATAATTGTAATAATAACTTCATGTACACCCTTTGTTGCTTTTAACAAACCAGGTATAAATCCCCAAAAGGCTCCCGCTAAAGCTGCACCTAAGATGGTAAGTGGTAAATGTATAATCATTGGCGCTTCAAAACTTGAACCAATCCAAACTGCCACAAGCCAACCAACAATTACTTGACCTTCTGCACCAATATTAAACAGCCCACTACGAAAGGCAAATGCTACTGCTAGACCTGTAAATATGTATGGTGTAACCTGTCGAATTGTTTCTCCAAAGAAATAACTGCTTCCAAAAGCCCCATTCCATAATGCGATGTATCCCTCGATAGGATTATAGCCAAAAGCAAGCATAATAATGGCACCTGCTAAAAGACCTAAAAAGACAGAAATTGTTGGTATTAATATGTTAAATAGGCGATTAGAAAACATTAATGTTCACCTGCTTTCTGCTTACTACTACCAGCCATCAATAAGCCTAATTCTTGTTCATTTGTTTCTTCAGGTTTAAGATTTGCAACAATATTACCATCAAACATAACTGCAATTCTGTCACTTACATTCATAATTTCATCTAATTCAAATGATAATAGTAAAACAGCCCGCCCTTTATCGCGTTCTTCTATTAACTTTTTATGAATAAATTCAATTGCACCCACATCTAAACCACGGGTTGGTTGAGCAGCTATTAATAAATCAGGCGAACGATCAACTTCACGTGCAATAATTGCTTTTTGCTGATTTCCACCAGATAACGCTCTTGCTTTTGTATAGACACTAGGCGTACGCACATCATACTCACTAATTAGTCCTTTAGCATATTCATATATACGTTTAAATGATAAGACACCTTTATTAGCATATGGCTTCTGATAATAAGTTTGTAATATCATATTTTCTCCAATTGGAAAATCTAGAACCAAACCAAATTTATGACGATCCTGTGGAATATGTGCGACACCTGATTCAGTAACTTTTCTCGGTGACATATTCGTTATTACCTTATCATGCACTAAAATTTCACCAGATTCAGAAGGTCTTAAACCTGTTATTGCTTCAATTAATTCAGTCTGTCCATTTCCATCAATACCTGCAATACCAACAATCTCGCCAGCTTTTACATCTAAATTCAAATCTTTTACCATCATGGCATTTCGAAGATCTTTTACAAACAAATTATTGATCGTCAATACCTTTTCTTTTGGTTGTGCAGGTGTTTTATCTGTTGAGAAACTAATGTCTCTACCAACCATTAAAGAAGCAAGTTCATTCGCATTGGTGTCTTTAACCGTTACTGTACCAATACCTTCTCCCTTACGAATAACTGTACAACGATCACATACATCTAAAATTTCTTTTAGTTTATGTGTAATTAAGATAATAGAAATCCCTTCACTAATTAATGATTTCATTATTGCCATTAACTCTTTTATTTCTTGTGGTGTTAATACCGCTGTAGGTTCATCCAGAATGAGTACCTCAGCACCACGATAAAGTGTTTTCAATATCTCAACACGTTGTTGCATTCCAACCGAAATATCACGAATCTTTGCGTTTGGATCAACATGTAAACCGTATTTTTGGGAAAGTTCAACAATATCTTTCTCAGCTTTTTTGATATCTATTTGTCCATTTTTTCGCGGTTCTTTACCTAGTATAATATTTTGCGTAACAGTAAATGTATCAACTAACATGAAATGTTGATGCACCATTCCAATTCCTAGTTTGTTTGAAACATTGGGATCAGTTATTTTAACACTTTTCCCCTTTACTTTTATTTCACCTTTTTCTGGTTGATACAAACCAAATAAAACATTCATTAACGTTGACTTTCCAGCACCATTTTCGCCTAGAAGAGCATGAATCTCTCCTTGCTTTACTTGTAACGTAATATTATTATTTGCAACGATACCCGGAAATTCTTTTCGTATTCGAAGCATTTCGACTACATAGTTATCCAAAATCCCCACTCCTTATACGGTTCTCTCTTGAGAATTAAAATAAAATCGTCAAATGAAAAGGGGCGAGTTAGCTCTTCATTTAATGACTTTAACGCACACTTATTTATGTGCACCTATTCTGTAATTTATTATTAGTTAACAATTAAGTATTTATAGTAAGAAAAAGGCTAGAAAATTCTAGCCTTTTCTTACTTTTTAAAGAGATTCTAGATACGCGTCTAATTCGTCATCTGTTGTTGGAACTTCAATTGTTCCATCAAGAACCTGTTGCTTGGATTCCTCAACAGCTGTTGCTATATCTTCAGTGAACGCTTCTTCGTTAGTAGTAGCGACACCAACACCATCTTCAGCAAGACCAAATGTAAGAACTTCCCCACCTGGGAATTCACCATTTAAACCTTGTGTTGCTAAATCGTTAACTGCAACATCTACACGTTTTAGCATAGAAGTAAGCGTAACATTTGTATCATTGATTGCACCTTCATCATATTGATCACGGTCTACACCGATAACCCAAACATTAGCATCTGGATCACTATTTTTAATATCTTTTGCTTGAGCAAATACACCATTACCAGTTGCACCTGATGAGTGATAAATTACATCTACACCATCGTTATACATACTAGCTGCAATTGCTTTACCTTTAGCTGCATCAGCAAATGATGCGGCATATTCTCTTACCACTTCAATTTCTGGATCTACTGAAGCAACACCAGCAACAAAACCAGTTTCAAAACGTTTAATTAAATCACTTTCTTCTCCACCAATAAAACCTACTTTACCTGATTCAGACTTCATTGCTGCAGCAACACCTACTAAGAAAGATCCTTCTTGTTCAGCAAATGTAATACTCGCAACGTTATCACCTTCTACAACTGAGTCAATAATAGCGAAATTCGTATCAGGATTTTGACCTGCAACTTCTCCAAGTGCTTCAGCTAATTTATAGCCTACACCAAAGATCAAATTAAAATCTTGTTGTACTAAGCGGTTTAAGTTTGGTAAAAAGTCTGCATCTTGATCAGATTGTGCATACGTATAACCTTCGTCTTCTACTAAGCCATTATCTGCACCAAATGCACCTAAACCTTCCCATGCTGATTGGTTAAATGATTTGTCATCTACTCCACCAACATCAGTAACCATTGCAACTTTATAATCAACTTCCTCTTCTGTGTCCTCTGTTGCATCTTCTGTAGTATCTTCTGAACTTGTATCTTCACTTGAAGTATCCTCTTCATCAGAAGTACCACAAGCCCCTAAAATTAAAACAGCTGCTAATAATAAACCTAAAATAAGTAATAAACGATTTTTTCTCAACGAAATACCCCCAATAATTTTTATGTTAACCCTTAAACTTTGCTAAAACCCGATGTTGCGCACCACCTCCTAAAAGTATGGAATTTAACATTCTTTTTCTAACAATACAACTTAAAAATTAACTTTTAAAAACTAATCCACATTATGTATACTTAACTTTTGTGAAAGTAAATGGTTGTCCTACCTATCAGTTCATATGAAAAATACTAATAATATAGTCAAAGAATAATATAACACTTTTAATTCGAGAAATAAATACTTATTCCTACAAAAAAGAGTGAAAATATCAAAAAGTTCCCAAACATTGTTAGATTATCTAACAATGTTTGGTCTAATAATTTACTTAATAACCAATTTGTTTAAAATATACCTATTTTTGTATTTATTAAGAAGTTTTTTGTTCTGGATATTCTGAAATTAATACAGTTCTAGGTTTTGATCCTTCATAAGGACCAACAATTCCCCTTGCTTCCATTGCATCTATTAATCTAGCTGCGCGTGTATAGCCTACTCTAAATCTTCTTTGCAACATGGAAACACTAGCACTCTGCATTTCCACAATTAATTTAACGGCATCATCAAACAAATCATCTTGCTTTTCGTCATGTTTTACCTCAGATTCCTCCTCTGGAATCATTTCATCTTGATATTGTGCTTTTTGTTGTTCAATACAATGGTCAACGATACTTTCCACTTCCTCATCAGATAAGAATGCCCCTTGAATTCGGGTAGGTTTAGATGATCCTACTGGTGTAAACAACATATCTCCTCGGCCTAATAATTTTTCCGCTCCCCCAGAATCTAAAATAGTTCTTGAATCGGTTGAAGATGACACACTAAAAGCTATTCGAGAAGGAATGTTCGCTTTTATTACGCCAGTTATAACATCAACAGAAGGACGCTGTGTCGCTATTATTAAATGTATACCAGCTGCTCGGGCCATTTGTGCTAATCTTGTAATTGCATCTTCAACATCACTTGAAGCAACCATCATCAAGTCAGCTAATTCATCAACGATAACAACAATATAAGGTAACAAAGGTTGTTGATCTTCTTCTTCGCTATTATATCGTTTAACGTACTCATTATACCCTTCAATATTACGGCTTCCAGTATCTGAAAACAATTCATAGCGGCGCTCCATTTCAGCTACAACCTTCTTAAGTGCTCTAGATGCCTTCTTTGGATCCGTAACTACAGGTGCAAGCAAATGAGGAATTCCATTATAAATATTTAATTCTACTTTCTTAGGATCAATCATCATCATTTTCACTTCATGTGGTTTAGCTCGCATCAATATACTAGTTATAATACCGTTGATACAGACACTTTTACCACTTCCGGTTGCACCTGCAACTAGTAAGTGCGGCATACGATTCAATTCAGCAACAATTGCTTCGCCTGAAATATCTCGTCCAAGTACAAAAGATAGAATATTCCCATTCATTGCTTGTTTCGTATCTAAAACCTCACGAAGAGATACAGCAGCGACTTCCTTATTTGGAACTTCAATTCCAACTGCAGATTTTCCTGGAATTGGTGCTTCTATTCGAATATCCTTTGCGGCTAATGCAAGCGCAAGATCATCATGAAGATTTACAATTTTACTCACCTTCACACCAGCCTCTGGATAGACTTCATACTTTGTAACAGCAGGTCCAACATGAACTTTGGTAACTTTTGCTTTTACACCAAAGCTAACAAATGTACTCTCTAATTTACGAACAGTTGCCTGAATTGCACCTTTTTCTGCTTGTTGTTGATGTTTAACAGGTTCTTTTAACAATTTTAAAGGTGGCAATAAATAGGACGCATTTTCCATTTCTGTCATTGGTAATGGTTCGATTATTTCAATCTCTGTTTCTTTTTCTTCTTTTTTATTCTCTGGTTGATCTTTTGTATCCATCTCATTTGACACATTTTTAGTAGCATATGAGATATCTGTAAATTCTTCAATTACCGGATAATCTGTTACCTCATCTACTACTGTATCAGATGTATTCGTTAGTAGTTCTTCTCGATCGTATTCTTGCTCCATTTTTTTACTATCTTTTTTAGCTTGACGCTTTTCTGTCCAGTTTTTTCGTCCACTTTGTGTTACAGCTTTTATTTTACTACCATTAACAGCCAAAAAGTTGCCGATTGAAAAGTCTGTAACAAAAACGATACCAATAATAATGGAAAAGACCGCAACAATTTGTGCACCTGTAGCTGAAAATAGTACATAACAAAAAGCAAATAAAATTGCCCCTATCATTCCGCCACCTAAATAATAAGAAGTAAGATTCCCGTCTAAGTATGAAAAGTAGTTTGACCATGTCATTGCCAACACAGACCCACCTGGTTGTTGTTGTAACAAGCTTTCAAATGAATCAATATGTGTTAGTAATAAAACACCTAAAAAAATAATCCCTAAACCTACCATGCGTCGATTAATTAAATTTGGTAATTGTCTTTTTATAATCATATAAATACCGACACTCAACAATACAAGTGAGGCGATCATATACCACACACCGAATAATAAACGAAAAAAGTTCTCTAATCCAGTTGGTATTGCTCCTTCACTAATCGCACTTGCACCACTTCCAAAAACAGCTAGAAAAATAAATAGAATGCCTAATAGTTCATATTTTAATTGTTGTTGTACTTTTTTTTGATTCCCTCTCTTTTTCTTTTTAGCCTTAGCCAAATTCCCCACCCCTGTATTCTATCAAAATTCTTTCTCCCACTATTATGATGAGATAAACCCTTGTCCGTTTGACAAGGGTTTATCTTTATTTATTCTTCATACAAATCCTATTCTTCGCTATCACTATTATAGCATATCTATTTTTATCTGTAGACTTTTCCTTCGTGAAAATCTTATATAACTCATCATTTATATTTATTATTCACCAATAATCTCCCCTGGAGTAAGTGAAGGGGATAAATAATCTTGTGGATCTGTCGACAGTAGCTGAACAATACGATATTTACCGTTATCCAAACTATCAACTAGCATCATTTGATTATTACTAGTTACAACTTGACGTATTTGAAATAATGATTGGTCTGTGGGAAATATGTCGTGATCACTTAGTGGCGTATATAAGGTCATTGCATCACACCCCCACTTTCCTTTCTATCATCAATCATCTTATTTAATGTTTGCATTGCTTCCTTTACACCACCAACGGCATCAATTAATCCATATTCTACTGCGTCAGCACCTACAACATTTGTACCAATATCTCGTGTTAAATTACCCTTTTCAAACATTAAAGATTTGAACTTTTCCTCTGATATGTTGGAATGAGACGTTACAAAATGAATAACACGCTCTTGCATCTTATCCATATATTCAAAAGTTTGTGGCACACCGATAACCAAGCCATTTAACCTAATTGGATGGATTGTCATTGTTGCAGAAGGAACGACATACGTGTAATCTGTTGCAACAGCAATAGGTACACCAATAGAGTGACCGCCGCCTAGAATAATGGATACAGTTGGTTTAGACAAAGAGGCAATCATTTCTGAGAGAGCTAATCCTGCTTCAACATCTCCACCTACCGTATTCAATAAGATAATAAGCCCTTCAATTTTCGGATTCTGTTCAATAGCAATAAGCTGCGGCAATAAATGTTCATATTTAGTCGTCTTGTTTTGTGGAGGTAACTGTACATGCCCCTCAACTTGACCGATAATCGACAAAACATGAATATTAGAATCAGGTGCCGTTGGAACAGTGGATTGACCTAATTGCTGAATTTTATCGACTAATGATGATGAGTGTTTTCCTTCTTCTTGTTCATTCCCGTCTTTAGACATCAAAAAATCTCCTTTCGAATCTATCTTCATTAGTATGAACGAATCAAAAAAAGAACATACCATTTTTAGATTAAAAAGGAGTGCAAACAAAAAACAACCTCTGCTTATTTAAGCAGAGGTTGTTTAAACTACACATGACTTTAATTAGTTTTTGATTAGATCATACACTAGTTGCTCTTCAATTTCAGATAAATTTACTAACGGCAAACGAACATCACCTGTATCTATCCCCTTTAAACGTAAGGCTGCTTTAACAGGAGCTGGAGATGGCGCCATAAACAACCCTCTCATAATAGGTAATAACTGACGGTGAATCCTGGCCGCTTCTTTAACATTTCCCTGTTCAAAATAATTAAGCATTTGTTTCATTTCATCTCCAATAATATGAGATGCAACGGAAACCACCCCGTCAGCACCAATTGCTTGTAATGGTAGCGTTAAACTATCATCGCCACTGTATACAAAGAATTGATCATCGGTTTGTTCAATGATTTGAGAAATTGCATCTAAATTACCACTTGATTCTTTAACCGCTACAATATTATCAATTTGCGATAGCGCAACAATTGTGTCGACAGTTAAATGAACCATTGTTCTACCGGGAATATTATATAACATCACCGGGAGACTCGTAGACTCTGCAACTGTTCGAAAATGTTCATATAATCCTGCTTGATTCGGCTTATTATAATAAGGTGTTACGAGCAAAATTGCATCAACATTCGCCTTTTCTGCATGCTTTGTTAATTCTATTGTCTCTTTTGTGTTATTCGAACCGGTTCCAGCAATAATAGGTATTCGACCGTTTACTACTTTAACTGTCTGTTCAAATAGCCCGATTTTTTCCTTCGTGGAAAGTGTAGGTGATTCTCCTGTAGTACCTGCCACAACTAAACCATCTGTTTGATGCGTAATTAAATGTTCAATTAAATGCTCCACTTTATTCATATCCACTCGATCTAAAGAGTCAAATGGCGTAACCATTGCTGTCAATAATTTTCCAAAGTTCACGATAGGTTGCGTCTCCCTTCATCCATCTTGATCCATCCATTCCCTAGATGTTTAGATTTTTCTATTTAATTCAAACGTTTCATGCAATGCATTTACAGCTGGGATAAGATCATCATGGTGAATCAGCACCCATATCGTTGTATGACTGTCTGCAGATTGAAGGATTTGAATCCCTTCATTTGTTAGTGTTTGCACTATTTTGGCCGTTACCCCTGGAACTCCAGTCATACCAGCCCCAACTAATGAGACTTTTGCACAGTTAGAAACTGTTTCAGGTTGATAATGTAGTGCTTGTAATATATCAATTGCTTTTGCAGTAAACACCTCTGGAATTGTATAGACAACACCATTTGGTGAAATATTTATAAAATCAACCGAAATACCCGCTTCCGCCATTGCTTTAAAAACATCTGAATGTAATTGATCCACATTTTCATTCGTTAATACCTTTATTTGCGTAATATTAGACATATTCGCAATTCCAGTAACAATGCGATCTGGTATATCTTTACCCTTTACTGAATCGATTGAATCAGTAACTAATGTACCGATTTCAGTAGAAGCTGTTGATCTTACTCGCATTGGGATTTTCGCTTGCATAGCTATTTCAACTGCTCGTGGATGAATGACCTTTGCACCTTGATAAGCTAAATTACAAATTTCATTATATGTGACCACGTCTAATGTTCGGGCATTTTTAACTAACCTTGGATCAGCTGTCATTATGCCATCTACATCAGTAAAAATATCAATATATGTGGCGTCTAACGCTGCACCTAATGCAGCAGCTGACGTATCGCTTCCACCGCGTCCTAGTGTAGTTATTTCATTAGTAGCTGACTTCCCTTGAAAACCTGCGACGACAACAACTTGATGTTCTTTTAATTCATGATGAATCCGTTCTACTTCCATTGCCTTTATTTTTGCAGACGTAAAGTCTTGATTCGTTATAAAACCAGCTTGCCCTCCTGTTAATGCAGTCGAAGTTACGCCATTTTCTTTTAATTCATTAGAGAAAACGACAGAAGAGATTATTTCACCACAAGACATGAGTAAATCTTGTTCTCTATTACTAATATGCATATTAGGAAAACCAACTAATCCCAATAATGAATCTGTTGCATATGGATCAGGATAGCGGCCTATTGCAGAAACTACAACAACCACTTTGTACCCCTCATCAATAGCTGTTTTTATATGCTTAATCGCGTTACTTCGTGTGGTCTTACTTTGTACAGAAGTCCCGCCAAATTTTTGCACTAAAATCTCCATGTTGACACCTCTAAATTATAGCCAATTATTTTTAATTAATGATTCAGCGATTTGCACAGAATTCCATGCAGCACCCTTTAGTAAATTATCTGAGACAACCCATAAGTGGAAGCCTTTAGGTTCGTCGAGGTCTTTTCTTACTCTACCTACAAAAACGTCGCCTTTACCTACTGCATTTAGTGGTGTTGGATAGACCTGATTTGATGGATCATCTTCTAAAACAATACCAGGTGCATTTGCTAAAACTTCTTGAATAGCTTGAACTGATACGTTCTCATCATTAATTTCAACATATACACTTTCTGCATGTGATGTAAAAAATGGTAAACGTACACAAGTAGCTGCAACAGCTAAATCCGAAGCGTGTAGGATTTTTTTCGTTTCATTAATCATTTTCATTTCTTCAAAAGTATAGCCATTTTCTTGAAAAACATCAATTTGTGGTAATGCATTAAAAGCTATTGGATAATGCTTTTTTTCACCTTTAACAGGTAATAATTCAGGAGAAAGTTCTTCTCCATTCAAAAAGGCTTGCGATTGCTCTCTTAATTCTTCAACCGCTTTTGCACCTGCACCTGAAACAGCTTGATAAGTAGATACTATTACACGATTTAGTCCAAATGCGTCTTCTATTGGTTTAAGCGCAGCAACCATTTGAATCGTTGAACAGTTTGGATTGGCAATAATGCCATTATGTTTTTCGATATCAGATTCATTTACTTCTGGTACAACTAAAGGAACATTTTCATCCATTCTAAAAGCGCTTGTATTGTCTACTACTACTGCACCACGAGCTACCGCTTCATGTGCTAAAGCTTTAGATACAGAACCACCAGCAGAGAATAATGCAATGTTAACTCCTTCAAAGCTTTCAGGTGTAGCTTCTTGAACAGTAAACGTTTCATTCTTGAATTTTATTTTAGTTCCAGCTGAACGTGGAGAAGATAATAATGTTAACTGTCCAATTGGAAAATTCTTTTTCTCTAGTGTTTCTAGTATTTTTTGTCCTACAGCTCCAGTAGCACCAACAACTGCAACATGGTAACCTCTAATTTCTGACATAATAAATCCCCTTCCTTAATTATCAATGAATTGATTAAATTTGTAATCTCTATTTTAACATACTCTGTTAAGGAAAGGGTATTTCAACGCTATATTATTCTTTATCCATCTTTGGAATTAAAATCGGCTGTATTTGTTCGTGGGATAAAGCACTTGATATAGTAGGGGATAATAGAGTCATATCTGCAACTAGTGAATTTGGTTTTTTAATATAATCATCTTGACCATAAGGAACAAAATAGATTAATTTAGTGGCCATTAAACGCATCAAATTCACGCCATTTAATCCTAATGCATCGTTTGTCGCAATTCCTAAAACAACTGGATTACCGTTGCGCATCGTTGCTTTTGCTGCCATTAGTACAGCCGAGTCCGAAATACCGTTTGCTAATCGACTCATTGAATTACCAGTTAAAGGCGCTATCACCATGCAGTCTAGTGGTTCAACTGGTCCAAGTGGTTCAGCATCGACAATTGAACCAATTGGTTTTCGACCTGTTATTTCTGTGATTGTCTTAATATGATCTTCCGCCTTACCAAATCTTGTATCTGTTTGTTGAACGGTATTCGAAATGACCGGAACCAACTCTGCACCTAAATCCATTAGTTTTTGCATTTCTGGAAATACCGCTGCGTACGTACAATGTGAGCCTGTTATACCAAAACCGATTTTTTTCCCTTTTAACACTGTCGCTTCTCCCCGCTTTCTTTCATCTGTGTACAGATGAGTTGATTAATAACATTTCCTAAAATTTCTCCCGCTGTTTTTGGCGCCACCATCCCCGGTAACCCAAGTGCATGTATAGCTGTAATCCCTCTCTTTTTTGCATAAACAAAATCAACTCCACCTGGCTTAGACGCTAAATCAATGATTAATGCATTTGATTTCATTAATTTTAACGCTGATTCAGTAACAACTTTACTTGGAATCGTGTTGATTAAAATATCACACTGCCCAGTATATGCAGGTAACTCTTCCATGTGAAAACCTTGCATCCCCATCTCAAAAGCTCGCGCTACATCTACATCTTTTCTCGTACCAACCACTACATTTGCTCCTAATCCAGCAAATTTACTTGCTACACTTAATCCAACTCTTCCCATTCCTAAAACTACGATCCGAGCACTATGAATCGTAAAGTTCGTATGCTGAATGGCGAGCATAATTGTACCTTCTGTAGTTGGGATAGAATTATAAATTGCAACATCATCTCGATCCATTAACGGAATAAGTGTTAGACCTGCGTTTTTAACACATTTACTTAAATAAGGTGTTGTTATGCCGGTGAATAGTAAACAGTCTTTTGCTACTGTACCAAACCATTCTTCTGTGAGCTGTATTTTTTTGTTTGAAAATATAGCGTCTATATTACCTTCTTCATCAATACCAGGTATCGGCAAGATAATCACATCAAGTGAACTTACTTCTAATTCATCAAAGTCTGTTTGTTTAATACCTGTAAAACCTTGATTCAATTGATCAAAGCCAACTAACTCCATTTTTAAGTTGTCATTTTCAGAAAGTTTTTTAATCATTTCAAGATAACGGGCATCTCCACCTAAGATTGCTATACGGATGGTTGAATCCATACTTCCACCTCTTTCACAAACTGTATTGCACTTCTATTCTGTTTTATAAATTTTCTTAATATCATATGAATTTATGGGAGTAAAGTGAAGGTTTTAACTACGATGCAGATTAAATAAGACAATAATCTAGATAAAAAAAGCTAATCGACAGATTCTACTTACATCTTGTCAATTAGCTCAATTTTAAAATCATGATAGTTATAGGGTGGCTCTACTATTTAGTAGGAGGAAGGCGATTAACCATTATCATATCCTCGCCTATTTTCTGAATATCCGACCAATTTATCCGCAAATTTTCCCCTTCTTTTTTCATACCTAACCAACTATAATTTGGAATGATGAAGGCCGTAATTTGACCAGTTTTTTCATCTAATTCAATATCTGTTTGGCCTAGAACACCTAATCTCGAGCCACTATAAAGATCAACAATTTCTTTGCCGCTTAATGTCTTATAACGCATTCTACTTCCTCCTTCTCATCTTTATAAAAAGTATGAGAAGGTGAACAAGTCTATTCTCTTTTTACGAAGAAATTAATGCACTTGCATAATCTTGCTTAAATATTTGTTGAATTAATTCATTCGTTGACTCCATACTTACCGCATCGATTTCAGTAATTAATTCATCCAAACTACGATGCCTACCCATAAGTAACTCGTTTTTACCATTACGACTCATGCGACTATTCGTACTTTCTAGACCTAGTACAAGATTCCCTTTTAATTGTTCTTTACTATTACGTAATTCTTTATCTGTTAATCCGTGCTCCATTAATTCTGCAATTGTTTGATGTATTGTCTCTTTAAGAACGGGAAGATATTCTGCACCTGTTCCCGCATAGATTGTTAATAATCCATCATCAAGAAACGAACTGTGATAAGAAAATACAGAATAGGCTAATCCACGGTTTTCTCTAATTTCTTGAAACAGTCTTGAACTCATGCTACCACCAAGTACATTATTAACAATGACTAAGCTAAATATATTCGCAGCATCAATTGGCAACCCTTGATATCCTAAGCATAGATGTGCTTGTTCTGTTTCTTTTTGACGTGTTAATTGTTTTGGAGTGAAAATTGATTTCTCAAAAGTACTAACTTTGCTAGTTTGTGTAAATTGATCAAAAGACGTTTCAATTTTATCAATAAAAGATGTGTCGACATTTCCTGCTACAGATACTACTATATTATCTGGTCGATAATGTTCCAGTTTGTACTGGTGTAAATCCTCAGATGTAAAAGCATTTAACCTTTCCTCTATTCCTAAGATTGGAAATCCTAATGGATGTCCCCCATAAGAGGCTTCTGCTAATAAGTCATGAACAATGTCATCTGGTGTATCCTCTGACATCTTTATTTCTTCTAATACTACATTTTTTTCTTTATCGATTTCTTCTTGAGCAAATTTTGAATTAAAGAACATATCTGTTAGCATCTCTAAGGCGAAGTCTTTATGTGTATCAAGGACTTTAGCATAGTAACAAGTATACTCTTTTGAAGTAAAAGCATTTACTTGACCACCAATCGCATCAAACTCTTCAGCAATCTCTTTGGCAGTTCTCTTTTTTGTTCCCTTAAAAAACATATGCTCTAAAAAGTGTGAAATCCCATTATTGTCTAGCGTTTCATCTCTTGAACCCGTACGAACCCAAACTCCTATTGTTACTGATCTAACACTCGGTATATTTTCCAATACAATACGTAATCCATTTCTGGAAGTATGTTTCTGAAGCATCTGGATGCCCTCCTATTTTTTAACCATTAGTTTCTACTAATATATAACGCAACTTTCGCACAAAAAATAAGTGCAATTCGTTGACTGTTTTAAGTTTGAAGTATTTCTATCATATTACTCGACAGTCTTTTAAAAAGCCAGTTTACTATAAGATTATCGTTTATTATGAAACGACTATATATGTAAGAAAAAGAAACTGGTAAACCAGTTTCTTTTCAGTGGTAAGTTTATTTACTTTCTGCTTCTTTCTCTTTTTCTTCAGCTAAAACGGCTTTGCGTGACAAATTAATACGACCTTGACGATCAACTTCTTTTACTTTAACCATCATTTGATCCCCTATAGAAGCAACATCTTCTACTTTATTAATACGTTCAGCTGCCATTTCTGAAATGTGTACAAGTCCTTCTTTACCTTTGAACAATTCAACAAACGCACCAAATTTTTCAATTCGTTTAACTGTAGCAAGATACATTTCACCAACTTGCACTTCACGTACAATATCTTCAATAATTTGTTTCGCTTTTTGATTCATTTCATTATTGATAGATGAAATGAATACTCCACCATCTTGCTCAATATCTATTTTTACGCCTGTTTCTTCAATGATTTTATTGATTTGTTTACCACTTGGTCCAATTACATCGCGAATCTTATCAGGATGAATTGACATCGTTAAGATTTTCGGAGCATATGTGGATAGTTCTTCTTTTGGTTCGTTAATCGTTTCAAGCATATGCTCTAAAATATGCATACGACCTTTTTTGGCTTGCGTAAGTGCTTCTTCTAAAATATCACGTGATAAACCATCAATTTTTATATCCATTTGAAGAGCAGTAACACCTTTAGCAGTTCCTGCAACTTTAAAGTCCATATCTCCTAAGTGATCTTCCATACCTTGAATATCACTTAAAATCGTATAATCATCACCTGATTTAATTAGTCCCATAGCAATACCAGCAACTGGTGCTTTAATTGGCACACCTGCATCCATCATTGCTAAAGTACTAGCACAAATACTTGCTTGCGAAGTCGATCCGTTTGATTCTAACACTTCTGATACAAGACGAATAGTATACGGGAAGTCTTTCTCAGTAGGCAACACTTTTTCTAGTGCGCGCTCTCCTAATGCACCATGTCCAATTTCACGACGACCTGGTCCTCTAATTGGACCAGTCTCCCCGACACTAAACAATGGGAAGTTATAATGATGCATGAAGCGTTTTGATTCTTCTAATCCAATACCATCTAAAATTTGCACATCACCTAGAGCACCAAGCGTACATATGCTTAACGCTTGTGTTTGTCCACGTGTGAACAAACCAGATCCGTGTGTTCTTGGAAGCACACTAATACGAGATGATAAAGAACGTATTTCATCAATTTTACGACCATCTGGTCTAACTTTTTCTTTCGTAATTAAACGACGAACTTCTTCCTTAACAATCTTATCTAGAATTCCTTTTACATGTTTAATTGTTTTATCATCTGCTTCTTTTTCTTCATATTCTGCAAGCAAATCTTTCTTTACTTTTTCAATTGCATCTTCACGCGCATGCTTTTCCTGTACTTGAATTGCTGTTACTAAAGTCGTTTTAACTTTTTCTTCCACTTCAACAGTCAATTCTTTATCTAGTTCGAATAATGTAATATTCATTTTTTCTTTAGAGACTTCAGCAATAATTTCTTCTTGAAAAGCAACTAAACGCTTAATCTCTTCATGTCCAAACATTATAGCCTCAAGCATAACATCTTCTGGTACTTCATCTGCACCCGCTTCTACCATGTTAATAGCGTCTTTTGTTCCAGCAACCGTAAGATCAATGTCACTCTTATCGCGTTGTTCAGTAGTAGGATTAATAACAAATTCACCGTCTACTCTTCCAACAATAACACCAGCAATTGGACCATCAAATGGTATATCTGAGATAGATAGCGCGATGGATGAACCAATCATTGCAGCAATATCTGACGGACAGTTTTGATCTAGACTCATTACCATACTTATTACTTGAACATCGTTACGATATCCATCCGGGAATAGTGGACGTATTGGACGGTCAATTAAACGAGAGGTAAGAACAGCTGTTTCAGACGGTCTACCTTCTCTTTTAATAAAACCTCCAGGAATTTTACCTACTGCGTATAAACGTTCTTCATAGTTTACAGTTAGCGGGAAAAACGGTAAGTCTTTTGGCTCTTTAGAACCAGTTGCTGTTGATAATACAGAAGTATCTCCATATTGAATCATACATGCACCATTTGCCTGTTTTGCTAATTCTCCAATTTCTACAGAGAACGTGTTACCTGATATTTCTGTTGAAAACACTTTTTTATTTGCTACCATTTACTTATGTACCCCTCTCTTATTTACCAAAAAAACGCTTTGTAGTAGTATATCCATCATTAGGGCTATATAAATCCGTATCACTTCTTGTTTTACTATCCTTTTGCATCATTTACATTATGTTGCTCCATCCTGATCAAACAGTTGAAAAAATAGTTTCAACTGTTTGATCAGAATCGAGCGAAAGGATTATAATAGGACATATACACCCAAAACAAATACTTCCTACAAACATTATCGGATCAACCGAATTATTTTAAACATACAGAAAAAGCGGGAATAATCCCGCTTTTACGTATATTATCGGCGTAATCCAAGTTTTTGAATTAAATCACGGTAACGTGCAACATCTTTATTACGTAAGTAATTTAGTAAGTTACGACGCTTACCAACCATTTTCAATAAACCACGACGTGAGTGATGATCTTTCTTGTGGAAACGAAGATGCTCATTCAAGTTCGTAATTTCTTCTGTTAGGACAGCGATCTGAACCTCTGGAGATCCGGTATCGTTATCATGCGTTTTGAACTCATTCATAAGTTCATTTTTGCGTTCTTGTGTTATAGCCATCCTGTTCACCTCCTGTGAAAAATTGTAAAACCCCTGTCCCCTAGCAAACGTCGGAGAATCGATTTGCCAAGTGGAAGGTTTCCGTTATTTAGATTACATCCTTTTATCATAAATTGCAAGTATTAATCATCAATTGTAGTAAACAAATGTCGAATCTGTTGCTCGTCTTTCTTTAATTGGTCGATCAATTGATCGACACCATTAAATTTCACTTCATCTCTAATAAAGTCAATCCACTCTATACGCACTGATTTGCCATAGATATCTTGTTCAAAATCAAATAGATGTACTTCAATGGTAGGATGGTCTATTTGATTGTCTTCATGAAACGTTGGTTTATATCCTACATTAGCCATTCCAGTAACTTTTTCCTGATTGGAAATTGAAGCGCGTATTGCGTAAACACCGACTTTAGGAAGTGCATAATCCGCTTCGACTGCTATATTAGCAGTAGGAAAACCAATTGTTCTTCCGCGTTTTTCGCCTTGTACGACTATTCCACTCGTTTGATATGGTCTATTTAATAAATCATTTATTTTTTTCACTTCTCCATCAATTAACAATTGACGAATCCAAGTTGAGCTAACTTTCTCGCCTTCATCTTCTAATTTATCAATTGTCGTAACAGCAAATTTACCTTTTGCATCTTCTTTTAATGTGGTTATTGTTCCTTTACCCATATAACCATAGGTGAAATCAAACCCAGCTACAAGGTGTTTAATATGAAGACCAACAATAAAATCTGAAACAAATTCACTTGCGGACAATTGCGACAAAACCTTATTAAAGGTAATGATATATAAAACATCAATACCCATATCTTCTAAAATCGCTTTTTTTTCAGTAAATGGTGTTAGATAGTGAATAGGCTTTTTTTGTTTTTTTAGTACAACTGAAGGATGAGGAGAGAATGTAATAACAGCACTCTTCCTATTTTCCCTTTTTGCAATTTCTTTTGCAGTTTCAATAACATTTTGATGCCCTTTATGTATACCATCGAAGAATCCAATAGCTGCTACGGTTTCTTCCATTTCTGTTCGAATAAATTGGTGTGGATATTGTAACGATATGATTTCCAAGGTTTTCACCTACTTTCCTGATTGTAACGGAATACACGAACTGGCTTTATTTCTTCTACTTTTGATGGATGGATCTGATAGATGGCTAAGAGTTCATCTTGATATTCCACTCTAAACGGGTCTGTTTTAATTTCTTGATCAGGTAACGCTAACTTCTGGCCTTGCCAAACTCTTTTAGCTAAATGCCCTTCTACGTGATAAACATCTAAGTGTTGGATACCTTGCTGCATCGGAAGTAAAATTTCTTCTAATTGTCCTAGCTCACTTTTTTCTTTTAGTTGTTCAAAAGTGAAAGTCTGTGCAGCAGTAATATTGCCTGTTTCTGTACGTACTAAACGAGACATATGAGCAGGATAACCTAACTTTTTACCAATGTCTACACATAGCGTTCGCATATACGTTCCCTTAGAACAGGTTGCTTCAAATGAAAACCTAAAGAGATTCTCTTCAACCTTTATTGTATCTTCCAATAATTTAATGGATTTAATCGTAACCTCACGTTCTGGTCTGATAACAGGTTCATTCATTCTAGCATATTCATACAATTTCTTACCATCAACCCTAACAGCAGAATACAAAGGAACCACTTGGCTTATTTCACCTGTAAATGTTGCTAAAACAGCTTCTAATGTACTTATATCAAACGTTTCACCTACTGACTTTTCCTCCGTAACAGTTCCGGTTTGATCTTCTGTATCTGTTGCGTAACCGAGTGTTACTTCACCAATATAAGTCTTTGTTGTATCCGTTAGATATGGAACAATTTTCGTCGCTTCTCCAATACAAATTGGCAATACACCTTCTACAGCTGGATCCAACGTTCCAGTATGACCAACTTTTTTGGTATGACATAACTTTCTCATTTGGATAACACAATCATGGGATGTAGGCCCTATTGGTTTCCAAAGTGGCAGAATACCATTCATAATCTTTATTCACCATCTCTTTAATTTTTTGTTTAAGCGGGGTAATTAAAAATAAACTAAAACCCTTGTACTATTATAGAACAAGGGTTTTAGGAAGTAAATATCACGTATTAGAATCATTTATATCGCGTAGGATGTGTTCAATTCGATTACCTTTTTCAATAGCTTCATCGAATTCAAAAAACAATTCTGGTGTTTTACGTAAACGAATGCGCGTACCTATTTCAGAACGAATAAATCCTTTTGCTTTCGCTAAACCAATTAATGTATCTTGTTTTTGTTTCTCTTCACCTAGAACAGAAATATAAACCTTTGCTTGTTGCAGGTCACCAGTAACTTCCACATCAGTTATTGTTACAAAACCAACGCGTGGGTCTTTAATTTTTCTGCTAAGGATGTCACCTAACTCTTTTTTCATTTGTTCTGCAACGCGATTTGCTCTCATTTGATTCATGAAGTTCACCTCTTAGAATTCAGCAATGGTGTACAGTAACTTATAACCATTCCTTTTGCGTTTTTGTGCGTTCGATTTCCGGAAAAGAATCAATCAACTTAAAAGCCTGATCGATTACCCTTTCCGCCTGTACTCTCTCATTAGAGATCGTTACTAAACCAAACATAGTACGTTGCCAAAGATCTTGAAAATCTATCTCACTAATTGCAATATTATACTCATTATGAATCCGTTTTGTTATCTTTTTAATAACAGAACGTTTTTCTTTCAATGAATGTGCATGATAGATATAACATTCTACTTCAGCATAAAGAATCATGTGCGTTTAATTTCTTCCATGACATACGCTTCAAAAACGTCGCCTTCTTTAATATCATTAAACTTTTCTACGGTTATCCCGCACTCATAGTTTTGCGCAACTTCCTTGACATCATCCTTAAATCTTTTCAATGTGTCAATTTCACCTTCATAAATAACAATGCCATCACGGATTACGCGTACGCCTGCATCACGCGTGATTTTACCATCAGTTACGTAACTACCTGCAATCGTACCAATTTTAGATACTTTGAAAATTTCACGAACTTCCGCTTGTCCAATTACCTTCTCTTCGAATTCTGGATCAAGCATCCCTTTCATTGCAGATTCAATTTCTTCTATAACTTTATAGATAACACGATATAGGCGAACATCTACTTTTTCTGATTCGGCTGCTTTTTTAGCATTAACATCTGGACGTACATTAAAGCCAATCACAATAGCATTTGATGCAGATGCTAAAATAACGTCTGATTCTGTAATTGCACCAACACCGGTATGAATGATGTGAACCTTAACGCCTTCTACATCAATCTTTTCTAGAGAAGATGATAAAGCACCTAGTGAACCTTGTACATCAGCTTTTATAATTAAGTTAATATCTTTAATATCGCCTTGCTTAATTTGTTCAAATAAATCATCTAAGCTAACTTTAACGCCACCACCACGGTTTACTTCAATTTGTTTCTGCTGACGTGCTTCACCAATTTGACGTGCCTTTTTCTCATCTGCAAAGACAACAAAATGATCTCCCGCCGATGGCACCTCATTTAATCCAGTTATTTCAACTGGAGCTGATGGACCAACAGTTTTAACACGACGACCTACATCATTTACCATTGCGCGAATACGGCCAAACGTATTTCCAACAACTATTGGATCTCCTACGTGTAACGTACCATTTTGCACAAGTAATGTTGCTACCGGTCCACGGCCTTTATCTAATTGTGATTCAATAACAGTACCAATTGCACGATTATCAGGGTTCGCTCTTAATTCTTCAACTTCTGCAACTAGTTGAATCATTTCGATTAAATCGTCAATACCTTCTCCTTTTAATGCAGATAATTGAACGAATATTGTATTTCCACCCCAGTCTTCAGGGATTAATTCATATTCAGTTAATTCTTGCATAACACGGTCAGGATTAGCGCCTTCTTTATCCATCTTATTTACTGCAATAATGATTGGAACCTCAGCAGCCTTTGCATGATTAATTGCTTCAACTGTTTGTGGCATAACACCATCGTCTGCAGCAACAACAAGAATCGCAATATCTGTTATTTGAGCACCACGTGAACGCATACTTGTGAAGGCAGCGTGCCCTGGTGTATCTAAGAAAGTAATATATTTACCATTACTTTCGATTTGGTATGCACCAATATGTTGAGTGATACCGCCAGCTTCTCCTTCTGTTACTTTGGTATGGCGAATAGAATCAAGTAAAGTTGTTTTACCGTGATCAACGTGTCCCATAATCGTAACTACAGCTGGACGTTCAATTGCTTCACCTTGATTGATTTCTTGAATAAAGTTATCTAAATCCATTTCATCAACTTCTGTCTCTTTCTCAACTTCAACGCCATACTCTTCAGCCATCATAGTTATAGTCTCATCATCTAAACTTTGATTTTTAGTAGCCATAACTCCAGCAGCCATTAGGCTCTTAATTAGATCTGTTGCATCCTTACCTAATTTTTCAGCTAGCTCACCTACAGTTAATGAATCTGTATACGTTATTTTTGTAGAAGACTTTTCTTCGGACTCACGAGCTGACTTAGATTGTGTATTACCTGAATCCTTTTTAGTAGTATTAGTTGCTTTCTCTTTACCTTTTACAGCAACTTCTGGTGTAGCATTTTCTGTAAATATTTCATCCAACTTTTTAGTTGTATCATCAGAAATAGTTGACATATGATTGGAAACTTCCACATCAATTTCTTTTAATTTATTTATAATTTCTTTACTTGATACATTCTTTTGTTTTGCATATTCATATACGCGTAATTTACTCATACATTCACCCCCGAATAGATTTATCGAGTAACGAGGTTATTTTCGAAGCGAAACCTTCATCTAAAATAGCAATTGCTACTCTTCCAGACTTACCTATTGCATGCGATATGGTATCCCGATCATCAACAACTCGTATTGGAATATCATAAAAATTACATTTATCCGTAATTTTCTTTGTTGTCTGTGGACCAGTATCACTTGCAAGCAGTACTAGCTTCGCTTTTTGTTTTTGGATATCTTTAATAATTAATTCTTCACCTAACGTCAATTTACGTGCGCGATAAGCTAAACCAATTAAGTTGAGATATTCTTTCCCCTTACTCAATGTCTTTACCTTCTATCACTTGCTTTAATTGTTGATACACCGTTTCATCTACATGTGTTTGTAGATGACGATCTAAAACTTTAGACTTTTCAGCTTTTTCTACTACTTCTAAACTATTAGAAATGTATGCTCCTCGTCCATTCTTTTTACCTGAAGGATCAACAAACACTTCACCATCTTTATTATGAACAATTCGAATTAATGCTTGTTTTGGCTTCATTTCTTGTGTAACAATACATTTGCGAAGAGGAACCTTTTTATTCTTTTTAGGCATGACTTATTTCTCCTCCTTAATCAAATAAATCGCCGTCTCCATCAAATGATGATGCTTCTTCATCAAGTACTCGAACAGGTTCTGTTATTAAACCTGCTTCACGCGCTTCTGATTCGTTTTTAATATCAATTTTCCAACCAGTCAATTTGGCTGCTAATCGTGCATTTTGACCACGTTTACCAATAGCTAACGATAATTGATTATCAGGAACGATTACAGTCGTTGCTTTATCTTTTTCATTCACAAGAACATCAACGACTTTTGATGGACTTAAAGCGTTAGACACATAAACAATTGGGTCTTCTGACCATTCTACTATATCAATCTTCTCACCCTTAAGCTCATTGACAATTGTTTGAACACGTTGACCTCGTTGACCAACACAAGAGCCAACAGGATCAATATCAGAATCTGCCGCATAAACAGATATTTTAGAACGGTCACCTGCTTCTCTTGCTACAGAACGTATTTCTACAGTTCCATCGTAAATTTCTGGAACTTCCATTTCAAATAAACGCTTTAATAGACCTGGATGTGTTCTAGAAACAAAGATTTGTGGTCCTTTATTCGTATTTTCAACCTTCGTTACAAACACTTTAAGTCGATCATGCACATGGTAATCCTCTGTCGGCATTTGTTCGCCCTCAGGCAGTTTCGCCTCTACTTTACCAAGGTTAACATAAACAAAACGTGGATCAATGCGTTGTATAATCCCATTCATAATATCTTCTTCACGGTCAATATACTCATTAAATATAACGCCTCGTTCCGCTTCACGAACACGCTGTGTAACCACTTGTTTCGCTGCTTGTGCTGCGATACGTCCAAAATCTCTTGGAGTAACCTCTAGTTCTACTATATCGCCTATTTCATAATCTGGTTTAATTCCTTTTGCTTCGTCCAGACTAATTTCTTGGTTGTTATCCTCTACTTCTTCGACAACTTCTTTTCTAGAAAGAACATGCATGCTCCCAGTGTCTTCATTCAAATCGATTCGTACATTTGTTGCGGATTTGAAATTCTTCTTATAAGCAGATATAAGCGCCGCCTCTAACGCTTCCATTAATATTTCTTTATTAATACCTTTTTCTTTTTCTAAATAATCAATGGCATCAAAAAGCTCACTACTCACTATGTCTCCCCCTTTAATTAAATGTAACTGCTAATCGGGCTTTTGCTATTTTTTGATAAGGAATAGTCACTTCTTGTTTCCTTGTTTTGTTTAATACTTCTAATGTAATGATATCCTCTTCAAAAGCTTTTAACAATCCTTCAAATGATTTAGCGCCTTGGATAGGTTCATATAACGTAAGAAATACGTTATGACCTATATGATCAATGTAATCTTTTGGTTTTTTCAATGGGCGCTCTGCACCTGGTGATGAAACCTCTAGATAATAAGGTACTGAAACTGGATCATCAGCGTCTAATTGCTCACTTAATTTCTCGGATACGATGCCGCATTCTTCTATGTCGATACCACCTTGCTTGTCAATAAAAATACGAAGAAACCAGTTTTTTCCTTCTTTTTCAAACTCAATATCTACAAGTTGTAAATTCATTTCTTCTAAGATAGGTTCAAGAAGTTGTTCTGCTTTTTCCGTTACTTTCATTCCCATTCATTTCGCCTCCTTTATCACTTTAAATAAACTGTATTACATTAGGTTACTACGTTTTTAGTTATACTTTTAAAGTTTACACATTTTAGTCTTTTTTCATTAGCATCTTATATAAGAAACATAAAACCCTTGCCAAAAAACGGCAAGGGAATACTACGCTTCATACTAAAATCAAAAGATGTCTGCACATAGAATACATGCAAAACGTATACCATCCTCTTTAACAATAAGGTTCTATTTATCAAAAAGAATGATAGGTGTGAAGAAAGAGTGGGTTCCCCCACTCTTTCTTACTAACGTATCAATTCGTACCATAAATTACTATACCATATTCCTTAATTTCATGCAAGGAAACGCAAAACAACAAGTTAAATACACCCTTTTCATGCTCGCTCGTATGCTTTATTACAATTAAAATGTCACAATTGATGTAAAATGCGACTTAGAGGTTTGTTTCGTAATAAACGGAAACCTCTAAGGGAGCAGGCATTTAAAAGACAGTCAAGTACTATAAAGCTTTCCACCAACTAGGCCCAGTCAATCATCAATCCGTATTCACTGGGTGATAAAGTTGAGTTAACATAGACTCTGCGGTAACGTGTTTGATTTATATGGAAATATAACAGAACTTATTCCCCGCTCCTCAAGCGAAATAGCCTCCCTTTCCGCAGGCACGGCTTCAGCTAACTTAGTAAAGCGAAAATCGCTTTACTAAGTGGATCTTCAGCCCGTGCTGTTCCTGCAGGAGTCTCGGCCATTTCGCTTGATCCGCTAGTTTTAGTCCGCGAATTAAAAATTGTGTAAAATGCTCAATTATTTGTAATTAAAGCATAGCAAGATAAGCGTTAGGTTCAATAAGAGTAATATTTTCAAAAGTTTAAAACAAAGATACGCTATCCAGCGAAGGTAGCAAATGGTTGAGACTCCTCGAAAATACAAATCGATTTCCTTCGTGCGATGTAAATTCTTAGAAGCATTCCTTGTCCTGTGGAAATAGCAAACGTTTTGTGCTACGGAAAGGGAGACCATTGGCTACCGTAGCGTGTCTAAAGTTGTAAGACACTTATGACAGCGTTTCTCTCTCAAGTGCTTAAGATCACACGCACGGATGATTACTAAAGAAGTGTGAAGTCAACTTCTATTGTTAGACTATATTGTTATACCAAGACTTAAGCGCCTGTTTTTCATTGTGAAAGTTGAGTAATTAAACATTTTTTCATAAAAAAATCTTTATCTAAAATAACGATAATTGATTTTTATCTTCCATTCCTTTTAGGCTACCATGATTCTCTAAATATTCTATAACTGTTTTAGAAATTCTACTTCTTTCTCGTAAGTCTTCTTTTGACAAAAACTCGCCTTCTTCACGTGCTTTTACAATATTTAATGCTGCGTTTGTTCCTAAACCATCAACAGCATTAAACGGCGGAATCAAACTATTTTCATCAACTAGAAAATCTGTTGCACTTGATTTGTATAAATCAACGCTTTGGAAAGTAAATCCTCTTTCATTCATTTCAAGCGCCAATTCCAATACTGTTAAAACGTTTTTCTCTTTTGGTGAAGCGTCATTACCTTTAGCCAAAATTTCTTCGATTCGTTTACGCATCGCAGATGAACCTTTCACCATAAGATCTAAATCAAAATCATCTGCACGCACAGAGAAGTAAGCTGCGTAAAAAAGAATCGGATGATGTACTTTAAAGTAAGCAATTCGAACCGCCATTAAAACATATGCTGCAGCGTGTGCTTTTGGAAACATGTACTTAATTTTCTTACACGAATCAATGTACCATTCAGGAACATTATTTTTCTTCATTTCTACAATCCATTCGTCTTGTAGACCTTTTCCTTTACGAACGAATTCCATAATTTTAAAAGCTAATGAGGCATCTAGCCCTTTATGCATTAGATAAACCATAATATCATCACGGCAACCAATTACATCTGGTAATTTACAAATCCCCTTATTAATTAGTTCTTGTGCATTCCCAAGCCACACATCAGTTCCATGGGATAAACCAGAGATAATTACGAGCTCTGCGAATGTTTTTGGTTTTGTATCTTCTAACATTTGTCTAACAAATTTCGTACCAAACTCCGGAACACCTAATGTACCTGTTTTACACATGATTTGCTCTTTCGTTACACCTAATACTTCAGGGCCTGAGAAAATTTTCATTACTTCTTCGTCATCTGTTGGGATTGTTTTTGGATCAATACCACTTAAATCTTGTAGCATTCGTATCACGGTAGGATCATCGTGTCCAAGTATATCTAATTTCAATAAATTATCATGAATCGAGTGGAAATCAAAATGCGTTGTTTTCCATTCTGAATTACGATCATCGGCAGGAAACTGGATAGGTGTGAAATCATAGATTTCCATATCATCAGGTACAACAATAATTCCACCAGGGTGCTGTCCAGAAGTACGTTTTACTCCCGTACAGCCTTGAACTAAGCGATCGGTTTCTACAGCTTTCATTTGTAATTGATTATCACTTGCATATCCTTTTACATAACCATATGCAGTCTTCTCTGCCACAGTACCGATTGTACCGGCTCGAAATACTTTATCTTCACCAAACAGCAATTTAGTATAGTTATGTGCTACTGGTTGGTACTCACCTGAGAAGTTCAAATCAATATCGGGAACTTTATCCCCTTTAAATCCTAGGAAGGTTTCAAATGGTATATCCTGACCATCTTTACGCATACTTGTTTCACAAGACGGACAATTCTTATCTGGTAAATCAAAGCCACTACCAACAGAACCATCTGTAAAAAACTCATGGTGTTGACAGGTTGCACACACATAGTGTGGTGGTAAAGGATTTACCTCTGTTATTTCTGTTAATGTTGCAATCAATGACGAACCAACTGAACCACGAGAACCAACTAAATAACCATCATCTAATGATTTTTTTACAAGTTTATGTGAGATAAGGTAAATAACAGCAAAACCGTGCCCAATAATACTTTTCAGTTCTTTTTCAATACGCTTTTCAACTATTTCAGGTAAATCATTACCATAAATGTTTTTAGCGAAATTATAACTCATTTCTCGTATTTCGTCTTCTGCTCCATCAATGTTTGGTGTATATAGATCTTCTTTTATCGGTTTAATTGATTCTAATTGATCCGCAATTTTTTGTGTGTTTTCAACAACTATTTCTTTTGCCTTTTCTTGACCTAAAAAGTCAAAACTCGCAAGCATTTCATCTGTTGTTCGGAAATGTACATCTGGAAGTGTTTGTCGACTCAACGGGTTTCCGCTTTGAGATGAAATAAGAATTTGACGATATAACTTATCTCGATCTTCTAAATAATGTACATTTCCTGTTGCAACACAAGGTTTCTTTAACCGGTCCGCAAGTGCAACGAGGTTTCGTAATATATCTAAAATTTGCGCTTCATTTTGAACAAGCTCTCTACTGATCAACGGATAATAGTTTGCCGGTGGATGCACTTCAATATAATCATAAAAAGCAGCAACTTTTTCAGCTTCTTCCTGCGACTTTTGCATCATTGTTTCAAAAACTTCACCTTTTTCACAACCAGAACCAACTAAAATACCTTCACGGTGTGCTTGTAATTTAGAACGTGGTATTCGCGGTATGCGATAGAAATAATCTATATGTGCAAGAGAAACTAACTTATAAATGTTTTTTAGTCCAATTTCGTTTTGTGCAAGTATTGTTGCATGATGTGGACGTGCGCGTTGATAGGCATTTCCCTCACCCATATGAATATTAAAATGGTTATGATTGGTGATTTCTTTTTCTCTTGCTTCTTTTAACAATTTCCACATTAAATAACCTGTTGCTTCCGCATCATAAATCGCACGGTGATGTTGGGTTAATTCGATATCAAACTTCTTACACAATGTGTTTAAGCGATGACTTTTTAAAGTCGGTAACAAAAACCGAGCTAATTCTAACGTATCAATGACAGGATTAATTGCTTTATCTAATCCAGCCTTTTCGTTTCCTTGGTTTAAGAAACCCATATCAAAGCTTGCATTATGTGCAACTAAAATATCTTCTCCTGCCCATTTTTTAAAATCTTCTAGTACCTGTTCAATATCAGGAGCATCCTTCACCATATCATCTGTAATACCAGTTAAATCATTTGTCGTCTCTGATAACGGATGATGTGGATTTGCAAACGATTCAAACCGGTCCACGATATCTCCATCTTTAATTTTCACTGCCGCCAACTCAATAATCGTATCGTAGACTGCAGATAAACCAGTTGTTTCAACATCAAAAACAACATAAGTTGCTGACTCGAGATCAATATCTTGTTCATTATAAGCAATTGGTACACCATCATCTACTATATTAGCTTCTAGGCCATAGAGTATTTTAACACCATGCTTTTGACCTGCTGCATAAGCTTCCGGATAAGATTGTGCTACTGCATGGTCCGTAATGGCAAATGCTTTGTGTCCCCATTTACTAGCTTGTTCAATTAATTTTGATGCTGTTACAACAGCATCCATTTGACTCATTGTGGTATGCGCATGTAATTCAACACGCTTCTCATCTTCAGGAGCTTTATCTTCTTTTTTCTTAACTTTTATTTCATTAATATCATTAAGCATCATCGTTAATTCATTGGTAAATGTATCCGTTTGTACACTACCTCTTGCTTTAATCCACATGCCTTCTTTAACTGTTTTAAATTTATCAGCATCTTGATCACCTTTTGAGAACATTTTTAAGGAGAAAGAGTCTGTATAGTCTGTTACTTTAATGATTAACAAATGTCTTCCTGAACGTAATTCTCTAATATCAACAGCAAAAACATACCCTTGTACAACAATACGTCTTTCCTCTTCTATTATTTCTTTCATTGGTACTGGTTCATCATTAATTTTATATCCAATCATTACTGGTTCATTCGAAACGCCTGCCTGTTTCTCTTTAGCGCGAACTTCTTTATCCATTACTGCTTTTTGGACTAATTCTTTATCTTCCAGGGCTTTTTGCTCTCTAAACTTCTTTATATCTTCTATTTCAGTCTTCGCATCAACTAATAATGTATAAGCCATTGCACCGATCTTATGACAATATGTTCGAAATGCTGGTTCTAACCTTTTTCTAAGGGCATTTGCTTCCGCATCATTTCGGGCGGTTACAATAATCTTATTACCATTTATTTGTGGTTGTTGCTTCTCAACAAGATCTTTATATGCAGGTGAAAGATCCCCGACTGATCCAATGAAATCCTGCCAATAGGCACTAACCTCTTCGTTAATCATATTTTTATTTTCAGCATAAAGTGTCCAATCTACAGAGGCAATATGCGAGAAGGTTTCTTGTAGTTTCAAACAGAAAAGTCGATACGTTTTAGCAGGTAAGATTTGTTTGATCTGAATATGAAAATGCCAACGTTTTTCTGCTTTGAATACTTCTAATTTCGTTAATTGACTTTCCGAAAAATAAGTGTCTTCAGGATCTGTCAAATTTATTTGTTCTAATAATACTTTCATTTTATCGTTACTCGATATACTCAATTTAATCCCCCTAGCATTTGAACAAATAATCTTTCTATCTTATTCTACTACGCATAAAAACCCTTGTCACCTATTCTTTAGGACAAGGGCTTTTAAATTCTTATGCTAATAAACTTTGTATATAAGCAATTACATCATCTTTATGCTGATCTGACTGTTCCCCATTAACACGTGTTTTACATTCTACGATACCTTCATCTGCACGCTTACCAACAGAAATTCGATAAGGGATTCCGATAAGGTCACTGTCAGCGAATTTAACACCAGCACGTTCAGCTCTGTCATCGTAAAGTACTTCAATACCTTTAGCTTTTAAATCAGCATACAATTCATCAGCAAGCGTTACTTGTTCTTCTTTTTTACTATTTAGGACAAGTAAATGTACTTGAAAAGGTGTAAGCTGTTTTGGCCATGTTATCCCTTTTTCATCATGGTATTGCTCCACAATTGCTGCTAACGTTCTAGAAACACCAATTCCATAACAGCCCATAATCATCGTAGTTGCTCTTCCTTGCTCATTTAAGAAGCTAGCCCCTAGCTTCTCTGCATAAAATTCACCTAATTTGAAAACTTGACCAATTTCAATACCTCTAGCAAATTTAATTACACCTTGTCCATCTGGAGAAGGATCCCCTTCTGTAACAAAACGAATATCTGCATATTTAGTTACAGAAAAGTCACGCTCTGGATTTACATTCACATAGTGATAGCCTTCTTCATTAGCACCACACGTCACATTTACAGCATGACGAACGGCATAATCCGCCACAATATCCACGTCATCATTTTCAACTTTTATTGGACCTAAAGAACCAAAACCTGCACCTAATATTTCTTTTGCTTCTGTTTCTGTTGCTAATTCAACAGTTGCAGCTTGATAAAGATTTTTAAGCTTTATTGTATTAACTTCATGATCCCCTCTTGTAACAACTAAAACAAAAGATTCATCAACTTTGAAAAATAAGGCTTTTAACCCCTTGTCCAATGTATGTTCAAGGTAATCAGCTACATCTTGCATTGTTTTTTGATTAGGTGTGGCAACTTTATCTAACGCTAAAGCTTGCTCATTCGACTTCTCGTATTGATCAACCACTTCAGCCATTTCGATATTGGCGGCATAATCAGATGTATCTGAGAATGCGATAATATCCTCACCAACTTCAGATAACGCCATAAACTCATGTGTATCTTTTCCACCCATTGCACCTGAATCTGCTATAACTGCTCGGAAATTCAAACCTAATCTTGTAAATATAGTTGAATAGGCTTGGTACATGTTATCATACATATCAGCTAAACTATCATATGAATCATGAAACGAATAAGCATCTTTCATAATAAATTCTCGACCTCTTAATAAGCCAAAACGAGGTCTTTTTTCATCACGAAACTTTGATTGAATTTGATAAACAGTAAGTGGCAGTTTTTTATAACTTTTCACTTCATCTTTAATCAAACTTGTCACTACTTCTTCGTGTGTAGCTCCTAATGCAAATTCTCGCTCATGTCTATCATTAATTCGCATCAGCTCTAGACCAAAAGTTTGCCATCTGCCAGTATCTTTCCATAATTCAGCTGGTTGTAAAGCTGGCATTAACATTTCATTTGCCCCAATATTATCCATCTCTTCACGAACTATATCTTCTACCTTTCGAAGTACTCGCTTTCCCAATGGTAAAAAACTATAGATTCCCGATGCAGTCTGTCGAATAAAGCCTGCTCGCAATAATAATTGATGACTTGTTACATCTGCGTCTGCTGGTATTTCTTTTAATGTAGGTATTAGTGTTTTACTTTGTTTCATTTTATTTTACACCTCTTGTAATAGTTCATTTCTTATAAAAATAAGCGTTGAATATCGTTCCATGTTACGACAATCATTAATAACATCAGTAAAGCAAATCCGACAAAATGAACAAACCCTTCTTTTTCTGGAGAAATTGGTTTACCTCGAACAGCTTCGATACCAACAAACAATAATCTTCCCCCATCTAATGCTGGTAACGGAAGTAAGTTGATAATACCTAGATTAACACTTAACATAGCCGTCCACATTAAGAAGGTTGCAAACCCATTTTGTACAACCTGATCAGTTGCGTCATAAATCCCAACCGGTCCAGCAAGCATATCAATTGAAAAATCACCTGTTACAAGTTGGCTCAAACTAGTGAGAATTAAGATGGAAGTCGCGTATGTTTCCTCTATACTATATGGAATTGCTTTTGCAATTGATTTCTCCATATACTGCCTAACTCCCAATTGCCCGAATTGTTGATCTTGTGATTCTACCAATCGTGGTGTTACGACAAGTTCCTGTTCTTCACCATTCTCTCGTAAAATCGTCATGGTTAACGTTGTCTCCGGATTATCTCTAACTGTCGTTTGAAATTCCGTCCACATTGTCACCTGCGTGCCATCAATTGCAATTACTTCATCACCAGCTTCAAATCCTGCTTCCTCAGCTGGACTGTCTTCTTGAATAGTTCCTAATTTAGCTTCATCTGTTGGAACACCTTGTGTAAACCCTAATATAGCGAAGATTACAATTGTAAGAAGGAAGTTCATCATCGGGCCAGCAAATAATTGCATGAAACGTTGTCTTTTTGTTTTGGAAGCAAATTGACGATCAAAAGGAGCAATTTGCGTCTCGACTTCATCCATAACAAAATCTGCTTTCGGATCAACAGTAAATCGTAACTTCTCCTCTTCTCCTACATCATAACCTTCGATAAATAATTCATGTTCTAAATCTGCCTTTTCCACTTCAATAACACGAGCAGTTGGATGTTTCGATTTTTTATTAATAATAATTTTATCGACAGAACCTGCTTGATTAAATTCAAGTGCAATTTGCTGTCCTGGTTTTAATTCCGTTATTTCTGGATCTTCACCAGCCACACGAACATATCCACCCATAGGTAACAATCGAATCGTATATAGTGTTTCTTTTTTCTTTATCGAAAAGACTTTTGGACCAAATCCAATTGCAAGTTCTCTTACTAACATCCCTGCTTTTTTAGCAAAGATAAAATGTCCAAACTCATGAACGAACACAAGTAAGCCGAACATTAAAATAAATGCAATAATTGTGTTCAACAACAGCACTCTCCTTTATTTTTACCTACTACTTAACTTACATCACTTTAGAAAAGAAGCAACTTTTATTCTTGTTTCTTTATCTATTGCCTGAATTACTTCTAGATCTGGATAAGTGATAACTTCGTGTTCATTCATAACGCGTTCAATAATAGATTCGATTTGTAAAAAAGTTATCTTATCTTGTAAAAATAATTGAACAGCGATTTCGTTTGCAGCATTTAACACCGTTGGCATTGTTCCGCCAACTTTACCAGCTTGATAAGCCATATGCAAACATGGAAAACGTTCAAAATCTAATTTAGCAAAATGTAGTTCTGCTATTTCTAATAAATCTAATCGCTTTGTTTGTGGTAATGCTAAACGTGATGGATATGTTAATGCATATTGGATTGGTGTACGCATATCAGCTGTACCTAATTGCGCGATTACGCTTTTATCATGAAATTCTACCATGGAATGAATAATGCTCTCTTTATGTAATATAACATCGATTGCATCATATGGGATATCAAATAACCAAT
Organism: Paraliobacillus sp. X-1268; assembly: GCF_003426095.1. Classification (NCBI taxonomy): domain Bacteria; kingdom Bacillati; phylum Bacillota; class Bacilli; order Caryophanales; family Bacillaceae; genus Paraliobacillus; species Paraliobacillus sp. X-1268. Next base: position 455,996 of record NZ_QJSK01000001.1, read on the forward strand.
GTGCTTCTATCACTTCTAATCCCTTATTCATCATAGTCGCTGAGTCAATTGTTATTTTTTTACCCATATTCCAGTTTGGGTGCTTTAACGCATCATCAACCGTAACATCTTCTAATTCTTTTCTTGTTTTGTCTCTAAAACTACCACCAGATGCAGTTAATATAAGGCGGTTCACTTCTTTACTGTTCTCGCCTTGTAGGCATTGAAAAATAGCAGAATGCTCGCTGTCAATCGGTAATAGGTTTACCTGATGCTTTCTCGCCTTCTCCATTACTAAATGCCCTGCCATTACTAATGTTTCTTTATTCGCAATCGCAATTGTTTTATTCGCTTGTATGGCATGCATTGTCGCATCTAGTCCCACACTACCTACTACAGCATTTACTAAAACATCTGTTTCTATATCCACACTAACTTCTACCAGGCCTTCATTTCCTATTAATATCTGAACAGATGAAACTTCTTTCTTTAATAACTGCCTTGTCTCATTATCGAAAACAACAACTTTAGTTGGTTTGAATTCATTTATTAAAGGAACGGCTTGTTTAACATTTTTGCCAAAAGCCAATGCATGGATCGAAAAATCAGTTGGATGATGTCGAATCACATCTAAGGTCTGCAGCCCTATTGAACCAGTGGCACCGAGTAAAGTGATATGTTTCATTTCAAACACTCCTATCTGATTCTATGAAACAAATTGAATAAAATGCAGAAATGGAAAGACAAATAACCAACTATCAAATCGATCTAAAATCCCACCATGACCAGGTAGTATTTTTCCGGAGTCTTTTACATTATAGTATCGTTTAAAAGCAGATTCCACTAAATCGCCCACTTGCCCAAATATACTTGCAAAAATAGTTACAAGTAATACGATCAGTATAGAGGAATGTACTGGTGCAATTAGTTGAAAAATAACCGCAACAACACAAGCTAAAAAGATTCCACCCAATGCACCTTCAATTGTTTTATTCGGACTAATTTCTGGCCACAGTTTTCGCTTACCAAATGCTTTCCCAAAAAAGTATGCACCTGTATCAGTGGCTAAAATAATAACTATCCCGTAAAAAATAAATTCTAATCCAGCTTGCTGTGTCTCAATAAAGTAATAAAAACCTAAACCAATATACATAGCTGATAATAACAGAAAACCAGCATCTTCAAATGTAAACTTATTTTTAACAAGTACAGTATAACTTAATAACAATAAAACAATAATCAACATTATTTCTGATTTATCAATCTTAAAATCGAATAATAACGTCCATAATAAAAGAAGTGTAAAAGCAGTTGGAATTGGATATTGCGTCATCTTCTTCATGTACAATAGTTCTAACAGACCAATTGAACCAATTAAGAACATTACTATATAAAAGGGCCATCCGCCTATAAAAACAAACGGGAAGAAAAGCAGTATTGCTATAATTGCTGTGATTACTCTTTGCATCATATTTGTTCACCTTCATGTCCTAAATCTACTAGTTTTGATTTAGTATATTTTATATCTGCTCATTTACACTTTAAAATATATAGTGACTATAAACCACCAAAGCGACGCTTACGGTTTTGATAATCCACTAACGCTTGCTCAAATACTTTCTCATTGAAATCAGGCCAATACACATCAGTAAACCAAAATTCTGAATAGGCTGCTTGCCACAATAAAAAGTTACTTAAACGTTGCTCTCCACTTGTTCGAATAATTAAATCTGGATCTTTTAGATCACTTGTGAATAAATAATTGGAGAATACAGATTCATCAAGCTGATCCATATCCAACTGATTTGTTTCTACATCTTTCGCAATATGTTTTATCGCTTGTATTATTTCGTATCTACTACCATAATTTAACGCAATGTTTAGAATGAGTCCGTCATTTTCACTCGTTTTGTCTTTCGCAGCTTGTACAGCTTTTTTCGTATGTTCTGGTAGTAAATCAAATGCTCCAATTGTTTTAATTTGAACATTTTCTCTAATTAGCTCTGGTAAATATGTATGTATAAATTCTTTAGGTAATTTAAGTAAATATTCTACTTCTGATTTAGGTCTTTTCCAGTTTTCTGTCGAAAAAGCATATAAAGTAAGTACTTTAATATGGTGCTTGTTTGCTACACGTACAATATCTTTTACATTATCCATACCTTCCTTATGACCAGCAAACCTTGGAAGTCCACGTTTTTTAGCCCAACGACCATTTCCATCCATTATGATTGCAACATGTTCAGGTAGTGCAAAAGCATCATTTATTCTATCATTTTCTTCAATTAACTGCTTTTTAGAGTTTTTATTTTTAAAGAAAGGAAATCTAAAAATCGACATTGTCTGTCCCCCATCGTGTGTAAAACTTAACGCTATGATGAATTCATTATAAGATATCATACCTTTAATCAGTTTACCACGTAATGGCACTCGAATCACTAGCAAATGAAAAACACTTTCACTTCAGCTAGCTTTCTAACTGTTCAGTAGTAATATTGTTATAAAAAGGAAAGACCCCCTTTATTCAGAGGGCCTTCGTCTATTATACATCTTCAATTAATTATTTACGATTAGACTTCCAATATTTCTTTTTCTTTTGATTTTACTATTTCATCAATTTCAGAAATATAGTTATTGGTTTCTTTTTGAACATCATCCTGGAAACCTCTTAATTCATCCTCTGTTATATCGCCATTTTTTTCATCTTTTTTTAATTGATCATTTGAATCACGACGAATATTACGAATTTGAACTTTAGATTCTTCGGCATATTTGCCAACAACTTTTACCAATTCTTTTCTACGTTCTTCTGTAAGTGCTGGAATGCTAATACGTACAACATTTCCGTCACTAGAAGGCGCTAATCCCAAATCCGCTTTTTGAATTCCTTTTTCAATATCCGGTATAGATGTTTTATCAAAAGGTGCAATTAGTAATAAACGTGCTTCTGGTACCGATATCGTTGCAAGTTGATTTAAAGGTGTTGGGGCACCGTAATAATCAACAAACACATTATTCAATAATGCAGGATTAGCACGGCCTGCTCTTACCGTCGATAATTGTTTAGAAAAAGATTGCACTGCTTGAGCCATTTTTGACTTTAGATCATTAATTACTGCTTGTGACATAACTTATCTCCCCCTTATAATTGTACCGATTTTTTCACCAAGTACGGCGCGCTTAATATTTCCTTCTTCCATAACTGAAAAAACGAGAAGCGGAATATCATTATCCATACATAACGATGAAGCCGTAGAATCCATTACACCAAGTCCATCATTTAACATTTGTAAGTAAGTAAGTTCTTCATATTTAACTGCATCTTTGTTTAATTTAGGATCTGATGTATACACACCGTCTACATTATTTTTTGCCATTAAGATTACTTCAGCATCTACTTCAGCAGCTCGTAGTGCCGCCGTTGTATCAGTAGAAAAGTATGGATTACCTGTACCAGCCGCGAATATAACAACCCGTTTTTTTTCTAAGTGACGAATTGCTTTTCTTCTAATATATGGCTCGGCAACTTGGCGCATTTCAATCGATGATTGAACACGCGTTTGAATTCCTTGGTTTTCCAAGCTATCTTGCAAAGCTAAGGAGTTCATTACTGTTGCTAACATACCCATGTAATCAGCGTTTGCACGATCCATTCCCATTTCACTTCCAACTTTACCGCGCCATATATTACCGCCGCCTACTACAATTGCAATTTCAACACCTAACTCTGCAATTTCTTTTACTTGCGTAGCTATCGATTTAATTACACTTGGTTCAAGTCCATAACCTTTTTCTCCACTTAGCGCTTCTCCACTTAATTTTAACACAATTCTTTGATAGTGGGCAGTAGTCATAATAACCTCCATATATGTAATTTTATTGTTTTCTTCTATTTTCATATTTCTTGTCTTGTTTCTAAACAAAAGGGAACACCACGTGTCCCCTAACTGTTTAAATCGATTTTATCCCACGATATAAAATGAGATATAACGTTATTTTTTGTTTACTTGGTTCATTACTTCTTCAGCAAAGTTATCTTCACGTTTTTCCATACCTTCACCGACTTGATAACGAACAAAGCCTTTAACAGTTGCTCCTTTATCTGCAACTAGTTTTTTAACTTTTTGATCTGGATCTTTAACAAAGCTCTGTTCAAGCAAACAAATTTCTTCAAAGAATTTACTTAAGCGACCTTCTACCATTTTTTCAACAATTTTCTCTGGCTTACCTTCATTTAAAGCTTGTGTCTTAAGTACTTCACGCTCTTTGTCTACTTCTTCAGTTGCAACAGCATCACGTGTCACATAACGAGGATTTACTGCAGCAATATGCATCGCAACATCTTTAGCGAAAGCTTCATCTGTTGTGCCTTCAAGTATAGTTACAACACCAATATTTCCACCCATATGAATGTAAGCACCAAAAGCGTCAGCATCTGTCTTTTCGAAAATAGAGAAACGACGTAAAGATAATTTTTCACCAATTTTTGCAATGTTAGCATGAATAAATTGCTCTAATACTTCACCTTCACCATGTAATGGCTGTTGAAGTGCTGCTTCAACATTTGCTGGTTTTTGTGATAATAAGTGTTTTGCTAATTCTTCTAAGATTGACTTGAATTGGTCATTTTTTGTAACAAAATCTGTTTCACAATTAACTTCTAATAATACAGCAGTATTACCGTCAACCATTACATATGCAGAACCTTCTGCTGCAATACGATCAGATTTTTTAGCTGCACTTGAAATACCCTTTTCTCTAAGAAAATCAATTGCTTCTTCCATATTACCGTTTGTTTCTGTTAAAGCCTTTTTACAATCCATCATACCCGCACCAGTTTGCTCGCGCAGTTCTTTTACCATTTGTGCTGTTACTGCCATTATGTTTTCCTCCTTAGATTATCCAAATTGATAGTTTTCTATCAATTATATAAGTAAAATCATTCAAATGTAAGATAGTATTTCTGAAAAAAGGTGATAAAGGGTTACCCCCTTATCACCCCATGTAAATTAAACTTATTCTTTTACTGCAGCTTCCGCTTCTTTTTGCTCAGTTGCCTCAGCTTCTGTAGCATTAGGAGCTTCAACTTCTTCTAGTTCTTCACCTTGTTTTGATTCTAAAATAGCGTCTGCCATTTTACCAGTAAGAAGTTTTACTGCACGAATAGCATCATCATTTGCTGGAATTACATAATCAATTTCATCAGGATCACAGTTAGTATCTACAATACCAACGATCGGGATGTTCAATTTGTGTGCTTCTGCAACAGCGATACGCTCTTTACGTGGATCAATGATAAATAAAGCATCAGGAACTTTCTTCATCTCTTTAATTCCACCAAGGAATTTGTCAAGACGATCTCTTTCTTTCATTAAGCCTACTACTTCTTTTTTAGGAAGTACTTCAAAAGTACCGTCTTCTTGCATACGTTCAATATCTTTCATACGATTAATACGTTTACGGATAGTACCGAAGTTTGTTAGTGTTCCACCTAACCAACGTTGGTTAATAAAGAACATACCTGAACGAATCGCTTCGTCTCTAACAGACTCTTGTGCTTGTTTTTTAGTACCTACAAAAAGAATAGTACCTCCATTTTCGCCAATTTGTTTTACGAAATTATAAGCTTCATCTACCTTTTTAACTGTTTTTTGAAGATCGATGATATAAATACCGTTTCTTTCTGTAAAGATGTATTTCTTCATCTTTGGATTCCAACGACGAGTTTGGTGACCGAAATGTACACCAGCTTCAAGAAGTTGTTTCATTGAGATTACTGCCATGATTTTTTCCTCCTAATAATTTGGTTTTATGCCTCCGCTTATTTCATATTTATAGAAAAACTAATCATTCGATTAGCACCATCTCTATCATCCATAAGCGTGTGTGATTGACACCAAAAGTAACTATACCATAACCAAAACATGCAATCAAGCAATTTCAACTGTTTTTTTTATGGAATTTTATCATTAGTTCAATCTCTGTTTTACCTGAATCTAATTTTCTTGCAATAGACTCAATAGATTCACCTTGATTATACAAAGATAATACTTGTGCAGATAATGATTGTTCTACTGTATCCTGAAAATCATCACCTATCGGTGGCTGATAATCAGTTATAGGTTCAGGTTCATTAGATGTTACCGTCTCATTTATCTGAACTGCTTTCTCATACTTTTTCTCTTGTTCATTATTTATTTTTGGAGGACTAGATACATTATTTTTCTTACTGCTGCTTTTCTGTTTTTCAAACATGCTAACTATTTTTTCGTTTTCTTCTCTTATTTCTAACAAATAAACAGCAAGTAGTTCTTCCATTTCTTTTTGTTGCTGGGCTTGTTTTTCTATAACATCATCGGGTTCCATGATACGATCTTTTAAAACTTTAATCGTAATAAATGTGAACACATGTAATAAAAAACTTATTAATAATAAGAAATATACCATAATACCCCTCTTAACCATTAAAATCGATTTTTTTACCGAGATACGGGTGTTCTATTGCGTGCGATTCAATTTCATTTTTCCTTGTATTATCATGCAATGTTTCATTATTAGTTGGATGCTTTTCTTCTTTTTTGTTTGAAAGTTCAGCCTTCTGCTTCAAATCATTCACAGTTTTTCGTTTAACCTCATCTTGGGCTAATTGTTGATTAGCTATAACATCTTGCATGAATTGACCACGTTGTTGGAGCTGTTCTTGTATTTTACCAGCATCTTGCGTACGTGGTAGCGCTATTTGCATTTCTACAGCTCTCCAACTCATATAGATTGCTTCCTTTCAAGCGTTATAGTGCTTTCGTGGTTATTTCACCATTGTCTAAATATACTTGTGTAAACTTCTGGGTGATTTTTGTTGTCATTTGATATTTACCAAAAGATAAATCAACATTTTCATGTAAGATGCCTTTAACAATTAACCTAACCTGTTCTACATCACCTAGCTCCACATGCAACAAGGAAAGTTCTTCCTCAATTTTATCCAATTTCAGATCCGTCTGTTTTACTGAATTACGTTGCTTCAATAAAAATATGCGCTCTTTTGAGGTTAAACCAACATTAGATTCGGCTTTTTTATGTAAACTTTCACCTAAGACCCGAAGCTTTTCTTTATTCTCATGTAAACTTTCTTTTTCTTTAAGTAATTTTGTTTCTTCTTCAGCATGTTCCTGATTGATTCCGATAGCAATTTCTGTTTTAGTATCCATCTTATTACCGATATCCCTTGCTTCTATCGTTTTACCTGCTGAACAAACACCACCAATGATATGTCCATTTTGGCAATAAATATGCTCTTGTGCAACACAATGGCTGTGCATAATTGCATTATGTACGATGATATCTTTACCCGCATCAACAATAGCTTGATTAATGTAATTAACTGTGACATCTGCACCTGCAATAATTGTACCTTTACGCTGACCGGCAATGCCTTCTGAAATAAACACGTTACCACCCGCATGAATGTAAGCAGATTCCACTAAACCATATATATGTATATCTCCTTCTGCTTCTACACGATATCCTGAGGGAACATTACCTCGAATAATAATAGACCCAACAAAATTAAGATTGCCTGTCTTTAAAGACAAATCTCCACTAACTTCATATGTATCAAATACTTGGATGACATTTGCTCCAATGCTCAATTGACCGTCAGCTGTAGCATAAAACGACTGATCACTTTCATTAAATTCAACATTTTTACCCGCACGCATCCGTATTGGCTTTCCAGATTTGGCAGGTACTTTTTTTCCGTAAATATTCAGTCCAACAATTCCCGGCACTGGATCCGATACTATTGCAATTTTTTCCTTTTCTTTAAGAGAAGGAATTTTTCTAACATCACGGAAATTTCTTTTTTCTTCCAATTCAATATTGTCATCCTGTTCACAGACATAATCAATTTTGCCATTAATTCCATGAACAGGATATGTACCTAAAGCAATTTTTAGTGGTAACAAATCTTCTTGAAAATTCGCAACTAATTTTTCTATCGCTTCTGCCTGAATACCTACTGTTATTTTTTGCTCTTTTAACCACTTTAAAATTAGTTCTACAGTTAGTTCTTCTGGATCAAAAGTCTCTTTCGCATGAAGTGAGGCATGCATTTTATCGGTTGACACACTCAACTCAAATACTTCCTGAAGAGGTTCCATATTATAATCCCCTTTACTATGACACGACTATATACGGTTTTCTGATCATGCCAAATGTTTTTTTAATTTAAAAATAGCTTGTTTATGGATTTGTGATATTCGTGATGTAGTCAACTCTAAAACATTTCCTATTTCTGTGAATGTAAGCTCTTCCTTGTAAAATAAACTAATGACTAATTGTTCGTTTTTATTTAATTGTCCAATACTCTGCTCTAGTTCATGATGACTTTCTGCTGTCAACATGCTATCTTCAGGCGTTAAATTCTTATCATCAGGTAAATTATAGCCTATACCTTCTTTATAATCATCTTGATGCTCACTTGACTTTTCTTCGATGGATAGAAGATTAGAAAATAGTGAATCTTTCACTATTTCTTCAACTTCTTGTTTACGCATTCCCAAGAATTCAGCCACTTCAGTTAACGTAGGTTCTCGATGCAATTTTTGCTCTAGATCTCGCAGTGCTTTATCAATTTTTTTAGACTTATCACGTGTTGAACGCGGTAACCAATCTTCCTTACGTAGCCCATCTATAATTGATCCACGAATCCGAAAAGAGGCATATGTATCAAATTTCAAATCTCTTTTTGGTTCAAATTTATGAAGCGCATCATATAATCCCATTAATCCTAAGCTCTTCATGTCATCTTTGCTTACATTTTTCGGAAGATGGATTGCAATTCGTTGCACATGATATTGAACAAGATAAAGATAATGCTCAACCAGTTGGTTTGCTGATTCGTTATCTCTATCATTTGACCATTTATCCCAAACCTCTTGTATTGCTGGGCTAGAATCTGACATTAAATCACCTCACAGTTGTCATGTTCCCCCATTAGTTGAAAAATTATATTTGTTTTTCTCCCGAATTTACTGTTCTTATATTTAACATACCCGTATCGAGAGAAAATTCAATTGTTCGCCCACTACTACCACCAACATCCTCTGAAACGAGAGGAATGCGATATTGTTCAAGCATCATCTTAACTGCTTCCTCATTTCGTTTTCCAACTCGAAGCATATCATTAGAAGAACTAAATGAAAACATTTGTGCACCACCAGCAATTTTAGCTTTCAATGCATATTTTCTAGCGCCTTCTTTTAGTAAATGTTCAATTAAAATTGGTAACGCCGTATCTGCATATTTTAATTGATTCAAATCACTTCGTTTTGATAAGGATGAATTTGGTAGCATTACATGTGACATACCAGCAATTTTCATCGTAAGATCATAGACAACTACCCCTACACACGAACCTAAACCTGATGTTCGCAAAACTTCCGGAGATTTTGCGAACTTCAAATCAGCAATGCCTACTTTAATAATTTCTTTTGTTTCTGTTAACACTAACTTGTAACACCTAATCGATCAAATATTTTTGGAAAAGATTCCGGATCAGGTAATAAAAAGAAATGCCCTTTAATAGGTTCACTATTATTACCCTCTTCATTAATAATTGTATCAATAATGATAGCATAGTCACTTTCTTGTGATAACTCCATCAATCCTTGTGTTAATATAGCAGCTGCCATATCAATGTGTAGGAGTGGGACTGATGGCTGTAATAATACTTTTATGAAATCCGATAATGCTGATAGATAAGAACCTGCCAATATATTACCTAATTCTTGTAATGCTGACAAACCCATTTCGTCAAATGGAGGGTTTTCTAAATTAAAATTATCTATACCTGTCATCTCTTTAACAAATACTTCTGCCTCAGGGGGGGAAAGCACGAAAAACATGTTACCAGGAGCTTCTCCTTGAATGCGGAGATAGACAGATACAATAATTTTATCAGGACCACCAACTAGGTCCATCATCTCATCAAAACCAACGACTCGAACTGCTGGTACTGTCATATCTACTTTTCTATTTAATAAAGTAGATAGAGAGGTAGCCGCGTTTCCAGATCCAATATTACCTACTTCTTTTAATGTGTCTAATTGATAAGCTGTTAATGATTCAATAAAAGACATATACTCACCTACTAACTTTCGATTTCGTGTAGCCCTTTCAATCCATCCTTAGCTAGTACTTTATCCATATCTAATAAAATTAATAAGCGATCAGCTAATTTTGCAACACCTTCAATATAATCTACTTGAACCGAACCGATAACCTCAGGCGCTGGTTCAATTGCATCAGTAGGTATATCAATAACATCATAGGCAGCATCAACAATCAAACCCACTGCTAACTCTTCTAAATTAACTATAATAATACGAGTGCTTTCTGTGTAACCAATATCCTCCAGACCAAATCTAGCTCGTAGATCGATAATTGGCGTCACTACACCTCGTAAATTAAGCACACCCTTCACAAATGGAGAGGTCTGTGGAATTCTTGTAATATGCATAACACGTTCAATGGAACCAACCTGTTTAACAGGCAGTGCATACTCTTCTTTGTTTAATTCAAAAACAATTGTTTTAAGCTTTTTTGCTGTTAATCCTTCTGTCATGATTAATCCCTCCTTATTATTTAATTAAAGCATTCGTATCAACAATTAATGCTACTTGTCCATCACCTAAAATAGTTGCCCCAGAGATAGCAAATATATCACCTAAGTAATCGCCAAGTGACTTCAATACGATTTCCTGTTGTCCAATGAATGTATCGACAATTAATCCAGCCATTTTTTCACCTTGTCTAATGATTATAATGGAACAAAACTGATCCTCTTCAACTTCACCAGGTACATTAAATACTTGTTTCAGAGAAATTAATGGTACTACTTTACCTCGGAAATCAATGACTTGTTTATTATGTGCATGCATAATTTCTGATTTGTTAACAATTGCAGTTTCAATAATTGATGATAGTGGTATAGCATACTTTTCTTTGTGCACTTCAACTAATAGTACCGATATAATCGATAATGTTAATGGAAGTTGAATAGAAAACAGTGAACCTTTACCGAATTCGGATTGGATTGTAATACTTCCTCCAAGCGATTCAATTGTATTTTTCACTACATCCAAACCAACTCCACGACCAGAGATATCAGAAATCTTATCTGCTGTCGAGAATCCGCTAGAAAGAATCAACTGGTGTATTTGAGAATCTGTTAAATTACTTGCTTCTTCCTTAGAAACAACACCGTTTGAAATTGCCTTCTCTAAAACTTTTTCTTTGTTAATTCCTGCTCCATCATCTTTGATTTCAATAATGACATGATTTCCACTGTGATAAGCATGTAGTTTTAACGTTCCCTCTTCAGGCTTTCCTTTTTCTTTTCTAATAGCCGGTGTTTCAATCCCATGGTCTAATCCATTACGAATTAAATGTACTAACGGATCTCCTATTTCATCAATAACTGTACGATCTAACTCTGTATCCGCACCTGTGATTTCTAAATTAATCTGTTTATTTAGGTCTTTTGCTAATTGTCTAACCATTCGAGGGAATCTATTAAACACTTGATCAATAGGAACCATTCGCATATTCAAGATAATACCTTGTAAATCACCGGAAATACGTGTCATACGTTCAACGGTTTCTTGAAGCTCAGCGTTTTTTAATGTAGCTGATATTTGTTCTAATCTACCACGATCAATAACTAATTCTTCAAACAAATTCATTAATGCATCTAATCTTTCAATATTAACACGAATTGTTTTACTCGTTACTTGAACTTTTTGTACTGTCTTTTCTTCACTTTTTTCAGTCGTTTTTCCCGTAGCTGTTTCTACTTGATTCATTTTTTCGCTAGTATCTTCGACTTTGACGTTATAATCAAATAGGCTTATTTCTACTTCAGCTACCTCTGATACTTTCATGATTTTCTGTTTGACATCTTCTGCAGATTCACTTGTTACTAGAATAACAGTAAAGTTATAGTCAAAATTCTCATCTTCTAATTCAGATACAGTTGGATTTGACTTAATTACTTCTCCAACCTGTTCTAAAATCTGAAAAACCATATAAACACGTGCAGCTTTTAACATACAGGTTTCTTGCAGACTAACATTCACTTGAAAATTAGAGTAATTGTTTTCTGCTGATTGTTGCAACACCGCAACTTCAAATTGATCCAATTCACCAACAGCTGTTTTTACACTAGATAGAGTTGATTCTACATTTGCTACAGCAGCTGTAGCAGCAACTTCTTCTATCGCCTCACCCTGTTCGATTGCTTCAAGCTTAGCTACTGTTGCAGAGACATCTTTTTTACCTTCACCACCATCAACAATATCTAAAACCATTCCTTCTAAGTGATCCACTGCATCGAAGACAACATCTAAAATAGCAGAATTCATTTTTAACTTGTCATTGCGTACAGCATCTAAAACGTTTTCCATTTTATGTGTTAAATCGGCTAAGTCTTTATAACCCATTGTAGCGGACATACCTTTTAATGTATGCGCAGAACGAAAAATTTCATTTACTGTGTCCATATTAGTTGGATCGTTTTCTAATTCAAGTAGACGGTTATTCAACGATTGGATATGTTCTTTACTTTCTTCAATAAACACATCAAGATATTCATTCATGTCCATTTTATTCACCTCTGGCTTTAATTTGACTAACTAGTACTTCACTTATTTCTGGTAATCTAACAACATGGTCTACTACATTTGTTTTTTCAGCTGCCTGAGGCATTCCATATACAATACACGTTTCTTTGGATTCAGAAAAAATAACCGTATTTGATTTTGCTTCTTTTAAGGTGATTAAACTATTGGCACCATCTGCACCCATTCCAGTCATAATAACTGCAAAAACCTGCTCGGTTTGTAACTGTGCAAGTGATTCAAATAATACTTCAACAGAAGGTTGATGACCATTGCGCGTTTCTTCCTTTGAAATTACAGCTTGCAAACCTTTTGCTGTTTTTTCAACACGGAACTGGAATCCACCCGGAGCAATATAGGCTGTACCCTTTTGTAAAATCTCCTTATTTTCAGCTTCTTTAACGTTGATTTCTGACATCGAATCCAAACGCTTTGCTAATGACTTTGTAAAACCAGCAGGCATATGTTGAACAATTGCTATTGATGCTGGTAAATCTCTAGGTAATCGAGTAATTACTTGCTGTAGTGCTCTTGGTCCACCTGTTGATGTCCCAATTCCAATAATTAGATCACTGTTAATTTGTTGACGAGATAAGCGTGGCGAAAATGAAGCTATTACCGACTGCTTTGGCTCTTTATAAACTAACCTATCTATCTTAGCGTCTACTGCCTGTAACACCTTAGTTTTAATTTCGGCATCTTTCTCCCTAATGTTTAGGGAAATAGAACCAGAAGGTTTTGTAATAAAATCAATTGCACCCAATTCCATCGATTCAAGTGTTTTTTTTGCTCCTTCTTTTGTTAAACTAGAAAGCATTATAACCGGTCTTGGTTTGTCTTTCATAATATTTTTAAGCGTAGTAATCCCATCCATAATAGGCATTTCTATATCTAATGTGATGACATCCGGATTTAATTGTTCAATTTTCTCTAGTGCATCTTGCCCATTTCTAGCTGTGCCAATAACAGTTATTCTTGGATGTGATTGAAGAATATCAGCAATCATTTTCCGCATGAAAGCTGAATCATCAACAACTAATACGTTAATTATGTTCATGGCAATCTACCTCTCTTTTACAAATTGTTTTAACTTTTTTATAAAAGTTGAAGGAACTTTTTTCTCAATATTAATGTTATTACCTACATATTGCTTCACGATTTGGATCATTGCTAGCGTAACTTTTGATTTTGGATCATACATCGTAAATGGTATTTGATTAATTACTGCTTTAGAAACTGATTTATCATTAGGTAAGATACCTAATGGAACAATTTCTTTGTTTAAAAAGCTTTGCATTACCTTCTGTAAACGGTTTATTATAGATCGACCATCTTTATTATTTTCAGCTCGGTTAACTAAAAGATATAATGGTATGGTGAAATTTCGATTGCAAATATGTTTCATCATAGCGTAAGCATCCATCATTGATGTAGGCTCAGGTGTTGTAACAACAATACACTCATCAGCAGCTAAAACATAAAACATACTGTCATCAGAAGCTCCTGCACCCATATCAAAAATAATATAGTCGAAATCTGTAATAAGTTCGTCTAGCTGTTCCAAGAAATAATGAAATTTAGTTTCATCCATTTTAAACATATCAGTTAATCCAGAACCAGCAGCAATATACGACAAAGAATGAGGTCCTGTTTCTATAATATCATGAATCGACAATTGATTCTCGTACATTTGCACAATTGACCGTTTAGCTTGGACACCTAATAGAATATCGATATTACCCATACCAATATCTAAATCAAATAAAAGGACTTTTTTTCCAGCTTTTGATAAATTTAAAGCGAAATTAAGTGAAAAATTTGATTTACCTACGCCACCTTTTCCACTTACAACTGCAATCGTTTTTGCTTGCCTTTTGGCGTTAAGTCTGTCAATTTTTTTTCTTAAATTAGCTGCTTGATCACTCATTTGAGTTTCCAACTATCAAATGACTGATTTTTTCACTTGAAGCCTCTTCAATATTATCTGGTACATCTTGTCCATCTGTTAAATACGCAACACCTATTTGATACTTGAGAGTTAAGTTTAAAATTGCACCATAGGTTCCCGTCTCATCTTTTTTAGTAAATATTAATTTTTTTATCGGAATGTTTTCGAATTGATTATAAATCACATCTAAATCGGATGACTTAGTAGTTAAGGATAAGACTAAATACGTATCAATATCATGTTCAAGGTCAACTACTTTTCCTAACTCTGCAATATACTTAGGATCACGGAAATTGCGGCCCGCTGTGTCTACTAAAACAATATCATAGGATTTAAATTTTTCTCTAGCATTACGATAATCTTCAATTGTATAAGCAATTTCTAATGGAATATCAAGAATTTTAGAATATGTTTTTAGTTGTTCAATTGCAGCAATGCGATACGTATCTGTTGTAATTAACGCAACCTTTTTACCATCAACTAACATGCATTTCGCAGCTATTTTAGCTATCGTCGTTGTTTTACCAACACCTGTTGGCCCAACTAAATGTATGAATTTCTTATGGTAAGTAACGCCACCAAAATCATTGATCGCTAACTTTTTGTTAACAGCTTCTTCCACCTGTTTTTTAGCTAATTCATATGTTGTGTCCTCAGTTGAATTGTTTTCTATACTATTCGCAACAACTTCTTGAGCAATATCAAGATCAACTTCTTGTTCCAACAAGAGATCTACAACCGCTTGATATGTAGGAGGGAAGATATCTTCCCCATTACTTGTTGTTTTCTCCATCCATTTACGCATCGCACGTACTTCGTCTAATAATACTTGTTGTTTATCATCCGTTCTTGGTATATCTGAAGACATAGGTATAAACGGTTTTGATTGCTCTTCTATTTTAGGCTTAGTTGGTTGCGGGTCTAATGCTGCAACAACTTCCATATTTCTTTTTTTAAATAATCCTAAAAACCCACCAGTATAAATTACCTTTGAATTAAGGATAACGGCATCTGCACCTAGTTCTTTTCGTACTTTTTTCATTACTTCAGGCATTGTTGGTGCGATATACTTTTTTACCTTCATGCAACATTCACCACCCCGACGCTTTTGACATCTAAATTAGGTTCTAATTCATTATAAGATAACACGACAACATGTGGGAAAAACCGATCAAGTAACTGTTTCATATACATACGTATAGTTGGTGAACAGAGAATAATTGGCGTTTCCTCTTGTAATGATATACTCTCTATCTTTTCCGTAACTGAGCGAATAATGCGTTGCTGTGAATCAGGATCTAAGGATAAGTAACTACCATGTTCAGTTTGTTGAATATGATCTGAAATCATTTGCTCAACTTCACCTGCAACCGTTATAACTTTTAATCCCTGCTCATTTTGTACATACTGTTTGGTAATTTGAGCAGATAAGGCCTGTCTTGCGTACTCTCCTAGCAACTCGGTATCATTGGTCATTTTCCCGAAGTCTGCTAATGTTTCAAAGATAATCGGCAAGTTTCGGATCGAAACATGTTCGCGTAATAATTTCGCAAGTACCTTTTGTACATCACCAATAGATAATGGCTCAGGCGTTACCTCTTCAACTAATATAGGATATGACTCCTTTAAGTGATCAATTAACTGCTTCGTTTCTTGACGTCCTAATAATAAATGTGCATGTTTTTTTATTATTTCTGTAATGTGCGTAGAAACAACAGAAGGTGGATCAACTACTGTATAACCAGATAATTCTGCTTCATCTTTCACGTCTTCACCTATCCATTTTGCAGGAAGCCCAAAAGCAGGTTCTGTTGTATCTATTCCTTCTAGATCATCTTCATCCAAACCAGGTGTCATCGCTAAATAATGATCTAACATTAGCTCTCCTTGTGCAACTTCATTCCCTTTAATTTTTAATTGATACTCATTTGGATTTAATTGGATATTATCACGAATTCGAACCACTGGAATAACAATTCCTAATTCAATTGCTAACTGCCTGCGAATCATAACGATACGATCCATTAAATCCCCACCTTGATTCGTATCAACTAAAGGAATTAGAGCATAACCAAATTCAAATTCAATAGGGTCCATACTTAAAAGATCAACCACATTATTAGAAGACTGCATCTGCTGTGAATCTGCTGCTTCTTCTTCCCCTTTTTGATCTACTTCTGGTTCTACAATTGGTCTAGATAGCAAGTAACCACCCAATACGAGTACCCCTGCAATGGAAGTTGTTAAGAAAAAGTTAATAGGTGTAAAACCAAACATAAAGATTGTTCCACCTGCAATATACAGCATCTTTGGATAACGTAACAATTGTTCTGTTACATCGCTTCCAAGGTTACCTTCAGAAGCCACACGTGTAACAACAATACCAGTAGCTGTTGAGATAAGTAATGCAGGAATTTGACTTACTAGTCCATCACCAACAGTTAGTTGCATAAAGGTAGATATTGCTTCTGGAAACGTCATATCCATTTGCATCATACCAATAATTAAACCGAAAATAATATTGATTAACACGATAACGATTCCGGCAATCGCGTCACCTTTAACAAACTTACTCGCACCGTCCATTGCACCGTAAAAGTCTGCTTCACCCTCAACTTTTTCACGACGTTTTTTAGCTTGTTGTTCATTTATCATTCCTGCATTTAAATCTGCATCAATACTCATTTGTTTTCCAGGCATTGCGTCTAAAGTAAAACGCGCTGCAACTTCAGATACACGTTCACTACCTTTTGTAATAACTAAAAATTGGATAATAACAAGAATCAAGAAGACAACAAAACCAACTAACGCGTTGTCCCCGATAACAAAAGTACCAAACGTTTCCACCACGCCACCAGCTTCTCCAGTAGATAGAATCGAGCGTGTTGTGGAAACATTAAGTCCTAAGCGGAATAATGTTAGGAGTAATAACAACGAAGGGAATATTGAAAATTGTAACGGTTCTGTGGTGTTCATCGAGACTAAAATAACAATTAGTGCTAATGAAATATTTATTAAAATAAGGATACTTAATAACCAACCCGGTAATGGAATAACTAACATAACAATTATTAAAATAACACCGATTATAACGGATAGATCTCTTATTTTCATTATTAACTCTCCCTACTAGACATCCTTATGCTTTTTGTTCTATTTGATAAACATATGCTAAAATCTCCGCAACAGCCTGAAAGAATTCTTCTTGAATTGCTCCACCTATCTCAACTTCAGCATATAACGCTCTTGCTAAAGTTCGATTTTCTACCATTATAATCTGATTTGCTTCTGCAACTTCTCTAATCTTTGAAGCTACAAAATCAACACCTTTAGCAACTACATAAGGGGCATCAGACTTATTCTCATCGTACTTAATCGCAATAGCATAGTGTGTTGGGTTTGTGATTACAACATCTGCGTCTGGCACATCGCTCATCATACGTCGCATCGCCATCTGTCTTTGACGCTCTTTTATTTTAGATTTAATTAAAGGATTTCCTTCAATATTCTTATGTTCATCTTTAATATCATTTTTAGACATTTTCATATTCTTTTCATGGTCATATCGTTGATAAGTAAAGTCAATAACTGACACAACAAGTAATGCAATTGCTGAAAATATTCCCATTAATATCGTAACATTCGCAAAAAAAGCCAAGGCTGCATTAACGTCTTTACCTGCAAGCATCATCATCTCGTCTTTATTCATCCATAAAATTGAAAAAGTAATGGTAGTAATAACACTTATTTTTAACATTGATTTGACTAGTTCTACTAAAGCGCGTGCTGAAAAAATACGTTTTGCACCTTGAATAGGATCGAGTTTATTAAATTTCGCTTGTAATGGTTCTGTAGTAAATAAAAAACCAATTTGCATAAGATTTGAAGCAAGACCCGCAACAATTGCTAGTGCCATTACTGGAGCCAACGTCTGTGCCATATATATGGTGATTTCTGCAAACATCGTTTGTAAATTAGGAACAGTAATTTCCCAATGAATAAATTCACTAAAAGACCTTATATATAAACCGGTCATTTTCTCTTTCCAAAAGGTTCCAATAACAGTAAAAAGGATAAAAATTAAAAATAATAAAAGTGCTGTATTTATATCTTGGCTTTTAGCTACCTGACCTTTTTTTCGAGAATCTTGACGTTTTTTTGGAGTTGCTTTTTCTGTCTTTTCTCCTGCAAAGAATTGCAGATCTAATTTCAACTGCATGACTTAAGCACCTCCAAACAGCTGCATTAATAACTGCATCATCTCTAATGTATAAGAGAACAACTGCTTTACAATTGATATAAACATTACAATAAACATGCTTACTACAAAAAGCCCAACAAAAATCTTTAACGGTAAACCGACGACAAATACATTTAATTGAGGAACTGTACGTGCAATAATACCTAGTGCAACATCCACTAGAAATAAACAACCTACAACAGGTATTGCCAATTGAAAAGCAACCAAGAATAATTGATTAAAGATATCGATGACTAACATCACAATATTTTCATTGTTAAAATTTATCATTTGATCTAATGGAATGGTTTCAAAGCTATAGAAAGCACCATTTATGAGTAGATGATGACCATCAACACTCAATAAAAAAAGTAGCACAATCGTATAAAAGTATTGTCCCATTAAAGGACTTTGTGCACCTGTCTGTGGGTCAATAACATTCGCAATCGCAAAACCCATTTGAAAGTCAATAAATCCACCTGCAATTTGAACTGCCGCTAATATCATATAAGCAATTAAGCCTAATAATAACCCTGCAATTGCTTCCTTACCAACCAATAAAAAGAACGTTAAATCAAGTGGTATGGTCGGAATCTCAATACTATACAGCATAATCCAAGATAAAGAACCAGCTAGTCCAATCTTAAATTGCATTGGAATATTTTGATAAGAAAAAATTGGTACTGTTGCAAAAAAAGCTGTAAATCGTATGAGGATTAACAAAAACGCTGGTAAACTATTAATATCAATAGACTCTAACATACCTCTACCCTACAAACTGATTTAAATTTTGAAATATATTACTCGTAAATTCCACAATCCGAACAAGCATCCATGGTCCGAAGAAAATTAAGCCTAAAAAAACAGCGACAATTTTAGGTACAAATGCTAGGGTTTGCTCTTGAATCTGCGTTGTTGCTTGAAAAATACTAACTAATAATCCTACTACAAGGGCTAGTACTAAAAGAGGACCTGTTACAATGAGTACTGTAAATATCCCTTGCTCAGCTAAATTAATAACGAATTCTCCACTCATTTTCTCTTTCACCTCTTATTTCGTATTGCTAAAACCCTTGTAATAGTGATTGTGTGATCAGATACCAGCCATCAACTAACACAAATAATAAAATTTTAAATGGTAATGAAATCATTACTGGTGGTAACATCATCATTCCCATTGACATTAAGACACTTGCAACAGCCATATCAATAACCAAAAATGGAACAAAAATCATAAAGCCCATTTGAAAGGCTGTCTTTAATTCACTTATTGCGAAGGCGGGGACTAATGTTGTTAACGGAATGTCTTCTAATGATTCAGGATTTTCCAATCCACTATAATTCATAAATAAAGCCAAATCTTTTTGGCGTGTATGCTTAGACATAAATTCCTTCATTGGAATACTAGCATTTGTATAGGCTTCATCCAATGTTATTTCTTCATTAAATAACGGTGTCAGTGCATCTTCATTCACTTGTTGAAACGTTGGTGCCATAATAAAGAAGGTTAAAAAGAGTGCTATCCCAATCAATACTTGATTAGGAGGCATCTGCTGTGTTGCGAGTGAAGTTCTAGTAAAAGATAAAACTATAATAATTCTGGTAAAGCATGTTAGTAATATAATAATACTAGGTGCTAATGAAAAAACAGTTAACAATAACAGTAATTGCACTGATGTAGCAACATTTGACGGGTCTGAACTAGAAAATATATCAACAAATTCATTCATGTTTATCTTCTTCCTTACGTTTGTATTGCTCTGTTATTTTTTTTCTTTTATCTGCTAAACCATTTAATTCATTTTTAAATAATGATGAAAATTCAGCAGGAGATTTAGTTGATGTAACTTGTTGTTTCTTCGATGAGACACGTGAAATCGTTTTTCCAATTACATTAGCAATTTGATTTGAACTTGCTTGTTCAGTTTGACTTTCCAATAACTGTTTTTTAGTTTCTTCATCTGTAATCTCAGTTAGCAGTTCAATGTTATCTGCGACACCAACCACGAATATGCTGTCACCAATACGAATCATTTGAATCGATTTGTTAGAACCAAGTGGAACACCACCAATATTTTCTAAAGTATTCGCGTGTTTATATAGCTTGGTTTTTTTATTAAATAATTTTAGTAACAAATACATTAATCCTAAAATCAAAATTAATGACAAAACAATTTTTAAGAAAGTAATGATTGGATTATCAACTGAGTTCTCACTTAAAGATGTCTCACTACTTGGGTTTGATTCACTATTTTCGTTTTCTTCTTCAGGTGAATCCGTCTCATCACTAGGAGCCTCATTTTTAAATAAGTCGTCTACATATCCATCATTGGATGCCGCCTCCATTGTGCTAGGAATACTAGCCCAAGTAAATAATGCGATCAGTAAGCATACGAAGTTTATTTTTCGCATATTTTTCATCAGCTCAATGCTTTTTGAATGGCCTCAATGACGCGATCTGCCTGAAATGGTTTTACAATAAAGTCTTTTGCACCTGCTTGAATTGCATCAATAACCATTGCTTGCTGTCCCATAGCCGAACACATAAGAACAACCGCATCAGGGTTAATTTCTTTAATTTCTTTTAGTGCTGCAATTCCGTCTTTTTCAGGCATTGTAATATCCATTGTAACTAGATCTGGCGTAAGCTCCTTGTATTTTTCAACAGCCTGTACACCATCTTGCGCCTCACCTACTACTTCAAAACCATTCTTACTTAAGATATCTTTGATCATCATTCGCATGAAAGCTGCATCGTCTACTATTAATATTTTCTGAGCCATTATATAAATCCCCCTAGTTAATTACTTTAATTTCCTTAATCGATCTGATTGACTTACGATATCTGTGACACGCACACCGAAGTTCTCATCTATTACTACTACTTCACCCTGTGCGATTAATTTATTGTTTACGTGAATATCTACTGGTTCACCTGCTAGTTTATCTAATTCAATAATGGAGCCAGATGATAATTCTAAGATATCTTTTACGGTTCGTTTAGTCCTACCTAATTCAACGGTAACTTGTAATGGAATATCCATCAACATACCTAAGTTACGTTTTTCATTTTGCGGAAGATCGACATTTTCAAAAGCAGAAAAAGATGCATTTTGAATAGAAGCATTTTCCTGTGATAATTCCCCTAAATTTTTAGGTTCTGCTGGTTGGGAAGTTGGCTTGTGATTTTGCGCTTGTGCAGGCTCTTGTTCTTTTTGTACAGGAGCTGTTTCAGTTGTTACAGGTTGTTCTTCTATTGGATCAGCTGAACCCCCATTCAACAAACCATCAACCATATCTTTAGCAAATGATAAAGGTAATAATTGCATAATATTTGAATCAATTAGCTCTCCAATTTTCAATTGAAATGACACTTTTACAAAGATATTATCTTCTGGCATATAATCAGCTTTATTCTCGTCATTCACATCTAACAGCATAATAGCTGGCGGGGAGATATCGACTCTTTTACTAAATATCGTTGACATACTAGTCGCAGCAGTTCCCATCATTTGATTCATTGCTTCTTGTACAGCACTTAACGAGATGTCATTTAATTCTTGAGTATCGGTTTTACCATCGCCACCCAACATTAAATCCGCAATAATTGCTGCATCATTAGAATCTAACACAAATAGATTAGCGCCTTCGAAACCTTCTGTATATTTTACTTCTACACCTACATTAGGATTTGGAAATTCTTCTTCTAATCGACTGCGACTTATTGTAGAAATAGTTGGTGTTGTAATATCGACCTTTTGATTTAACAATGTTGAGAGTGTAGTTGCCGAACTACCAAATGAAATATTACCTATTTCTCCTAGTGCATCAATTTCAATGTCAGATAATAGATTTTCTATGTCTTGTTCTTCCTGCTCATCATTATCATTATTTGTCTCAGGCTGATCATCATCTGTACTGTTTAATAATGCATCAATCTCATCCTGTGATAACATACCGTCATTCATCATCTGAATCGCCCCCTTTTATTTCTTTCATAATTTGGACGGCCAATTTATTCTTTCTCTTTCCTGGTTGTACATAATATAAATCCTCTTGATCAATTTGCATCACTAATTCATCTTCAATTGATTGGTCCAAGTGGAGTACATCACCTTGTTGCAAATTCAATAAATCTTCTATTGTAATTGATGTTTCTCCTAGTAGAACTCTCATATCTAATTCTGCTGTTTCAAGATTCTTTGTTAAGTTTTCATATTCTTCTGGTTTTCTTTCCTTTGGCTTCTCCGTTTGCATCCAATAATGAACAGATAATTTCGGAATAATAGGTTCTAAAACCACATGAGGAATACATATATTGATCATGCCAGTACTCTCACCAATTGTAGTATTTAATGAAACGACTACTACTGTTTCATTGGGAGAAACAAGCTGTAAGAATTGAGGATTTACTTCAAACTCCTCTAATATCGGATCAATATCTATCACGGATGACCAAGCTTCTTGTAGATTATCTAAACCTTTTTCAAATAGTTGCGTCATAAGTGTTGATTCAATTTCCGTTAGACTATCTACTTTGTTTACACTCTTTCCTTTACCACCTAACATTCGATCTAACATGGCGTATGCAATATTCGGGTTGAATTCAAAAATAATTCGACCGTGTAATGGTTGCATACTATATATATTTAATATCGTTATCGTGGGGATCGAGCGAATAAATTCTTCATATGGGATTTGATCAACAGACGCAACAGATATGTGCACATATGTGCGTAACTGTGCAGAAAAATATGTTGTTAATAATCGTGCAAAGTTCTCATGAATTCGAGAAATGCTTCGAATCTGGTCTTTTGAGAATCGTAATGCTCGTTTAAAATCATAAACACGCACTTTTTTCTCTTGTTCTTCTTGTTTTAATTGATTGGCATCCATCTCACCGGATGAAAGTGCGGATAATAATGCATCAATTTCATTTTGCGACATAACTTCATTGGCCACAACATTCACCTCCTAGGAAGGAGCTTTTATCACTGTATGACTTTACTAATGATATATACATCGATAATATTTCCCTCATCCATTAGCTCATTCATTTGATCTTTTAGCTTTGTTTCTAATTCAGTTAATCCTGCTTGCACATCTGCTTCTGTTAGGTTAACGGATTCTTTTATAAAGATGTTCTTAAATTGAAAAGACCTATTTTCAATTTCTGTTCGCGCCTTTTTACTATCTGTAATAATGTCGAATTGCATTCGAACAAAACTACCATCTTTTAAATCTGTGCTCATTTCATCTGTTGTATAGGAGTATTCTACCATTTTCTCGATACTTAATTCTTCATTTTCACCATCTGAACTGTTTAAAATATAAATTAGTGCACCGACTCCAACAATCAAAATGACAGCTATTGAACTTATCATTATTTTAAATAATTTAGAGTTCATTTTGTTCACCAGCCTCTTTTATCCATCCTTGTATGCCAAACATTTGAAAATAGTTATTTACCAAAGTAACTACTTCATTCTCTGTCTCTTTAACTACTATAATTTTCCCATTTGATAGAGTAATAGTAGTATCAGGAAATGATTGAATTTGTTCAATCATTAAAGCATTTAAGGTAAAACTATCCCCGTTAAATTTCGTGATTTCTATCATATTATGGTTGGAGCAAGTTAAGAAAACTTGCTCCACACCTCCTTACTTATCGTTTCAAGTTAACTAACTCTTGTAAGATTTCATCTGACGTTGTAATTATTTTGGTATTTGACTGAAATGCACGTTGCGCCGTTATCATTTCGGTGAATTCTTCTGCTAAATCAACGTTTGACATTTCCAAAGCGCCCGAGACTACCGAAGCAGAACCATTTGCACCAGGGGTAACTAAATCGTTTAATGTATTAAAACCGTCATCATCGCCAGCATCCTCAAATGCCCCTGCATTAGCTGTTAATCGATACAAGTTAGATCCACTTCTCTCTAGACCACCAGGATTTGAGAAAGATGCTAATCTAATTTGTCCAGCAACTTGTGTGTTGCCATCACCATCAACATAATTAACTGTTCCGTTGTCTGCAATACTAAAGCTGGCTGCATTAGCAGGAATTTGAATTTGGCTTAGCTCTTCTGATAAGACAAAATCATCGCCATCAGCTTGGTTCCCAGCCCCCAATAAATATAAACCATCTGGATTTACTATATACCCTTCATTATCTAAGTAGAAATTACCAGAACGCGTGAAGTTAATATCTGATGCTTCCATATCAATATCACCAGCTGCGCCATTTTCTAAATTACTACCTAATACAAACATACCATCGCCTTCAAGCGCTAAATCTAATGTACGATCCGTTGTTTGTCTATTTCCTTGCGTTTGAATGTTATCAATCGAACCTAGTTGAGAACCAAGACCAACTTGTGCGGCGTTTAGCCCACCACGGACACCTTCTATTGAACCTTGTGCATTTGACAACGTTTGACTCATCATATCTTGAAACGTAACACGTCCTTTTTTAAATCCCGATGTGTTAACATTTGCTATATTATTACCGATCGTGTCTAATTTTGTTTGGAAATTTTTCATCCCTGATATACCAGAATACATTGAACGTAACATATTACCATTCCCCTTTTAGTTTAATTAGCTGTATCAATCAGTCAACAGCTTGAATGGCCTCCCTTAACGGGACCAGCCTAATCTACTACAATTGTTCCATTAATATTTGTAAAAATACGACTTTGTGCTTCTGCTCGATCCATTGCTGTCACAACCGTGTTATTTTTCGTACTAACTAATAAGGTTGCTTCATCTGTAACAACTAAAGAATCTGTTATTCCTTTTTGTTTTGCTTCAACAATTTTATCCGAAATTTGTTGCCATTTCGCATCATCGATCTTAATATTTCTTTCAGTTAATCTAGCTTGCGCATGTTTGCTAATCTTTAATGTTTGTGCACTAGATAAGACATCTTGAAAAGAAGTACCAACCTGCTTTTTCTGCATATTATTTCTGTTTTTCGGAAGCAATGCCCCTTGATGTACTTGTTGGATACGATGATCCATATTTTTCACCTTCCTTAATCCGTTGAAGGTTGGCTTAACTTAAGAACTTCATCCGTATAGATCTTACTTTCATTTTCTAATTCTAAAACTGCATAACCTTCTTTTTCACTTACAGCGATAACGTTACTTTTAACCGTTTCCTTCGGTTCAATCACTTCACCAGACTCTTCATCAAGTTTATAGTATGAAACTTCTTTACCAATTAAATGACTATATTGAATTACTGGTGAAACTGTTTGGTTTTGAACTAAACTACTAATCGATGTATTCATTTCCATCATCTGTTCTAATGAAGTAAAAGTAGCCATTTGTGAAATGAACTCTTTATCTTCCATTGGATTCAGAGGATCTTGGTTTTGTAATTGTGCCATTAATATCCGCATGAATTCATCCTTACCTAATGCAGAGCTAGTCGTGCCACGAGATTGGTTACTCAAATAATAAGAACTATCAATTGTCGTCAAATTAATTCACCTACACTCTCTCATTCATTAATACTTCTTCAAAACTTATACTACTTTGATCCTGCTCTCCATCATTCTGCTCTTTTCCTTCAGCATCTTCTTGTTGAGACGACTCTGACATCTGTTCATCAAATGAGGAATTGGACTCTTCTTGTGTTTGCTGGAACATTTGCGCATCTTGTTTTTCAATCACTACTTGATTTGGTGAAAACATATGGCGTAATTGTTGAATATTTGTTTCTAACGCATCTTTAGCTGCTTGTGTTGTGGCAGTGATTTTCACCATCATTTCCCCATTTATTTGGGTTAATTTAACTGAAATATCTCCTAGATGATTAGGTTTTAATTTCAATAATAACTCGTTAGATCCATTTGGACCTGACATAAATTTACTTGATTTAATAACTTTTTGAAATTCTTCCATTAAATTATCAGAAGTAGATTTTTGGTTTGTTTGTGTTGACTGCTTTACATGTACAACAAATTGTTCTAACTTAGAAATTTGTTGACCTGTTGCTAAAGTTTCAGTATTTACTGTAGCCTTTGTTTCAGATGATAGACTTGTAACAGCATTCTTCATCCACTTTGAAACATCTGTCGTAGTGACCATTGCACTAGACTGGTATTTAGCCTGCATCTGACCTTCTGTTCTTTTTTGGTATGTTCCTAATAAGCGAGACCATAACTGACCTTCATTCGTCCCTTTTTTCTCTTGTAACAAATTCGCTGTTTCTAGCGGTGTGCTTTTCTCTAAAGATGTCCATTGTTCTAATAATTTCAGAACTTTTACACTCGATTCTTGATCAAACTTACCAGAAGATACTTGTGCGGCTACTTGTTCTACTTGTTTCCATAAGTTTGCTATCTTCTCTATACTTTGTTGATTAACATCGACATTTTGTAAAGTGTTATTTTGAAATAATTGTTCTAATGACGCCATTTGTACGCTAGCCTGATTAGTTTTGGTATTCTCCTCTGCTATAGCTTTGGAAGAGACTATATTTTCAAGCCATGTTGCTAGTTCAGTGTTATTTTGTTGTTTAAGGAAGTTGCTACTTTGCTCAGGCGCTTCCTCTGAAACAGCAATCCATTGCTCTACTAATTCCAACACATCTTCTTCAGAAGTACTTTCTGCTAGATCAGTAGATAGTTGCTCAAAAGCTGGTTCAAGTTGATCCCATAAACTTTTCATCTGATTAGATATATCTGTATCGTTTTCTAATAACATCAATTGCTCAGCTAATTCGGCAATACGAATTGATTCATCAGTTGAAGTAGTTAGTTCATCACTTTTAATCTTCAACTGCTCTAGTAATGGCTCTAAACTAGCGTTATCACCCGCTAAATACGATGAAAATAATGTTTCAATTGAATTAGCCTCTTCAGAAGATTCTAGCTGTTCTCTAGTGCTTGATTTTGACTGACCACCAATCAAACTGTTATTCACTTTACTACCTATTGATTCTAATAGACTACCGAAGACTGATTGTCCTTCATTACCTTTTTTCGTAGAAGTATTTCCTAACTGGGTTGTTTGCTGATTTAAAAGTCCCGTTACATTCAAACTTTTTCACCCCCCTTCAAATAATTTCAACGTAAACTATTCTAGTAATAGTTGTGTAAGTTCTGCAGCAACTTCTGCATCCATTGCACTAAGTACTTCCCCTCTTTCTTCATCCTTCATTTGTTGTAAGATCGCTGTAGCTAAATCGCGTTCAACATTTGACAAGATGGGAGCAGCGCTTTCGGGGTCCATTTCTTCATAAGACTTTGTCAGCTTATCCAAATTTTCGCTCTCTTCCTCATTCTCTTGCACTTCACCTTCCGTTTCTACCTCTTCACCAGAGGTATCTTCCGTTTGGTTCGTAAGTTTAACAATTTCTTGATTTAACTCATCAATTGTTTGTTCATGATTGGAGACTTCTGTTTGCAGTGTTTCAATTTCTGCATCTTTTTCAGAAAGTTGTGTCTCAACCTTTTCTTCTTCTCGTTCGACTTCTTGTTCTTCATCTGTTGTGACAACCGAAGAAAGAAAGGGGATCTGATTAGCTGCGTCTTTTGTTTTAGCAATAACATCAATACCCATAAATGAAAAGATAATAAAAGCAAGTATGATAGCAAATATTAAAGGTATACCAATTACTAATACCCATTGCATGAAGCCAGGGCTCTTTGCCTTTTTTTCTTGTTTTGTCTTTTCTGCCATTTTAATCACCTATCTTCATTAGCTAAAAACTGTCTCAATGACGTTTCGTCCATTTGTTGATTCTCAGTATATATTTCACGCAATTTTTCTTTTTCGTTTTTTTTCTCAATTATTATTTCGAACTTTTTCACTTCAATATGTGATTGTGTTAATAACACTTGTTTTTTTTCCATTATTACGCGCTTCTTGCTTACTTCTAATTCCACTTGCTGTATTTTTTTCTTTATTTCATCGATATAAGCATAATGTGTCGCTAATGTAGTGACTGTACCACTAGATTTTAGATAATAAGCATATTGTTTTTCGACTTCTTCTTTTTTCTGCAATAACTGATATAACTTTGTTGCAACAGTCTCGAAATTATTCATTGCTTCTTGGTAATTAATTTGTGCCTCGTTCTTTAAGCGCTCTTGATGTGACAGTATTTTTTGAAAAGCTTTTATATTTGTCATGCTTTTTTACCTCCATATAAACTAGTCTCAAGTAACGTCATTGCTTCATCCCTTGACCAAGATTCCTCCATTCCCTGTTTCAAAAAAGAAATAATCTTTGGATGTAACTGAATGGCTTGATCTACTTCCCTACTTGTTCCACGTTTATATGCACCTATTTGTATTAATTCATAATTCTCTTCAAATGTTGATAAAATCTTACGGACCTCTTGCGCTATTTTTTGATCTTTCTCTGATGTTATCTGTGGCATAACACGACTAATGGATTTTAATACATTTAAAGCTGGAAATTGTCCTTGCTCTGCTAACTTTCTATCTAAGACAAAGTGACCATCTAGTATTCCTCTTGTCGTATCTGCAATAGGATCGTTTAGATCATCTCCATCTACTAATACAGTATAAAAAGCTGTAATCGTTCCTTTATCACTGGTTCCTGTTCTCTCCAATAATTTTGGTAAAATAGAAAACACAGAAGGTGGATAACCTTTAGTTGTTGGTGGTTCTCCAGTAGCTAGACCAACTTCCCGTTGTGCCATCGCAACTCGTGTAACAGAATCCATCATTAAATTTACGTTTAAACCTTGATCACGAAAATATTCACTTATAGCCGTTGCTGTATATGCACCTTTTATCCGCATTAGCGCAGGCTGATCTGATGTTGCTACAACTACAATTGATTTCTTTAGGCCTTCTTCACCAAGGTCTTTTTCAATAAACTCTCTAACTTCTCTGCCACGTTCCCCTATCATTGCAATAACATTAATATCCGCATCACTATTTCGGGCAATCATTCCTAGTAGTGTACTTTTACCAACACCACTCCCCGCAAAAATCCCGACACGTTGCCCTTTTCCAACTGTTAACAATGAATCAATTGTTTTGACACCCAGTTGAATTGGTTCTAATATTCTTGGACGAGATAGAGGATTTGGCGGTGTTCTCTCGGTTAAATAGGACATTAAACCTTTCGGTAACGTTGAATCATCTAACGGCTGTCCCATTGAGTTTACAACTTTCCCAATTAAACCTCGACCAACTTTTATCGTAAGTGGCTTATCAGTCGCTTCAACAAGACTTCCAGGACTAATTTCATTGATAGATGCATAGGGCATTAAAAGTACATTTTCATCATGAAAACCTACAACTTCAGCATAAATCTTTGTTTTTGCAGAAGTATGAATATAACAAACATTCCCTATACTAACTGCCGGACCTTTTGATTCAATCATTAGTCCAACAACACGTTGAATCTTTCCAAATCGTTTGTATAAATCCGAATTTTCAATTGATTCTACATACGTATCAAGATTCACGATTTATCTCCTCCGCTAAGTCTAACAATGCATGACGCAAAGTTTCTAATTGACTGTCAACACTTGCATCTATTTTTCCAAAAGGTGTTTCAATAATACAAGCGCCTTCGGATAATGATTCATCTGGATAGAATAGTAGGTCCGCTTTTGCATCAATTATTAAACGAAGTTCATTTTCATACTTTTGCAGTGTTTGATAATCTCTTGGATTTGAAAAAACACGAATTGATGGCTGATCTAAAACTTCTTTTAAAACTTTTTTTGTGATTTCGATATAAGCATCACTTTCGACTAATTCATGTTGTATGATCTTCGACGCTGCTGCTATCCCTAACCGTAATATCGTTGGTTCCGATTGGGCTAAAATTGTTTGTTTTTCTTTTTTAGCTAGTTGAACAATTTCACTAGCCTGATCGAGTAATGTTTGATATTCATTTAAACTATCTTCTTTACCTTCGTGAAAACCCTCATTATGTCCATGTTGTTTTGCTTCTTCAATCCACTTCAGTTTCTCTTCTTGCCATTCTTTCTCTTTATCTTTTATTGTCATCTTTGTATCAGCAAGTAATTGATCCGCTTGTTCCCTTGTTTGCTGCAACTGTTGCTTCGCTTGTTCTAATTGTATTTCAAGAATTGCTTTCTGATCTAGTAAATCTTGTTCTGTAAAATCTTGTCGAACTTCTAGTGGTTTAATACCGATTACTTTACTTGGTGTGATTTTTCGATCCAATTGGTTAGACAATAATATCATCTCCTCCACCACGTGCAATAACGATTTCACCTACTTCTTCTAAACGACGAATTGCAGAAACAATTCGTGTTTGTGATTCTTCGACATCCCGTAAACGAACAGGGCCCATAAATTCCATTTCTTCTTTGAACGTTTCAGCCATACGATTCGACATATTACTAAAGACAACTTCTTTCACTTCATCACTTGCTACTTTCAGTGATAGACGAAGATCATCATTTTCAACTTCGCGTATAATCCGCTGAATAGCACGATTATCTAATGTTACAATATCTTCAAATACGAACATTCGTTTCTTGATTTCTTCTGCTAACTCTGGATCTTGTATTTCTAATGCATCTAGTATCGTTCTTTCTGTACTTCTATCCACGCCATTTAAAACTTCTACTACTGCCTGAATCCCACCTGTTTGTGTGTAATCTTGCGTTACTGTTGCAGACAATTTCCGTTCTAACACTTGCTCTACTTCATAAATTATCTCAGGAGATGTTGAATCCATTATTGCAATTCTTTTCGCAATATCAGCCTGCATCTCTTGAGGCAACTCTGATAATATTTGACCAGCCTGTTCTTTTTCCAAATAGGATAAAACTAAAGCAATAGTTTGTGGGTGTTCATTTTGTATAAAATTTAAAATTTGGCCAGGATCTGCTTTTCTAGCAAAGTCAAAAGGTTTAACTTGTAAAGATGATGTTAACCGATTGATAATATTACCTGCCTCATCAGCTCCTAAGGCTTTTTCCAAAACAGTCTTTGCATAATTTATACCACCTTGCGCAATATAATCTTGCGCTAATGCTATCTGATGAAATTGATCTAAGACTTCTTCTTTTTGTTCCGTTTCCACCTTTTTAACAGAGGAAATTTCTAAGGTTAGTTTTTCAATTTCCTCTTCTGTTAAATGTTTATATAATTGTGCTGAAACATCTGGTCCTAATGAGATTAATAGAATCGCAGCTTTTTGTTTACCAGTCAATGTTTGTTTTCTTGCCATGAAGCTTTCCCCCTAATCCTCAGAAATCCAGCTACGTAATAACTTAGCAAATTCTTCTGGTTTGTCATTTGCCATTTTTTCAAGCTGTTTTCTTCTGATTGATGATTCGGTATCTGCTGCTGTTTCCATATCAGGAACTTCAAATGTCTCTTGTGACACTACATCTTCACTATATCCCATTTCTTCTTCTGGTTCTCTTCGTTTTCTTATCAACATAATAATAAGGCCAATTACTAGAACAAGTAAGGTTCCTCCAACTATATAAATCCATGTGGGGATTCCGGTTCCAACAGGCGTATTTGCTGTTTGAATACCATTGAATTCTTGAAATACTATAGATGTTTTATCTTCTGGGTTAATTTCTCCATACGTTCCGTCAATAGAAGTAGAAATAATAGAATCTAGTATCGACGCGATACTCTCTTCAACATTGGCTTGTTCTTGTGCTGTTAAAAGCTCTAGTTCACCATTTGCGTCAACTGTTTCTTTTGTATTATCTACTGCTATTTGAATACCTAAATCTCTAATTTTATATGGACTTTCTATAATTTCACGTTGTATTCGATTAAATTCATAATTAATAGATTCCTGAACTTTTTCATATTCACCATAGTCAGCACCATCTTCCGCAACATAGTTTGCTATATCTTCATCGCCCACTCCAACCTCACCGGCAGCTGCTGCACCATTTCCTGTATATGTCTCTGTAATCGTTTCAACACTAACTGGTAAACCTTCTACTTCTTCTCCATCTACTTCTACTGGTTCTACTAGTTCTTCTATTCGATTTTCTTGTGTGAAATCTATATCTGCTGTAACAGATGCTACAACTTTATCTGCTCCAACCATCGTACCTAGCATTTGCTGCACACGTCTTTGAATATCTCGTTCAATATCCTTTTTGATTGTCTGCTGTGTGGTATAAGCATCGCCACTTGCTACGGTAGTAGAACTATTTTGATCATAGTAATTAAAGTTTTGATCCATAATGACGATATTGTCTGTAGAGAGGTTTGGTACCGTTTTAGAAACAAGTAAATAAAGTGAATTAATTTGACTTTCCTCAAACTGGTACCCAGGTGTGGTTGTCAGAACAATTGATGCAGATGCCTGCTGTACTGCATCACTCACAAAAACTTGATCCTCTGGTATATTAAGCATGACAGTAGCATTTTCAATACCTGAAATTCCAGTCATTAAATTTGCCAATTCTGTTTGCAAGGCATCAAGTTTCATTACATTAAATTCACCATCTGTCATTCCCCAAGAAGTATTTTCACTAAAAAAAGAATAATCAATATTTCCACTGTTTGGTATACCTTGTGCCGCAAGATCAACAAGTAATGTATCTGCTTCTTCACTTGGCACATTAATTACCGTTCCAGCACCTTCCACTTCATATTTCACACCTCTAGTGTCTAACTCTGCTTTTATCTGCCCAACCTCTTGAATTGATAGATTACTATACAATGGCACCATTGTAGTCCTTGTTGCAAAGAAGCTTCCACCAACTACAATTAGAAGAAATAAAAAGATTAATGAAAGTCCGAATCCTTTTTGTTTCTTGGATTTACTTTGCCAAAATTCTATGATTTTATTTTTATATGTTATTAAGTTCTGTTTCATCATTTGCCTCCATACAACAAGTCAGCCAATTGTTTCTTATATTTGCATCCGCATAATTTCATTATAAGCATCAAGCGCTTTACTACGGACTTCTACAGCTGCGTTTAATGTGACACTAGCTTTTTGTGCAGTAATCATTACATCATGTAAATCATCTATTTCACCATTTGCAAGCGCCTCTGTCTTTATGTCAGATTCAATTTGAGATGCATTTAATTGTTCTATCGCGGTTTTGAGTTGATTTGAGAATTGATTTTGCGCTTCACCAACAGAAAGTTTAGAAGCTGTGGTTTCTTGATTTAATAAGGTAGGTGTTTGAAGTGCTTGAATGTTTATCGCCATTTATTTATTCCCCCGGTCTTTAATTACTTACCAATTTCTAACGCTTTCATCAACATGCTTTTCGTTGCATTTATGGATGTTACATTTGCTTCGTAAGAACGTGTTGCACTCATTAAGTCAACCATTTCTTCTAATGGATCCACATTTGGCATGGAAACATATCCATCTTCACCAGCATCTGGGTGGGTAGGATTATAAACTTCTATGAAAGGTTCATCATCTTCCGTAATTTCGTCAACACGAACACCAGATCCGGCCCCTTGGTTGGAATTCGAAGCACGGTTTAAATAAGATGAAAAGCTATTATCCTTTGCTTCAAATGAAACTGTTTTTCTTCTATATGCTTCATATTCTCCATCTTCATTAATTGTTGCCCTAGTTGTATCAGCATTTGCAATATTAGAGGAGATTGTGTCCATCCTTAATCGTTGAGCAGTTAATGCACTACCACTTGTATTAATCGAGTTAAATATACTCATTATGCCCCTCCTCTAATTACAGTTTGCAAACTATTAAGTTTACCATTCATACGTTCAACTAAAGCTTGATAATAAATTTGATTGTTGGCTAGCTCTGTCATTTCTTTATCAATATCTACATTATTACCATTGTGATTGTATTCGGTACTATTATTTGAAACAATACGAGATGAGCTTTCGCTACTACCAAATGTCAAGTGTCTTTCGTTAGTTCTTTTCGCTTGAAATCCACTATCCATCTCTTGATTAAGTACATTTTTGAAGACAACATCCTTAGCCTTATAATTAGGCGTATCCACATTTGCAATGTTATTAGCAATTGTTTGATTTTTAGTTGTTGCATAATCTAATCCATTTTGCAAACTTGAAATAGCACCACCGAAAAGTGACATAGAAGTTATACCCCCCTAATTAATGAATGAACCGTCGAAAAAAGTTCTTTGATATCGAATATTGTAATTTAAATATGACTAACTGTCTATGCTCTTTTTTCACAAACTGACTTTAGTGCTAGCCGTAATTTGACAATAGCGACTAAAGAACCACTTTTCCATAAGAATAATGTAATATTATCGATTTGTGTCGAAAAACAGTTATTTATGTTTATATTATTGCATATCCTTTGAAAAATTGGAATAACAAATTAGGTCAAATTTCAACAAAAACGCTCATATTCGGATTAAAAGTAATGCATTTTTTGTGATATACGTTGCTATGCTTGAAATAATGCTAAAGTATAATTTAAAACTAGGTACATAGTTTCATTTTCTTTTTTAGCATATTTTCATAAAAAAAGTAGCATTCTGAAGTTTATCAGAATGCTACTTTTTTAATTCGATCTAATTTTTTGTAGTTCTATTAAGAATTTGTTATTTAGAACTTTAATATATGTTCCCTTCATTCCTAATGAACGAGATTCAATGACACCAGCACTTTCTAGCTTGCGTAATGCGTTAACAATTACAGATCTAGTAATTCCGACTCGATCAGCGATCTTACTTGCTACTAGCAATCCCTCTGTACCATCTAATTCTTCAAATATATGTTCAATTGCCTCTAATTCACTGTATGATAAGGAGCTAATTGCCATCTGTACAACAGCTTTACTACGCGCTTCCGTTTCAATTTCTTCTGTTTTTTCATGTAAGATTTCCATACCAACAACTGTGGCACCATACTCAGCTAGTAGTAAGTCATCGTCATTAAAGCTATTAGTTAAACGACTTAATATTAGTGTACCAAGTCTATCTCCACCACCAATAATTGGGACAATTGTTGTTAAACCACTTTTAAATAGTTCACGATTCTCAACTGGAAATGCTGTATAAGCACTGTCAATATCAATATTTGAAGTCGTCTCATTAATATTAAATAGGCTATCTGTATATTCTTCAGGGAACTGTCTTTCCTCTAACATTGATTTCATTCGAGCATTTTCAATTTGTTGATTAATCGCAAAACCTAATAACTTTCCTCTTCTACTAACAACAAAAATATTAGCCGTAATAATATCACGTAATGCCCCTGCCATATCATTAAAATTCACTGATTTACTCGTTGTTTTTTGCAAAATAGAATTAATTTTTCGTGCTCTTTCTAATAGTTCCATGATGTTCCTCCACTCTAATTTTGGTTATCCTGTTATATGAACTGTAAGATAACTGAAAATAGTATCCTTTAATCGGATTACACATTTTCAAGTTTATAATATATATTGACTTAAATCTTTGTTTTTAGCAATAGAGCTTAATTTATCATCAACATAGCTTTCTGTAATCTCAATTGTCGGCATTGTTACATCTGATGCTTCATACGATAATTCTTCTAATAACTTTTCTAGAATAGTATGCAGTCTTCTAGCACCAATGTTATCGGTTTCTTGATTAACTTGAAATGCTACTTCAGCTAAACGCGTAATCGCCTCATCTGTGAACAGTACCTCAATACCTTCTGTTTTTAATAAAGCTTGATATTGTTTTAATAGCGCATTAGAAGGTTCGACTAAGATTCGCTTAAAATCTTCTATCGACAGTTTTTCTAATTCAACACGAATTGGAAATCGACCTTGCAATTCAGGAATTAAATCAGAAGGTTTAGCCATATGAAAAGCACCAGCTGCAATAAATAAGATATGGTCAGTTTTTACTGCTCCGTATTTTGTTACTACCGTTGAACCCTCAATAATTGGCAAAATATCACGTTGGACGCCTTCTCTAGATACATTTGCTTGTTGGTCATTTTTAGCAGCAACTTTATCAATCTCATCAATGAATATAATACCTGATTGTTCTACTTTATTCGTTGCGATTTGTGTAACTTCATCCATGTCAATTAATTTATTTGCTTCTTGTTGAGTTAAAATGTTTCTTGCATCTTTAACCGATAATTTTCTTTTTTTCTTTTTCTTAGGCATTAGTTGACCAAATGCATCTTGCATATTCATTCCCATTTGTTCCATACCCGAACCTTGCATCATATCAAACATGGAAGGAGTTTGCTCTTCCACTTCAACAGAAACAATAACGTCTTCCAGTTCACCTAAGTTTAACTGTCGGGCAATACGTTCGCGTTTCGTTTCGATTTCTTGATCTTTCTCATCGGTTTCATCTGTTTGTTCTTCTTGTGTGTCTTGACCTTGGAAAAGCATTTCAAATGGATTTTTAAAATTATTCTGTTGTTTTTTCGCAACAGGTACAAGTAATTTAATTAAACGTTGAGTAGCCAACTCTTTCGCCTTATCTTGCACTTGTTCCATTTTCTCTTCTTTAACCATTCGAATGGCCATTTCTACAAGATCACGCACCATTGATTCCACATCACGTCCAACATAGCCAACTTCTGTGAACTTTGTCGCTTCTACTTTTACAAAAGGAGCACCTACTAGTTTAGCCAACCTTCTAGCAATTTCTGTTTTACCAACACCAGTAGGACCAATCATTATAATGTTTTTCGGAACAATCTCATCGCGTATCTTATCATCTAATTGCATTCTACGATAACGATTTCTGAGTGCAATAGCAACCGATTTTTTCGCTTGTTTTTGACCAATAATGAACTTATCCAACTCCGTAACTATTTGTTTCGGGGACATATCCATTCCCATATACATTGCCTCCCTACTTTACTCAATTACTTCTAATGTAATTTGATCATTTGTATACACACAAATATCTCCCGCTATTTCTAAAGCTGCTTGCGCAATATCTTTAGCGGATAATTCTGAACTGTGATATTTCAACGCTCTACCAGCAGCAAGCGCGTAATTACCACCTGAACCAATGGCTAACACGCCATCATCCGGTTCGATTACTTCACCAGTTCCTGAAACGAGTAATAATGTTTCTTTGTTCATTACAATCAGCATCGCTTCTAGCTTACGTAAAACTTTATCGCTTCGCCATTCCTTTGCTAATTCAACCGAAGAACGTTGAAGATTTCCGTTAAACGCCTCAAGTTTAGCTTCAAACTTTTCAAAAAGTGTAAACGCATCTGCAACTGAGCCAGCAAAACCAGCTAAAACTTGACCCTTAGCTAATTTACGAACTTTACGGGCCTTATGTTTCATTACTACTGCATTTCCCATTGTTACTTGACCATCGCCACTCATTGCACACTCGCCGTTATGTTGAATAGCAAAAATGGTTGTCGCATGAAATTCTGAACTCATCATTCCACCTCTTTCATTTGTCTCTATTAATAGCACGAGGGTGACTATCCATATAAATATGGCGCAGTCGATCCTTCGTTACATGCGTATAGATTTGTGTAGACGAAAGATGTTCATGTCCTAATAATTCTTGCACACTTCTTAGATCAGCACCTGCATTTAGCATATGGGTAGCAAAAGTGTGCCGAAGCGTATGCGGGTGAAGGTTAATTGTTAACGCTGTATCCTTCACTAAATTATTAAAAATCAATCGAACCCCACGCGTCGTAAGTGGTGTACCTTTGGCATTCAAAAAGATCGTATTAGTTGGAAAAGAACTCGATTTTTTCAACAGAATTTCTCGACCATCATTTATATAACGTTGTAAAGCTGTTTCTGCAAAAGAACCAAAAGGTAT
The DNA here is from genome assembly GCF_003426095.1 of Paraliobacillus sp. X-1268. Lineage (NCBI taxonomy): Bacteria > Bacillati > Bacillota > Bacilli > Caryophanales > Bacillaceae > Paraliobacillus > Paraliobacillus sp. X-1268. The sequence continues at coordinate 494,554 of NZ_QJSK01000001.1, forward strand.
ATACCGTTCCTTCCGTCCCTTACCTATAACTAAGATCGTCTTTAAACTAAAGTCAACTGCCTCTTTCGTTAGCGTTGTGCATTCACTAACACGAATTCCTGTAGCATACATTAGCTCTAAGATCGCTTGATTTCTTTGCCCTAACGGAGTCTCTAAATCACAAATCGCAAATAACTTTTCTAGCTCTTGTTGATATAGAAAGTCTGGCACTAACTTATCTGCTTTTGGAAGTGTAAGGTTTAAAAAAGGATTTGTTTGTACTTTTTCTTCCCGCTCTAAGAATCGAAAAAAACTACGTAAACTTGATATTTTTCTAGATACACTTCGTCTTGATAACTGTAGATCATATTGTTTTGTCAAAAACAAACGAACTACATGGTAATCAATATCAGGTAAGAAATCAATTGATTCTTCTGAAAGAAATTTGTAAAATGTTTCAATATCTTTTGTATAATAAATTAATGTGTAAGGCGATGCATTTTTTTCGATTTGCAAGTATTCCTGGAATTGTTGCAGTAGTTTTGTATTTTCATCCATTAGTTCCATAAATTCACCTCATCATAGGCGGTTAAAGCTTAACATATTACATGTAAGGATGCAATTGAAAATTCTGAATTGTTTTAAAGGTATGTACAATTACTTTTTATCCTGTCAAGTATAATTACTTACCACCGAAAAATTATAGCTGTTTCAAAAGAGAATGTCAATCAATATTTTGAACTGTTTCCAATTGGTTCATTTTTCTCATTATTATAATTTTTCTATTAGTATCATTTATATCCTACTATTGCGAAATATATCCTTATCTATTAATAAAATCATATAATTCATTGAAAAAAAGCAGTTTGCGATATATCACAAACTGCTTTTAAGTATGGCCTATTCTTGTGTTTCTTCTTTATAATCACAAGCTGTACATTGAATTTGTGTTCCTTTTTTAGCTTTCTTCTCAACCAAAAGACTTTCACATTTAGGGCACGGTCGTGATACCGGTTTATCCCATGAAATAAAATCACATTCTGGATACGTATCACATCCGTAGAAAGTTCTTTTCTTTTTCGATTTCCTTTCTACTACGTTACCCGTTTTACATTTAGGACACGTCACACCAATTTCTTTTAAAATTGGTTTCGTGTTACGGCAATCTGGAAAATTGGAACACGCTAAAAACTTTCCGTATCTTCCCATTTTATAAACCATTTCATGTTCACAAAATTCACAGTCAATACCCGCTGGTTCATCACGTATTTCAACTTTTTCCATTTCAAGTTCGGCTATCTTCAATCGTTTATCAAATCCTTGGTAAAAATCATCGATAATATTTACCCAATTCGTTGTACCTGCTTCGACCGAATCCAAATCACCTTCCATTTTAACAGTGAAATCAACGTCAATTATTTCCGGGAAAAATTCTTCAACAAGATCAAGTACAATGTAACCTAGTTCCGTTGGTACAAATCGCTTATTATCTAATGTAACATAACCACGTCTTTGAACGGTATCAAGCGTAGGAGCATAGGTTGATGGTCTACCAATACCTTGTTCCTCCATTGTTTTGACTAACCGTGCTTCCGTGTAGCGCGGAGGTGGCTGTGTAAAGTGTTGGTTCGGTTTAATTTCAGTTGCTTCTACTTGCATACCTTCTTCTAAGTCTGGTAAAAGTTTATCAGCATCTGATTTGTTATCATCGTTACCTTCTACATATACTTTCATAAAACCTTTAAATTTGACTTTAGAACCAGTGGCTCTAAATTCCACACCATTTTGCAATAAATGTACTGTCATGGTATCCATTACTGCTGGAGCCATTAAGCTTGCAATAAAACGATCCCAAATTAACTTGTACAATCTATACTGATCCCTTGATAACATACTTTTTAATGAAGCTGGATCACGAAATGCTGCAGTTGGTCGAATTGCTTCGTGTGCATCTTGTGCACCTTCAGCGTTTTTCTTCTGTTTCACATCTCCGACAAATTCTGATCCGTACTTCTCGATAATAAAATCTTTTCCTTCTTTCTTAGCCGTATCAGATAGACGAGTTGAATCTGTTCTCATGTATGTGATCAAACCGGTAATTCCACCATCTTTTTTACCTAAATCAATTCCTTCATATAACTGTTGCGCAACCATCATTGTTTTTCGAGCTCTGAAATTCAATTTTCTAGCTGCTTCTTGTTGAATTGATGACGTTATAAATGGTGCTGATGGATTTCGTTTTCTTTCTCGTTTTTTCACTTTGTCTACTAAGAATGATTTATCTTTTAATTCTGCTAAGATCTTATCTACTTCATCTTTGTTAGGTAATGCGGTCTTTTTACCATTGATACCATAAAAAGCGCCATCAAATATTTCACTATCTTTGTCAAATAATCCATCAATTGACCAGTATTCTTCTGGTTCGAATTTCTCTATTTCACGTTCTCTATCAATAATCATTTTTACTGCTACTGATTGAACTCTACCAGCACTAAGCCCTTTTTTTACTTTTTTCCATAAAAGCGGACTAATATTGTAACCTACTAATCGATCTAGAATTCGGCGCGCTTGTTGCGCATCTACTAAATCCATATTAATACTTCGTGGATGTTTAAATGATTCTTTTATTGCATCTTTTGTTATTTCATTAAATACCACACGACATTCAGATGTTTCATCGATACCTAAGCTATGAGCAAGGTGCCATGCAATTGCTTCCCCTTCTCTGTCGGGGTCAGCTGCTAGGTAAACTTTTTTAACTTTTTTGGCTGCAGCTTTTAGTTCTTTTAAGACAGGACCCTTACCACGAATCGTGATATATCTCGGGGTAAAGTGATCGGTTACATCTACAGCCATTTGACTTTTCGGTAAGTCACGTACGTGTCCCATTGATGCTTTCACTTTATATTTTTTACCTAAATAACGTTCAATTGTTTTTGCTTTTGCTGGTGATTCTACTATTACAAGATAATCTGCCATTTCTTTTCCTCCCAAGAGGTTTCATTTCTTCTACTCTTTTTTCGATTATAATCACACTATACACTAAAATTAACAATAGGTTCATTTTATTAATAAATCTTCACTATTATTAAATACTTTTTGTTGATTTGTCAAACATAAGCAAGTAACTTATCTTCTTAATCAGCATATATTTGGCCAATTTCATTTAAAGTTTGACACCAATTCTTCTCAATTCGTTCCCATTCCTCTATCAAATCATAGGTATTTTGTACCAATTTAGCGCCATCTTGTATCATTTTATGACACCCATTCGTTTGGATAAACCAAGGAGCTCCTGGAACGGCATATACCTCTCTGCCCTGTTCTAGGGCTTGATCTACTGTAATTAAAGAACCACTTTTTTCTTTAGCTTCTATTACAATTGTTCCAAATCCTAAGCCACTTATTATTCGATTGCGTTCGGGGAAATAATAGCGTTGAGGTGGAAAGCTAGGAGGATACTCAGAAACAACCAATTGTTCTTCTACTAATTGTCTAAATAATTCTTTATGTTGTTTAGGATAAACATGTCGAAGTCCACCACCTAACACCGCTATTGTTTTACCTTCAAAATGGCATGCCATTTTATGTGCATAACCATCAATACCCAATGCCATACCACTAACAAACAACCAACCCGTTTTAACTAATGGCGTTAGTATGTAGTGCATTTTTCGTTTTGCTTCAGACGAAGGATTTCTAGTTCCAATTACACTTAAAGCTGGTGTATGCTTAAATAATTCCGAGTTTCCTAATCCGTATAATACAAGTGGTGGATCTGGTATCATCCTAAGTGCTAACGGGTAATTTGGATCTAAAATTGTCCATATATGAAACTGATCCAGGTCTTGCTGTATGGTTTCAATTAACGTCTTATTATGTAGATCTTGGTGTAATTTGTTTGCGCGATCAGATGATAACGATAAAAGTGAAATGAAATCAGTTGGCTTCAAATCATATAAAGTTGTGAGGGTAGGGTCAATTTTTAGTATGTTATGAATAAGGGCTCTTGTTGTAGCGGTAGATCGATGAAGGTGAATAAGTCGAAAACGAGCATTATACAATAAACAGCACTCCTTTTTTAAATTTAGGTTATCTAGTAATCCAATGGAAGCATTAACTCTATAGTATAAAATTGGTAGGTAATTGTCCATATGTTTTTTACTATAAACAATACTATACGACCTCAAAGATAGACCTTGCTAATCATCCAAGTTATCTTCATTACCCGTTCCTCAAATGAAATTGAGGTTTTGAATATTTAAATCATCTATCTTTCATAAATAATAAACCCCCACTCTACTTTAAAAGATTGGGGGTTTACTTATTTACTTTTTCGTCGATCTAATTCTAAGTTTTTATCTACATGGTAGATATAAGAGAAAACTTCCGCGACTACTTGATATAGTTCCTCTGGTATCTTTTCATTAATATTTAGTTCTCCTAATAGTTCAACTAAATTATGATCTTCTTGAATTGGTACATTAGCTTCTTTTGCTTTTTCAATAATTTGTTCTGCAACATATCCTTTTCCTGTCGCAGAAACTTTCGGTGCTTGTTCACTCTTTTGATCATAGCGTAGTGCAATTGCTCTTTTAGATTTATATTCATCATTCATATTCGATAATCAACTCCTTGGTGAAGGGATGATTGCACCTCTTTTTTTGGTAATATAGGGTTATTATTTTCAACTTCAACTGGTAGTTGTTTGTATTTCACTGTGGAAAGCTGATACCCATTATTCTCTAAACCTTGCTGAAGTAAGGGTTTTACCCCATCCAACAACGAAGCGACCTCTTCATGTTGATTATGAATCGTTAACTGTACAACTCTTTTCTGAATCGACATATCTATCATCGTATCTCCCATTTTTTCTAATGATAGATAGAATACTACGCGGCAGAAATCAGGATTTATCTGGCCATCTTCTCCTTTTTTGCTTTCAAAATCTATTTTGACATCTTTCTCTAATCCAAATAAACCTGGTAATTGCATACTTGCTTGAAGAAAACCCGCTTCTTCTCTTACACTAGCTAATTGCATGCCATTTAGTGTTTGTAAGAGCGATTCTAATTCTGCTTTTCCTATATGACCAGTTTGCAACGACTGTAATATTAATTGCTTTAAACTATTTTCTTGTTGGATGTTCTTACTATTTTCTTGAAGAAGTTGGTGTTCATAATCTAATCCAGAAAATGATAGGAACTGCTTCGCGTGTAACAAGAACTGCTCTTTCGTTGAAAAATTACCGCTTTCCCTAGATAAAGGTGCTAACAAATCTGTTAATTTATTCTCCATATTTTTAGGGAGTTGTTGTTCTGCGACTCTTTTTAAATCAGCATACACTTCTTCTGAGTTTGCTATTGAACCTTGTTGCTGCCAATTGATAAAATTTTGTTTTGCTTCTCCAGTTAAGACACTGGCTATTTTTGACGCAACACCTGCTTGTTCTAAAAATGTTTGTAACTGTGCAGACACTTTCGTTTCACTAGAATTCGTTGGAACCAATTTTTGAAATTGGTACACTTGTGCATCAGTTAGTGACAATTGCACTTGAAATAATGCTTTTAAGCTTGCAAAAGCCGATTGATTATTAATAGAAGAACTTAGTCCATTCGGTTGTTGCTGATTTATTTCTTTTGAAAGAATACCCGCTTGCTTCACTAATTGTATGACATCTTGATCACCATTTTGAATTTGTTTAGAAAGTAAAGTCGACAAATCATTTTGTATGTTCGATTGCACCTGATTATTTGTTTTTGAATATGAGGCTAGAAGATCTGTTAATTTACTTTCTACACTTTTCGTAACTTGTTGATCTGCAACCTTTTTTAATGCAGCCACGACTGGCACTAAATTTGATAAGGTGGGTTGCTGTTGCCAATTCAAGAACTTTTGTTTTGCAACCCCTGTTAAACTATTAGCTATTTTAGATGAAGTACCAGGTTCATTCAAAAATGTTTGCAAGTCTTGTAGTTGTTGCGGTGCTATTGTTCCACCATTTGTAGTAGAATACTGCACTATCTTTTGGAACCGATCAACATGTTGATCGGTTAAACCTAATTGAGACTGTGCTAATGTAGTTAATTTTGTTAAAAGTAATTGTTGATTTGAGTTCGATCTCGCTTGTTGCTGGTCAGTAATACCCGCCTGTCTTACTAGTTGTATAATAGCTTGATCACCATTTTTGATTTGTCTCGAAAGAACGTTAGATAAATCATTTTGGCTCGTTATTTTAGATCGATCTGGTAGTAGTGCATTAATGCGATTAAGTAACGGTTCGTTTTCGACTGATTCCCCTAAAATATTCTGTAAATTTTGCAATTGTGTATTTAAAGACTGCTTTCCCTCACTAGACATTGCCCCGTACATTGTTGAGGTAATCGGCAATTGACGACGCATCATATCCATAAGCAATACAGTTCCTTTACTACCTTTTCCTTGTTGCATTTGCAAAGCTTGCTTTAACTCGGATGGACGAAAAGGAATATCAGATGTCAGTAACTGTTTTACAAACTGGAGATTTTCTTTTGTCACTGGTAACTGTAGTTGCTTTAATAGTGCAGACGCCTGGTTTTGTGATGTTTGATTTGCAGGTATGTCTGTTAAAACCTTTAGATGCACTAACTTATTACCAGTTTGTACCTGAAAGAAATACTCGCCATCAAGATTCAATGCTGTCTGTAATTGGGCAACAAATTGCTGATTCCCCAATTGAACAGACGCACGTTGATTTGGATAGATTTCTAGTATTTTACCTGATAAGATTTGGCCTGGTCTTAAGACCATTTGATTTTGCTGTACTTTTGAGGATGAAGCTGACCGAAGTATTGATGACACATCCATTGATTGAAAAGCCATCTAAATCCCCTCACTTTCGTTTTATCGGTGCAAATGATTGCCGATGAATTGGTGTGATCCCATATTCCTCTAATGCTTTAATATGATCTTTCGTACCATAACCTTGGTTTTTATTAAAGTAATAGTTGGGAAATTCTCTATGTAGATCGAGCATCATTTTGTCTCGTGTCACTTTAGCTAGTATACTAGCTGCTGCTATTGAAATACTTTTTTGATCACCTTTAATTATGGACTCGGTTGTAAACGACACATTTGGAAGTGACATGGCGTCAATTAATACATGATCAGGAGCATGACTTAATTTACTGACTGCTTGCATCATCGCTTTTATTGTTGCTTGGTAAATATTAATCCGATCTATCTCATTGTTATCAATAATACCTATACTATAACAAATAGCGTGTTCTTTAATCTTATCGTAAAGGGTTTCTCTCATTGCTTTAGACATTTTCTTTGAATCATTAATACCTGGGAGATAAATATCCTCTGGTAAGATAACTGCCGCAGCTACAACTGGTCCTGCCAAAGGTCCTCGACCTACTTCATCAATTCCTGCAATTAACTTCTTTCCCAGTTGATAGTTTTTACGTTCATATGTCATCATTTGTTCAAATTGTGCAGACAGCTCGTCTTCTTTTGCCAATTTTTGATCATATTGTTTTACAGCTGCCTGAACGCCTTTTCTTGGATCCATTTTATAGTTATCTATTTCCTCTGCCGTAGCAGCTCCTTCATTTAACATCGCCTTAATTTCAGCGATTGATTGTTTATTCCCCATCACAATCTTCCTCTCACATATATATCTTATATCGTCTACTATTTCAAAAAATAAAGACATCCGCAATTGGAATGTCTTTATTTCTCTACTATTATTGTACTTTTAAAGAAAAAACGTAACAATTTTAATTTTCGGGTCTTTCCAAGGTAATTCTACCGATCTTCCCAATTCGAAGGTCATGTATGATAAGTTCTGCTGTTTTTTCTAAGTTAATATAACCGCCACTCTCTAATGAACCTCTGAGCCTACCAATATGTTCAAACAACTTTTCCATGTCATCTATTGGCTCCGATAATTGATAGCGTGCTTCTAACAATGAAAAATAGTTTTCTTGGAGATATTCTAATACAAAAACAGCTACATCATCTATAGGTAACAATTGATCTTTAATAGTACCAATTGCGGCTAACCGATAACCAACCAATTGATCTTCAAATTTTGGCCATAATATACCCGGCGTATCTAATAACTCAAAATCCTTATTTATCTTAATCCATTGTTGGCTTTTGGTAATCCCTGGTCTATCTCCTGTTTTTGCAATCTTTCGATTGACAAGTCGATTAATTAAAGTTGACTTACCAACATTAGGAATACCAATAATCATTGCACGTCCAGCTCGGGGTCGGACACCCTTACGTTTTAATCGTGCCATCTTCTCTTCGCTCATCTTTTTAGCCATTTCGATTACTTGTTGAATATCTTGTTTATTTTGTACATCGACAGCTATAGTGGGTATTTCATTGGATTCATTATACTTAATCCATTGTTTTGTTGCAGTTGGATCAGCTAAATCTCGTTTCATTAAGACACGCATCTTCGGTTTTTGTTGTATCACTTGATGTAACATTGGATTTTCTGATGATAACGGCGCTCTAGCATCAACCAATTCAATTACGAAATCTACAAGCTTCAGTTTTTCTTGCACTTCACGCCTAGCTTTTGCCATATGGCCTGGAAACCATTGAATGGTCATAAATAAAACCTCCTATTCATTTGCAAAGCCAAATCGATTTAATGGCCAATAGATAAAGACAGCATTTCCAACAAGTTGATCATATGAGATAAATCCAAGCATTCTGCTATCTGTAGAGTTATTTCTATTATCTCCTAGTACCAAAACGTGATCTTCTGGAATTACTAGTGATCCACCTGGTATTTCATCCATAGAAAAATTCATTGTATATACTTGTCCATCTGAAAGCTGCGATTTTTCATCCGTTAAGAATGTTTCCTCCACTGCTTCGCCATCTATATAAAGGGTATCATCAGCCAATTCTACAGTTTCCCCAGGTAATCCAATTACACGCTTGATATAATCTTTTTCCTCTGTTGCATGAAAGACAACAATATCAAATCGTTCTGGTTCATTAATTTTGTAGTTTAGCTTATTTACAATCATATGATCGCCATCTTCTAGATTTGGCTGCATAGAAGGTCCATCAACTATTATTGGCGAGAATAGAAAAGTTTTCACAATGAAAGCTAGTAAAATTGCAATCGCTAATGATTTAAGCCATTCAAACCACTCGCTTTTCTTTTTCTTTGCCATTAGGTTTCTCCTCCGATACGAATCTCATTCCTATTGTTATGTATAGTATAGTGAAATATAGAATAATTAATATTGTTTTTAGATGAGAAAAAGGAGCTTGACTGAGCAAGCTCCTTTTACATTTAAAATTAGCGATCTTCTTTAATACGTGCTGCTTTACCACGTAATTCACGTAGGTAATAAAGTTTCGCACGACGTACTTTACCGCGACGAGAAACTTCAATCTTATCTAGACGTGGAGAATGTACTGGAAAAGTACGTTCAACACCTACACCATAAGAAATTTTACGAACAGTAAATGTTTCACTAATTCCACCATTTTGGCGTTTAATAACAACACCTTCAAATAGCTGAATACGTTCACGCGTTCCTTCGACAACTTTAACGTGAACCTTCACTGTATCACCAGGACGAAACTCAGGGTGATCTGAACGAAGTTGTTCTTTAGTTAATTGCTCAATTATCTGTTGCATTATGTCACACTCCTTCCAAACTAATGCTCATATCCTAGATACCTTAACAGCGGAACATCGTTTATACGACCTAAGTATTCACTTAAGCACAACAAATAATATAACACATTTTGTTCTGCAGTTCAACCATTACTTCTTTCTTATTTATCGTCTTCGAAATCTTTTATCCAATCTTTTTCTTGATCTGACAAAGGGTACTTTTCCAACAAATCTTTTCTTCTTTCAAATGTTCGTTGAATAGATTGTTTTTTTCTCCAATCATCAATATTCTTATGGTGACCAGATAGTAACACAGAAGGAACTTCCATACCTCTAAAGTTTGCTGGGCGTGTATAATGTGGATGTTCTAACAATCCATTCGAAAATGAATCTTGACTTGCAGATGCTTCATTACCTAAAACACCTGGAAGAAGGCGAACAACGCTATCAATTATAACCATCGCACCAAGTTCTCCTCCTGTTAAGACATAATCACCAATAGATATTTCATCCGTAACTAATTCTTGTCTTATTCTTTCATCATAACCTTCATAATGACCACAAATGAATACGAGGTGTTCTTCCCTGGCGAATTCTTCCGCCTTCTGTTGTGTATACGTTTCGCCTTGTGGACACAACAGAACAATTCGAGGTTTTTTATCTGACTTTTTAGCGACATCCTCAACCGCATCAAATATTGGTTGTGGCATTAACACCATACCAGCACCACCACCATAAGGTGTATCATCAACCTTATAATGTTTATTGGCCGTATATTCTCTAAAGTCAATTGTTTGATAGTTAAATGCAGCCGCTTCTTGAGCTTTTCTTAATATTGATGATCGCATAACGCCATCAAACATCTCTGGAAACAACGTTAGTATATCAATATGCATTAATCTAGCAATCCTTCCATCGGATCAATGATAATTTTCTTCTCGATCGTATCTACTTCTTTTACGACATCCGGAATATACGGAATTAATAAATCTTTTTGGTTTGGTCTAGTAACAACCCATACATCATTTGCACCAGGTGCTAGAATCTCTTTAACCAAACCGAGTTCTTCATTTTCTTTTGTATAGACTGTGCAACCAATAATCTCATGGTAATAAAAATCACCTTCATCTAAAGTGCCTCTTTGTTCCTCTTTAATCATTAGCATGCCTTCTTTTAGTTTTTCGGCAGCTTCAATTGTGTTATAAGACTCAAATTGGACTAAATCAAATTGTTTATGCATACGATGACTTACAACAGTCAATTTAGTTGGCTTTTTCTCGTTTTTCCCTAAAAAGAACAGTGTGTTACCTTTATCAAATCTATCATCAAAATCTGTGATCCTGATGATCTTCACTTCACCTTTAATTCCATGTGTATTCACTATTTTACCTACATTATAAAATTTATTCTCCATATTTTCACCTTCTTAATCTATTCTAATAACCATACCATCTTGGATGATAATTGCTTGTTCTTTCATCACTTCCTGCCAATTCATACCTTCATAAACGTCAACAAGTGCTTCTACTTCATTCTCTACGATTTCTGTTCCAATTGGTACTATTTCTAATTGATCCAATTGAAAGTGGATCTGTTTTTTTCTTTCCTCACGTTTTTGTATCTCATCCTGAAAACGTTTGTTCACCTTATATTTATCAACGCCTGGTTTATGTTCTAATTTTTTACGTTCAAAAATTAATTGCTGACTTTCTTGTTCAAGTTGTTGTAATTTCTTTTTGAAATTCTTTTGAATTAATGTTTTACTTGATTCTGTTATAACTTGTTTTACTAGTATTTTTTGAATAATCTGCACAGATTATCAACCTTTCTTATCTTGTACAAAGTTATGACACCTATTCTTATACTAGTATATCTTATTTAAAGCCTATGTAGATATATTTTAATTTGTATTTTTTAAAAAGTTCTTCACTTAACTTTTGCAGATTGAACTAGACATTTAAATCTTGTTAAACTTAAAAAGTCTCACAATCAAAAGTTAAGTTGACTTCATGCTCTTCTCGTAAGCATCTTTGCGATACATTTTACGAAATTGATAGAAAATGCAGCATACCGCTTTGGAAATATACTTCGCTTTCCGTGGGCACGGCTTCAGCTAACTTCGGCCCGCGCTGTTCCCACCCCACCAGAAAGAGAGCCCATTCGCTTCCATAGCGAGGGTGTTACCTCAGAATTAATTGTTGTTTCGTAATAAACAAAAGTCTTTTAGACAGCATGCTTATTTTAGGTTGAGAAAGTTTAGATATTTACTTGTATATAGAGAAACAGGGAAGGTTTAAAATATCCCTTCCCTGCTTTACATAATATCAAGATAAATACGGTTATTTGTATCTGATCCTGCGGCATAAACCACTGTACGAATCGCTTTAGCAATTCGCCCATTCTTACCGATCACTTTTCCAACATCATCTGGATGAACAGTAAGATGATAAACCATCTTACTGGATTCTTCCTTGACGTTAACCTGAATTTCTTCTGGATGATCAACTAACGGCTCAATGATTGTTTGAATTAAAGTTTCCAATTAATCACAAACCTTTACTTTTGGTTTTTAGACTCGTGGAATTTCTTCATGATGCCTTCATTAGAGAATAAGTTACGAACTGTGTCACTTGGTTTTGCACCTTTTGACATCCAGTCTAATGCTTTATCTTCATCTAATTTCACTTCAACCGGATTAGCAACCGGATTGTATGTGCCAATTTGCTCAATTAAACGTCCATCACGAGGAGAACGAGAATCAGCTACTACTACACGATAAAAGGGATTACGTTTTGACCCCATGCGCTTTAAGCGGATTTTTACTGCCATGCTTTCGCACCTCCATTTATAAATGTTTTACTCAAGTTTTGATTCTATCAGAAATTTTATTGTCTGTAAAGTGTTTTTACATTACATGAACGGAAAATTAAATCCTTTTCCCTTTTTACCCTTCTTACCTGGTTGTGTATTGGTCATTTGTTTCATCATTTTTTTCATTTCATCAAACTGTTTTAATAACCGATTCACTTCAGATACAGGGCGTCCTGCTCCTTTAGCAATACGTTTTTTACGACTGGCATTCATGATGCTAGGCTCTTGGCGTTCTTGTTTTGTCATAGATTGAATAATAGCCTCTACATGTACAAGTTGTTTCTCATCCAATTGCACATTTTTAAGACCTTTCATTTTGTTCGCACCTGGTATCATACCAAGTATATCTTCTAGCGGTCCCATGTTTTTGACTTGTGCCATCTGATCAAGGAAGTCATCAAATGTAAAGGATGAGGAACGCATTTTCTGCTCAAGCTCTTTCACTTTCTTTTCGTCGACATTATCTTGCGCCTTTTCAATTAATGACAAGACATCTCCCATACCTAGAATACGAGAGGCCATTCTTTCAGGATGAAACGGCTCTAACTCATCTAACTTTTCGCCCATACCTGCGAATTTAATTGGTTTATCTGTGACAGCCTTAATAGAAAGGGCTGCACCACCACGTGTGTCACCATCTAGCTTGGTCAATATAACACCTGAGATATTTAATTGCTCATCAAAACTCTCCGCAACATTAACTGCGTCTTGACCAGTCATTGCATCAACAACTAAGAATATTTCATCTGGTGAAACATTTGTTTTGATTTGTTTTAATTCATCCATTAAATTTTCATCTACATGCAATCGACCTGCAGTATCGATAATAACGTAATCATGATGTTCTTCTTTCGCTTTTGCAATAGCTTCATTAGCAATATCAACTGGATTTGCTTCTGTACCCATTGAAAAAACAGGAATACTTAGTTGTGAACCGATCGTCTCCAATTGGTTAATTGCTGCTGGACGATAAACGTCAGCTGCTGCTAACATTGGTTTGCGATTATGTTTTTTTCGAAGTAGGTTCGCTAATTTACCAGATGTAGTTGTTTTACCTGCACCTTGTAAACCAACCATCATAATAACTGTTGGTGATCTTTCACTTACTGCTATCTTACTCTGTTCTCCACCCATTAACTCGGTTAGTTCTTCTTTTACTACTTTAATTACTTGTTGGCCCGGGGTTAAGCTATTCATTACTTCTTGGCCAACCGCACGTTCTTTAATCCGTTTGACAAAGTCTTTTACTACTTTAAAGTTTACATCGGCTTCTAATAAAGCAAGACGAACCTCCCGGGTCATTTCCTTTACATCTTGCTCACTAACTTTCCCTTTGCCAGTCATTTTTTTCATTGTTTGTTGCAGACGATCTGCTAAACCTTCAAATGCCATAGAGGGTGTCCTCCTAATCTAATTCTTTTAAATCATTCACGATTTTTTTTGCTTGTACATGTGTATCTATTTCTGGTATTTCTTGTAATTCATTAAGTAACTTTTGTCGAGATATAAATTTATCATACAGCTCGAGTTTTTCTTCATATGCCTCTAACATTGCTTCAGTTCGTCTAATATTGTCGTAGACAGCTTGCCTTGAGATCGTATATGTTTCCGATATTTCACCTAATGAATAGTCTTCTAAATAATACATTTCCATGTAATTACGTTGTTTTGGTGTTAATAATGCTTGATAAAAGTCGAATAAAAAATTAACCCTTGTTGTTTTTTCTAACAATATAAACACTCCTTGTTAAGTGAAAGACCTTTACATTTAAAATAGTAGACGATAGCTTACTTGTCTGTCAAGGATTCTATATTGTCTATTCCTTTTCAATCATATCAGCAAATAAACCATAAACAAATGCATGAGCATCAAATTCTTCTAGATCTGTGACTTTTTCACCTAATCCAACGTACTTAACAGGGATTTTCAATTCTTTTCGAATTGCTAGCACAATCCCACCTTTAGCTGTACCATCCAATTTAGTTAAGACAATTCCAGAAACATCCGTTGACTCAGAGAATGTTTTAGCTTGACTTAATGCATTTTGTCCAGTTGTTGCATCTAACACAAGGAGCACTTCATGTGGAGCGCCAGGAATCTCCCGTTCAATTACTCTTTTTACTTTCGAGAGCTCATTCATTAAGTTAACTTTATTTTGTAATCTGCCAGCTGTATCACAAAGCAAAACATCTGCACCGCGAGATTTCGCTGCTTTAACACCGTCATAAATAACGGCAGCAGGATCACTTCCTGCAGTCTGTTTAATTACATCAACTCCAACACGTTCTCCCCATACTTCAAGCTGTTCAATAGCGCCAGCTCTAAATGTATCACCTGCTACTAATACTACTTTTTTCCCTTGCTCTTTTAGTTGATGAGCCATTTTACCAATTGTTGTTGTTTTACCTACACCATTGACCCCAACAAAAAGAATAACAGAAAGATCATCATCTTGTATGTTTAGTTTCGTGTTAACATCATCATCACCAGCATAAATCTCCACTAATTTCTCAGAAATAACTTCTTTCAAATTAGCTGTATCTTTAATGTTTTGTCGTTTCACTTCTGTTTTTAATTCTTCTACTAAATCCATTACAGTCATCACACCGACATCTGCTTGGATTAAGATTTCTTCTAAATCTTCAAAGAAATCTTCATCAACTGTCCGATAGCGTGCAACTAAATTGTTAATCTTGCTAGAAAAAGAATCTCTTGTTTTGGATAGACCTTCTTTGTACTTATCTGATACATTGCTTTCTTCTTCTGTTGTAGTAAATTTCTCTTTTAACTTTTTAAAAAAACTCATATATTACTTCCTCTCTAGCTAATTCATTATATTGTCGTCTTCACTAAGTCATTTGTTTCTTCCAATTTAACTGATACCAAGCGCGAAACACCGGATTCTTGCATGGTTACGCCATAAAGAACATCCGCTTCTTCCATTGTTCCTTTTCTATGTGTGATTACGATAAATTGCGTATTTTCACTGTAATCTTTTAAATAACGCGCAAATCGATTTACGTTTGCATCATCCAATGCTGCTTCCACTTCATCTAATACACAAAACGGAACTGGTCGAACACGCAGAATAGCGAACAACAAAGCAATTGCTGTCAAAGCTCTTTCTCCACCAGATAAAAGGCCCAGCTGTTGCGCTTTTTTGCCTGGAGGTTGCGCCTTAATGTCAACCCCTGTTTCTAACATATCTGTTGGATCTGTTAAGATTAAAGCAGCATGTCCTCCACCAAATAATTGTTCAAACACAACAGAAAACTCTTCTTTTATTTGATAGAAGGTTGTTTCGAATTTCCGTTTCATCTCGTCATCCATTTCACCAATGACACTATATAATGTTTCTTTAGCCTCTAATAGATCTGTTTGCTGCGCTGTTAAGAATTCATAACGTTCTGCAATTCGATCGTATTCATCAATTGCTCCTAAGTTAACGGTTCCTAACTCTTCAATTGATCGCTTAATCAACTTTACATCCTGGCTTGCTTGATTTATATCTTCGGCTGTTGGATAGGTTGCTTTTGCTTTTTCATAAGTGATTACATACTCTGTTTGTAGATGATTTAAACGATTTTCTAATTCTACATCCAAACGGGTAGCTTTCACTTCCTTCTGTTGAATCATCTCTGTTATTGCTTGTCTTTGATTAAGAAGCGTTTTAATTTCTCTTTCAGCATCTTCAATAAATTGCGTTTGTTTTAGTCTCTTTTGGCGATTTGATTGAATGGATTCGGTTACTTCTTGTTTTTCGGCTTGCTTTTGCACTACTTTCTCTTCAAAAGCTAGTTGTTTATCATCTGTTTGATGAAAGGCTATTAACTCATTTAATTGTTGCGTTATATTCTTTTCTGAAGTCTGTAATTCTCTAAACGTTTGCTCCAGAATTTCTGTTTTCTCTAATTGATGTTGCACTTGTCCTTCTTGTTCAGCCAACTTCACTTGTAAACGGTGATAGTTTTCTTTTAAATCCGTATAATTTTCTTGATGCGTATTTTTCTCACTCGTTAAACGATTAATTTCGGCCTGTCTACTTGCTAATTGTTCTTCTAATAGGATAAGCGTTTCCTCAATTTGATGTTTTTTGTCTGTTAATTCTTTTTTATCTTTTTCAAATTGAGCTTTTTCTTGATCATATATACTTAGATTACTATTTATGTGACGAATATTTGCTTGATTCTCCGCCATTTGTTCCCGCAACTTATTTTCTTCCTGTTGCATCGTTTGAATACTTGTTCTTGCTTGCTCTAAATCTACTTCTTTTTCAAAGATTAATTGTTTTTGCTTGTTAACTTTCTCTTCAAATTCAATAATATTTTGATTGAATTTAGTTAACTTATTGGTTACATCTTGCAAGTCATTATCTCTTGTAAATAGTGATTGATTCGTATTTTTACGCGCCCCACCAGACATAGACCCACCAGGATTAACAATGTCGCCTTCTATCGTTACAACGCGGTAGCGACGTTCTAACGTTCCAGCTATTGCATTAGCATCTTTTAATGTGCTCGCAAATATCGTATTTCCAAGTAAATAACGAATAACCCCATCATATTTTTCGTCAAAATGTATTAAATCACTAGCAACACCAATAAATCCAGATTGATTTTCCACTTTTTGTTTCAGGTTTAATGGAAGCGATTTTGCTCGCATTGTTTTTAGTGGTAAAAAAGTAGCTCTACCATTATTCGATTGTTTTAACCATTCGATTGCTCGTCTTGCTATTCCTTCATCATCTACTACAATATGCTGAGTTTGCCCACCAAGCGCTGTTTCCATTGCAGTAACATATTCCTTAGGAACATCAAGTAACTCGATTACAGCTCCATGTACGCCTGATAAACGCTTCTCTTCTCTTGCTTTTAATATCGCTTTAACACCTTGGAAAAAACCTTGAAAGTCTTCCTTCATATCTTCAAGCATTTCTTTCTTAGATTTTAGTTTTTCAATATATTGATAACCTTGATTGAGTTTGGTTTGTGATGCTTGATATTCTTCTTTTATTTGCTCAATTTTTTCTTTATCAGCATGTAAACCATCTTCTTTTTGTTTTCGATTTGCGTGTTGTACTTCTAATTGTCCTTGATAATCCGTTAATACACTTGTTAGTGTGTCTCTTTGTGCCAATTGATCTTCAAATTTTGATTCCTGATTTTTCTGTCTGTAATCCATTTGATTTAACTGTTGCTCAATCGATTGTTTGGCGTTCCTTTTCGCTGCTTGTTCATTAAGCAATTCAATGTAGTCACTTTTTAGTTCTTCTATTTTTTCTTCGCTATTTTCAGAAGACTGGTCTAGTTGCGTTTTCACTATGTTGGTCTGTTGCTTTGTCTGGTTGCGTACAGACTCAAGTTCAGTAAGTTTTTCGGTTTGTGTATTCAATTCATCTTCAATAGATGTAATTCTAACTTGTAGTGTTTCTAGTTCTGTTTCTAATTTTTCTTTATTCTCTGTAAAGTGTTTGGACCGCTCTTCCATTAGCTTCTTGTTACCTTCTAAATTCTCTAATTCTTGTGTTGAAGCTAATAGTTTTTCTTGTAAAACTTCTATAGATTGATCCAACTGTTGCATATCTTGTCTTTCTCTTTCTAAGACAGCTTCTTTTTGCTGAATAGATGTCGTAAAAGCGATCTCCTCATCTTTATTTTCTTTAATATCTTCAAGATACTCGGACCATTGCTTATGAAGCGTTTCAATTTCAGCGTTTAATAACGCAATTTCTTTCGTTTTCAAACTTTCTTTTTTAGCTATATATTCTTTAGCAGTGGAAGCCTGTTGTTGCAAAGGTTCTAACTGCTTTTCTATTTCATGTGTAATATCTTCAACTCGATTTAAATTCTCCTGAGTTTCTGCAAGTTTATATTCGGCTTTCTTTTTACGGTTTTTATATTTTAAAACACCTGCAGCTTCTTCAAAAATTGTGCGTCTTTCTTCTGCTTTTGAGCTTAATATTTCTTCAACTTTCCCTTGACTAATAATAGAAAATGCATCTCGTCCTAAACCAGAATCCATAAATAAATCAACAATATCTTTTAATCGACAAGATTGCTTGTTTAATAAATATTCACTTTCACCAGAACGATATACACGCCTAGTTACACTTACTTCTTCATAATCAATCGGTAATGCTTGATCATGGTTATCTAAAATAAGGGTAACCTCTGCGACATTTAAAGCTTTTCGTGTATCACTACCCTGAAAAATAATATCTTCCATCTTTGTACCACGCAATGATTTAGCAGACTGCTCCCCTAAAACCCATCGTATTGCGTCTGTTATATTGCTTTTTCCGCTTCCGTTTGGTCCTACCACTGCAGTAACACCCGGAACAAAATCTACTGAAACGCGTTCAGCAAATGATTTAAAACCAACTGATTCTAATTTTTTTAGGAACATATACATTCTCCTATTAAGTCGCTACTATTTTTTAACTCATTAATTATTTTACTACAATTTCAACTAAAAGCTTGCATTTCAACTAAACTATTTTATCATAAAGAGAGGAGAGATAGAAGGTCAGATTACCAAAGGAGTGTTCGTTTGAATTTAAATGAAGCAACAAATGAAAACCTTACTTATATTCTAAAGGAAATTGCTAGCCAGTTACGCGTGGTAAATGAATCAATTATGGATCCAGATGATTACAATCTAGAGAAGTATGATGATCTAAAAGCGTTATATGATGTTTTAATTCAAAAAGGTCAATTAAGCGTTTCTGAAACACAAGCATTTATTCAAGAACTTTCAAGTATCCGTAAATAAAATAGAGTGATTGTTGGCTTGTTTTTACGAATAGCTATTCATAAAGACGAGCCAACCATCAATCATTTTATTCTACCTTTGATCTAATGCCTTTTTAGCAGCTCGTTGTTCTGCTTCCTTCTTTGTTCTACCATGTCCAACTCCAGCAATTTCTTGATTCAAACGTACGTTTGCAATGAATTCGCGATCATGTGCGGGACCTTTTTCCTCAACTATTTCATATACAATCTCTGCATCTCTATTCTGTTGAATCAATTCCTGCAACTGGCTTTTATAATCCATTGCGTGAGAAAAGGCACCTTTTTCAATTTTTGGATAAAGGTATTTATCCAAGAAGTCTAATACAACATCAAAACCTTGATCTAAGTAAAGTGCACCAACAAAAGCTTCAAAAACATCAGCTAATAATGCTGGACGCTTTCTCCCACCAGTTCGTTCTTCACCCTTACCAAGTAACACGTATTGATCAAACGATAAATCATTTGCAAAACCAACTAAGGCAGGCTCACAGACAATTGATGCGCGTAATTTCGTTAACTCTCCTTCTGCCATATTAGGATAAGTACGATATAAATATTGCGAAACACCTAGTTCTAATACCGCATCTCCTAAAAATTCAAGCCGTTCATTATCTTGAGATGATTTGCCACGATTTTCATTCACATAAGAAGAATGTGTAAAAGCTTGTTGCAATATCGATTCATTATTAAAATGAATTTGCAAATGATCTTGTAATGGTTGAAAATTCATATCCTTCGCCTCCTATTCATTATTTTAACACCTTTATTTTTAAGCTCTTTTCTAAAAGATTGTTGTTTAAAACATTTCCATAGACTGCCCTTAACCATACTTACGTCAGCATTATCATCAACTACGACGTAACGAATTATCTAACCCGCTTCTCAAGTGAAATTGACTCCCTTTCCGCAGGCACGGCTTCAGCTAACTCGGATAAGCAAAGACCGCTTTCCGAGTGGATCTTCAGCCCGTGCTGTTCCTGCAGGAGTGTCGTCAATTTCACTTGATACGCTAGTTATAATAAATTAACAACTGATGTGTTTTTCAGTAACTAACATAGTTACTGGTATTTAAATTCAGTATGAAATAGGACACGCTTTACTTATTTATAAACAAAAACTAGCGGAGCAAGTGAGATGGGTGAGACTCCTGTGGGAACAACACAAACCGAAGATCCTCTCTAGAAGCGATTTTTGCTTCTAGAGATAGCTGAGGTTGTGCCCACGGAAAGCGATCCCATTTCACTTGTGGAGCGTAGCGGTAAAAAAGTTTCACTACGTCGCAGTTTTTATCAAGTTCATATTGAAAAGCAACAATCTTTTCGAAAAGAGCCATATTTTAAAAGTCTCGCTTTTTGAGCGAGACTTTTTAATTGATACCATTTATTAGGATTGGCTGTTTATGTACGTTACAGCATCACCAACCGTTTGAAGTTTTTCTGCATCTTCATCAGCGATTTCCATATCAAACTCATCTTCTAGTTCCATAACAAGTTCAACAACATCTAATGAATCTGCTTCTAAATCATCTTTAAAAGATGCCTCTAAAGTTACTTTATCTTCTTCAACATCTAGGCGATCGATCACTATTTTCTTTACGCGTTCAAATGTATCTGCCATCTTTCGTTCACCCCCTTTCAAAGTAGCAAGAGAATAACAAATTCTACATTACCATACCACCATCAACTTGTATAGTTTGTCCAGTGATATAACTTGCATCATCAGAAGCTAAAAATCGCACAACTTTCGCAACATCCTCACCACTACCCAATCTTGTAAGAGGTATTAATTCAGTCATTGCATCGCGTTGCTCAATTGATAATTTAGCTGTCATATCTGTTTCAATAAATCCTGGTGCAACTGCATTTACTAAGATATTACGCGTAGCTAATTCCTTTGCAGCGGTTTTAGTCATACCAATTACACCAGCTTTTGCTGCTACATAGTTTGCTTGACCAGCGTTACCACTAATACCAACTACTGAGGCGACATTAATAATTCGACCAGCTCTTTGCTTCATCATTTGTCTTGTCACAGCTTTCGTAGTAAGAAAAACACCTTTTAAATTCGTTTGAATTACTTCATCAAATTCTTCTTCTTTCATACGCATGATCAAATTATCACGTGTTATACCGGCATTATTAACTAAGATATCTAAACTACCAAATATTTCTATTACTTGCTTGATCATATCTTTGACTTCTGCTTCAACCGTAACATCTGCTTGAATCTTAATTGCCTCTATGCCTAATGCTTCTATCTCATCAACAACTTGTTGTGCTTTTGTTTCGTTGCCTGCAAAGTTGACGGCAACTTTCACTCCTTGCGATGCAAGCTCTAGTGCAACTGATCTACCAATCCCTCGAGAAGCACCTGTTATAAGTGCTACCTTACCTTTAAGCATTAAGATTCCTCCTTATACCATGAAATAAACGCCTGAAGTGATTCTGGATCTTGGATAGAGAAAGTAGTCATGCGACGATTCACTTTCTTCATTAATCCAGTTAAGACTTTTCCAGTACCAATTTCTACGATAGCATCCAATGAATCATCATTCAAACGGTGTAAAATTTCTTCAAAACGAACTGGTGAATACAATTGTTCTATTAGTAATTGTTTAATTTCTACTTGGTCTGTCACTTCTTCGGCCGATACATTCGCATAGACAGGAATTTCCGCATTGGTAACATTTACTTGTTCTAATCGTTTAGAAAATTCATTAGCAGCTGGTTTCATTAAACTAGAATGAAATGGTCCACTAACATTTAACGGCAAGACCCGTTTTGCTCCAGCTTCTTTTAACTTTGTAACGGCATGTTCTATTGCTACTTTAGTTCCTGAAATGACTATTTGACCTGGACAATTCAAATTAGCAATTTCAATCACTTCATTTGTTTCCGTTTGAATTTGATCTAATTCTTTTTGCAGAGTATCTTGCTCCATTCCGAGAACCGCAGCCATTAGTCCTTGACCTTTTGGATATGCTTCTTCCATCAACCGACCTCTAGCTTGTACTAATGGTAAGGCATCCTGAAATGGCAAAGCATTTGCTGCCACGAGTGCGCTGTATTCGCCAAGACTATGACCAGCAAGACGTACTGGTTTAATACCTTCCTCAAAAAGTACCCTAGTAATAGCAATGCTAGTAAGTAATAAAGCAGGTTGGGCATTCTCTGTTTGCTTTAACTTATCGTCTGGGCCCACAAACATAAGATCCGTTAAATTTAAATTCAATAATGCATTAGCCTGTTCAAAAAGTTCTTTTACCACCGGATACGTTTGATATAATTCTTCACCCATACCAACTTGTTGTGATCCTTGTCCGGGATATATAAAGGCTACTTGTTTCATATTATTCCTCCTCACTGGCGTCATACTCTGCTACTGTTGTTTCAATTTTTTTTGTGACATCATATTCCACCATATGACATGCTTGCTTAATTGCACTAAAAATCGCACGAGCGTTTGAAGAACCATGTGCTTTGATAACTGGGGATTGAAGACCAAAAAGTCCTGCACCACCATATTCTGAATAGTCTAATTGATCTTTTAGTTTCCTTAAATCTTTTTGCATCAATCCAGCAGCTACTTTTGTCTTCATGTTAGCCATAAATGACTTCTTCAACATAGAAAACATTGTCGCAGCTGTACCCTCAATTGTTTTCAGCGTTATATTACCACTAAAACCATCTGTAACAACCACATCTGCAACACCGTCAAGTAAATCTCGTGCTTCTACATTACCAATGAAGTTAATCGGTGCTTGTTTTAATAGAGAAAAAGCAGCTTTTGTCAGTTCATTGCCTTTACCATCTTCTGTTCCAATATTCAGTAAGCCTACTCGAGGTGAAGTGATCCCCCGGACTTTCTCACTATAAATTGTACCCATGATTGCAAATTGAACGAGGTGTTTCGCTTTTGCGTCTACATTAGCACCAACATCTAATAATAAAAATCCTTTTTGATCTTTAGTTGGTAAAGTTGGGCTTAGTGCTGGTCTTTCTATACCTTTGATACGGCCGACTTGAAATAAACCAGCGCTCATTAACGCTCCGGTACTCCCTGCTGATACACAAGCGTCAGCTCGTTTTTCCTTCACTTCATTTGCCATTAAAACTAGAGAAGAGTCCTTTTTTCTACGAACAGCTCGAACAGGTTCTTCATCACCAGTTATTACAGTTGTTGTATGTATAATCGATATCTTGCTGTCATCTGTTAAATGAGTCGCTATTTTTTCTTGATCTCCCACTAATGTTATTTCAAGGTTTTCAATCTGTTTGACAGCTTCCATAGCCCCTTTTACTACTGCTTCTGGAGCATGGTCGCCTCCCATTGCATCAATTACTAACTTCATGTCGATCTTCTCCTTTTTGTTCTGTAGAACGATACATATCGAACACACCAGAAAAAACAATTTCATTATCAACATAGCTATCTACTTCAACCGATGTCCGTTGATTTTCAACAGCAGTGACTACTTTAGCTTTTGCAATAACGCGTTCCCCTTGTTTAACTTGTCGCGTAAACTTTATCTCTGCCTTAGCGGTTAAAGCTAGCTCATCGTTAATAACTGCCACAGCTAATGAATTAGCTTGAGCAAATAAATGATGGCCACGAGCAATATCATTACGTGAGAATACATGTTCACTACTAATGTCTAAAATAGAAATAGCCCGATTGTCTAATTCTAAATCAATCACTTCTCCAATTACTTCATCAATTCGTAATGCTTTTACGGTTTCATTCCATTGATCGGTTGCGACAGATTTGATTCGTTCACGCAACTCAGGAATGGATAATTCCATTCTGTCTAATCGAATAGTCTGAATACTAACGCCAAACTGTTTTGCCAACGCTTCATCCGTAATGAAAGGCATCTCTTTAATTGTTTCTTGTAATTTTTGTTGTCTATGTTTTTTCGGTAATTTCATTTATTTAAACACCATCCTAGTTTTCTCATCACTTCCAATGTAAAACTAAAGAGAATTTTTAATTTATGAGTAGGTACTAATAGTAATATATAATACCAAAGAAAAAGATGCAAGCCCCTTTAATCAAATGAAGATCCATTATTGTTTAATTCTTTTGTGATGTAGCTTTTAAGTGCATAATAATTTGGATCTTTCAATCGATCTTGATAAACAATTGATTGTGCATCATTTCTGGCCGTTTCTAATGCACGATAATCTTGAACAATATCAGCTACTTTAAACTCAGGTAAGCCACTTTGTTTTTTACCAAAAAAGTCCCCAGGTCCTCTTAATTGCAAATCTTGCTCTGCTAATTCAAATCCATTACTCGTTTCGGTCATAATTTTCATACGTTCTTTTCCTACTTCACCTTTAGGATCAGCAAGTAAAATACAATAACTCTGCGCTTGCCCACGTCCCACTCTTCCTCTTAATTGGTGTAATTGTGATAAACCAAATCTTTCTGCATCATATACGAGCATAACTGTTGCATTTGGAACATTCACACCTACCTCCACAACTGTCGTAGAAACTAAAACATGAATCTCATTAGCCGCAAACTGCTGCATAACATCTTCTTTTTCATCACTATGTAACCTACCATGTAATAAACCAACTTTAGTCGACGAAGGGAATGTATTTTGTAATTGATTATATAAGTCTACCGCATTTTGAATATCTATTTTATCCGATTCTTCAATTAATGGACAAATAACATACGCTTGATAACCACTATCCACTTCTTTTTGAATGAATTGTAATAGACGAGGGAGCATGTTTTCTTTTACCCAATAGGTTTCAACTGTTTTACGACCAACTGGCATCTCATCAATTTGCGATACATCCATATCACCGTAACTTGTAATAGCAAGTGTTCTAGGGATGGGGGTAGCTGTCATAAATAGTACATCTGGATCCATTCCTTTGTCACGCAACGTCTTTCGTTGATTAACACCAAAACGATGTTGCTCATCGACAATCACTGTACCTAAATTAGCAAAGACCACTTCCTCTTGGATCAATGCATGGGTACCGATAGTAATATCCACTTGATGCGTCTTGATTTTTTCTAGAATCTCTTTTCGTTTTTTCCCTTTAACAGAACCAGTTAATAACGTAATCGTTCCGTATCCATCGAATAAAGACTGTAACGATTCATAATGTTGTTCAGCCAATATTTCTGTTGGCACCATAATTGCTCCCTGCTTTTTAGATGTAATAGAAGCAAATAAGGCAATCGCAGCGACAGCTGTTTTCCCTGAACCAACATCACCTTGTAATAATCGATTCATTCGGTAAGGGGCACGTAAATCTACTAATATTTCATCAAGTGAACGTTTTTGCGCATCTGTTAACTTAAATGGTAACGTTTCAATAAACTGATTAACTTGAGACGCATCATATATTTGGCTATTTCCTTTTGTACGCTCTCGATCTCTTTTACGAAATAATTGCATTTTTAATTGGAACAATAAAAGCTCTTCATAAATAAAACGACGCTTCGCATGCTTAAGCGTTTGAAAATTAGATGGAAAATGCATTTCCCTCAATGCTTTAGCCCTTGTTGGCAGCTTGTAAGATTCTATATAAGGATTTGGTAATATTTCTTCAATCTCACCTGCAAATTGATCGATAGCCTGCATCATTATTTTTTTGAATTGTGCTGACTTTAGTATATTCTTTAAATAATAAACAGGCTGAATCGGATCATCTTGTTTCACTTTACCCTTTTTATATTGATTGACAGTAATTTGTAAGCGATGCTGATCCCATTTCCCAGTTAATGTTACTGTATCACCTTGTTGTAATTGTTTTTTCGCGAAAGGTCGATTGAACATAATCCCTTTTATGATTACTTCTTCAACTTGAAGATGAAGTATTAAGCGTGATTTCTTTTTTCCGAAAAAGGTGAGCACAGGATCTCCTACGACTTCCCCTTCTATCGATACTTTCTCATCATGCCTTAATTCACTGACAGGTTTGATTTCATAATGTTCGTATCTGTTTGGAAAATAAAAGAGCAAATCATTAACTGTATAAATCCCCAGTTCTTCAAAGTTCTTTTGTAAAGCTTCTCCTACTCCTTTAACTTGCTCAATCGAATGATCTCCCAATTATCTCACTCTTTCTCTGCTGTATTTCCGTAAATTTTTGCAGCAATTGCTCGCCCAGTTGGTGTAGCAGCAAGACCACCTTCTGCAGTCTCTCGTAAAGCTGATGGCATTTGTCTTCCAATTCGATACATCGCTCCTATAACTTCATCACAAGGAATTTTACTAACAATACCTGCTAAAGCCATATCTGCTGATACAATCGCATTAGAAGCTCCAGCTGCGTTACGCTTAACACATGGTACCTCAACGAGTCCTGCAACAGGGTCGCAAACAAGTCCTAACATATTTTTTAACGTTATAGCAAACGCTTCTGCACTTTGTTTCGGTGTCCCACCAGACATTTCTACTACAGCTGCCGAAGCCATTGCTGCAGCTGAACCTATTTCTGCTTGACAACCACCAGCAGCGCCGGAAATAAAAGCATTATTTGCAACAACAAATCCAAAAGCACCAGATGTAAATAAGAAACGAATCATCTCTTCTCGAGAAGGTTCTAATCTTTCTTTTACTGCGAATAAAGCACCCGGAACACAGCCAGCACTTCCAGCTGTCGGTGTAGCACAAATTAACCCCATAGCAGCGTTTACTTCATTTGTTGCGACCGCTTTACTAACAGCATCCAATAATAACGTGCCTGAAAGTGGTTTGTTTGTTTTTATATAGTTTTGTAGAAGTACCGCATCCCCACCTGTAAGACCTGAATGAGAACGGACACCTTTTAAACCATCTTCTATTGCTTTTTCCATGACATCTAGATTTCGTTCCATTTGAGCCATTATCTGTTCTCTAGATTTCCCATGCAAGTTCATCTCTTGAAGGATCATTGCTTCAGAGATCGAAATATTTTTTTCTTCTGTGATTGTTAATAATTCTGCGACGTTTCGAAACAAATAAATCCCTCCCTGATTCTTATTATTTATTTAATAATTTAACTCTAGTTCTAGTTCGTATATATGTAATGTGAATCAATCGACAATTTTAGAAACATGCAAGATGTGGTCAGCTTGATCTAATTCTAATTCTATCGCTTCACTTACGTTTTGGTCCAGTTCAATTACCATTAATGCTTCTTTGCCTATGTCTTTACGTGATACTTCCATTCTACCAATATTAATTTCGTGCTTTGCTAATATTTGTGTAACAGATGCAATTGCACCAAAACGATCATTGTGCATGATTAAGATAGCCGGATGGTTTCCTGATAAATGCAATTCAAAACCATTCAGTTCCGTAATTTCAACTTTCCCACCGCCGATAGAAATACCCACTAATTCAAAAGTTTCATTACCAACACCCATTTTAATTCGCATTGTATTTGGGTGTTCAACGGCACTTTCTTCTTCAAAAAAGTGGACAGCAATACCTTTTGAATGTGCAATTTCCAATGCTGTACTAATTCGACTGTCATCAGTATCATAGTCTAATAAGCCTGCAATAACTGCAACATCCGTACCATGGCCTCTATACGTTTTAGCAAATGACCCGTAGAGATAAATATCTGCCCAAACTGGTTCATTTCCAAATAAATTTCTCGCAGCCCTACCAATTCTTGCAGCACCTGCTGTGTGAGAACTTGAAGGTCCAATCATAACAGGACCAATAATGTCAAAAACTGATTTGTATTTCATTCGAAATGACACTCCTTTCAATTCCCTCAGTTATTAAACGTGTTTTATATTTTCTTACTCAATTATCTCAACAAAAAAATAAGCGTTAATTGTTGAATGTGTTTCGTTTGAATTATATTATGTGACATTCTTTAGAGATCTGTTTTTTATAAGTTTATTGTCAATTACAGAATTAACACAGACTATGTCGTAACGATCTTTAGTTAAATGGACATTTAACAGAGCTTTCGCCTCGCATCTCAAGCGAAATGGGCTCCCTTTCCGTAGGCACGGCTTCAGCTAACTTAGTAAAGCAAAAAGTTCGTCAGCCGATTTCAAAAGAAGCGTGAAGTCAACTTCTATTTTGATTGTCAGACTTCCTTGTTATATCAAGACTTGAATACCTGTTTCATACTTGCGTAAGTTGTAAACTTAGTATAACGAAACTTCTAACATAAGAAAAGCTCAGGATATGGTCTTACTCCTGAGCCTTCTTACTTATTCTATAGCAAAAATATAAGAATAAATCGGTTGATTTCCTTTATGAACTTCTATTTCCAAGTCTTCAAATTCCGCTTCAATGTATGATTCGATGATCTCAATTTCTTCATCAGCAGCATCTTCACCTTGTAAGATCGTTACAATTTCATCTTCCTCTGTAACAAGTTCTGCTAATAATTGTTTGATAACATCTAATTTATCTTTACCTGTTGCGATAATCTTACTATCAGCAAGCCCCATAAAGTTTCCATTTTCAATCGTTAACCCATCTATTTGCGTATCTCTTACTGCATATGTTATCTGACCAGTTTTTACTTGCTTACTTGCTTCTAACATATTCGCTTTGTTAGTCTCAAGCGAAGAATCAGGATGAAAGGCTAATAATGCGCTCATTCCCTGTGGAATTGTTTTCGTTGGAACAACAATTACTTCATCTTCACTTAAATCTGCAGCTTGCTCAGCAGCCATGACAATATTTTTATTGTTAGGTAATATAATTACGCGTTTAGCATGCGCTTCTTCAATTGCATGTGTAATGTCCTGCGTACTAGGATTCATTGTTTGTCCACCTTGAATGACAACTGATGCACCAAGACTTTCTAACAATTCTTTTAATCCATCACCCATTGCAACAGATACGATCGCATAATCTTGCTTTTTCTTTGGCTTTTCTTTCGTTTTAACCTTATCACCGACAATAGAAGTATGTTGCTCACGCATATTTTCAACTTTAATACTAATAAAGCTTCCAAAACGCTGGCCTAAATCTATAGCTTGACCAGGATATTCTACGTGCACATGGACTTTAATAATTTCATCATCAGATACAACTAATAATGAATCACCTAGTTCACTTAGCTCTTGACGAAATACTTCTTCATCATAAGGATTTTCTTTTAATTTTTCATCTTCAAATTTAACCATAAATTCAGTACAATAACCAAATTCGATATCCTCTGTTCGCATATAATCTTGAACAAGTTTATGATGTTCAGCGTTTACCAAATCATCCATTTCAACCGTCGCATTTGCAGATTCAGGTAAAGCCTCTCCTTTTAAGGATGCTAAAAACCCTTCATATATAACTACTAAACCTTGTCCACCACTATCTACTACACCAACCTCTTTCAAAACTGGTAATAATTCCGGTGTATGCGCAAGCGATTTTTTAGAAGCTTTTAAGACACCTTCCATAAATACAATGATGTCCTCAGTAGTTTCAGCTAATTCTACTGCTTTTTTAGCGGTATCTTTTGCTACAGTTAAAATTGTCCCTTCAACCGGTTTCATAACAGCTTTATAAGCTGTATTAACACCTGTTTGCAAAGCCTTTGCGAATGTTTTTGTATCAAGAACTTCAGCACCATTCACACCTTTTGCAAAACCGCGAAATAGTTGTGAAAGTATCACACCTGAATTTCCACGTGCACCCATTAACAAGCCTTTTGCAAATGCTTCAGATACTACTGTTACAGATTCATTCTCTAATTTCTTTACTTCGGCAGCGCCTGAAGTCATTGATAAATTCATATTTGTACCCGTGTCCCCATCAGGAACTGGAAAAACATTTAATGCATCAATCATTGTTGCATTGTTAGTTAAATGGTTTGCACCAAGTAGCACCATTTGTGCAAACTTAGCGCCTTCTATAGTTCTTACAACCACTAGAACTTCCTCCTTCGTAAACGAAAAACTTAACACGTTTCAATTTGTAGCTAGCATTTTATTTATTACAACTTTTATTTTTTATTCTGCTTGTACCCTTACACCTTGAATGAAAATATTAATTGCATGAATTGGTAATCCTAATGTTTTATCCAATGTATATTTTACCTGAGATTGTACGTTATGAGCTACTTCAGAAATCTTTGTACCATAACTTACAATAATATACATATCAATACTAATAAGGTCATCATCTTGACGAACGACAACACCTTTAGAAAAGTTTTCTTTACGTAAAATTTCCGCAATTCCATCTTTCAGTTGGTTTTTTGAAGCCATACCAACAATACCATAGCACTCAATAGCTGCTCCACCGGCAACTGTAGAGATTACTTCATTTGTAATTGTGACATGTCCGTCTTTTGTAGTTAATTCAATAGACATAACATTATCCTCCTTAGTCATATCTTGCTATTCTTTTACTTATAATTTCAGTTTAACATATAAAACAGTTCGGTTATCTTCATATTACAACAAACAAATTAATTATGAAAGCCGTTTCACCTTGTACCTTTAACAAAAAACTGTTTCATTGGTTAGTATGTACTTGAATAAATCCGTGTATTAAGGACCTAAGTCTTCCATAACCTTGATAAACCCCTTTATACAATGGACGAAAACTTAAATTCTGTCAAGCGAATCTGCTTTATATTCCTATTATAAAGCTACTTTTTGTCTAAAAATTGAAGGTTTTGCTTATTAGTAGTAATTAATTCGTGATCATTTTGATCGTTCTTACTTTATTCAACTATAGATTGCATTATCCGTATATTTGTGATAAATTATATAAGTATGTAATGAGATAGATGTAAGTAGGAGGGATTAATATGGGACGAAAATGTGTTATAACTGGACGTAAAACTTCAACTGGAAATAACCGTTCGCACGCAATGAACTCTAATAAACGCACATGGAAAGCTAACGTGCAAAAAGTTCGCATTATGGTAGATGGTAAACCGAAACGTGTTTATGTTTCTACTCGTGCATTGAAATCTGGTAAAGTAGAGCGCGTATAATTATAAGTAGTGCTTTAATGATTAGTTTTTACTATTCAATAAAAGATATACTTATTTAACAAAAAAGCACCTATGATTAGGTGCTTTTTTGTTATGCCACTTTCACATACGGAACAAATTAATTCTTTTTAAATGAACCCATGATTACTCGAACGAAGCCACCAATGAACCTTGGGAGTTTAAAGGTATAAAATTTAATGAGAACCCCTCCTCTTTTCCTTATGACAAAAAATACTTCATATTATTCTATGATTACCATGCCTAATAAGTACATCACGGCTCTTTATCATTATTAATATGCCTGTATCAAAAGAAAAAGTACCTTTTTTCCGAATAAGCTTATTGGAAAGACATAGAGTTGATCCCCATTCAATTAATTTATCCTCTAACGGATAGTAGAAATTTTCAAGAGATAAACCTGCTACAGCAGGTGTTAAAGGAATAAAGGAGATCATCGGTAAATTGTGATTTTCCTCAATCTCATAGTTTCCAGGACGAAATAAAGAAATTTCATTTTGAGAATCAATTATACTAGTTTGGATGTCCTGTTTTAATCGGGAGAGTAATTGAATATTAGCCAGTGTGTGGTCCATTCGACCACCTGTAGCACCAAAGATAAGTAATTTATTAGGCTTTAAAGCCATTGCTTCTAAAATAGCTAAATCTAGATCAGTTTCATCCTTTTCAATTGAAAAAACATTTATTTTTTTTGCATGCTCTTTCACCTTACTAAATTCATCTTCAGTTATCGAATCAAAATCGCCAATTGCTAGATCTAGACTCATATTTTCCTCTACTAAACGGTAAGAACCTTTATCTGCACCAATCCAGTAGTCAACTTGATTCTGGTATAATGTTAAGTTTGGAATAAATGAAGCAGGACCTCCCGCTACAATGGCTACAGTATACATAATCTTACCCCTTTTATGCACAAACTTTATTTTGTTGCATTTCGAATGATCTCAATTGCTTCATGTCGATCCTGTTGATTGAAAATAGCGCTTCCTGCAACTAACACATCGACACCTGCATCTGTACACAATTTGGCAGTTTCTTCATTAATACCACCATCAACTTCAAACTCCACATGAGGGGCAAATTCTCTTCTCCAAATAGCTGCTTGTTCAACCTTCGACAATACATCTGCGATAAAGGACTGCCCACCAAAGCCAGGATTTACAGTCATAAACAAGACTAAATCGACATCTTTTAAAATAGGGTAGAGCATTTCTACAGGTGTACCAGGATTGATTACAACTCCCGCTTTTACTCCTCTTGCTTTAATCGCATGAATCGTGCGGTGTAAATGCACACAAGCTTCGACATGAACAGAAATAATATCTGCTCCAGCATCAGCAAAAGCGTCAATATAGTCATCTGGATTATCAATCATTAAATGCACATCTAAAGGTAACGTAGTAACTGGACGAATAGCATTAACAATAAGTGGTCCAATTGTTATGTTGGGAACAAAGTGGCCGTCCATTACATCAACATGAATATAATCGGCTCCCCCTCGTTCCACGTCTGTAATTTCATCTTTCAATCGTGCAAAATCAGCTGATAGAATAGATGGGGCAATTTTTGTCATCTTTTAATACCTCGGCTTTCTTGTATGAATTTCGTGATAAAATGAAACATAATGTTTGTATCGGAAAGATGCGATTTCTTCATTTTCTACGGCTGCTTTAATGGCACACTTCGGCTCATTAATATGCATGCAGCCACGGAATTTACAATCATTCTGTCTGCTTCTCATTTCAGGAAAGCAAACAGGTAACGTTTCTAAATCAATTTGATCAAATTCCAATGAACTAAATCCAGGTGTATCCGCAACTAAACCTTCTGCAATTTCTACAAGTTCAACATGCCTCGTTGTATGTTTACCACGATTCAGACTAGTTGAAATTTCGTCTGTCTCGATATCAAGTTGTGGATTCAATTTATTTAATAACGATGATTTACCCACACCTGATTGTCCAGCTATAACCGATATGTTATTAGAGAAATAAGGCATTAGTTGTTGCAGATCAGAACCATCTTTCGTTGATGACACTTCAACCTGATAGCCAATAGAACGGTAAATTTCCTGATATATATTAATTTTTTCTAACTCTTCAGCAGAAAGCATGTCTACTTTTGAAATAAATATAACAGGTTCTATTTGATTCGCTTCTACTAATAATAAAAAACGATCTAATAGTAGGGAACTAAAATCAGGTTCTTTAGCTGATACGACAATAACAGCTTGATCAATATTCGCTATAGGTGGGCGTCTTAATTCATTTTTACGTTCTTTTATTTCAAAAATATAGCCTTCATTCGGATTGCTAATATCAAATTGGACATCATCACCAACTAATGGGGTGATTTTTTGTTTGCGAAATAATCCTCGTCCTCTGCATTGATATATATTTTGATCACTCTTCACGTAATAAAAGCCGCTTAATGCTTTCATAATTTTACCTTCAGGCATTCATTCACTCACCCCTCTACATCTTCATATGCAATCGTTTTTTGCAAGATTACTTGATCTTCTCTTTCAACTTTGTAAGTTGCAGTCTCACCCGGTGCGATCGTAAGCCTAACAGAAAACTCCGTATCGTCCGTAATGGACTCTGTTTCATACAAGCTTGTAAGATCATTATTCATATCATTAATATAGATACGCACTTCTTGCGCTTCACTTGTAGCATTCTCGTTATTTCCATTTCCATTTTCAGTACCGTTTCCATTTTCATCACCATTACCGTTATTAGTAGTGTCGCCAGTATATGGTATTGTAAAGGAAACGCTATGTGTTATAGGAGGCTGTTCTTCTTCTCCTATTGAAACAACAAGATCGATCACAGTATCCTCTTCCACTTCACTACCTGCACTTGGAGATTGACTAATTACATCACCCTCTGCGACATCATCTGAATTACTTTCTTCTATATTGGCGGATAAATTATTTGCTGCTAGATACTCTCTTGCATCATCTTCACTCATGCCAGTTAAGTCATCTAACGTGATCATTTTTTCTCCAGCACTAACATCGAATATAACAATAGTATCAGAAGGAACCACCGCACTATTTGGTGAAGGTTCAACCTGTTCTAAAATCTGTCCTTCTGGTTGATCAGAATAGGTATCGTTTCTCTGAACGTCTTGATAACCTAGTTGCAGGAGAATTCGTTCTACTTGATCATAATTCTGCCCTACATAATCAGCAATATCTTCTGTTTCTTTTCCTTGACTAACATAAACTGTTATCGAGGAGCCTTCTTTAATATTTATGCCTGCCTCAGGGTTCGTTCTCGTTACGTGATCTTCCGGAATTTCTTCTGAGAAATCATCTTCACGTTCTACTTCTAAACCAAGTTCTACAAGTTCTTGTAAAGCATCACTATATGTTTCTCCTTCTAACTCAGGAACCGTTATATCATCTGGTTGGAGCCAATTAGGCAATACAAATAATGCAAACAGACCTGAACTTATTAGAACAAAGAATACTATTATCAACCAAATAAAAACTTTCTTTTTTTTGGATTTCTTTTTCTTAGCTTTTTTATTTTTACCTGTTTTTATATCTGTTTCATTTTCTGTTGGTTGTTCATTTCCAACATTATTTTTAGTGTGAACGAGTGTATCTTGTGCTGATTTATTTTTTTCAAAAGATTTTTCCGTTATGATCGGAATTGCTTTTGTTGACTCGCCCTCTTCTTCAGGCGGGAAAAAAGCTGGCTCATTCAAACGAGATGGGTCTAAAGCAGTTATTAAATCTTGCTCAAAAGCATCTACCGAATCATACCGATAGAATGGATCTTTTGTTGTTGCTTTTAAAACAACATTTTCAATACTTTGTGGTATTTCTTCATTCCATTGTCTAATGGAGGGCGTATTAGATTGTAAGTGTTTTAAGGCAATCGAAACTGCAGATTGTCCAGAGAAAGGTATCCGCCCAGTCAACAATTCATAGAGGACAATACCTAGTGAATAGATATCGGATTTTTTATTTGCGTTCCCTCCGCGCGCCTGTTCTGGTGAAAGATAATGAACAGAACCTAATACAGAATTGGTTTGCGTCAATGAGGTAGCACTTAAAGCCAATGCTATACCAAAATCAGTCACTTTAACTTGACCAAAAGGGTCAATTAAAATGTTTTGGGGTTTAATGTCACGATGAACAATATCATTTTCATGGGCATGATCAATTGCAGATGTAACTTGTCTCATAATTGCAATCGCTTCTTCAACTTGGATTGGACCGTATAATTGAATATATTTTTTTAAAGTCATCCCATCGACATACTCCATAACCATGTAGTATATATTATCTTCATCGCCGACGTCATATATATTAACTATATTAGGATTAGATAAACTTGTTGCAGAATGGGCTTCACGATGAAAACGGGTAATAAATTCTTCATCATTTGCATATTCTAGTTTCAATACTTTAATAGCTACTTCACGATCTAAAATAGTGTCATGGCCTAGATATACGTTGGCCATTCCACCGCCGCCAATCGTCTTTATTACCTTATAACGGTCATTCAGTAATCGACCTTCTAACACGATGGATCACCTTCTCTTACTGTTTCATATTCAGATAAAGTAATCGTGATATTGTCTTCTCCACCGCGATCATTAGCTAGATTAACTAATTGTTTTCCAATTTGGTCAAGTGAATCATCCTTCTGCAAATATTCATTGAATTCTTTATCACTGACTTTATTAGATAAACCATCTGAGCAAATCAGTATACGATCCTTTTCTTTCCATTCTTCTGATCTTACATCTGGTTCTGCATTTTTATCTGTGCCCAATGCTCTCATCAAAACATTTTTACGAGGATGAAATTCAGCATCTTCTTTTGAAATTTGACCAGATCGAACAAGTTCATTGACGAGTGAATGGTCCTCTGTTACTTGTCGAAGTGTTTGATCATGATAAAGATAACAACGGCTATCACCAATATGCGCGATAGAAACAAAATCACAAGAAAATATTGCAGCCACCACCGTTGTGCCCATACCAGCACATTCTTTATTTTCCTGTGCATGATCATAAACTTTTTGATTAATATCTTTAATTGAGTTTGTCAACCATTCTTCCGTTTCCTCTTTCGTTGTTAAGCTAGTGGTTTTTGGCCATTCTTGTTGAAAGTGATGGATAACCATTTGACTAGCCACATCACCTGCCTTATGGCCTCCCATCCCGTCTGCTACAACACTTAAAACTTGATTTTCTGCATTACGAAATATACCACCTGCATCTTCATTATGTTCTCTTACTTTTCCTTGATCCGTTATAAAATATTGCTTCATTCATCTCACCCCGTATCATTCATTCTTCATCATTATAATTCATTGTATACGTAACGGTAAACTAGTCCTTATAACGTATGTCTTTTTCATTTCTTTTGCAAGCGAGTTAAGAAAAAACCATCCGTTTGATAATCATCCGGGAATATTTGTAACCCTAGATCAGATAAACCAGGCGCATTTTGGATGAATGTCGGTAATGTTTCGAAAAAAGACTTATCTATTTCAAAGTCCGTATTAACTAGTAAAAAGGCTTCTACTACTTTTTCATTCTCTTCCTTATCAACTGTACATGTACTATATAAAAGTTTACCATCATTTTTTAATAATTGTGCAACATTTTCTAATAATGACATCTGAATGGTTGCTAATTTATTAATATCTGCTTCACTTTTATTGTATTTAATATCTGGCTTCCCTCTAATAACTCCTAAACCTGAGCAAGGTGCATCCACTAATATGCGATCAAATGTATTCGGATTATGATAGACATCTAAGTTTCTCGCATCAGCTCCCTTTGTCTCAATATTGGTTAAGCCCAATATCCCTGCTTTTTTTGCAACAAGGTCTGCTTTCTTCTCAAGCAAATCATAGGCGAAAATTTGACCTGTATTCTTTAGTTTTTCAGCTATATGTGTTGTCTTTCCACCTGGAGCACTACAAGCATCTAAGACAATTTGATTCTCTTCTAATTGTAACATTTCCGCTACTAGCATCGAACTTTGATCTTGAATTGACAAACTATTTCTACTAAATAAGTCACTTTTTAATACATTACCTTTGACAACAACAATTCCTTGTTCTGAGAAAAGAGATGCTTCTACCTCATAGCCCTCATCTTCCAGTACTTTCATTGCATCATCTCGTGTTATTTTTAATGGTTGTACACGAACAGTCATCGGTTTTGTATGTAAGTTAGCATGACAAATCAATTCTGTCTTAGTTATACCATAGGTTTTCACCCAGCGTTTTACCAACCACAATGGATGACTTGTTTCTAAACTGAGACGCTCCACATCATCTGAAATCTTATCAAATGAAGGAAAACCGCTTCGCTGCGCACTCCGTAATACGCCATTAACTAATGAAGAAATACCTTCATGTCCCCTTTTTTTAGCAATCGTAACAGCCTCGTTAATAATCGCATGATCCGGAACTTTTTCTAAATAATGCATTTGATAGAAGGATAGATAAAGCAACCATTTTACCCATGACGCTAATTTTTCGGGTTTTTTCACAAAATGGGTTACGAAATAATCCAATGTTAGTTTTCGTTGCAGGGTACCATAAACTATCTCTGTTAATAATGATTGATCTAATGTAGATAACTCATTTGACTTGATCGTATGATCAATTAATAAATGACTGAAAGCACCATTATCACCTATCCGCAATAATATATCTAATGAACTTGCGCGTACATTTTTTTTCTTCATTTTATTCTCCCAACTTTTCCCCAGCTTTTAATGATTGACCGCTCCCACGTACAAAATCTGCAACAGACATTTTCTTTTTTCCTGAAGGTTGTATTTCAGTAATCTTAATGCCTTCTTTATTACCGCAACAAACAATGATCCCTTCAGGGCTAACAGCTACTATTTCACCTGGCTTGTTTGGATAAGTAGTAGGGTCTACTTCTCCCCACCAAATTTTAATATTATTCCCATTTAGTGTTGTACTTGCGACAGGCCATGGGTGAAGTCCTCTAATATGATTATATATTTCGTGATTCGTTTCGTTCCAATCTATTTTTTCTTGTTCTCGTTTAATATTTGGTGCATACGTAACAAGTGTTTCATCTTGCTCTACCGGTTGCGCCGTTTGCTCTAAAATAGTTGGTAATGTTTCCTGTAAAAGTGATGCACCAACTCCAGCTAACTTCTCGTGTAATGATCCGACATGGTCATCGTGATTAATGGCGATTTTAGCCTGTGAGATAATCGCTCCTGCATCTAACTTTTCGGCCATATACATTATGGTTATACCTGTTTCTCTTTTGCCTTGGAGTAGTGCATAGTGAATTGGTGCACCACCACGAAGTTCTGGCAAGAGAGAAGCATGTACATTAATACAGCCAAATTTAGGAACTTCCAATAACGCTTTTGGTAAAATCTGTCCAAAGGCAGCTGTCACAATAATGTCAGGCTCATAAGCTAAGATATCTTGAAAAGTATCTTTAACTTTTTCTGGTTGGTATACTGGAATACCTTGCTTCATTGCTTCCTCTTTAACTGGTGGCGGTGTCAATTGTCTCTTTCTACCTTTAGGACGATCTGGTTGTGTGACAACTAATACAACATTATATTTATCCTCTACTAACTGTTTTAAAATAGGGACGGCGAAATCTGGTGTCCCCATAAATACGACATTCTGCATCAAATACCTCATTTCTACATTAATTGATATGGTTGTAAATCAATTTGGATTAGTAAATCATTTTTTTGAATCTCTTTTTCATAGTAAGCTAAAATTCGCTGTAAAACACGCCGTTGTTCTGGTTCATTTTTGTATTTTATCATGCATTGATAGCGATATCTATCTTTTATCCTTGTGATTGGTGAAGGTGTAGGGCCTAAAACCCGCACTTGACTAGATAAGTGTTTAATTAATAACTGTGTAATCGTCTTTGTCACTTCCATTGCTTTTAATTCATTTGGATGTGAGACCGTTACTAATGTTAGAAAATAGTATGGCGGATAATTATAAGTCTTACGTAATAACATCTCCTGTTTAAAAAAGGTCTCATAGTCATATTGTGCTGCTAGTTCAACACTGTAATGATCTGGTGTATAAGTTTGAATGACAACTTCTCCTGGTAGATGATGTCTTCCCGCACGTCCACTTACTTGTGTTAAAAGTTGAAATGTCTTTTCAGAAGCACGGAAATCAGGTAAATGTAACAAACTATCTGCAGCTAGCACACCAACTAATGTAACATTAGCAAAGTCTAAACCTTTTGCAATCATTTGTGTACCTAATAAAATATCCGCTTCATGATTTCCAAATTGATCTAATAACTTTTCATGTGCACCTTTACGTCTTGTCGTATCAACATCCATCCGAATCACGCGTGCTGCAGGAATCATTTCTTGAATTGCTTCTTCCACCTTTTGTGTTCCAGTACCAAAATAGCGAATTGTTTCACTTAAGCAATCTGGACATTTATCAGGCATCTTTTCTTCATAACTGCAATAATGACACTTTAACTTTTCTGTTTTCCGATGATAAGTTAATGCAATATCACAATGCGGACAATTAATGACATATCCACAATCGCGGCACATTACAAAGGTTGAATACCCTCGACGATTTAAAAATAAGACTATTTGTTCTTTTCGTTCGATACGCTTTTCAATTTCTTCTTTTAATTGTCTAGAAAACATTGTTCTATTTCCAGCATGAAGTTCTTCTCGCATATCAACAATATGTACATCTGGCATTTTTGTTTCATTCATTCGGTCTGGCATCGATAACAGCTGATATATACCTTTACCAGCTCTTGCATATGATTCTAATGTTGGTGTCGCACTTCCTAAAATGACAGGACATTGATGATATTCCCCTCGATAAATCGCCACATCACGGGTATGATAACGTGGATGTTCTTCCTGTTTATAGCTCGTTTCGTGCTCCTCATCTATAATAATAAGGCCAACATTTTCAAATGGTGCAAAAATAGCCGATCTTGCACCAACAACCACATTTACTTCCTTACGTTGAATTTTACGCCACTCATCAAATCTTTCACCTTTTGATAGCGCACTATGCATGACAGCAACTTGTGAGCCGAATCTACCTTTAAACCTCGTAACCATTTGCGGTGTTAATGAGATCTCTGGCACTAAAACGATAGCTTCTTTCCCTTGTTCTAATACATGCTGAATAGACTGTAAATAAACTTCTGTCTTCCCGCTTCCTGTTACACCATGCAAAAGAAAAACGTCGTGACTAGCCGTATCAAGTGACTCAACTATCGGCTCCATTACTTTAACTTGTTGTTTCATTAAAGGAAGTGCATTGGTGCGCTCTATTTGATCATCATTGAAAGGATTTCGGTATATCTCTTGCTTTTTTTCTATTAATAAACCTTCATCTATTAATGGTTTTATTGTTGCCTGTGTTGTATGCAACTTTTTCAAGAAGTCACGTTTTAAGATTATTTCTCTGTTATCTTGAAAATAACGGAGAATTTCTATTTTTTTCTTTGCTTGCTTTGGTAAATCAGCAATTATTTCTTCTAATTCTAACGGATCTTTACCCGCTTCAATCATTGTTTGTTTTTTAAACGTTTCCTTCGAGTTTACTTGGTAAATCATCTCTACTAGATCTGTTTTTATTGCTTGTTGTAAGTATTTATGGGATCCCGATCTTTCAACAAACTCTTCATACTCTAGGTAATCACGATCAGCAAACAATACCTCTAACTCATCAGATAGCTTCTCATCAGTTAAACGATGCAACGTTTTTTTATAGGACGCCTTTAAAGCTTGTGGTAGCATTGCCTGAAAGGTGGAAATATAAAAACTTATCGTATGTTCAGCCAACCATTTACCTAAATCCAATAATTCATCTGTTAACACAGGGGTGATATCCATTAATTCTACAATCTTCTTTAGTGGAGAGAAATCAGAATGGTCTGTAAG
This sequence comes from Paraliobacillus sp. X-1268, assembly GCF_003426095.1. NCBI lineage: Bacteria > Bacillati > Bacillota > Bacilli > Caryophanales > Bacillaceae > Paraliobacillus > Paraliobacillus sp. X-1268. The sequence goes on from NZ_QJSK01000001.1 coordinate 535,718, forward strand.
CTCTAGGACATACCCCATAATCTTTCTAGGTCCAAATGGAACAATGACACGCATGCCTCGATGTATCGACCCATTTAACTTTTCTGGTATCTCGTAATCGAATACACGGTTTGTTTGGGAGGCAGGCACATCAACTACTACTTTAGCAATATTCACTTTTCATCAGCCTTTAAATCGTTGATTATTTGTTCTAAAATTTGTTTTGCTATTTCCTTTTTTGACGCCAAAGCAAAATGCGTAGCAGCACCAGAACGATGCACGTACGTTACATCATTTGTATTTGATTTGAAACCAGCACCTTTAGCTTGAATATCATTAATAACAATCGCATCCAAGTTTTTGCTCGCTAATTTCTTTTGGCCATGATCGAGGACATTATCTGTTTCAGCAGCGAATCCCACTAAAAATTGATTGGTTTTATTACTACCTAATTCTTTTAAGATATCTGTCGTCCGTTCTAATTCAAGTATTAAGTCGCCGTCTTTCTTTTTCATCTTTTTGTCATACGTTGTTTTAGGTCGATAATCTGCAACTGCAGCTGCTTTAATTACAATATCACTAGCGGTAAAATAATGATTCATTTGCTCATGCATCTCACTAGCTGATACAATGTCCACACGATTTACATTAGCCGGCGTATCTAATTCTACAGGTCCTGAAATAAGGGTTACCTCTGCACCTAATTGTGCTGCTACTTCAGCTAAAGCAAAACCCATCTTACCAGAAGAATGATTTGTAAAAAAACGAACAGGATCAACTTTCTCCTGCGTTGGACCCGCTGAAATTAAAACCTTTTGATTTGCTAACGGTTGACCCGTCTTTCTGGTTTCTTCCAAAACAGCTATGATTGTTTCTGGTTCTTCTAATCTTCCTTTACCTACGTACCCACATGCAAGGTAACCATCACCTGGTTCAATAAATTTATAACCCCATGCGTCTAATTTCTTCATATTGTCAACTACAGCAGGATGTGCATACATATGTACGTTCATTGCCGGTGCTATATAAACATCTGCTTCTGTTGCAGTAACAGTAGTGGATAACATATCATCAGCAATCCCATTAGCTATTTTACCAATCATATTCGCTGTTGTGGGTGCTAGAATAAATAAATCAGCCCAATCTGCTAAATCAATATGAGCTATTTTTTCTACGTCTTTTTCATCGAATGTATCTGTGTAAACTGGATTACGAGATAATGCCTGAAAAGTTAACGGACTGACAAACTCCTGTGCACTTTCTGTCATAATAACTTTTACTTCTGCACCCTTTTGGACCAATTTACTTGTTAGTGCACAAGCTTTATACGCAGCAATGCCGCCTGTTACTCCGAGTACAACATGTAAACCATTTAGCATGTCATTTCTCCTTTCAAAAAACAGTTTATATCTTATTGGATGATTATTTATAGAAGAAACCCTCGCCTGCAGAGTGCAAACGAGGGAATACTAAAGAATAGTCTGTGTTTATCTTCTTTCCTTAACATCAGTTGCAATGTAAGTAAGCTTACCTGCTTGAATTTCTTCTAAAGCAATTCCAACTTGTTTAAATGAGTTAGGATTTTCTAACTGATGTTTTTTCGTTACCTGAATTTGTCTCGCACGTCGAGACGCTAACGTTACTAATGTGTATTTTGAATTAATGATTAATTGTAGCTTATCAATAGACGGTTCTAACATCATAATGAATCAACCTCCAACACTTTCTTATATTGTTTTGCCACACGTTCTCTCTTACAATGTTCACTTTTTACAATTGCCTGGACTTTATCTACAGCCACTTCGACTTGATCATTTACAACAACATAGTCATAAGCGTCCATCATTTCAATCTCTTCTTTGGCCGCATCTAATCTGTTTGCAACTAACGCATCGCTTTCCGTACCGCGGTTAACAATACGTGTTTTTAATTCTTCTAGACTAGGTGGGGATAAGAAAAGAAAAACACCCTCAGGGAAATTTTCTTTAACTTGAAGTGCACCTTGTACTTCAATCTCTAAGAATACATCTCTTCCAAGTTCTAAAGTCTCTTCTACATATTCACGTGGTGTACCATAATAATTACCAACATATTCGGCATATTCTAATAATTGATTGTCTTTAATCATTGATTCAAATTCATCTTTTGTCCGATAAAAATAATCAACTGCTTCTTGTTCACCAACACGTTTTTGTCTTGTAGTCATTGAAATAGAATACTGTAAAGCTGTATCTCTTTCAAATAACGCTTTACGAACGGTTCCTTTTCCCACACCTGACGGACCTGATAATACAAATAAAATACCTTTCTCCTTGATCAACATACATCCTCCTGTTTGCACGAATTTTCATTCATGTCTACTGTTTATTCATCTATCATTTCCTCATGACTTAGAACACGTTGACCTACAGTTTCAGGTTGAACAGCTGACAAGACAACATGATCACTATCTGTAATAATTACAGCTCTTGTTCTACGGCCATAAGTTGCATCTACTAATTTATTATTATCTCGCGCAACCGTAATAATTCTCTTTATTGGTGCAGACTCTGGTGATACGATAGAGATAATACGGTTAGCCGAGACGACATTCCCGAATCCTATGTTTATCAATCTTAAACTCAATCTTGCTCCCCCTCTATGTACATCATCTCCGTGTACGGTTAATCTTAATCTACTTTTACTTTGTATTCCTATATATTATAGTACAATTTAGCACATGATGAAAATATTTATTCAACATTAAGAATTTGTTCTTTCAATTTCTCCATTTCAGTTTTTAGCGTCACAACCCACTCGCTAATTAATGAATCATTTGATTTAGAGCCTATTGTATTTGTTTCGCGAAGCATTTCTTGTAAAATAAATTCTAATTTCCTACCCATTACCTGTTCTTGATCAACCGTCATGCTAAACTGTTTGAGATGACTATGTAATCGTGTAACTTCTTCTGTTATGTCTCCCTTTTCAGCTAACAAGGCAATTTCATGATATATTTTACTATCATCAGGAAGCATTTCCAGTGTGTAAGACTTGATTCTATTTTGAATTCGCTCCCGATATTCTATTATAACAGTTTCTCGTCGTTCACCCAACATATTTATGATTTTTTCTATTTTTTCTATTCTTGTTACCATATCTTCCTTTAATACCTTGCCTTCTTTTATACGCATATCCCAAACTTGTTGACATGCTTTTTCAACGCTGACTAAAATTGCATCTTTTAATTCGTCCGTTTCTTGATCCGTTTCTTGAACGGCTAAAACTTCATTTAGATTTGGTATCATTGCGATTGTCACATCATCTGCTAAATCATAACGCGACTGTACCGTGTGAAACATAGTAATATATTGATCAAAGAGGTTCCAGTCCACTTGTAAATCTCGTTTGACAAATCCTTTACCTTCTATTGAAATAAAGACTTCTATTCTCCCACGTGAAAAATAACGTTGGACATTTTTTTTGATTTTATCTTCAAACATAGAAAAAGCTTGTGGTAGTTTTAGCGAGATATCAAGAAAACGTTGGTTCACGCTTCTGATTTCCACGGAAATGACAGTACCATCTACAATTCTAACTTCTCTACCAAATCCCGTCATACTATTTGTCACATCATCACATCCAATTTTATAATTCATTCTTAAATATATAATAGTAGTATAGCAAAAAAAGGCATGAATATAAAAATGAGACGGAACATAACGAAATTCACTAATTCTTAATATATAACTCAACTTTCAATCTGTAAAACAGACACTTAATTCTTGGTATAACAAGATAGTCTTAAAGTTGACTTCACACCTCTTTGGTAATCATAAGTGCGTTTGATCTGGCGCACGTGAGAGAAACTGTGACATAAGGTATCTTACAACCTTAGACACGCTACAGTAGCAAATGGTCTCCCTTTCCGTGGGCACAACCTCAGCTATCTATAGAAGCAAAGAACGCTTCTATAGAGGATCTTCGGTTTGCGCTGTTCCCACAGGAGTGTCAACCATTTGCTACCTTCGCTGGATAGCGTACCTTTTTTTGAAACAGGTGATAAAGCGCTGTTTATTGAGTCTAACTCGTGTTTTAGTTACCCTTTAATTACAAATAATAAAGCAGCATTTTACACAATTTTTAATTCATGGACTAAAACCAGCGTATCAAATGAAATTGACGACACTCCTGCAGGAACAGCACATGTTTTCGATGGGATGAGTAATCGCAATCCCACGGGCTGAAGATCCACTCGGAAAGCGATCTTTGCTTATCCGAGTTAGCTGAGGCCGTGCCTGCGGAAAGGGAGTCAATTTCATTTGAGGAGCGGTTCTAGAAATTCTTATTTACGACAGAGTCTATGTTTATTCAGTAATTAATTAGTGTCAAGCTTATAATGAACACACGCCAAACTTATAACAGCAAACGCTTAGTGCTTATTTTTTAATTGAGAAAGTTGAGTATTTCATAATAAATGTCTACTTTTCTAAACTAAATCAAAAAACCGAACTATAGTTGAATTATCATCTATTATAGCTCGGTTATTTGATTGCCTTATTTACTTTTTGTTTAAAGTTATAATTTCTTACGACTTAGCTGTGTTCTTGGTGAATCCAAATAAGACTGTCGGAATTGCACTAAGTGATAAGATAAATATCCAGTCACGTAAATGAAGATCGACTGTCTCGAAAACAACTTGCAATGGCGGGTAATAGATAACAACCATCAGTAAAACAACGGAAGAAAATACTGCACCTAACAAATAAATGTTTTGAAATGGATTACGTGAAAAAATTGAACGTTCACTTCGACAATCAAAAACATGAATGAGCTGTGCCATTACGAGTGTTGTAAAGGCGATTGTTCTAGCATACGTTAAATGTGCCGGATCGTTTTGATAGGCAGTCATAAATGCTATTAGCGTAACGACACCGATCAGTAAACCACGTGTTAATATTTTAACACCTAATCCTCTGGAGAAAATACCTTCTTTTACTGGTCGAGGTTTTGTTTTCATCACATTATTCTCTGCTTGGTCAAGTCCTAATGCCATAGCAGGCAAACCATCTGTTACAAGGTTAACCCATAATATTTGGACTGGAATTAGTGGTAATGGAAAGCCTAAAGCGATCGCAAATAACATGACCAATATTTCCCCAACGTTTGAGGCTAGTAGATAACGTACGAATTTCCGGATATTCTCGTATATATTTCTTCCCTCTTCAATCGCTGCCTCAATCGTCGCAAAGTTGTCGTCAAGTAATACCAATGCAGAGGCTTCTTTGGCAACGTCAGTACCAGATTTACCCATACTAATACCAATGTCACTTGCTTTCATTGCTGGTGCGTCATTAACTCCATCACCTGTCATCGCTACTATATGACCTTTTGCCTGTAAAGCTTGGACGATTTTTAATTTGTGTGCAGGCGTTACACGAGCAAATACGTAGACATTATCAACTCTGTCAGCTAATTCCATTTCAGACATATGATTTAGTTCATATCCATTTAGGACTTGTCCACCTAAAGGCAGTATATCTAACTGCTTTGCGATTGCCTCTGCAGTCTTTGCATGATCTCCAGTTATCATTACTGTTTTGATTCCAGCATTTTTACAAGCCTTTATTGCCTTTTTCACTTCCTTGCGTGGTGGGTCCATCATTCCAACTAAGCCAACGAAAGTAAGATTATTTTCAATTGACGTATGATCAAAAGACATATCAGTTTTAATTGGTTTTACGCAGATAGCAATTGTTCGTAAAGCCTGTTCTGTCATCCTATCTAATTTTTCTTCTATTCTATTTTTATCTTTACTTGTAAAAGGCCTACGTTCCCCATCATCCATCATATAATTAATACGAGGAAGTAATACGTCAGGTGCTCCTTTTGTAATCGCAAAACGTCTTTTTTGCTTATCTTCCACAATAACAGTCATTCGCTTACGATCTGAGTCAAATGGTATTTCTTTGATTATTTTGAAATCATTTCGATCGTCTTCCGAAAGATGGGCTTTGTGCGCTGCAATTAGTAAAGCACCTTCCGTTGGATCGCCATCAACCTGCCAGTGTTTCTTTTTTTTAGCCAGCGCTGCATGATTACAGACCATACCATATAATAAAACATCACGTAGTAACCTGTCGGGTACACTTTTTTCCTCTACCTGAAACGCACCAGTTAATGCGTGACCCTCGCCTGTCACTTCTATTAAACGTTGATTTGTGTATATTTGTCTTACTGTCATTCTGTTTTCAGTCATTGTTCCTGTTTTATCTGAGCAAATTACGGTTGTACTCCCTAATGTTTCTACTGCAGATAACTTTCGAACAATTGCTTTCTTCTTAATCATTCGTTGGACACCTAGAGAAAGGGCAACTGTAACAATTGCTGGTAATCCTTCTGGAATTGCCGCTACTGCTAGCGATATCCCAGCTAAGAACATATCGTATAATGGATGCCCTTGCCATACACCAATAAAAACAACAAAAGCTGTAAGTATTAAAGCAATTACAATAAGTATTTTACCTAAATCAGCCAATCTCCTTTCTAACGGTGTTGGCTGGGCTTTCGTTTGTACTAATAGATCAGCAATTTGACCCATCACTGTTTGCATACCAGTCGCAACAACTACACCAACACCCGTACCTTTTGACACTAACGTTCCCATAAAAGCCATGTTTTGTTGGTCAGCATAATCAAGTTCTTCCGTTGCAATCTTTGCTACCTTTTTATGCACGGGTGCAGATTCCCCTGTTAAAGCTGATTCCTCAATTTCTAACCCTTCACCTTGACAGATTCGAATATCTGCAACAATTCGATCCCCATTTGTTAGTTTAATAATGTCCCCAATCACTACTTGTTGGGACGGAATAGTCATCCATTCTTTATCTCGTAGAACGTGTGCTACTGGGGCAGACAATTCTTTTAATTTAGTTAATGATTTCTCGGCCTTTTGTTCTTGAAAAAAACCTATAAAACTATTAATTACTACAATTACAATAATCGCAATTGCATCTACATATTCACCGAGTAGGCCTGATAATAGTGTAGCAGCCAGCAGAACAAATACCATGAAATCCTGAAATTGTTTTATGAAAAGAAAAATTAAAGATGCTTTCTTTTTTTCATCTAGCTGATTGGGCCCCGTTTTCTTTAAGCGTTCTGTTACAACTTCTTTTGTTAGTCCAACTTTTTGATTCACTGCGAGCTTGTCCAAGACTTCTCCTTCACTTAACTGATACCAATTCACATCGCATTCCTCCATCTACTTTCGCTCGTAATCATATCTATGCAGACATACGCAAAAAAATGCTATAATAGGAAATGTTCCAATAGAACAAAGAGGTGATTAACTATGACATTTGATGGCGTTGTTACCCGAGCAATTACACATGAGCTCCAAGAAGATTTAAAATCGGGAAGAATATTGAAGATTTATCAACCAACACAAACCGAATTAGTTTTTACTATTCGGTCACAAGGAAAGAATAAAACATTGCTATTATCCGCGCATCCAAGTTATTCGCGCTTTCATTTAACGGAAGATTCGTATCAAAACCCGAGTGAACCTTCCATGTTTTGTATGCTTTTACGAAAACACTTAACAGGGAGTTTTATTACTAGCATAGAACAACATGAAAACGAACGCATTGTCACGATTCATATTAAAGGGAAAAATGAAATAGGCGATGAAACGGAAAAAACGTTAGTAATTGAAATTATGGGTAAGCACAGTAATATTTTATTAATCGATCATGAAAAAGGACATATTCTAGACAGCATTAAACACGTACCACCCGCACAAAATAGACACCGGACAATATTACCAGGGCAAGCTTATGTATTACCGCCTGATCAAGGGAAATTGAATCCAGTTACGACTGATAACGACACGTTCCGCAAGAAAATGGATTTAAACGCCGGAAAACTAGATCAACAAATAGTGCTGACTTTTATGGGGGTATCTCCTTTATTAGCTAAAGAGATAGTTTCTCGTGCCCACTTAGGATCACTTGAAACCTATGAGAATGCTTTTAAAGACATAAAAACTATACTTCAAGCTCATGAATATCAACCAATTATATTTAAAGAAGTCAAAGAAGATTTCTATGTCTTGCCGTTAACACACATCAAAGCTGAGCAAGAAACTTTTCCTAGTGTAAGTGCCATGCTTGATGCATTCTATTCAGGTAAAGCAGAACGAGATCTTGTTAAACAACAAGCTGGAGACTTATTGCGTTTCCTGAAAAATGAACGCGAAAAAAATGTACGTAAAATAAAAAAACAAGAGCAAACTTTAAAAAAGGCTGAAAAAGCGCCCATGTATCAACGAAATGGTGAACTGCTTACTGCTAACATGCATGCGATCAAATTTGGAGATAAACTTGCAACAGTTATTGACTATTACGATCCAGATCAAAAGGAAATAACGATTGAATTAAATCCAAATAAAACCCCTAGTGAAAATGCACAAAGCTATTTTAAAACGTACCAAAAGTTAAAAAAATCAAAACAAATGGTTATTTTAGAAATTGAAAAAGCTAAGTTAGAAATTATTTATCTTGATGAATTGATTCAACAAATTGGAGAAGCTCGTGTACAAGACATTGAGGAAATAAGAGAAGAGTTACGTGAACAGGGTTATTTAAAAACGAAAACAAAACATCGTAAAAAGCCGAAGAAAGCGAAAAAACCTGAGCCTGAAACATTTATTGCAAGCAATGGAACAACTATATTAGTTGGTAAAAACAATAAACAAAATGAGTATGTAACGATGCGTTTAGCAGCACGTAATGAAATTTGGTTACATACCAAAGACATACCAGGATCGCATGTCGTCATTCGTGACCCAAATCCCGATCAAGAAACATTAGTAGAAGCAGCACAGTTAGCAGCCCTTTTTAGTAAAGCTAAGGATTCTTCATCTGTGCCCGTTGACTACACACAAATTAAGCATGTCAAAAAACCGAACGGGGCAAAACCAGGTTATGTGACATACGATAACCAAAAAACATTATTCGTCACACCAGATAGCGCCCTAATCAAGCAATTAAGACCGAAAAAATAAGCATAACCTCTCCAATGTGTAGCCCTTGGAGAGGTTATTTTATATTTCTAATAACTTTATATCTGTTTTCAATCATTCATGAAAATCAAATGGAACGTTTCATCATTTTAATAAGTCTAATATGTATAGGAGGAATCAACTAACATGATCGATCAGAGTGAAGTGAATTTAGCAAAAGCAGACGATAAAGATGCATTTTTACGTCTAATTATTGCATGTCAAAACACCTTGTATCGTGTTTCAAAAGTGATATTAAAGCATGATGATGACTGTGCAGACGTAATTCAAGAAACGATTAAGAAAAGTTACTATTCTGTTGATAAGTTAAAGAAACAACAAGATTTTAAAACTTGGTTAACACAACTATTAATTAATCAATGCTATGCTCATTTAAAAGAACAGGATAAAGTTATCTCTTCTGAACCGTTAGATTATCCAATACAATTAATTGATCAAGAAGAAGCAACAGTGTATGATCAGTTGTCCAAAGGCATGGATAATTTAAGTATTACTCATAAAGTAATCATAACTCTATTTTATTATGAACAATTTAATATTCAAGATATTGCTACTATTTTAAATATTAATGAAAGTACTGTAAAATCAAGACTTAATTATGCGCACAATAACCTTGCAAGCTATTTGAAAATAGATCAAGTGGAGAAAAACGAGAAAGAGAATGATGAACCTTCTGAAATCATCAAAAAGTCTATAGAACAAACTCTTGATGATTTGCCAAAGTCAAACAGAAAGCGGCGATTTATTTTATCGCCCGCTGCTATTAAATTTTGGTCAGTAGGAATTGTCTGTATGATTTTCTTTGTCTTTCTATATTTTCAATTCAATGATTCACCTTTGACACAAACTGATCCTAGTACAGATACCAATATCGATGATACATTCAGATACGCAGAATCACCTGTTGAGACAGACCAATTAGCAGAAGTAATAGAAGAACAATTAGGCGATCAAATGCTCGAAGAAGATATAGATAATATCACATTGTTGACGTCGGTTAAACAAATCGACCGTTGGATTGTTCTTGTTCAATTTGAAATGTCGTTTCCAGGTTATTATGCATTAATTGAAGTGAAACAAGAAAATAACGCCTATTCAAAACGATTGTTAACACTGAGTTACGAAAATAATGCTGACTACTTTCACTGGTATGATGAAACCGAGGGTGTTGGCTTTGGTTCTGGTAGTGCTTTTTCAGAGAAAGCGATCATAGAAACAAGCAATATGAAGCTAAGCAGTCATCTCCATGATGATTATTATATCTATTTGAGCAATGAGAAACCGGTTAAGGTTAGCTTATTTAATGAAAATGGTGAGGTCAACAGAACATTAGAAGCGTTTAATTTTGATGAAGTCTATCCTTTAATTGCTGAAAACGAGGATGAATATGCGCTTTTTGTCGTTGATAATAGGACATCTTTTGACTACGATATACTGGATCAAGAGGGTGTTAAAAATGTCACCTCTGCCCAAACTATTGATTCCTTGGAAAGTGCGAATCAACAATATCAATTTCTGAATTTAGAAAAATCTCCTGCATATGTTGTCTTTGATGACACAGAAATGATTTACAAGACGTATGAAATAGATGAGCTATTAGAATTTTTAAAACAAGTGGACTAATTCGAAATGATAGATTCGAATAGAATAGCATTATCTTTGACATAAACCTTCTATTAATTGATTAAAACTGCAAAATTAACGGAGATTAACTTAAGTGTTCATCATCATTATTTAGACTTCTTTATAAATTGTTGTTTATACTCGAGAGAAACTCTGCGGTAAGAGGCATAAAGTTCTTACCCGCTCCTCAAATGAAATTGACTCCCTTTCCGTAGGCACGGCTTCAGCTAATTCTGTAAAGAAAACCGCTTTACGAAGTTAGCTGAAGACTTGCCCGCGGAAAGCGACTGCCTGTAGCGGAAATCAACATGGCAGTTACCGCATAGTCTATGGTTATTCAGTATTAAACAACTTTTTTAAATAGTGTCAAGCTTTATAATGAACACACTACAAACTCATAGTAGCCAACGATCAGTGCTTATTTTTCAGGTGAGAAAGTTGAGCTGTTTATATACAAACTCACGATATTTTACAAAGTCGTGCTTTTTGTAAAACTCTTTCGCAATTTTATTATCTAACCAATAATCTAATTCAATCAAGTCTATTCCTTTTTCACTTGCGAAGTTATAGATATAGTCCATTAAGCTTGTTCCAAATCCCTTTTGTCTTTGTGTTTGAACAATGCTAATTTGATGCACATAAACGGATTTATAACCTTTCTTGAACGCGTTTTCCTGGTAATTTCTAATCTCTATCCAAGCATAACCAACCGCTTCTTTATAGTCTTCTAATAGCAGAAAAGCAAAATTTTCATTAACTATTAGTTCTTTAAATACTTCTTTGATTTCTTCATAGTTATATGCTTTGAAATACTTTGGATATAGAGAAAAATGCAAATCATGAACTGGCTTGTTTAATTTTGCAACTAACGCATAATCTCTAGTCTTGCTTATTTCCATCAATATCACCCCAGTTGAATTTTTAATGAGTATACCACTTTTAGCATTAGAAGGATGTGATCACTATATGATTTTTCGTTCAAAAGTAGATACTTATTTCATAATATTTATTTCTATAACGGTGTTACTAATGGGTGTTGTAGTGTATTTACCTCTGTTAATTGATAAAGAAGCAACAATATCTATCGTAATCATTATGTCCGCTATCTTTATTATTTCGGTAGGCTTTATATTATGGTCAGCCTTTTCTATTAAGTACATTTTTAATGAGGATTATCTATTAGTGAAAGGTGGACCATTTAGGAGTAAAGTCCCTTATCAAGCTATAACAAAAATATCTCTAACGAATAATATATTTACTGGTTATAGAATTTTATCATCAAAGAATGGAATTGAAATATTTTACAGTTCAACAATCCTTGGTAGTATAAAAATTTCACCAAAGAATAAATCCCGAGTTTATCACCGAATTAAAAAAGCGATGTCCCAATACAGAGATTAAATTACAGGACTAGTTATCCAGATATCTATAAAAATAGCGCATCCAATGAAATTAGCGACACTCCTCGAAAATATGAAGTCATTTTCTCGTGCGATGTTAATGCTGTCGAAGCATTCCTTGTCCAGTAGGAACAGCTGAAGCCGTGCCTACGGAAAGGGAGTCAATTTCATTTGAGAAGCGGGTAATAAAATCTAACTCTTACATATCCACAAAAAATCATAGCGATCATTCCGCTATGACTTTTCAAGAAATATTTATCCAAGTGTTAATGTATCGCGCCACTCTAGCAGACTTTCTTCTTCTACTTTGGTAATTGCTTTTACTTCTAGCAATTGCCCAATTAAAATATCAAAAGTTGTTATGGTAGACAAGTCTATTTGTTTGGCAGCAAATTCGTTTTTTGCTTGTTCTAGTCCGTATGTAAAAATTGCCATCACACCTAACACCTCTATCCCCTCTTCTTGAAGCGCTAACGCTGTATTAAGCGAAGAACCACCAGTTGAAATTAAATCTTCGATAACAATTACTTTTTGACCTGCCTCTATTTTTCCTTCAATTTGATTCCCCTTACCATGCGCCTTAGCCTTTGCACGAACATAAATCATTGGTAAGCCCAGCTTTTCTGCTAGCCATGCTGCATGTGGAATACCTGCTGTTGCACAACCTGCAATTACATCCGGTTGCACGGGTAATGCTTTAATTTTTTCAACAAAAGCTTCCGCTATATTAGTTCGAATCTCTGGATAAGACATCGTTAGTCGATTATCACAATAAATCGGTGACTTGATACCAGATGTCCAAGTGAATGAACGATCTGGTTTAATTTGAATCGCTTCTATTTTATATAAGTCATTGGCAATTTGTTTAGCTAGAGACATGATTCCACTCCTTTACAGCTTGCTTATAGGTTTCTTTTGGGTTCGCTGCAGCAGTTATACTTCGACCTATCACAAGTGCATCTACCCCTTCTGCTTTTGCGAAAGTAGGTGTTGCAATTCTTTTTTGATCATCATTTGCAGTGTTCGTTAATCTAATCCCTGGTGTTACTGCTAAAAACTCGTTTCCGCAGGCATGTTTGATTGCTCGTGCCTCTTGTGCAGAACAAACAACACCATCCGCTCCATTATTTTTTCCTAATAGAGCTAAATTTGTGACAATCGTTTCGATCGGTTGCTGTATCGCCAATTCTTGTTCGACTGTCTCTTGATCCATTGAGGTTAACATGGTTACCACTAATAATTTTGGAGTCTGAATTTGATTACTTCCGTCGATCAATCCTTGTTTAGCCGCAGCAACCATTGCACTTCCTCCTAGTCCATGGACATTGACTACATCGACACCTAGGTTTGCTAGATTACGCATTGCTTTATAAATCGTGGTTGGAATATCATGTAATTTAAGATCTAAAAAAATCGGATGATTTTTCTTTTTGAGATAAGCGATCACAGCTGGACCTTCTCGATAAAATAATTCCATTCCTACTTTTACTGGGACACCATCTAGTTCATTTACTTTTAAAAAATGATCTGTTTGCTCCCATGTTGGAAAATCAAGTGCGAGATATATTGGCTGTTGCATGTTCATGCCCCTTTCCAATTGCATCTTGTATAGATGAAAAACCGTATTTTTTTAGTACAGCTGGTAATGCTTCAATTATTTCTGGACAAATGAGCGGGTTTTGAAAATTAGCTGTCCCAATTGCAACAGCGCTTGATCCCGCAAGCAAAAACTCTAACACATCTTCTGCTGTTGTAATACCACCCATACCAATAATCGGAATCGAAACATGTTGTTTTACTTGGTATATCATTCGAATTGCTACTGGTTTGATAGCTGGTCCAGATAAACCACCAATTTTGTTCGCAAGTATTGGTTTACGCGCGTTTAAATCTATTTGCATACCTGTTAAAGTGTTTATCATCGATAAACCATCAGCACCAGCCGCTTCTACTGCTGTCGCAATGTCTACGATATTCGTTACATTCGGTGATAATTTTACATATACCGGAACCTTACTTTTTGCTTTCACACGTCTTGTTACTTCACTTGCTAAAACAGGATCAGTTCCAAACTGGACCCCTCCCTCTTTCACATTAGGACAAGAGATGTTTAGTTCAATTGCTGCAATATCAGGTGAATTTGAGATAGCCTCTGCGACTAACTCATATTCTTCAATCGTACTACCTGCCACATTTGCAATAATAGGCGTGTCGTAATTCCGAAAGAAAGGAAGTTGTTCTGCAATAATTTTCTCTACACCAGGATTTTGTAGACCAATCGCATTTAACATGCCAGATGCGGTTTCTGCTACTCGTGGTGTAGCATTTCCAAATCGTGCTTCTCCAGTCGCCGCTTTAATAATTACTGCACCAAGCCTGCTCAAATCATAAAAGTTACTATATTCACGTCCAAACCCAAAACAACCAGAAGCGGGCATAATTGGATTTTTTAAAGATAAACCTGGGAGTTCAACCGCAAGATTACTCATAGTGCCACCTCACTTGCTTCAAATACAGGTCCATCGCTACAAATCTTTTTGTAATCAGTAGCGGAACCAGGCACCGGGATCACGCAAGCAAAACAAGTACCAACTCCACATCCCATTCGTTCTTCTAAAGAAATATAACCATTACTATTCTCTAATTTAGTAGAAACTGCACGTAGCATTGGTGTTGGTCCACAAGAGAAAAAGTAATCAAATTCTGGAGATTCTATGTCAATCACATCTGTTACGAAACCTTGATGTCCATAACTACCATCATTTGTGACAACATGACAATTTCCAAGTGCCTTAAATTTTTCTTCATAAAATACATGTTCTTTTGCTTGAAAGCCTAGGATAGCCGTTACTTCTGTACCTTTTTCAACTAATTGTTTTGCTAAATAATATAAAGGGGGGACACCTATACCCCCACCAATAAGTAGTGCTTTTGGTACCTCAAGTTTATCAATCGGATAGCCAGTTCCACATGGAAGGAGAACATCTAATTCCTCTCCCACTTTAGCCCGCGCTAATATTTCTGTACCAGAACCAACTATTTTAAATACGATTGTCATGATTTGATTGACTTTATCAAGGTCTGCAATGGAAATAGGTCTTCTTAATTGATGTGCATGATCACTGCCAATTCGAACATGAATAAACTGTCCTGGATTTACCTCTTCCAATGAAATTGGCGTCTTTAGTTTCATTTCAATTGTGTCCAAAGCAATTTCGTTTATTTGTTCGATCTTAACAATAGACTTTGTGATCACCTGATGACCTCCTTATTCGCAACGACAGCTTGTGCGGTAAATGTTGTGGAATCAATGACATTCAAAATTGCTAATGCCGTATCAAGACTTGTTAAACAAGCAATTCCATGTTCTACAGCTTCACGGCGAATTCTGAATCCATCCGATCTAGGACGTTTCCCAGAAGTAAGTGTATTTATAACAAATTGTGCTTCTCCGTTCTCGATAATAGACAGCACATTTCTTCCTTCAGCACCTATTTTCCCAACTTCTGTTACCGGTAAATCTTGACTCTGAATAAACTCTGCTGTACCTTCTGTTGCGTATAAGTGAAAACCTAGCTGATGAAATCTTTCTGCAATTTCTACAATCTCTTGTTTATCCTTATCAGCAACAGTTAATAATACCGCTCCTTCCATTGGAATAGATAGTCCAGAAGCTAGTAAACCTTTATACAATGCTTTCTCTAGTGTTTTATCACGGCCAATTGCTTCGCCAGTTGATTTCATTTCTGGTCCAAGAATCGTATCGACACTACGTAATTTTTCAAAAGAGAAGACTGGAACTTTAACAGAAACATGATTTGGTTCAGGTAGTAAGCCGCTTGTATAACCCATTTCTTTAAGTGACTGACCGACAATACATTTTGTTGCAAGATTTGCCATCGTTACCCCAGTGATTTTACTTAAGAATGGAATTGTTCGACTCGCACGTGGGTTTACTTCAATTACAAATACCTGATCTTTATGAACAACGAATTGAATATTAACTAAACCGATGACTTGTAATTTAGTTGCAATTTTAATTGTCGTATCTATTAATTGCTGTTTGACTTCTGGTTGGATACGTTGTGTTGGATAAACTGCAATCGAGTCACCAGAATGGACACCAGCCCGTTCGATATGTTCCATAATACCAGGGATAATAGTTGTCTCCCCATCACATATCGCATCTACTTCTACTTCTATACCAGTCATATATTTGTCGATTAATACAGGATGTTTATGTTTAATATGTGTTGTTTTTTGTAAGTAATGTGCTAGTTCATTCTCGTTATAAACAATCTCCATTTGGCTTCCACCGATTACATAAGATGGTCGCACTAAGACTGGATAACCAATTTCATTCGCTGTCTCTATTGCTTGATCTAAATGACGAACACTTTTTCCTTTTGGCTGTGGTACGTCTATGCTCGTTAGCAATTGTTCGAACTTATCGCGATCTTCTGCTAGATCAATTGCTTCAAGTGATGTCCCCATAATCTTCACACCACGCCTCTCTAAACCAGATGCTAAGTTTATCGCTGTTTGCCCACCAAATTGAACAATGACACCTAGTGGATTCTCTAATTCGACGACATGCATAACATCTTCTAGCGTTAATGGTTCAAAATATAATTTATCGGAGACACTGAAATCAGTAGATACTGTTTCCGGATTATTATTCATAATAATTGCTTCATATCCCGCTTCTTTTAAAGCTAAAACAGAATGTACTGTTGCATAATCAAATTCTATGCCCTGGCCAATTCGAATTGGTCCTGATCCGAGTACAAGTACTTTTTGATTAGAAGTTGTAATTGATTCTTGTTCATCTTCATATGTGCTATAAAAATATGGTGTAGCTGATTCAAATTCAGCTGCACACGTATCCACCATTTTATATACTGGTCTGACATTATGCTTTTGTCGAAGATGGTAAATCGTATCCACATCAAGATTCCATAAACGAGCAATTTGCGTGTCGGAGAATCCAGCCTGTTTCGCTTCAATGAGACATTCTATTGATTCTACTTCATCTATTAATCTATTTTCGATCTTAATTATTCTATTTATTTTGTTCAGGAAGAAACGATCTATTTTCGTTAGTTCAAATATTTCATCAACAGTCATATTTCTACGCAATGCTTCAGCTAACACAAAAATTCTTTCATCATCTGCTTTTGTAAGCCTTTCAGCTAATTCAGTTTCGTTGAGTTTTTCAAGTTGCGGAATCCAGAACTCTTCTTCACTAATATCTAATGACCTAATTCCTTTTAAAAACGATTCTTCAAATGTTCTCCCAATCGCCATTATTTCGCCAGTAGCTTTCATCTGGGTACCAAGCGTGCGGTTTCCTGTCGTAAATTTATCAAAAGGAAAACGTGGGAACTTTGTCACAACATAATCAAGTGCTGGTTCGAATGCAGCATAAGTCGTCTGGGTAATCGGATTTTTTATTTCGTCTAGCGTTAGACCAACTGCTATTTTTGCTGCGATTTTAGCAATTGGGTAGCCAGTAGCTTTTGATGCTAATGCAGATGAACGACTAACCCTAGGATTTACCTCGATGATATAATAGTCGAAACTGTCTGGGTCTATTGCAAGTTGAACATTACAGCCACCTTCAATTTTGAGTGCTCGAATAATTTTTAATGAAGCATTACGTAATAATTGATATTCTCGGTCACTTAATGTTTGAGATGGTGCTACAACAATCGAATCACCTGTGTGAATTCCAACTGGATCAATATTTTCCATGTTACAGACAACAATTGCTTGATCCTTTTTATCACGCATTACTTCATATTCCACTTCTTTAAGCCCAGCAATATTCCGTTCTATTAAACATTGTGTTACAGGAGATAAAGCTAGTCCGCTTCTTGTAATCTCACGTAATTGGGTTTCGTTATAACACATGCCCCCACCAGTACCACCTAATGTGTACGCTGGTCGTACAATCAACGGATAATCTATTTTATTGGCGAAATCAACTGCTTGCTCAACTGTTGTAACAATTTCACTTTCAGGTACGGGCTCATTTAGCTGATACATTAGCGATCTAAATTTCTCACGATCTTCTGCTAATTGAATGGCTTCTAATGATGTCCCCAACATTTCAATATTATATGTCTCAAGAATGCCTGTTTTTTCAATTGCAACAGCTAAATTTAAGCCTGTTTGACCACCCAATGTAGGTAAAATAGCATCTGGTTGTTCTTTACGAATGATTTTGGTTAAAAATTCAACTGTTAAAGGTTCCATGTAAACTGTGTCAGCTACCGTATGATCTGTCATAATTGTAGCGGGATTTGAGTTTGCTAGAATAACGCTATATCCTTCTTCTTTTAACGATTGACAGGCTTGCGTTCCTGAGTAATCAAACTCTGCAGCTTGTCCGATGATAATTGGCCCTGAACCAATAACTAATATTTTATTTAAATCTGTACGTTTTGGCATGCGAGAGCCTCCTTGACTGTATTCTGGTGTGTGTTTATTTCAGTTAAAAAAGCATCAAATAAATGACTCGTATCTTCTGGACCTGGTGAACTTTCCGGATGGTACTGTACGGAAAAGGCTGGGAACGCTTGGTGACGAATTCCTTCAACAGAACTGTCATTTAATGCAATTTGCGTTAAGACTAAGTCAGTTCCTACCAGTGAATCTGCTGTTACAGCATACCCATGATTTTGTGATGTAATATAAGTTCTATCCTCTTCTAGATCTTTTACTGGATGATTTGAACCCCGATGGCCAAACGTCATTTTTTCCGTATCGGCTCCACATGCTAAAGCTAATAGTTGATGACCTAAACAAATTCCGAAAATAGGAACCTGATTGATAATAGTAGCAATCATTTCTATTGCTTCTGGTACATCTTTGGGATCTCCAGGTCCGTTCGTAAGCATAATTCCATCCGGCTTTAACCGCAGGATTTCTTCTGCTGAATAGTGGTATGGCACAACTGTAATATGACACCTTCTCTTTGTTAATTCACGTAAAATGCCATGCTTCATCCCAAAGTCCACTAGAACTATCCGGTATCCTCTTCCTGGTACCACATAAGGCTTAACTGTCGAAACACGCTCGACTTGATCTCGCATGAATGTTGCATTTGATAATGCTGCTAATTCATCCTTCTCACTGACCTCCATCGATGCTTCTGTCAAAATGGCTTTCATTGTTCCATGCTTACGAATGATTTTGGTTAATTTTCGTGTATCTATTCCGGAAATAGCCGGTATATCTTTTGCTTTTAAATAACTATCTAATGATTCTTCACTTCTAAAATTAGACGGCATCTCACACATTTCTTTTACTACCAATCCATGAATAGATGGATTAATCGTCTCAAAGTCATCCCGATTGACACCATAATTTCCAATTAACGGATAGGTCATCGTTACAATTTGTCCACAATAAGAAGGATCTGACAATATTTCTTGATAACCCGTCATCCCTGTATTAAAGACAACTTCACCAACACTTTTATTTAAACTACCAAATGCTTTCCCAGTAAATATCGTTCCGTCTTCTAGTACAAGCTTACGGTTTAACATATGATGCCTCCTCATAGACGATCTTTCCGTTTACCATTGTTAGAATTGGATTAGCAGTTACTTCCCAATTTTGAAATGGTGTATTTTTCCCTTTTGAATAAAACTTCTCTTTATCTATTAGCCATTTTTGATCGAGGTTAATTAGTGTTAAATCAGCTGCACGTCCAACTTTTAACTCACCAGATGCTAAATGAAATACTTCTGCTGGCTTAATTGTTAACCAATCAATCAATTGCTTTAATGTAACTTTTTCTGTTTGTACGAAATGACTATATAAAAGAGCAAAAGCTGTTTCTAAGCCGACAATACCAAATGGCGATTTATTCATATCTGTTTGCTTTTCTGATTCAGTGTGCGGCGCATGATCTGTTGCAATAAAATCTATTGTTCCATCTAGTAATCCTTCAAATAATGCTTGTTGATCATCTTTTGCTCTTAATGGTGGATTCATCTTAAAATTCGTATCCAAATCCAAAACATGCGTTTCATTTAATAGCAAATGGTGTGGTGTTACTTCTGCTGTTACATGGATTCCTGCTCGTTTTGCATCACGAATCACCCGAACGGACTCTTTTGTACTGACATGACAGACATGATAATGACAACCAGTTGCTTCTGCTAATAATACGTCTCGAGCAATTTGTACCGACTCACATACTGCAGGGATACCATTGATTCCTAATCTACTACTCACTTCACCCTCATGGACAACCCCTTGATGAATTAAGGAATTATCTTCACAATGTGCTACAATCGGCATGTTCAGCTTTGCTGCAATATTCATCGCTTGTAACATCTGATCTGCTGTTTGGACACCAACGCCATCATCTGTGAAAGCAAAGGCACCAGCTTCTTTTAAGCTCGCCATATCTGTTAGCTTTTCACCTTGTAAACTTTGTGTGATCGCAGCGTACGGTAAGACACGAACAGCTGCTGTATCGGCTATCTTTTGATTCAATTGCTGTAAAATCTCCGGATTATCTACAACAGGTCTCGTATTCGGCATTGTACATACAGTAGTAAATCCACCTCTTGCAGCAGCCTTCGTACCTGTTTCAACCGTTTCTTTTGCACCACCACCAGGTTCTCGTAAATGAACATGAATATCAATAAAACCTGGTGCAATGAGATTTCCTTGACCATCAATCAGTGTATCTGTTGGTTTTTTTTCAATATAATCGGCTATCTCTTCAATCATTCCATCTTTGACCTTTACTTCACACGCTTTTAATTCATTAGTTGGTAACATTTGCTTGACGTTCGTGATAATTAGTTGCATGTGTAATTCCCCCTGTTTGAAGTAAATGATGAATAACAGCCATTCTTACCGTTACACCATTTTTCATTTGTTTGAAGATGCGTGATCTTTTCGCTTCTACTAACGTATCATCTATTTCTACACCTCGATTAACTGGCGCCGGATGCATAATAATTGCATGAGCTAACATTTTTTGTTCGCGTTCTACTGTTAAGCCATATTTTTCGAGATATGTTTTTTCTTGAGGATAGTCTTCTTCTTGATGTCTTTCCGTTTGGACGCGAAGTAGCATAACCACATCAGCTAGTGTAACGGCATCATCAATATTTATATATGGAAAAGGTAACGTGTCATCCTGCCATTCAGGCTTAGCTGAAAGGTAGACATTTGCTCCCAACGTTTGTAAAGCTAAAGCATTTGATCGAGCAACACGGCTATGTTTTATATCTCCAATAATCGCAACATTGAGACCTTTGAATCTATCAAACTCTTGATACATTGTGTATAAGTCTAGTAATGATTGTGTTGGATGTTCACCAGCTCCATCACCAGCATTTATAACAGGGATCGACAGCTGATCAGCTAGTTGTTGAACAGCATCATCTTCTGGATGCCTCACTACCAGAAGAGAAGCGCCTATTGATTCAAATGTTTTAGCAGTATCATAGACTGTTTCCCCTTTTTTAACACTAGAAGTTTCAGCATGAAAATCAAGTGCTTCGATGCCTAGTCTTTTCTGCGCCACAATAAAACTCATTTTCGTTCTCGTACTAGGTTCAAAAAATAAATTCCCAACAAAGAATTGCTCTGAAAATGGTGCAATTCCATTTTCCTCAATATCGCTTGCTATTTTCATTAACCGCATCAATTCATGTTCAGATAAACCCTTCATCGAGACAAAATGTTTCATAACTTACTCCTCCTTTTAGTCTGAAGGACTGTCTAGTTAGACAGTCCTTCTCATGCTATTTTGTATTTTCTGCTTCTATTTGTTCTTCCGTTTTGAACATATTTCCATTACCAAAGCCTGACTCTTTGCCTGGTAATACTAGATTAAGAATAACTCCGGTAATGGCAGCTAATGCCATGCCTTGAATCTCAATACTTTGTCCAAAAACATTGAAACGTACTAACGCTCCTCCAATTCCAATTACTAAAATGACTGATGCTACGATTAAGTTTCGGTTATTTCCTAAATCAACTTGATTATCAACTAACATTCGTAAACCACTTGCTGCAATAATACCGAACAATAGAATCGAAACACCGCCCATTACAGCTGTTGGTATCGAGCTTATTAGATCTGAGACGATACCGACAAAACCGAATGTAACTGCTAGAACTGCTGCACCACCGATAACGAAGACGCTAAACACACGCGTAATAGCTAAGACACCAATATTTTCACCATATGTTGTGTTTGGTGGTCCGCCTAAAACAGAAGCGATTAATGTTGCAACACCATCGCCTAGAATCGAACGATGTAATCCAGGCTCTTTAATGAAATTACGTCCAACAACTTTCGATAAAACCATTTGGTCACCAATATGTTCTGCAATCGTAACGACTGATACAGGGACCATGATCCAAAATATACTCCAGCTAAATACATCTATCGGATTGTAATCTTTAAATGGTATAACAAACTCCGGTAGAACGAAAACTGCTGATAAGAATCCTCCGATTGAGCCAGCACTAACAATAGCTGACCATGAGGCACTTAATGCAGATGTATCAACGATTCCTTGTGTTAAGGCGAAAACGTAACCAGATACGATACCAATCAGTATCGGAATAAGTCCAAAGAACCCTTTGAAAAATAAAGAGCCAATAATTGTTATTGCTAATGTTACAACTGCAACAAGAAAGTGTTTTTCACTATAACTTCCATCAACATTCATTGCCATATCTACTGCTGTAGGTGCTAAACCTAAACCAATTACGATAATAACTGGACCTACGACAATTGGTGGTAATATTTTCATTAACCAGTCTAATCCAAATGCACCAATCAAAAGTGCGAGTATACCGTAAACCAAACCTGCAAAGAAACTACCAACCATGGCCCCTGGAACACCACTTTCACTTATCGCAGCACCAATTGGAGCGATAAAAGCGAAACTGGAACCTAGATATGCTGGAATTTTACCTCTTGTTATTAATAAGTAAGCAAGTGTACCTGATCCACTTGATATAAGTGCAACTGCTGGTGGTAATCCGGTTAGAAAAGGTACTAAAATTGTAGAACCAAACATTGCGAATAAGTGCTGTAAACTTAACATTAACCATTTTGATTTTTGTGGTACATCTCTTACGTCCATTACCATTTTTGAATTTGTCATTTGCTGACTTCCCCCTCTAATCTCTCTTTCTCCATAAAAAAAACCTCTTTGCAAAGTCGCAAAGAGGTAGACGTGCGTACACGTATCCCTTAACAACCTTGCAAGTCTCACAGGACTTACTTAAAGGTTTCCATTATTCACTTTCGTATATACTAACCTTTTCTTCTTTATCTGTTTCATCTAATGCAACTACAATCACTTCATCTTGTGATGTTGGAATGTTCTTCCCAATATAATCAGCTCTGATTGGCAATTCTCGGTGACCACGATCAATTAAAACTGCCAATTGAATTTGGGATGGTCGACCTTGATCCATTATCGCATCCATTGCCGCCCGCACAGTTCTACCTGTATATAATACATCATCAACTACGATTAGCTTTTTATCTGTTATTTGGGTTTGAAAATCAGTATCATGAATTATCGGTTCTTCATTAGCAGAAACATGACTTAGATCATCTCGATAAAGCGTAATATCAATCTCACCAATCGGTATCTCGATCCCTTCAATTTCAGCAATCTTTGCCCGCAATCGATCAGCTAATGGACCACCTCTGGTTTTAATCCCGACAAGCATTAAATTATCGACACCCTTGTTTCTTTCCAAAATTTCATGGGCAATTCTAGTAAGTGCGCGATTTATTGCTGACTGATCCAAGACTACTGCTTTTTGTTTTATTGCACTCACCCCCATTTAATGATAAATGACCGAAAAAATCCATTTTCTCCGCGTGGAAGAAAATGGATTTAGACAGACTTACACTTCTATTTGCCGAATCCTTTTCAGCCTCACGGGACTGTATTTAAAGGTCATTTTATTACTCTCTATTATTCCAAAAAAAAACCACTCTGTCAACGAATTTCTTTGATCTTTTTTAAACCTTCTTGAAAATCTTTTGGTGGTTCAACTTCAAAGTGCATCCATTCTTTAGTACGTGGATGTTCAAAACCTAATTCTTTTGCGTGAAGAGCTTGTCCACCCATCGCAATAATTTTGCGTGGACCATACTTTGGATCACCTACTAACGGGAAGCCAATGTATTTCATATGAACACGAATTTGATGTGTTCTACCTGTTTCTAACACACATTTTACATGTGTAAACTTATCACCAATACGCTCGATCACTTCAAAGTGGGTAACGGCTGCTTTGCCACCTGAGACGACAGCAATCTTTTGTCTATCTTTTGGATCACGTCCTAGTGGTGCATCAATCGTACCGTATTCGTGTGGAACTGCACCATGAACAATCGCTTCATAAGACCGTTTGACCGTTTTAGCTTCCAGTTGTTCAGCTAATGCACGATGAGCTTGATCATTTTTAGCAACCATTAATAGGCCACTTGTGTCACGATCAATTCGATGTACAATACCTGGACGAATAACATCATTTATCCCAGATAAATCATCACAGTGATATAATAATGCATTTACTAGCGTTCCACCTCTATGACCTGCTGATGGATGCACGACCATCCCTCTTGCCTTATTAACAACGAGTAAGTCTTTATCTTCATAGATAATATCTAATGGAATATCCTCAGCAATAAGATCAATTGTTTCTGGTTCTGGTACCTGCCATGTTATGGTAGTGCCTTCTTCACACTTATAATTACTCTTTACAGTAGCATCATCTACAAGTACGTAGCCTTCTTTAATCCACGCTTGAACTTGCGAACGTGATGCTTCTTTAATAATTTCGGTTAATACTTTATCAATTCGCTCCCCATCTTGTTCTGAAGATACGATCAATTTATTCTCTGTCATGCCTTTTTTCTCCTTTGTTTTCTTTCATCGAGTATGGTTGCAATTAAAACCAGAATAACGCCGACAACTAAAGCTGAATCTGCTATATTAAAAATCGGATAATTGTAACTACCAATATAGACATCAAAAAAATCAACAACTTCTTTGCGTACTATCCGATCAATAAAATTACCAACAGCTCCTCCTAAGATTAATCCTAATGCAAGACCTGTTAATAAACTATCTTTAGCAAATTTTTGTATGTAATAACAAATCAGAACAATAACAACTGCAGTTATAATATAAAAGAATGTCATTTTACCAGCTAAGATTCCCCACGCAGCACCTGTATTTCGGTGAGATGTAATGTAAAAGATATTTTCTATAACTGTAATACTTTCCCGAAGTTCCATATTTGCTACAACCCAAAACTTTGTTAATTGATCAATAATAATAATGACAAATGCGAGCAAATAATAACGCATTCAATCTCTCCCCCGTTCAAACTCTCTTCTTCCTTCTCTAGCATTTTACCATAAATTACGACAAAAGCGAAAAACTTATTCTACTATTTAAGACGTGGCTTACATCCGTCTTAAGTCGGTGGTAAATTGATCCCATATACATTATGATAAGAGAGCTATGATTTTAATACGACATACAAAAGTTTTTAAGCATCAAAGGAGAG
This sequence comes from Paraliobacillus sp. X-1268, assembly GCF_003426095.1. Classification (NCBI taxonomy): domain Bacteria; kingdom Bacillati; phylum Bacillota; class Bacilli; order Caryophanales; family Bacillaceae; genus Paraliobacillus; species Paraliobacillus sp. X-1268. The sequence goes on from NZ_QJSK01000001.1 coordinate 561,371, forward strand.
AAAGAGATGGGTCAATTTCGAAATTATCACCGCAATATTAAAATCCGTATTGGACAAATATTTTTATCAGATATGGTAGCTGGTGCAATATTTCCATTTATCGCAATTTATTTTGCTACATACTTTGGTTCAGCTATTACTGGACTTTTACTCATTATTAATGTAGTCGTTGGACTTATTGTTGGATTATATGGGGGCTATTATGCCGATATCATGGGCAGAAAAAAATTAATGGTTATAGCTGGCCTGATAAGAATGATTGCTTTTATCGTCATGGCTGTTGCAAATTCACCATTACTAACTTCACCTGAATTAACATTTTTAATGGCAGTACTTATTACCGCATCATTTGGTTTAGATGGTCCTGCAGCTGACGCAATGATTATTGATATTACAAAACCTTCCGAAAGAAAAGGTGTATATGCACTTATTTATTGGAGTTTCAATCTTGCTTTTGCTGTTGGTGGTATTGTCGGTGCCTTAACATTTAATCATTATCTATTCGAATTATTAGTCATTATGGTAATCACAAGTATAGCAGCTAATGTTTTAGTTATCTTTTTCATCTCAGAAACAATGGAGAAAAAAGAAAAACCAATTGAAACCAATGTGTTAAAAAGTATGTTCACCAGTTATAAAGATGTCGCTGGAGATAAGTTATTCTTACTATTTGTATTTGCCGGGCTATTATTGCAATCTATGGAAAATCAAATGGAAAACTATATTGCAATTCGGTTAAACAATGAGATGCCACTCCAAACCATTTTAGGATTTCCTTTTTCAGGGGTAGAAATGGTCGGGTTTCTTAAATCTGAAAATACAATACTTGTTGTTTTCTTAACTGTATTTGTAACAAGATGGGTAGTAAAACAAAAAGAAGGCCCCATTTTCCTTTGGTCAATTGGCATATTCACATTAGGCTATGTAGGTATCAGTTATTTCAATAATATTTGGCTATTGTTTGCCTTTATGGTTCTTGCAACAATCGGAGAATTGATGCGTGTACCTATACAATCGGATTTCTTAGCTAGTATTCCGACAGATGATAAGAGGAGTTCTTACATGGCTGTCTATGGATTAGTCTTTAATGGATCGATGATGATTAGTTCATTTTTTGTTACCTTAGGTGGCATATTCTCTAGTGAAATTATGTCTACACTTATTCTTTTTTGTGGATTTTTGAGCTTTATGCTAATGAAACATATTATGGTCGACTTAAAAAACAGACGCGATGCACAATTGATCGATTAATATGTATATAAAAGCCCACTTGGATTTACTTCCAAGTGGGCTTTTGATTTACTTGCTAAATTAATTGTTGTTTTACTTTATTTACTCAACTTTTATAGTGTATAAAAGGCATTTAAGTTTTACAATTACTAGAAATTTTTACAATCCAGAGTAAAAATTGACTTCACTCTTCGCCTGAAATCATCTACCTTTTTATCTGATTAATTTGAGAGAAACAGCGACATAAGAGAAGATCCCCTTACCCGCTTCGTCAGCATATGGATTCCCTTTCCGTGGGCACAGTCTCAGCTAACTCGGATAAGCAAAAGTCGCTTTCCGAGTGGATCTTCAACTTGTGCTGTTCCCACAGGAGTGTCATCCATTTGCTTCCTTCGCTGATGTCTATTTACATCCTTATAGATAGAAAAGATCGATTAAACTAGATGAAAATGATAATCTACGTAATAATTTCTAACTAATAAAATATGGTTTAAATCCTTTCATTTTTATTTGTAGACTTTTACTCTCTGTTAGTGATGGAAAGCTGGATATTAGCGGATCAAGTTAAATTGGCGACACTCCTGCAGGAACAGCACGGGCTGAAATCGAGTAGGAGGGGCTTCACAGCCCCGACCTCTCACACCACCGTACGTACGGATCCGTATACGGCGGTTCAACCTTTTAAGTATCTTATATGGTAAAGGATATTCATATCCTTTAGACCCCATTTCCCTAAACGTTCTATGGAGATGGCTTGATGGATAATATGGTTGAATGCTAATCGCCAATACCCTTTCCTTGAGCTAGCGAGTTTGATCGCATCCACATGTGATATCCCATATTTCCGAAGTCTTTTGTACTTCGTCTTTGTTTTCTTCCATCTTTTCCATATCAATTGTCTTAATCGACGGTTTAACCACTGTTGGGTTTCTTTTATAAATGCCTTCATATAACCTATTCCGAAGTAGTTAATCCAACCAACTATCGTTTGATTAATCTCTGCAACAATTTCTTCGAATTTTCCTGGTCTTTTGAGACTTGTCATTGTTCTAAGTTTCTCTCTGAACTTCTGCTTCGCCGACCGACTTGGCCGGCACCCTACTTTCCCATGTAGTCTAGTAGTTGGAAACCCAGAAAGGTCGCTTTTGTCGCTGAAGTTACGTGACTTTTCTTCTGATTAATCGTTAATTGAAGTTTCCCCTCCAAAAATGCGGTGATATTTATCATCACTCTCTCTCCAGCTCGTGGACTCTTCACAAAGATAATGAAATCATCGGCATATCGAATGAATCGATGTCCTCGTTTCTCCAGTTCGCGATCTAATTGATTGAGATAGACATTCGCTAAAATTGGTGATAGTGGGCCACCTTGCGGTGCTCCTTCGTTGGTTTCGATAAAGATGTTCCTATCTATAATGCCGGAGCATAGGAACTTCCAGATCAATTTCAAGACGATCTTATCTTTGATGAAGTATTCCAAGTAGGATTGCAATCGTTGGTGATGAATGGTATCAAAATAACTTTTTAGATCACAGTCTACAATTGTTCGGTAACCTTCTTCATAATAGGTTTGCGCTTTTTGAATAGCTTGATGAGCATCTTTCCCTTTCCGGAAGCCGTAACTATATTTAGAAAAATACGGGTCAATGATGGGATCTATGACTTGTAAGATCGCTTGTTGAACTACTCTATCAAGTGCACATGGAATCCCTAGATATCTTTTGGAACCATCTGCCTTTGGAATAGCTACTCTTTTAACCGGTTGGGGGGCGTAAGTTCCATCCCTTAATTTCCTTTGTAGGTGATCAAAGTATCCCTTCATGTGATCTTCCAATTCATCTATTGTGATCCCATCTATTCCTGGGGCACCTTTATTGCTTTTCACTTTATCATGTGCTTTCCAGAGGTTATCCGTTTTTATCACTTTTTCGATTAAGTTGATACTATCTTGTTCTTTCATTTCTTATGCGACATGCCTGCACACTCCTATGAATCCTTCCGTTTCCAACGTATTTACTCATAGGTAGCCATCTATTCGGTCTTTACCACACTGTTTTCTGTGCTTAGGCGGCGATGTCTACACCTCCCTGTTTTCCAAGATTTAAGGTTGTTCTGCCCTTCGTTTCATTGAGAAACTACTATGGCGTCTGCTGACTTCTCACAATTCATCGTATTATCACTAATACAATTGTCTTATTAGACCTTCGTGAGACCTCCCCGGGTAAGAGTTATAACTTTCCTCCCATGTAACTGCTGTATTTACTGTACGGAATTTGGGCAGTATTGGACTTTGTAAGGGATCGCAAACTCGTCCGTTCCGATTCAGCCTTATATACAGTTTCTGTTCGTCAGTTCGGGATTTTGCGTCCGGCTTCCTTCAGATTCTACCTCACGATAGACACCCTTGCCATTCGCTAACAGTTCCTACTGCCAAACCTGTAGTGGACTTTCACCAGCTAGTTATAACCCATGCCGGGCGCACGATCCACTCGGAAACGTACTTTGTTTCCGAGTTAGCTGAAGCCGTGCCTGCGGAAAGGGAGTCAATTTCACTTGAGAAGCAGGTCAGGGAATTCTGTTATGTCGCAGTTAATCAACATTGTGACTTAAGGTAAGTTACCTCGCAATGTATGTTAATTCCGTCATAGGTATTAATCTTTTAGCTAGTAGGCCTTTTTTAATATGGACATGTAATAGAATAAATATAGTTCAAACGCAACCAACCAATGAATAGCTCCCATTTTTCAAATGAGTAAGTTGATTTATTTATTTGCTTTTAGCACATAAGATCCCTTTTAACGCCAACGGAGCGCAATCTTTAGGTGACAACACTCTTTTGATTCCACTTGTGATTTAAATTCCAGATGTAATCCATCTGGATTAAAATCTATTGTTACATCAGATGCTAAACCCAATGAATTAATTAAGCGATTAACCTCTTTTTTATTTGAAGATTGTGCAGCATACATAAGTTCGGTGTTAAATTCCTTTGAATTTGACAGCTTATCAAGAACCATATTAGCATCTTTCATGAGTCTTCTAGTTTCATTTGCTGATTGATACAATAAGTTCGGATTAATTGGAGGAAACTGCTGCCTTATACTTTGATCATACGGCCTATCGAACATATAATCAGGATAATAATAGTAACCGGGCTGATAAACATAATACATAAACCACTACCCCCTTTTCTGAAAAACAGTTCTGAAATAATATATTCAAATAAAATATGTTAGTGAAAAGAGAATAAGTTGACGTGTGTACTAATAGTGTCTATAAATTCTGACGCTTCTTATTACCAGTTAGCATGCAAAAGATTAATAATTATAAAAAAACCATCAAATCAACGTGCAATTTGATGGTTTTTATTTAAATCTGTATTATGCGGGATAATGTTCTGTAACAATCGCTGCACATCTTGTACATAGTGCTGGATGTGCTGGATCTTCTCCAACTGTTTCGGAAGCTACCCAACAACGTTCACAACGCTCAGCGCAATGTTTTTCAACTTTAACAAAAACTTGTTCAAATTCTTTAACATCCGTTAATTCTGCTACTACTTCAACTTCGGAGACAATAAACAATTGATGGATATCCTCCATACTTGTAAGCAATTCTTTTGTATCAGCATCTTTTGCAACAATTTGCAGTTTTGCTTCTAAAGATTTACCAATTACTTTCTCAGCTCGTGCTTCTTCTAATGCTTTTAGAACATCATCACGAATTGTCATGAAATGATCCCATTTTGCTTGAATTTGCTCTTGATTAGCAATTTCTCTGGCAACAGGCATATCTGTTAATTGAACACTTTTCTCTTGTACGTGTGGAATGTGTTCCCAAACTTCTTCTGCTGTGTGCGAAAGAATCGGTGCTAATAGTTTAACTAAGCTAGTAACGATCTCATAATAAACTGTTTGAATACTTCGACGTCTTGAACTATCTTCAGCTTCGATATATAGTACATCTTTTCCAAAATCTAAATAAAATGCACTTAATTCAATCGAACAGAAATTGTGAATTGCTTGATTAACACTTGAGAAATCATATTCCTCATATGATTTTGTTACTTTTTTAATTAAGCTCTGTAAACGAACTTGCATATATTGATCTACTTCTTGCAAATCCTTATCTTTGATCGTATGAATAGCCGGATCAAAATCAGCGATATTTCCAAGCATGAAGCGGAATGTATTACGGATTTTACGATAACCTTCTGATGCTTGCTTAATAATTTCATCCGAAATACGAACGTCTGCTTGATAATCGACTGATGCAACCCACAAACGTAAAATATCAGCACCATATTGTTTCATGATTTTTGATGGAACAACCACATTACCTACCGATTTACTCATTTTTCTTCCTTTACCGTCTAAAGCAAAACCATGACTAATGATTGTATTAAATGGCGCTTTACCAGTTACAGCCACTGCTGTAGAAATTGAGGAATTAAACCATCCACGATATTGATCAGAACCTTCTAAATATACATCAGCTGGACGTTGTAATTCAGGACGTTCATTTAGAACACCTTGATGAGATGAACCTGAATCAAACCATACATCCATGATGTCCATTTCTTTTGTAAATGTATTTCCTGGACTCTGAACTGAAGTAAATCCTTCTGGTAATAAATCTTTCGTATCCCATTCAAACCAAATATTTGAACCATGTTCACGGAATAAGTTAGAAACATGTTGAATCGTTTCATCCGTAATAATTGGTAGACGATCTTCCCCGTAGAATACAGGAATAGGAACTCCCCATGCACGTTGACGTGAAATACACCAATCTTCTCGATCACGCACCATATTATAAAGACGCGTTTCGCCCCATTTTGGTACCCAGTTAACTCTGTTGATTTCAGCAAGAATATCTTCCCGGAAATCTTTAATTGATGCAAACCACTGATTTGTTGCACGGAAAATGGTCGGTTTCTTCGTACGCCAGTCATGTGGATACGAGTGTGTAATGAAAGTAAGTTTTAGTAGTGCCCCAACTTCCTCAAGCTTCTCAGTAATTTCTTTATTTGCAGCATCGTAAAATAATCCTTCAAATCCAGGTGCCTCGTCAGTAAACACACCCTTTTCATCAACAGGACAAAGAACTTCTAAGCCATTCTTCTTACCAATGATAAAGTCATCTTCACCGTGTCCTGGCGCTGTGTGAACAAGTCCAGTACCACTTTCAGTCGTAACGTGATCACCTAAAATAACTAATGAATCACGGTCATAGAAAGGGTGTTTTGCAACTAGATGATCTGCTTCTTGCCCTTTAAATGTTTGGACAACCTCTGTTTTTTCCCATTCTAGTGTTTCTTTCACTTGCTCGATCATTTCTTCTGCAACAATATACTTCGCATCATTTACTTTTACTACTGCGTATGTTAAATCAGGATGCAGTGCGATTGCTAAGTTTGCAGGAATTGTCCAAGGTGTTGTTGTCCAAATAATGAACTTCTCATCTCCTTGGAGCAAGTCACCTGGAATTTTTACATCAAAAGTCACGTAGATTGATGCTGAACGTTTATCCTGGTATTCAATTTCTGCTTCAGCTAATGCAGATTCAGACGATGGTGACCAGTAAACAGGTTTTAACCCTTTATAAATGTATCCCTTTTTCGCCATGTCACCAAATACTTGGATTTGTGCAGCTTCATATTCTTTTTCTAATGTAATATATGGGTTATCCCAATCTCCCCGTACACCAAGTTGTTTGAATTGAATACGTTGATTGTCCACTTGTTTTAGCGCATATTCAGCACACTTTTGTCTAAATTCAGCAATTGACATCTTCTTACGATTAACTTTCTTTTTAGCCAATGCTTGCTCAATTGGCAGTCCATGTGTATCCCATCCTGGAACATATGGCGCATGGAATCCTGACATTGATTTGTATTTAACAATAAAATCTTTAAGTACTTTATTTAAGGCATGACCCATATGCAAATCACCATTTGCGTACGGAGGGCCATCATGTAAAACAAATAGCGGTCTACCTTCTGTACGCGCTTGTACTTGTTGATACATGTTGTCCTCATCCCATTTTTCTTGCATTTTCGGTTCTTTATTAGGCAAATTACCGCGCATTGGGAATTCTGTTTTTGGCATTAATAGCGTGTCTTTATAATCCATTTTTCTTCCTCCTTGAATGATCGTAACATTACTTTTACTTATTTTTTTCAACAAAAAAAGCCCTCAAGATCCCTAAAGGGACGAGAAGACTCGCGGTACCACCCTTACTAGATAAAAACGTTCTTAAGATTTTTATCCGCTTAGCATCGTAACGTGATGGACACGTCCTACTTTACTCGAAACCTTTCAAGTAGGAAGCTTAAGGGTGATTTTAAAATAGATACTGTGTCAGGCTTACACCAACCCTAACTCGCTTATTAACAGTCTAAATCTATTCTACTTTCCCTTGCATTGCTTTTCTTTGTTATAGAAAATTAAATCTTATAAATTATAATAGCTTTAAGTTAATCCATTATATGTATTAACGATAAAAACGTCAAGTTTTAGTAACGATTTGTTTCTACTTCTTCATCATTTTCATACTCTTCATCCATACGTGTTTGGAATAAACCATCCCAATCGTCATTTTCAACTAATTCAAGTTGAGCTTCTACTAACATCTTCAAGCGTGTACGGAATACTTTTGCTTGTTTCTTTAATTCTTCTACTTCAATTGCTATACTTCTTGATTTTTGAAGTGCTTCATTAATAATACGATCTGCATTTTTTTCTGCTTCTTTAATAATGAGTTTTGATTCTTTATTCGCGTTTCCTTTTACTTCTTCTGCAGTCTCTTGTGCAATTAGAATTGATTTATTTAATGTCTCTTCAATATTAGAGAAATGACCAAGTCTATCTTTCATGTCTTCTACTTGATTCTTCAATTCCTTTTTATCCCTTATTACCAACTCATAATCTTTAATAATCTGGTCTAAAAATTCGTTTACGTCATCCTCATCGTAACCTCTAAATCCTCGAGAAAATTCTTTATTATGAATATCCAATGGTGTCAATGGCACATCGGCCACCTCCTTGTGAAGTTTTATAGCTTCTTTATATAATTCGACAAAATTAGTACAATTCCTGCTAAAATTTTAATTATTTTAGGATATCGTAATTTATTTGCGTTTTATTTTTTTTAGAAGTACCGAGTATTTCCTTCAATCTGCTTCTTCCTTTACCTCGCAAAGAAAATACATCCCCTTCTTCTACTACAAAAGCAATATCTTCGACAATTCTGAAGTTCACTTTTACAAGCTTCTTTTGAATTGCTTGTACTGCAGTTTGCCTTGATATACCGTATATTTCTTTCATCATAATATCCAGCCGTAAAGAACTTACAAACGTCATATGCGACTGCCATGTTTCACGTGATAGAATAACTTCTTCTAAAGGTTTCTCTACCCATTCAATCGTCGCTTTCTTAACAGATGTTAAGTTAAACGAGATAAAAGGAGCAATATCAGATGAAACCAACAGTTGAATAGTGCCGTCATCTACGACAATATCCCCTAATTTTTTTCGTTGAACACCTAATGATAGAAATGCCCCTAGTACGTCACGATGCTCAATTGTGATATACTTCGTTGGATAAACAGCATGCAATAAAGTAATCGGGAAATCCGTCTGCTCAATTGACTGGTAATAAGGGGCTAAAATAGCTTGTTTTCTTTCTGTTTCTTCTGTACCACCAAAAAAGGAAAGCGTAAATTGATCGTCATTTCCAATTAAACTTTGAAAGATCTTTTGCTCGCGTGGATCTAAAAAGTCACTACATTTTTGTTGGTATTGCTTTTCCACTTGTTCTTTCCAAGAAAGGACTTGATCGATAAATGGCTGCTCTTCTTTTCTAAAATGTTGATATATTTCCATTGTATCTTCTCTTCACTCCATTAAAACAATTAAATAAACCAACCAAACAATACGTTAATTCCACTTGGTATTAAATACCTAAGTACAAATATAGCTACTATTGGTGAAATATCGATCATTCCCAATGGTGGGATGATTTTACGAAATGGTTCCAAATATGGTTCACTTAATCTAGATATGATATTTCCAAACGATGATTCTCTTGCTCCTGGAAACCAAGACATTAAAATATAGATAATTAACACATAACTATACAGTTCAATTGCACCTGTAATTATTTCATAAAGCATATACATGACCACTTACCACCTCTGCTCAAATTCTTCCTCTTCTTCAATCATTTGTGTAATACTTCCTGAAACATCAACATTATCCGGTGTACATAAAAAGGTGTGCGGTCCAAGTTTTTGTATTTCACCTGAAACAGCATAAACAGTACCACTTAAGAAATCAACAATTCGTTTTGCTTGTTGAAAATCAACTTGTTGTAAATTGATTACAACAGACCGACGATTAACAATATGATCAGCTATCTCTTGTGTTTCATCATAAGAACGTGGCTCAGATAGAACCACCTTTGCAGATGCTTGAACAGATTTTAAGCTCACAACATTTTGCCCAGTACGTTTTTCGCTTCTAGTAGAAGGTTCCTCTGAATTCACTTCTTCCTCATCAACATATTCATAGTCATCTTCGACTGAAAATAATGTTTTAAATTTATTTTTCATGCTCATTTTGCTCACCTCGTTTCAGTTGTTGTCCCTACCAAATTAGAACCAATTCGAATATGTGTAGCCCCTTCTTCAATAGCAATTTGATAGTCATTACTCATGCCCATGGATAGGTATTTACATGGTGCGTGGGCCAACTGTTTTTGTTTAATAGCATCTCGTAACTCTCTTAAAGATCGAAAAGTACTGCGAAGTTCTTGTTCATCTTTTATATGAGGAGCCATTGTCATTAGCCCAATTACTTTAACAGCAGGATACTCTTCTAAAGCGGTAATAAAATCCATCACTTCTTTACTATCTAAACCTTGCTTGGATTCTTCTCCACTAACATTAACCTGTACAAAACAGGACAAAACATCATCCGAACGTTTATTAATTTCTTTTGCTAAAGACAAACGATCAAGTGAATGCAAGTAATTTATTGAGCCAATAACACTCTTTACTTTACGTGATTGAAGTGTCCCAATAAAATGCCAATTTATTTGCTCTTGAGAGAGAAATGCTTGTTTCTCAGACAGACCTTCTAGTCGATTCTCTGCTAGATCAACAACACCAGCTTGGAACGCTTCTTCTGTACGTTCTATTGTAACATATTTCGTCACGCCAATGATTGTAATTTCTTCAGGATTACGATTTGCCCGTGTGCACGCTTCTATTATATTCGTTTCAATTGTCTTTAAGTTTTGTTCTACATTCATATTTCTCTATCCTTTCTTACTACGAATCAGCATTTGGTATCAACTTATCTAGCTGTCTTTAAACCTATGTAGCCTAGCATTCTTCCTGTTTTCCCCTCTTCTTTTCGATGGGAATAAAAAGCGTCATCTTGATAAGTACAATAATTCGTTATAAAAATGTTATTTGGTTTTACCCCACTATCAATCAATATTAATTGATGCAATTTATGTAGGTCAAACAAATAATGTGTCGCATCAAATTTCTGCGTAACTTCTTCTCTCCATTTATTAGGAATAAGTTGATAAACCTTTTCATCTACTTGATAATTTGATACAGAAATAGATGGTCCTATTGTCACTTGCAACGTAGCGATATTAGCCCCGTGGTCCGTTAATTTATCTACCATATGCTTAGCCATTTGATTTACAGTACCGCGCCATCCAGCATGTGCAATACCAATCCAGTCTGTAGTAGGATCAAAGTAGTATAATGGAACACAGTCTGCATACATTGCCGTTAATAACACATTCTGTTGATTCGTAATGAGACCATCTATATCCTTCAGTGCATCCTTATTCGTTAAAGCACCTGATCCAATGTTTGGATCATCCTGCTTTACAACATGAATATTTGTTTGATGCGTTTGTTCTCCTATAATCCAATTATGTAAAGGAAATGCTAACAGTTCAGCAACTTTCTTTCGATTATCGAGCACACGCTTCGGATCGTCTGGAACATGAAATCCCATATTTAAAGAATCAAATGGTGCAGTACTTTCCCCTCCAAAGCGCGTTGTGATTCCTGCAATTAGCTTTGGATTGTTACCTTGTCCATATGAGAGCTCCATAATGGATTCATTTTTTTGTTTAAAAGGTTCCAATTTGATCTCTCCTTGCATTTTTCACTATTTTATCATATAACCTGACTAAATTCTCCTCTCAATCGCAGAAGAATTAGATTTTTATCTGAACTTTATTTATTTCTACCTTATTTACTTCAAATCAGTTTCTTTTATTAATATCACATCTGAACCAACAGTGACAATATGGTCCCATGGAATAATTACTTCTTCTTGTTTTCCAAATAGGCCCATCATTTTATTTTTCATCGCAATTACAACATGCGTTATAATACCTTTGTCAACATCTATCTCCAAGTCAATTATGTTCCCAATCTTTTCTCCTGTTTCAACGAATATAATTTCTTTCACCTGCATATTTGTCAATGTTACCATAATATAATCACCTTCCTTTTTACTACTATATGCACATAAACCTAATATTTTCGTATTATTCATCAAAACAAAAAACCCGACTATACAATAACGTATAGTCGGGTTCATATAAAGTCAAACTTCAATCAGTTGGGGTTTTCCTTTCAAACTGATTAATAGTTGAACCAAGAGTCTTACTGATGATTGCAATGGGATGCATGCATAACGTGTTTATTCAAACATTTCTTTATTCATTTCTTGAATTGCTGCTTTTTCTAAACGGGAAACTTGTGCTTGTGAGATTCCAATTTCATCTGCAACTTCCATTTGTGTTTTCCCTTGAAAAAATCGTTTTGTCAAAATCATCTTTTCTCTTTCATTTAAACGATGCATACCTTCTTTTAAAGATATTTGATCAAGCCAATTTGATTCCTTATCTTTATCGTCACTTATTTGATCCATTACAAATATTGGATCGCCCCCATCATTATAAATAGGTTCAAATAATGACACTGGGTCTTGGATCGCATCCATAGCGAAAACGATATCCCCATGAGATACACCCATTTCTTCTGCAATTTCCATGGCTGTCGGATCTCTTAATGTCTTACTCATTAACTTTTCTCTCACTTGTAGCGCTTTATAAGCTGTATCGCGGAGAGAACGTGAAACTCGAATTGGATTATTATCACGTAAATAACGGCGTATTTCTCCAATAATCATAGGTACAGCATAAGTTGAAAATTTTACATTCTGCCCTAAGTCAAAATTGTCAATGGATTTCATCAAACCAATACAACCAACTTGAAATAAATCATCACCATATTCTCCACGATTCTGGAATCGCTGAATAATGCTTAACACCAATCGTAAATTTCCATTTACAAGTGTTTCTCTGGCAAAAAGGTCGTTGTCTTCTTGTAGTTGCTTAAACAGTTTTCTCATTTCGTCATTCTTAAGTACTGGTAACTTAGAAGTATCTACACCACATATTTCTACTTTATGTCTTGCCATTTTCCACCCTCCCATTTGGAGATGTTACTCATGGAACAGTATCACCACGAGGAGGATCTTTTATGCAGGAAAATTATCCCGTACAGGCTCTCAATTTTCCGGAAAACAAGTCATTACTTGCTATACCATCTTATTAAATTCTTTTTGTAAACGTCGGATAATTTTTTTCTCTAAACGTGAAATATAGGATTGTGAGATACCTAACATATCTGCAACATCCTTCTGTGTTTTTTCTTCATCACCAATTAATCCAAACCTTAATTCCATAATTTGTTTCTCTCTTTCATTTAACTGTTCCAAAGCATTTCTTAATAAGGATTTGTCAACATCTGCTTCTACGTCTTTAATTGTAATATTCTCATCTGTTCCTAAAATATCAGAAAGCAGTAATTCATTTCCATCCCAATCAATGTTTAACGGTTCATCAAATGAAACTTCGGATTTAAGTTTGTTATTTTTCCGTAAATACATTAAAACTTCATTTTCAATACAACGGGAGGCGTAGGTAGCTAATTTAATCTTCTTCTCAATATTAAATGTATTAACCGCTTTGATTAAGCCAATTGTGCCAATACTAATCAGATCCTCAATGTTTATTCCCGTATTCTCAAATTTCCTTGCGATATAGACAACAAGACGCAGATTTCGTTCAATTAAAACAGCTCTTGCTGACTTGTCTCCACTAGGCAATTTTTGCAATAAAACTTGTTCTTCTTCTTTTGATAGAGGCGGTGGTAAGGGTTCGCTCCCTCCTATGTAATAAATCTCCTTTGGTTTAAAACCTAATTTCAAACGAATTTTATACCAGCCTAATTTAAATCGAATTAACCATCTTTTCATATATATATCTCCCCTTCATGTTCATGCTGAGTTCGTAGCAATTTCATTAAACAATCCTGGTTGTAACAAGCAATGATAACTTTCATCTGCTGTAAGTTTGCCAAATTGAATGCCAATAAGTACCTTAGATACTTTTATTAATTGATTACCATATTCTATCGTTATAAATTTCGGTTTTACGACTACAAGAAACCGTTGATCACCTGAAACGCCTTGATACGGTACAAATTGAACCTGTGTCATTAGATGATCCGGAATACAGTCAAAATCACACGTTTCTTGCGCCTCTTTTAATTGCGCTACTTCTTCTTCCTGAAATAATTGATTAATAATTTTGTAATCACATATAATAACAGGTTTTTGACTTATTGGATCGACTAGATGATTGCCACTATCAACATATCCGATTGTAGATACTTCCTTTTCCTTTAAAACAATCGTGACCTGCATATACTGATCTTGACGGAATTTAAGTAGTGCGTGCTTGTCCATTGTTTTTTTTGTAAAGATCCAAACAATTGGAAATCCTATCACAACAAACAACCAACTAATCGGATCACCATAACCACTACTCCAAGTTAAAAACCCGTGTTCTGAATAATACATAGGGCTCTTAATAAAAAAATGTAATCCTGTTAATCCACCTCCCAATGCAATAGAAATAAAATAAAATGTAACTAGTAATTTGGTGAATCGTCGCATGTTATGAAATCCAAAGCCTGCGAATACGATTAGAACAGAATACACTAATTTTCCAATGGGATGCAGTATAATTGAATTTGGATAGAAGATGGTTATAGGAACTAATAATGCCGCGATTACAGCAGCAATAAGAAGTGAGAATTTACCTGTTGCCATTTTAGACATCTGTTGGGTTAATAATAGAATCATCCAATCAATTAAAAAATTCAATAAAAATACTGCATCAACATAGATGGTCACATTTTACTTCCTCTCTACTAATTGCTTACTAATTTGTTGCAAGTATACCGAAGCTATCTCTAAAAGTCTGTCATATGTTGTAAGGGAATTACCGCTAATTTTTAGAGTTTCGATAGTAAATTGTCGCATTAAAAATAGAGAAGAATATCCTAGGATATTCTTCTCTATTTAAATCACATGCAATTAACTATATAATTCTATTTTTTGTAAAAACCAAATAATTTGATGTGCTATTTCCTAACCAACTCTTCGAATAAAATAGCATTTATAAAGAATACAACGAAACTTTTTAACCACTTCGGAATTTTCGACACTTTCGAGGTTTAAAAGTTATATAACATTATTTAAAAATGTTCAAAAAAAAAGGACAAATGCGCAATAGCCACTTGTCCTTTTGATAACTTATTTTTAATTTATCGTCTTCGGTTTCTGTTACGTAAAAATGTAGGTACATCTAGTGTATCTTCTTCTTGACGTGTATTTTGCTGTGGAGACGCTTCACGATTACTTTCTTCACGTCGTGGTTTATCATCCGATTGTGCTGGCGCTTTAGGTGATTGTTGTGCAGCGCTTGGACGTTGTTGCTTGGTTTTGGGCGTATTCAACTGCGATTCATCAAATCCAGTTGCAATAACTGTTACCACTATTTCATCTTTTAATTCCTCATTGATAACAGAACCAAATATAACATTTACCTCTTGATCTGCAGCAGATGTAACAATATCTGCCGCTTCTTGCACTTCATACAAGCTTAAATTATTACCACCCGTAATATTCATTAAAACACCATGAGCACCGTCAATTGAAGTTTCCAATAAAGGTGAAGAGATTGCCTTCTTCGCTGCTTCTACTGCTCTATTTTCTCCAGTGGCAATACCAATACCCATTAACGCAGAACCTTTATCAGACATTATTGTTTTTACATCGGCAAAATCGACGTTAATTAATCCAGGTACAGCGATTAAGTCAGAAATACCTTGTACACCTTGTCGTAAAACATTATCTGCTTCACGGAACGCTTCTAACATAGGTGTGTTCTTATCAACAATTTCTAATAAACGATCATTTGGAATGACAATTAAAGTATCTACACTAGCTTTTAGACCATCTGTTCCACTTGCTGCCTGTGTAGAACGTTTTCTTCCTTCAAACGTAAATGGTCGTGTTACAACTCCTACAGTTAACGCGCCTAATTCTTTTGCAACTTGTGCTATAACAGGTGCAGCACCAGTACCAGTTCCGCCACCCATACCAGCTGTTACAAAGATCATATCTGCTCCTGCAAGAACTTCTTCTAATTGCTCTTTACTTTCTTCAGCAGCTTTTCGACCAACTTCTGGATTAGCACCTGCACCTAATCCTCTCGTCAATTTTGTACCAATTTGTATTTTAACTTCTGCTTTTGATAAATTTAAAGCTTGCGCATCAGTGTTAACAGCAATGAATTCAACACCCTGTACACCGTGTTCAATCATACGGTTCACAGCATTGCTTCCACCACCACCAACACCGATTACTTTAATCGTTGCTAGCTGATCCATTTCTGTATCAAACTCTAACATGTTCGTTCCTCCTAATTTGCAAGTTTACAAGATTCAATGAAGTTAGCTTCCTACTATAAGAATTCTTTCAGAAACTATTCTAATCAAAAAAGTATTTGAATAAGTTAGCAATACTTGATTCCTTTTTCTTATTTGAACTTGATTTCTCATTTGTATTTGGTGTTCGTTTTTGTTTCTTAGGCTTTTCCATAGACTGGTCAGCTAAAGTTACTGCAGCTGATAGTTCTTTACCCTGAATCTTCGCATTACGATATGCGAATTTCAAGATACCAACACCAGACGTGAACTGTGGCTCTCGCACTCCAATATAATCAGGAATGGCCATTCGTACATTGGCATGAAATAAATCTTGTGCAAGTTCAATTGCTCCAGGCATTTTAATACAACCACCAGTAAGAACGAAGCCACCTGGAACTTCTGAATAACCCATTTTTTTAATTTCACGTGCTGCAAAAGTGTAAATTTCTTCTAATCTAGCTTCAATCATATCAGATATTTCTAATTGATTAAATGTCTGTTTTTGGTCACTTCCTATAATTGCTGCTTCAAATGTTTCCTCTTCACGAGCATCTTCATAAAAAGCGTGGCCATGATTAATTTTAATTTCTTCTGCATCTTCTGATGTAGTGCGTAACCCGATGGAGATGTCTTTTGTAATATTGTCTCCACCTAATGCGACTACACTTGTGGAAACTAGGTGATCATCTTCAAAAACTGAAACAGTTGTACTACCTCCACCTACATCAATTAACGCGACGCCTAAATTTATTTCATCTTTTGATAAAGCTATCGAACCCGTAGCAAGTGGTTGTAAACAGATATCTATAACATCTAAGTTAGCGCGTTCTACACATTTCAAAATATTATGTAACATCGTTCTAGAACAAGTAATAATTGTACCTTCCATTTCAAGGCGTACACCAATCATTCCTCTTGGATCCGTAATCTCATCTAATCCGTCTACAATAAATTGTTTAGGGATAACATCAATAATTTCACGTTCAGGAGGTATCGATATAACTTGTGCCGCATCGATAACTCTTGTTACATCTTCATTACCTATTTCACGATTATCACTTGCAACAGCAACAACACCATGACACGGTTGTAACTGAACATGATTACCATTCACACCAACAATCACACGATCAATTTTTAAATCTACCATTCTCTCCGCTTGTTCTACGGCAGCACGAATAGATTGCACCGTTTGATCAATATCTACGATTGCTCCTTTTTTCATTCCATTCGATTTTGCTGTCCCTACCCCAATAATGTTTAACGAATCACTTAATACTTCACCGATAATTACTTTTATTTTTGATGTACCTATATCCAGGCTGACTAAAATTTCATTGTTGTTCAAAAGTAAGGCACCTCCCAATCTAAGGCATCTGAATAGTACAAATATTAACGAATAATCATTAAAATTACAATCGATATCTTAAAATAATTTCACAAAATACTATCTCTCATTCAGTATACCATTTTTATAGTCATTCTTTTAACAATATCTTTATATCTCTACTTTAGTACATTATGCAACATATTACGACTATTTTCTGTTTAAAATAACTTTTTTTATATATTTTCTTGTTTTTTTCTATTTTTAAATAGATGTCGTCGAATAATCGCTATGTTTTGAAACAGTCTTACACCAAATGCAAATATTGCAGCTAAATAAAGGTCAATACCCAATTGCACACCTAAAAATGCTAGTACAACCGCTAAACCAATATTAAAGAAAAATCCTGAAATGAAAATCATTTGATCAAATTTCTTGTCTAAATAAGCACGTATACCACCCAAGAGCGTATCAAGCGCTGCTAAAACCGCAATCGATAGATACAACGTATATTGTTCTGGAATCGTAATATCTGATAAAAAACCTAATGCGATACCGACGACTAAGAACAATGCTGGTAACCACATTATTCTTCACCTGCTTCGTTAGTTTCATCTAATTCTACTATTTCTAAATCGATGTTTCCATCATAGGAAGGTAAAGTTACCGTATCTTCAACGTTGATATCAAATTCCATATTCTCGATGGAAAAGTCATCTTTTGATTGGCTAACTTCCATATAATCTAGTAATCGTTCCGGTTCATTTGATAAAACTTTAATGACAAATGGAATATCTGGTAAGGCACGATTATTAACATAAGTCTCACCATTTACATTTCGAATTGGTGTAACGCCAATATATCTCTCATTTCCAATTGCGATGTCTGTAGCACCATAATTGTTCAACTCATTAATAAGTCGATTTAGCAATTCCGGTGTAACACTTGGATAAACTTGTTCTTCATTTGACTCTTCAAAAACTGGATTAATTGTTATGGTAATGCCTCTGCCTGTTTTATCGGTTAATCCAGCTTCCATTTTCAGTACTTCAACCGATTCCATTAAGGTGTTAATCTGGTCTTGTTCTGCATTATCTTTATACTCTTGTAATGTTGTTTCTAATTCATCTAATTGTTGATAGAGTTCTTGTTGTGTCTCTTGTTCAGCTTGTAATTGGGTACGGATTTCCCACATATCTCTTGTGTCCCGTTCCTTTGGTTCTTGTATGGATTGGAATTGGATTGCAATCATAAATCCAATACAGGAAAATATTAGAGCCAAAATGATTTTACTTTTAGTTGACAAACCGATCACCTTTCTTAATTAACTCTTGCATCCATAGCAATCTGGTCGGTAGTTCCAACCTCAACTTCTACATTATCATTTACTAACATATCAATTACACCGTTTTTCAGTTCTAAACTTACTTCTAAAGTCTCCTGTTCACCTATCGCTTCAATAGAGAATGGTGCCGGATACTGTTTTCCATCAACAGATATTACTGGACCAATACACGTAACGTAACTATCTTTATAAATGCGTTGACCATTTATTGCAATTGCTTTTGCCCCCGCACTATATAATTCATTTATTACTAATTGAACATGACGGTCGTGAACAATATATTGATTTGCATTCTCAGCAGTTGGTATATAATTCGCATCAGACAAAGTTACGCGAATACCAGGACCAGTAATAGGTAATTCTCCCGTTAAAATTTGGAGTTTACGCTTCGTTTCAACATATTCACCTATCGCTGTTTCTTGTTCACCTAACGATTCCTCCAGTGTACTTATTTCTTGTCGGTAATCATCTACCTTTTCTTGTAATTCAAGACTTTGTTCTTCAAATTGAAGTAATTGCTGTCTGTAATAAAAATCTTTTTCCCACTCTTGCTGGGATAATTGAATCACTTCTGCTTGCTCTTTCGTATTTTGATAACTAAAGGCGACAAGAAAACCAAAAATGAATAATACAAACGAGAGTACTACATGTTTACCCCTCAGTTTCATTTTCCGCCTCCTCTTCTTCATCAGTTTCATTATAAGGATCGAATACAGCTCCGCCTTCACCAATACGAATGATTCCAGCTTTTTCTTCTAGCTGACTAACGATAGAAGGATAAGTTTGTAAGTAGGTAGCAAAATTCCTAATAGAAGATTCTACTTGATAACCATCATCCATGAATAATAAAACTTTATATGGATTTGCCTCTGTTGGCTTCCAATAGATCTCCGATATTAAATCAGCGACTGTAACTGGTAATTGCTGTAACTCTTCTGCAATTTCTTTAATATAAGTTTCCTTTGTAAAATCGATTAGTAGTGGTGCATCACCTTGCCATTTTGATGCGTCAATAGATTCAATAACTTCCCCGTTCTCTAATAATGGCCTGTAACTATCTTCCATTTTTATGTAAGCAACCTTCTTTAATTCCTCTACAGTTATTACAATCGAATTTGGTAATTCTCTTTGGACTTGTACATCTTTTAATTCTGGATGTTCTTTAATTATTGCAGCAGTGTCATCCAAGCTAACACTCCATAAATTATTGTCGGTTGATAATTCACTTAATTCAACTATTACATCCTCTGCAACATATTCATTTCCATTCACTACAATATGCTGTATATAACTAAGAGGAGATTGTAAATATACAACTATCGAAATCAAGATAAAAAATAATGATAAATAGAATACTAAACGCCTATTTGTTTTCTTTTTTCTTGCTTCCTTTAGCTTTGGAATACGATCTTCTATGGATATAACCTTTTTTTCTTCCATCTCCTCATTCTTCCTTTATTGAAACAAAATAACAAGCTTATACAAACAAAATAGTAGAACTATATTTGAATAGTTCGTCACTCTAAAAGTATATCATATTTTATCAGTTAAAGTTGTAAGATTTTCTGATCCAAAAGATGGATTTTTCTACAAAATTCATCTTTTTACGCAAGTTTGAAGGATTTTATGACAACATATTGTTTCTATCAAAATTTACTCAATCAAAAAAGCTCATCTTTTTGTGTAAGATAAGCTTTTTAATTAGAATATATAAAGTATAAATAATTATACAACTCAACTTTCTCACAAAAAAATAAGTGCACATCATTGTATGTTTTAAGTTTCGCATATAGTTGCTATATTATTGACAATCTTTTAACAGAGCTGCTTTCTAAAAGACTGTAATATTACAAACATTCATACACTCTGACATAACGTTCCTTGAGTAGGAATTATCATCAACTGCGAGGTAACATTGTTACCGGCTACCAAAATAATTTACTGATTGCTACCATGCTACGGTAGCAATTGGTCTTCCTTTCCGTGGGCACAACCATTTGCAATCTTCGCTAATATACTTCATTTGTTTGTAGGCAATTACAAGTAATAAACAATATTTTGTTAATTGGGCTGGTAACTAAATTAGCGACTGAGGTGGTCGAGATTCCCAGAAAATAAATAGTTATTTTATTAATAATTGGAATCTCTGTAATCACTCTTTTTATATTAGTTGCCAATAAAATAGATTCGCCATTTCTGCATTTTTTTATTGCTACAAACCAGCGGAGGAAGCAAATGGTCGACTCTCCAGCAGGAACAGCACGGGCTGAAGATCCACTCGGAAACGTACTTAGTTTCCGAGTTAGCTGAAGCCGTGCCTGCGGAAAGGGAGACCATTTGCTTACGTAGCGTGTCTAAAGTAATCTATTTTTTAATTTATACAAATGTTACGTCATAGCATCTCTTAAGTTCGTCAGTCAAAGCACCATGCTGCTTATGAAAGGAGTACGAAGTCAACTTTACCTTTGCAAGTCTTATTAATTATATCAAGACTTATTTGCCAATTTCACTTTGCGAAATTGAGTATATACTATTTATTCATTACTATATTTACTGACATTTATAATAATGCCCATGGCAGCCAATGTTAATGTAAGAGAAGAACCACCATAACTTAAGAAAGGCAATGTAATTCCTGTTACTGGAATTAAACCAATTACGACACTCATGTTGATAATTACTTGCAACGCAATCATAACTGTTATACCTAACCCAAGTAACATACCGAATTTATCAGGTGCAGCTAAACCTATTTTAGTACCTCTCCAAAACAACATAAAGAATAGACTTATAAGTATTAAAGCACCGATAAAACCAAGTTCCTCAGCTAATATAGCGAAAATAAAATCATTGTGTGGTTCAGGTAGATAAAAAAACTTTTGTAGGCTATTTCCAAAGCCCATTCCTAAGAGACCACCTGGTCCAATTGCATAGAGCGATTGAATAATTTGAAACCCATTTCCTAGTGGGTCTTCCCAAGGATTTAGAAAAGCTGTAATCCGATTGATTCGATATGGCGCCGAAATAATTAAACCTGCAAAACCGATCACTCCTAAAACTCCTAGGCCTACGAAGTGGCTAATTCTAGCTCCCGCCACAAATAAGAGCACAAAACAGGTTAGGATAACAATCATACCCGTACCCAAATCTGGTTGGAGCATAATAAGTCCAAAACTTGTAAATATTAATAACAACAATGGCAAGAAGCCCTCTTTGAAGGATGTAATATATCGCTGTTTTTCGGCTAGATAAGTTGCTAAGAAAATAACGAGACCTAACTTCATGAATTCAGCAGGTTGAATACTAAAGGCACCTATACCAATCCAACTCCTTGCTCCACCACGAACTAAGCCAACTCCAGGAATTAATACTGCTATCAATAAAACAAAACAAATAACTAAAATAACTTTTGAATAGGTCCGCCATACTTGGTATGGTACACGTGCTACACTAAACATAGCCACTAAGCCGACTGTCGCAAATAGAAGTTGACGCTTAGCAAAATAAAGGGAATCGTTAAATTTATAATCAGCCCAAATTGCTGATGCACTATATACCATAACAACTCCTATTAATAAAAGTGCTAATATGGTGATAATCAAAAGGTAATCAGGACGCAGCTGTGTCTTTTGTCTACTTTCCACCTAACATGACCCCATTTCCATTTACATGTAAAATAAGAATACAAAAGCCTCACCTTCCGATTAATATGGAAGGTGAGGCTCTTAGTACAAGCCCTTATTTTAATGTATGCACAGCTTCTATAAACATGTCTCCTCTTTCTTCAAAAGTTCGATATTGATCCCAACTTGCACAAGCTGGCGACAACAGAATGATATCCTTTTCGTCTGAAAGTTCGAATGCTAAATCCACTGCTTGGGCCATATTGTCAGCAAACACGATATCTTCTATACCTGCTTGCTGCCCTGTTTCATTTAACTTAATAGCTGTCTCACCAAATAAGATCATTGCTTTTACATTTGTTAAGTACGGAATTAACGCGTCAAAATCATTTCCACGATCCAAACCACCAGCTAATAAAATAACCGGTTGTTCAAAAGAGTCTAATGCTTTTGAAGTCGCTAAAATATTAGTAGCTTTTGAATCATTATAAAATAGTCTGCCATTGATTTGTTCTACATATTGCGTTCTATGTTTGACACCTGGAAAAGTTGTTAAAACTTCGTTAATTCCTTCTTTGGTCGCACCAGATAGCATGCTTGCAGCTACTGCAGCTAAGACATTTTCTAAATTGTGATCACCAACTAAGCGAATATTTTCTTTTGCAATAATGCGTTTATCCCTAAAATAAACATAGGTCTCATCACACCATGCACCATTTGTAAGTCCTTTTTCATGAATACTAAATGGCACCTTAGTTGCAACAACATGATCAATTAATGTAGCAATCTCACCATCTTCTGCATTGTAAACAAAGTAATCTTTCTCTGTTTGATTCGCAAAGATACGTGCCTTAGCATCTTTATAATTATGAAAAGTTTTATGATAATCCAAATGCGCCTGAAACAAATTCAACATTACTGCTATATGTGGCTGAAATTCTTGGGTTCCCATTAATTGAAAGGATGATAGTTCAACAACCATTGTTTCCTCTTCTTTTAGATTTTCAGCTATTTCAACTGCAACCTTACCTATATTGCCTGCTAATTTGCTTCTTTTATTACTTTTTTCTAACATCTCATGAATTAATGTAGTTGTTGTTGTTTTACCATTTGAACCTGTTATCCCTATATATGGCGCTGTAATAAGATAATGAATAAGCTCAATTTCTGTAATAATAGGTATCCCTTTTACTTCAGCTTCTATTAAAAGTTCATTTTCATAAGGAATACCAGGGTTTTTCACTACAACGTCTATTTCATCTAACAATTTTAATGGGTGTGAACCAGTGGTCACCTCAATACCTAACTTATTTAATTCAGCTATGACTGGATCACTTGTTTCCTTTACTTTTAAGTCATTCGCTCGGACCGTACAACCATTTTTCACTAAAACTTTACAAGCCGCCGTGCCACTCTTAGCTAAACCAAGTACTAAGACATTTTGATATGGGAAGTTCTTTAGTTTATTCATGTTAACCACACCTCAATATAAATTCCTAACGCAGCACATAAAAGTCCAACAAGCCAAAAGGTTGTGACAACGCGCCATTCTGACCAACCTTTTAATTCATAGTGATGGTGCAACGGACTCATTTTAAATACTCGTTTTCCTGTTGTTTTAAAAGAAATGACTTGAATAATAACAGATAGTGTTTCAAGCACAAACACACCACCGATAATAACAAGCATTAATTCCATTTTCGTTAAGATAGCTATAGCAGCTATCGCTCCACCTAATGCCAACGAACCAGTATCACCCATAAATACTTTAGCTGGATGTGCATTAAATACTAAGAAACCTAATAAAGCTCCAACTATCGCTAAAGAGAAAATCGTCACTTCAAATTGAGGTATACCATACCACGCTAAAATGCCAAAAGCACCAAATGCAATCGTTGCTGTTCCTGCGACAAGTCCATCAAGACCATCCGTTAAGTTAACTGCATTAGATGCTCCAACAATCATTAGTATAACAAAGACCGCATATCCCCATCCTAAATCAAACTGTACACTCGTACCTGGAATTGAAATATATGTAGGAAAGTCCTGTATGAATAATACGACATAAAAAATAGCCGCAATTAGCACTTGTCCGAACATTTTTTGTTTTGATGTCAGACCAAGATTTCTTTTTAATACTACTTTGATAAAATCATCTAAAAAACCAAGGATACCATACCCTACTAACACCAGGATAAGTAGCATTGTTTCTGAATTTATTGAACTAGCATTAAATTTGCTGGTAATGATCAGTGTTGTAATTGCAACACTTAAAACAATCACAACCCCACCCATTGTAGGTGTTCCCGTCTTTTTCATATGCGACTTTGGTCCTTCTTCACGTATACTCTGACCAAACTTTAACCGACGTAAAAGTGGTATGAAAATTGGTGATAATAGGACGGTAATTAAAAACGCAATACTCATCGTAATTATTAATATATATTCATTCATGATCTATTTCCTCCTCTTTTAGTCAAACCGCCCATTGTTTTTGAAATTTTATAATAGTCGATCAATAATTGTTTCTAATTGCATGCCTCTTGAAGCTTTCACTAAAATTAATGTTTGTTCGTCTAAATACGCCTCTAAAAAAGTAATTGCCTCTTCTTTATTCGCAAAGTGTTTTGTATGAATCAACGGATTTTGTTTATTAACTGCCTTACTTATTTCAATAGCATCCTCTCCAATTGTACATACATACTCGATTGGCAGAGATAGTACATCTGCAATTGAACGATGGAATTCTTTTGAAGCATTACCTAGTTCAAACATATCGCCTAAGACGACAATTTTTCTTTCGTATCCTGTAATTTCTTTCACTACGTTAATAGCAGCCTTCATAGATGTTGGAGAGGCATTATATGCATCATTAATTAACGTTACCCCACCCCTACCATTCATTACTTCAAAACGCATGCCTGTTCGATCAACTTCTAAAAGTGCTTGTTGGATTTCCTTGCACTCCATACCGAGTTTTACTGCTATTTGAATTGCGAATGCAGCATTCTGGGCATGGTGCTTTCCCAATAACGGGATTTCATATGTATCCTTGGCCATTAATCGAAAAGATGAATGTAACGGATGCATGTTAAATTGATCTATTACGATATCATTTGAAAGATCAAACCCTATTTTAGTTGTATCAACTTGTTCACTGTACGGCAATAATAATGGTTCATCTCCATCAATTAATAGTGTACCATCAACTTTTAACCCACTTAATATTTCAGCCTTCGCTTTTGCTATACCAGCTCTTGAGCCTAGATACTCAATATGTGATTCTCCAATATTTGTAATTACTGCAATATCAGGTTCTGAAATGTTAGATAGACGTTCCATTTCTCCAAAATGATTCATTCCCATTTCTAATACAAGCATTTCGGTATCATTTGGCATTGAAAGGATTGTTAAAGGTAAACCGATATGATTATTAAAATTACCATTGGTATAATGTGTACGATAGCGGCTTGACAAAACAGTTGCGATTAAATCTTTCGTCGTCGTTTTACCGTTCGACCCAGTTACGCCTATAACTGTTGGATTTATCTTTAGCCGATATGCCTGTGCTAATTGTTGTAGCGCAATTAGTGTATCTTTAACAAAGAACACAGGAAAATCCGTTGGCAAAAACTTCGGCAACGGTTTGTCTTTTTCCCATATAGTAGCAACTGCGCCTTGTTCAATTGCTTGATTCATATAGGCATGCCCATCAAATTTGTCTCCTACTAAAGGCACAAACAATGCATGTGACATTGGTTTTCTACTATCTGTTGTAACTTGATTGATTATAAATTGATCATGAATGGCCCCCTTTGTATCAGGAAACAATCCCTTTAGAAAAGGTAAGGTAAATAACATAGTGATAACTCCTCATTAAACAGTAATACAACCTCTTACATTTGTTATAAAAGCACTTATTCTTGTTTTAAACGTTTTTCTATTGCATGTTTAGCAACTTTTCTATCATCAAAGTCTAACGTTTGTGGACCAATAATTTGATATGTTTCATGGCCTTTTCCAGCAATTAATATCATATCATTTCTTTTGGCCAAAGCAATACTTTTTTCTATAGCTTCTTTGCGATCGATAATAACGTCGTAATTATTCATATCGATTCCTCTAATCATATCTTCAATGATTACGGAAGGGTCTTCAGAACGTGGATTGTCAGAAGTGAAAATCGCATGGGTAGCATAATTAACAGCTATATTCGCCATTAAAGGACGTTTTGTTTTATCACGATCACCGCCGCAACCAACCACAACATAGATATCACCTTCTGCAAACCCTCGCATAGTCTGCAATACATTTTCAAGTGAATCCGGCGTATGTGCATAATCAACAACTACACCATATGTTTGACCAATTTGAACAGGTTCAAATCTGCCACTTACACCTGCTGTTTCTTCTAATGCCTCTTTAATTATCTTTAAAGGAATGTTGGATAATAAAGCGGTAGCTACAGCCGCCAGCATATTATATATACTGAATTTACCCATTAACTTACTAGAAATAGCTATGTTCCCTTTATAAGTAACCAGTTCAAAGGACGTACCGTTTGCATTTAATTCTAGGTTCGTTGCACGGACATCCGCTTCATTGTCTATACCATACGTAACTACAGGCTGTGTTGTCGCATTGATAAACTTTTCACTATACTCATCATCTTGATTAATTACGGCATATTTAGGTTTTTTTGGATCATATCGGTTTCCCAATTGTTGAAATAGGCGACTCTTAGCTTGAAAATAACTCTCCATACTATCATGATAATCCAAATGGTCTTGTGATAAATTCGTATAGACTGCAATATTAAAATCACACCCATTAACTCTTCCCATTTCTAAAGCGTGTGAGGACACTTCCATAATAGCTGTTTCTACTCCACTATCTATCATCTCTTTAAAACCTTTTTGTAAAAAGGAAGCTTCAGGTGTTGTGTTTGCAACAGGAACTTTTCTTTCTCCTATTTTCATCTGAATCGTTCCAATTACTCCTGTTTTTTGTTGGTTTTTTTGAAAAATTGCATCTAAGAGATACGTAACACTTGTCTTTCCATTCGTACCAGTAATACCAATAAGTTGTAGCGCTTGTGTCGGATTATCATAATAGCTATTAGCTAAAAGTCCGACAGCTTTAATCGTATCACGAACATATATAACTGGAATGTTGATTCCATCTAACGGTTTTTCAGCTACTATTGCATGAGCACCATTCGCTTCAGCCTGTTTAGCAAAATTGTGTCCATCAACTGTATAGCCATCAATACAAATAAATAAGTTACCTTTTTGTACTTCTCTAGAATCGATTGTTACACCGTTTATATTTATATTATCTAATGTCTGATTCAATTGGTATACAGGAATAATGTCTAGAACTTCTTGTAGTTTTTTCATCGCTTTCACCCTTACTATCTTTACTGATTATTTATAAGTTATTTATAGTTTTCTTCACAACTTCTTTAGTATAACAAATTTAGTCTTAATCTTCATGATTAATCGTATCTATTTTTAATCAGAAAAGTATAGACGAACTGTTTCTCCTTCTTCTAATTTCGTTCCGGCTGCCGGATCCTGCTCAATTACTTTATCTCCTTCACCCGATGCTTCTATCGAAAGATTAATTAAGTATTCTTGTAATTCATTACGAGACACGCCAATTAAATCTGGCACCTCAACTAACGGTTGATCTGGCCACTGATATTCTTTCTCTAAACCTTCTGTAGTTGTAGGTACGCCCATAGCACGTAGACTATCCTCCATTATATTTCCAACAATTGGAGCAGCTACCACTCCACCAAATTGAACAGTGTCCTTCGGGTTGTCGATAGCTAAATAGACAACAATTTCTGGGTCATTAGCAGGAGCGAATCCAATAAAAGAAACGATATGATTATCCGCCATATACTGTCCATCTTCTCCAACTTTTTGGGCAGTTCCTGTTTTACCACCTACTCGATATCCTTCTACATAAGCACCTCTACCAGTTCCTTTTGCCACAACACTTTCTAAAGCCTCACGTATTTGGATAGAAGTTTCATTTGAAATTACCTGTCTTTTCAAGGTAGGTTCAACTGTTTCCACACTTTCACCTGTTACTGGATCCAACCATTCTGCAGCAACATATGGTTCATATAAATATCCACCGTTTACTGCTGCTGAGACCGCCATAACTTGTTGAATTGGCGTTACTGATACACCTTGACCAAATGAAGTAGTAGCTAGTTCAACAGGTCCTACTTGATCTAAGTTAAATAATATCCCATTCTCTTCACCAAATAAATCAACGCCAGTCTTTTGTCCAAAACCAAAATCATCTATATAGGAAAACAGTTTTTCTTTACCAATTTTTTGACCTAAAGAAATAAAACCAGGGTTACATGAATTTTGGACAACTTCTAAGTAAGTTTGTTGGCCATGACCACCACTTTTCCAACAGTGTAATGTCGCACCGCCTACTTCCATACTTCCATCATCAAAAAATTCATCTTCCTCTAAATCAACAACTTCTTCTTCCAACGCTGCAGCTAATGTGATAATTTTAAAGGTGGAACCAGGTTCATATGTGCTCCAAATTGGTAAATTTCGATTATAAATATCTGCATCTACAGATTGATAATCTTCTGGATCAAAATTAGGCCTTGAAGCCATTGCAAGAATACCACCTGTATCAGGATCAACTGCTATCGCTAATGCGCCATCTGGATTATACGTTGCTTCCGCTTGATCCAGCTCTCTTTCTATAATTGTTTGAACTTTCGCATCAATAGACAATTTCATATCCAAACCATCAGTTGGCGCTTGATACGTATCTGCTAAACTGGGTAATCGTTGACCTTTAGCATCAGAATAGAATGATAGACTTCCTTTTTCTCCGCTGAGCTCTTCATCATAATATAACTCTAGTCCCATTAACCCTTGATTATCTATTCCACTAAAACCTAACACATGTGAAAGATAATCGCCATTGGGATAATATCGTTTCGTATCTTTAGCAACGTAAACCCCATCTAAAGCTAGCGTTTGAACCGCCTCTGCTTGTTCTTCTGTAACCTTTCTTCCGGCGTTAAATCGCACGATACTCGTGTTTTTCGTTAATTCTAATAACATGTCTTCTTCCGATATTTCTAAGATATTGCTTAGTAATGTTGCAGCTCTTTCTGAATCTTTGATTTGTCTCGGAACAACCATAATCGTAGGGGCTGTAACATTTTCTGCTAACACTAAGCCATTCTTGTCCAAGATTTGACCACGCTCAGCTTCAAAATCAATGTCCCTACTCCATGAAGCTTCCGCTTTATCCATCAGCTCGTCACCCATTATGAACTGAACATAACCCAAGCGAATCGTTATTACTAAAAACAAAAGAAAAGCAAAAAGAAATACAGTGACAATTCGTTTTCGCATCGTTACATTTGATACACGTTTCATGGCTTAATAACTCCTCACATTATCCAAGTAAAGTTGTATCTAGTATATGTAAATGTTAAACGAATAGAACACTGCATCACTTTGAATGCTTCACTCTAATTAATCATTTTCTGATGTTGTTTCTTCTTCTGACTCATCTTCTGACTCTTCTTCAGTATTCTCAGGTGGCGAAAATTCAACCATCATATAGGTGTTTTCCCCTATATCTGATCCAATTTTGACACTTTGAGAGGTGGCGTAACCACTTCCTATATATTCTAAATCCAGATCAACTAATTCACCTAACTCGATAACATTGCGCAATGACCAACCAGTAATGTTTGGCATCGTTGGATTATCTGTAACTAACAAGATATGTTCACCAGATACCACTTTCTCGCCAGATGTAACAGATGAAGCTGTAACCGACTCGCCATTACCAATCATGGTAACTTTCAGATCGTTTTCTTCTAAATTTGCTTTGACTTCGTCTACAGATTCTCCTATAACTTCTGGAAATGTATAAGTTGCAACAGTTTCTTGTTCTTCTTTATCAGGTTGAATATTTAAGTAATGTAAACTATTCTCCATAACATTTTTAAAAATGTAAGAAACAGGAGCAGACCCTGCTTCTCCTACTTCTAGTTCAGGCTGTTGTACCGTAATGTACATAATAAGCTCTGGATCTTCCTTCGGTGCCATCCCTAAAAAGGAAAAGATATAATTATTAGCCCCAGTTAAATATCCACCCTGAGAAAGTTGTGCTGTACCTGTTTTACCAGCAACAGAATAATCAGATAAATTATAAATATTATGGGCTGTTCCATCTTCTTCGGTTACAACTGTTTCTAATATATCAAGTACTTGGTTTGCCGTCTCCTCAGATATCGGATTGCCTACTACCTCTGATTCTGTTTCTTCAACAATTTGGCCAGTTTCACTATCCGTTATTTTTGATATCACGTATGGCTTCATCATATTACCATCATTAGCTAGTGCTGTAGCTGCTTGAATGAGTTGAATTGGCGTAACAGTTGAGCCTTGACCATAAGCAGTGGTTAACTTCTCAATCGTATAATTATACAGTATTGTCCCTGCCTGCTCTCTAGGTAAATCAATCCCCGTATTTTGGTCGAAATGAAACGCATTTAAGTATTCTAAAAACGTTTCTGTTCCCATCTTCTCCCAGACTAACTTAGACACAGCAACGTTTGAAGATCGTCGAATACCCTCATCAAATGGTATCAAACCCCATGATTGATTATAATCTGTAATTGGTTTTTCAATTTCATCAATTTTATAACTTCCAGATTCATAGAGTTCATCACCATTATAGACGCCTTCTTCAATTGCTGCAGCTAAAGTAAAAGCTTTCATAGTAGAACCAGGTTCAATTGGCGTCGATACCACATCATTATACCAATTCTCAACGTTTTCAAGGTCATTTGGATTATAACTTGGCCTGTTACTCATCGCTAATATTTCTCCCGTTTTTGGATCAATGACTGTGGCAGTAATACGTGCAGGATTGTAATCTTCTACCACTTGTGACATTGCATCCTCTAGGAATGTTTGAATTTTTTGGTCAATTGTTAGGTAAACATTGTCCCCATCTTCTTCTTCTTGAATAATTTCATCAGGGTCTAGTAATTTAGTATTGTATTTATCCCGTTTATACGAAATTGAACCATTCGTTCCTTGTAAGTAATCATCTAATTGCGCTTCAATACCTGTTATACCAGTAATAATTGAATCATCATTTTTTTGGGCAAGACCGATTATCTGAGAAGCGAAAGTACCATTTGGATAATAACGCTTTGCTTCTTCATCGAAATTTATTCCTGGTAAATCGAGTGCTTCAATATCCAACTTCACTTCTTGACTTAACTGACTACCATTTGCACCAAATTCTACTTGAAATTTATCATTTTCTATACCCGTTTGAAGAACAGATTTAACTTCTGCTACTTCCATATCCAACAAAGGTGCTAATGCTTCTGCAGTCTTATCTACATTATCCACATGTTTGGGATTATCAAGGTTTGTAGAATAAGCCTCATCAACAATCGCATATAAGCTATATGTTGCCCGATCTTGCGCAAGATCCATGCCATTACGATCATAAATCGTTCCTCGGTTTGCTTCTATTGCGTAATTATTCGTCCTACGATCATCCGCCCATTCTTGTAAATTTATTCCCTGAATTTCACCAGTTGCTTGTATGTATAAAAAGCGACCAGATAGTGTTAAAAATATCACGACAAATATAAGTATGAATAGGTTTGCCATCGTCGATGTCGTTTTATTTTTCTTCACTTTTGATCACCCCATTACTGTCTATTCAGAAATTGTAGCTGTTTGCTTTACTTCTGTGTTTTGAATTTTCAATCCATTCTCTTTAGCAATACGAAGAATGCGATCAGGATTACTATATTCTTTTACTTGATATGTTAAATTAGCGTTGATCGTTTCTTGCTGTTCCACGGTACTTTCTAAGCTTTGTATATCTCGATTTAAAGCGTCTAAATTTGTACTAAACGATACAACATAAAATAATGTTGCTGCTGTAGCCAAAGAAAAAATAACATATAAAAACTTTTCTCCTGGTGTTATCCAACGTTGCGTAACATCTACCTTAACTTGTTTCTTTGTTTCCGTTTGTCGGTAGGTTTGTTCACTTCTTTCAGCCGCTGTTTGTTGCCAATTTCTTGCTTCACTAGCACTCATGCCTGATCCCGCCCTTCTTTAAAGAAAAATTGATCATTCCAAGGTTTTACTTTTTCAACGATACGTAACTTTGCAGAACGCGCCCGCCTATTGTTATCTAGTTCTTCTTCATCTGCCACAATTGGCTTTTTCGTAATTTGTTTAAATGGTGGTTGACTCGTCTCCGGTATAATTGGAATGTTTCTAGGAAGTGGTGGTAAAGAGCTCCACTTCTTAAAAGCCTGCTTACATATTCTGTCTTCTAACGAATGAAAAGTAATGACTGCAATTCTTCCACCAACAGATACAGACTCTGCTGCTTGATGTAAAACATCATAGAAAGCATGTAACTCGTCATTTACCGCAATACGAATCGCTTGAAATACACGCTTTGCAGGATGGCCACCAGTTCTTCTGGTAGCTGCAGGAATACCCTCTTTAATGATCTCTGCAAGCTCAACTGTAGATTCAATTGGTTTCGTTTGTCTTGCAGCTTCTATTTTACGAGCAACTTGTTTGGAAAACTTCTCTTCACCATATTTAAAAAAGATCCGAACTAGCGCTTCATACGACCACGTATTAACAACTTCATAAGCTGATGTTGTTTGTGTTTGATCCATTCTCATATCAAGTGGTGCATCATGTTGATAACTAAAGCCACGTTCACTTTGATCTAATTGAGGAGAGGATACACCAAGATCAAATAGAATACCATCTACTTCATCAATTTGATGTTCTGCCAAAACATCTTGTAAATATCTGAAATTCGAATGCACAAACAACATTTTATTGTCATGTGCAGCTAATCTCTTTTTTGCTGCTTCTAAAGCAATCTGATCTTGATCAAACGCTACTAGTAAGCCTTCGTCATTTAGCTTTTCAACTATTTTTTCAGCATGACCACCGGCCCCTAATGTGCCATCAACATATGTACCATTTGGGCGTATATTCAATCCTTCTACCGCTTGTAGCTGTAGCACACTTTCATGTTCAAACATTCTTCCACCTTCTTCTTTTAGTAAAACATCCTATTTTCTAGGTTTTAGATTACATTTATAATTTTAAAAGTCTATATCAAGCATATTTTCTGCAATTTCAGAAAAAGATTCTTCAGACTCTTCAACATAGCCTGTCCAAGCTTGATCTGACCAAATTTCTACTCGATTCGAAACACCAATAACGGCACATTCTTTATCTAATACAGCATATTTGCGTAGTGCTGCAGGAATATTTATTCTACCCTGCTTATCTACCTCACATTCAACTGCGCCAGAAAAGAAAAATCGTGTAAAGGCACGTGCATCTTTTTTTGTTAACGGTAATTTTTTTAACTTTTCTTCTAAAAGGCGCCATTCAGTCATTGGATAAGCAAATAAACATTGATCTAAACCTCGCGTAACAACAAAGGTTTCACCAAGCCCATCTCTGAATTTTGAAGGAACAATAATGCGACCCTTGGTATCAATATTATGTTTGTATTCTCCCATAAACATATAGATCGCCCACCTTTTTTTCTATCTTACCACAACCCCCCACTATCCTCCACCATTTTTTTAATTTAGTAACATTCCTTTTAGATTTATTGGCTTTTAGCGATGGTTTGAGCTAGTTTAGTAAATAATGTAAGACTTATACACAGATAAAAAAGGGCGCTAACCATGAGGTTAGCGCCCTTTTTATCAGCTTCATTATTATTTAGTGGTAAGATGTGGGGATCATAGTGTAACAGAATAATGAAAGTGTCTAAACGTATACGGTTGATTAATTATCTCTCTAATCCAATTTTCTCCAAATTGGTTTATGAAGGAAACTGCATTCCATGACCTTTCTTGTAAACCATTATTAGGATGCAACGTAACATGTACCCTATCAAACATTTCAATCGTTTGATCGTGTCTTCCTACCACATTTTTTTCTAGAGATTCATGTAAGTAATCTATACTTTGTAAGAGATATTCCAAATTTTTATCTGCCAAATTCTCAAGATCTGGTCCCATTGATTTCGCAACATCTCGCAAAGGCTGGTGAATATGATCTATCGACTGTTTCACCTGTTCAACTAACGTACCTAGTGGCGGATTTAATTGAGAGCCTAGCCAAGTTAATTTATCTTGTAACGCTCCTGTTCGAATTACTTCTCCAACATCCATACCATGTTGCTTTATCTTTTTCTCTGTCTTACGATCCAGCAACGTGAATGAAAGTCTTGGTAACACTGGTGGCATCTTGTACCCTATTGCATGAAATGCAGGTTTTAAAATGGACCAATAACCTAATTCACCTGGTCCAGCCATAAACGCAAGAGTGGGGAATAAACACTCCTGCATCAATGGTCTCGTTACCACATTATTGCTCAACAATTCAGGATTATTTTCAGCTATTTCTATTAATTCAGATGTTGTAAATTGACATTCTTTATTTTTACCAGACCACTTATCTTTATCCGTTTTCACTAGTAAAATCCGCTCTCCATTTAAATGATAAAATAAGTGACCGTCTTCCTCATTGACATCAACAGATATAGAATAACCGTTTTTTTTCGTCGTTTGCAAACTTTGATATACATCCTTGCTTATCTCTGGTTGATGCTTAATCATCGCTTGAAAATGCTTTTTCTCTAATTGACGTACCATCGGATTACCAGAGTCTATTAACACTAACCCTTCTCCTTGAAATAGTACACTCGTAATTTCCGCGAAAAAGTCAACATAAGTATCCGAATGGCTTAATGCCTGTTTTACTTGTTTGTAGATTCTTTTCGTATGTATTGTTTCATCCAATTCTTTAAAAAGAGATTCTAACCAATCACTAGCCAGTTGATTATCTAGCGGTAATAGTGACATAGATTGCTTTTGTTTCACATAGTGCGCAATTTTATGTTTTCTCATTTTACCTTGTTCTTGTGCTACCATAATATGATTAATTTCCGCAAAATCATGATCTTCCCCTGCAATCCAAAATACTGGAATGACCGGAATCCCTAATTCGTCTTCTTGCTTTTTAGCAAAGGCAATAATTGAAATCATTTTGTGAATCGTATAAAGAGGCCCTGTTAAAAGTCCTGCTTGTTGACCACCAATAACAGTGACACTTGTTGGATCTTTTAGACGTTCTATATTGGCAAAGACAGCTTCATCTGCATGCCATTTTTTATTTAGGTGTTTTAATACAGAAACAAGTCGATCTCGATCATAAGCTTGATTATGTAAGTCGAATACACGTTGTTTCATTGTTTCTTCCATAAATGGATCATAATCAAATTGTTGCATAATCTCTTCTTTTTGTTGATAATAATCTTCTAATAACTTACTATGCGCTAATGTTATGGGATTAATGTACACAAGTACCTGCTCCTTCTGTTATGGGTTCTTCTATTTATGCTAGATTATAAGTAATTACGATTGAAATAGTATTACATGGTGATAATAAGTTCCATTATGATACCTGTTAATCCAAGTAAGACATAGGCAACCAAAAAGAAAAGAAACATAGAACGCCAAAACAATTTAAAAGCGTGTCTAAAAATAACTTCATGCGTGAATTTCCACTGTAAAATAACAAAACTCATCAATACTACTAACAAAAAAAGAATGATTATACCGACATAAGATGACTGGAATAAGTGTTTTAACATAATCATAACAGAAATAATGTAAAATAGCGTAGAATATGCAATGCTACTATGCAATACCTTTTTGGGATGTTTATATATTCTTTTGAATATGTAATAAAGTCCAACTGTAACTAATATAGGGAATGTAATGCTAATTGCAAATAGGTATGCAATGATGTGTGACAACATCTAATTCAACCCACTAACTTTGATTTTTACACTTCGAATGCACGTTTGTTTTTTTATAGAACAAACTAGTTATAAATACCAGTTAAACCGAGCTAATTATGACACTTATCTTAGAGACGCGTCAAGATAATAGCTCTATTTATATTCACTCAGTTCACTCATTGTATTTATATTTCCATACCTTAGCATATAATATTGTCATTTATCCGTCTAGTGCAAACTAGTGATTCCTCTTTTTTAGCAAATAAAAAGCCTTGCAAACTTTCTACAAGGTCTATAACTTAATAGTAGGTTTATCAAAATTTCCCCATAATCGTTGCATTTCATTAAAAGCCTCTTCATATTTCTCTAGTTGTTTTTTTAACGCTTTATTTTCATCTATTATGTCATGAACTTGTTGATAATCAATAGTTTGCTTTTGTTCAATCGCATCATAATTACCTTTTACTTTTTCTAAGATAGAAATCGCGGCCTCTAACGTTAGATGCTGATTCATTTCTGTCGGAAGATATATTGACTCATGAGGTTGTTTTTTTCTTTCTTTTTTAGCTAAATCAATTGCTTGTTGATACTGTTTTCGTATCGAAGCATTCCACCTAAACCCACATGCCGCTGGCGTTCTAACTAACCTTTTACCAACTTCTTTAAATGCCTCTAATTGTGTTTTACCATTACGTATATAGCGTAATACCGTCTCCGCTAAAAGCGCATCTTCATCCTGTGACCACGCATCTTGTCTAGTCGTACTCATTTTATTCCCCCTCCTATTACTTTTGCTATTACTATATGCAAAAAATAGGAGTGCTAGAATCAAATCTTTCTATTTTAATAGCAGAATTTTAAATGTCATCGTTTTAAAAACAAATAGAACAGTATCCTATTATGTTGTTAAAGCAACATAGTTTATCAATAGAATTTGACAAACAAAAAAAGATGACAGGAAGTCCCTGCCATCTTTTCAACGTTCTATTGTTCTACTACTTGTTTACCGTCATATTGTCCGCAAGCTTTGCAAACATGGTGAGGTTTAGTAAGTTCACCACAATTCGAACATACAATCATACCCGGTACATGTAATTTTTTATGTGTACGACGTTGATTTTTAACTTTTTTAGACGTTTTTCTTTTTGGTACAGCCATGTCTTACACCTCCTTCACTTACGAAACGAAAATCTTCCCTTACTATATCAAACATTAAGGCAAGGAAGTGGCATTAGTTTAAATCACTTTACCTTATTGATTTTCTTTGTTTTCTTTATCTAATAGAAATTGTAATTTTCTCATACGAGGATCAATCGTTTCCTCTTTTTTTTCTTCGAGAACAAGTTCCCATCCATTACCTGAAGTTAACGCGTGTTCTTCTAATTCTTTCTCACTAGCAAAAACACGTAAAGGAATTTTCAATATCACATTCTCCATGATATAAGGATCAAGGTCAAGTAATTCTCCATCAACTGGATGAATTTCTGAATCATCCTCTTCATTGTAATAAGGACTAATAGAAAAAAGTTCTGTTGCTTCTAATTCAAATGGATATTCGACATCGATTAATGTTCTCGCACATGGTAGGACCATCATACCTTTTAGTGTCATTTGACACGTTATCTGATCACCTTGTGCTGTAAGACTTCCCTTAACTAAAACAGGATCGATCCTTCTAATATCATTGTTCCACGTTTCAATTTCCGAAATATCTACTTTTTCGTCAAATTGAATAACTTCAGAACGAATTATCTTTTGAATAGAAATTTTCATTTGTATCACCTCAAGGCACATCGTTTATTGTAAAAGGAAATTGGTTGTTTGTCAACATTTTTTCTTTACACTTCGATGTGATTTTTTTATTACTTACTTGCTATGGTACAATACTATCCAGAAGGAGTGAAATCTATGCAAGCTTGTGGCATTATTGTAGAGTATAATCCCTTTCATTACGGACATCAATATCATGTGAAGCAGGCAAAAGAACAAACAGATGCAACATGTGTCATCGCCTGTATGAGCGGAAACTTTCTACAAAGAGGCGAACCTGCAATTGTTGATAAGTTTATGCGGGCCCGCATGGCAATTGATCAAGGTGTCGATATTGTCATTGAATTACCATATGCTAGTGCAGTACAACATAGTGACAATTTCGCTTCTGGTGCAATTGCATTATTAAACGAACTAAAAGTTTCGTCTATTTGTTTTGGTAGTGAACAAGGAAATATAGATTCCTTTCATCAAGCATATCAAATTTTAGAAGAAAATAAAATCGAATTCAATGCTATTATTAAAAATGAGTTGTCCTTAGGAAAATCCTATCCTGTAGCAAATAATAGAGCCTTTCAAAAAATCGGCTTAACAACCAACACGAATGGCCTTGATCTTAGTAAACCAAATAACATTTTAGGCTTTAGTTACGTAAAAAGTATTCACAAAATTAATCCATTAATTAAAGCTATCACGATTAAAAGAGTACAAAGTGATTACCATGATCAAGTTATTAAGCATCCATATGCTAGTGCTACGAGCATTCGGAAAGGTTTATTAGATCGACATGACATTTCAGATGACGTGTCACAGTCTTTACCAGAAAGTACTCAACAGTATCTAACAGCTTATAAGGAACAAACAGGTATTTGGCACACCTGGGAAGCTTATTTTTCATTCCTACAATACCGTGTAGCCACTATGTCTTTAGAAGCGTTGCAAATGATCCAAGGTGTAGATGAAGGGATGGAGTATCGGTTAAAAAAGACCGTCCACGAAGTAACGAGTTTCAAGCAATGGCTCACAGCATTACATACAAAACGTTTTACTAATACGCGTATACAACGTATGTTTGTTCATATTTTAACCCATACAACAAAGAATGAGATCAAACAAATCCAATTTGAACAGTCTATTCCTTACATTCGTTTACTTGGTATGTCGGAACAAGGAAAGATTCATTTGAATAACACGAAGAAAGAACGTCTCGTACCAATTGTGACGCAATTAAGTCGTAACTTATCACAAATGTTAGCATTAGATGAACGAGCAAGTGATGCCTATTACACGGTATTACCTGCAACAATGCGCAACCAAATGCGTAAACAAGAATTTAATCCACCATACATGAAATGAAATGTTCTTAAATGAACTTATTTCGTAAACTTAATTACTTGTTACTCAACTTTAGCAGAGTAAAAGTGGCAGATATGTCTTAGCATAACTAGAAAGTCTCATAATACAAATTTGAAGTTGACTTCGTATCCCTTTCGTAAGTATCATAGTGCTTTGACTGACGAACTTGAACGAACGAAACTACGACATAGATTATAAAGGTTATGCTATATAATTCCTTGTTAATCTGTCGCTGCAGAAAAACACTCGCTTTCCATGGGGAACGCTTCAGCCTCCTCGTGAGCAAAAAACGCTCACTGCGGGGTCTTCAGACTGTTCCTTTCCCATAGGAGTCTCGCATTTTTCCTTCGCTAATTTGTGTTAACATTTCCATTTCACCATTATAAGATCCTTACCCGCTTCGTCAGCAAACGATCTTGATGTGGCGAGTAATCGCAGGTCCAAAAGTCTCTTTCCGAGTGGATCATCAACTTGTGGGATTGGGATTACTCATCCCACCCTAAAACATTTGCTGTTCCCACAGGACAAGGAATGCTTCTAAGAGTTCACATCGCACGAAAATCGTTTTTTATTTTCGAGGAGTGTCATCCATTTGCTTTCTTCGCTTGATAGCGTACCTTTTCGACATGTGATTAATTTATGCTCTCTAATATTACTGTGTAATAAACTAGCGTATCAAGTGAAATTGGCGACACTCCTGCAGGAACAGCGCGGGCTGAAGATCCACTCGGAAACGTTCTTAGTTTTCGAGTTAGCTGAAGCCGTGCCTGCGGAAAGGGAGTCAATTTCACTTGAGGAGCGGGGCAGGAAATTCTATTAAGTCTCAGTTGATGGAAAATGCGATACAACATTTTAACAAAAGATAAATTGCTTTAGGTACGACAGCTTTTAATAATACAGAACCCCCATTAGTCATACTAATGGGGGTTCATGTTCTATTCTAGATTTTCTAAATAAGTAATGGCGTCTTCAAATGTGTCTACTGGCACAATTTCCATCTCTGTATCGATTTCATTAGCTGTTTCCAGTGCAACTTGATAATTTGAATCTTCAGCTCCACCTTGATTTGGTGCAAAGAAGATCGTACATCCCTCTTTATCAGCAGCGATTACTTTCTTATCAATACCACCAATAGGTAAAACATCTCCTTCATAGCTAATTTCTCCTGTACCTGCTATCTCTTGTCCTTTTGTAAGATCCTCTTCTGTTAATTGATCATATATTTCTAAAGAAAACATTAATCCAGCACTAGGTCCACCGATTTCACCACTTGTAAATGTAATTTCAGGATCAACCGTAACTTCTCTATTGGTAACAAGTTGAATCCCAATGCCTACTTGATCAGGGTTATCAGG
Source organism: Paraliobacillus sp. X-1268 (assembly GCF_003426095.1). Classification (NCBI taxonomy): domain Bacteria; kingdom Bacillati; phylum Bacillota; class Bacilli; order Caryophanales; family Bacillaceae; genus Paraliobacillus; species Paraliobacillus sp. X-1268. Next base: position 602,162 of record NZ_QJSK01000001.1, read on the forward strand.
AAATTCGGCTAATGTAACCACTTCATTTATTTGTTCTTCTTCTCTATCAATCGTTAAAGAAATTTCTTCACCAACTTGCATGCCACTTACCATTTCGATTAATTCATCAGCATCTTTAATTACTTGATCATTTATCTCTGTTATTTTATCGCCTGTTTCTAACTTATCAAAAGCTGGCATATCTTCTAAAACTGAAACAACATATACCCCTTCATAAGAAATATCTATCTCCTGATCTGCTGCTTGGTAGGCAACAACAGTAGATGCCTCTTGTGAACTTTCCATCATTTGTAGTTGAGCTTGAAAGTATTCTTCTTGACTAATCCCCTCTGGAAATACATCTTCCAAACGTTCAATATCTTGATGAGGTTGCATTAAAGCCCATATATATTGTAAAGGCGTTGCTTGTCCACCCCTTACCGTTACTAAGTGCATGTCTCCTTCACTTTCATATCCATCGGCTACTTCAACAACGGGACTAAGCGCATCTGCTCCACCAGGTTTATATATGTAATACGGTAGTCGATAAGCAACCAGAAAAGCAATGACAATCATTAATACACTATAAATTATAATCTTTTTCTTATTCCAATTCATTTTTTCCCCCACTTGTCTGTTAGTTTACTATTTACTTTATGCCTTTTCTATTTTAGATAGACTTTTTATCTATTCTTAAGCATAAAAAAAAGCGGTACTTGCGTATACATTGTTATAGAGGCTTGGACAAGAGAAACTATACTTATTCTACTATTATTTAATTTAGAAGTACAGAATTGTGAAAGCGAATTAGGAGGCATAAAACAATTGAAATCAAAAACGAAGTCAGGCTTCTTAGCAAGCATAGCACTATTTGTTGCTGTAGCGCTGATTACTTTTCCAAAAGATGCACTAGAAGCAAGTATACGCGGAATTGATATGTGGTGGGGAACAGTTTTCCCTTCTTTACTTCCTTTTTTTGTTACAGCAGAGTTATTAATTGGTTTTGGTGTGGTTCGTTTTATTGGCGTTTTATTTGAACCAATCATGCGTCCTGTATTTAATGTCCCTGGGGTTGGAAGCTTTGTCTGGGCAATGGGCATGGCAAGCGGCTATCCATCTGGCGCTAAATTAACAGCAAGACTGCGACAAGAAAAACAATTAACTAAAATAGAAGCAGAACGGTTAGTCTCTTTTACTAACGCTTCAAATCCTTTGTTTATTATTGCAGCAGTATCAGTTGGCTTCTTTCATGATGCCTCACTAGGATTTCTGCTTGCTGTCGTACATTATTCCAGTAATGCACTTGTTGGTGTGTGCATGCGTTTTTACGGTAAGGAGAAAGAGCTTAAACCAAGATATAGAGTGAAAGGACTTGCCATTGGTAGAGCATTTAGTGAACTGCATGAGACACGATTAAAAGATAGTAGACCTTTTGGTAAAATTTTTGGTGATGCTATCACGCAATCCGTACAAACATTATTAATGATTGGTGGATTTATCATTATGTTTTCTGTGTTTACCGCACTACTTCACGCTATTGGTCTAGCAACCTTTATTTCTAATGGGATAGGCGTGGTACTTGTAGCTTTTAATTTACCAAGCGAACTAGCATTACCATTATTCTCAGGTCTCTTTGAAATTACACTTGGTGCCCAAATGATTGCTAATACAAATATGACCGATCTTTTACCACAAGCTGTTATTTTAAGTTTTATCTTTGCTTTTAATGGTTTTTCCGTACAAGCACAAGTAGCTAGCATACTAGCAGAAACAGATATTCGCTTCATCCCCTACTTTTTCGCAAGAATTTTACATGGTATATTTGCAAGTTGCTTAGTTATTTTACTATTTCCGTATTTATATTCCAATCAAGCACTAGAAACAAGAAAATTAATTCCTGCTTTCTTATCAACGGAAACACAAGGATCTTTTCAATTGTATACAGCTATCCAAGAATACGGACCAATTATCACACTAGCTTCCCTTTTCGTTGCATTTTTAATTCTTCTTAGTCGGATTCGAGCCCAAAAAAACAGCTAATCAATTAGATTAGCTGTTTTTTTGCTGTTCAATAAATTTTTCTTTTAAGGCCTTGTCGACAACTTCTGGAACTAAATCAGATACATTGCCTTTATATTTAGCTACCTCTTTCACCATACTAGAACTTAAAAAGGAATATTGATTATTAGTCATGATAAAAAAAGTTTCTACATCTTCATTTAGTTTGCGATTCATTGAAGTTATTTGTAACTCATATTCAAAGTCACTAACTGCACGAAGGCCTCGCACAATTGCTTGCGCATTCTTTTCTCGTGCATAATCAACTAATAGACCCCCATGCGAATCAATTGAAACGTTTGGTATATTAGCTGTAACTAATTCAAGCATCTTCATTCTTTCATCGACTGTAAATAAGGGTGATTTTGATTGGTTATTAAATACAGCTACTATTACATGATCAAATACTTTTGCTGCCCGTTGAATAATATCCAAATGACCAAAAGTAATTGGATCGAAACTACCAGGACAAATCGCTAGCCTCTCATTCATTCTTTTCTTCTCCCTTCTTATATAATGAAATAGCAGTTGAATTACTGTATCTTTCCGTTTTCAACTTGTGAAAACCTTCGTAATAGTCAGGTAATGATTGTCTTCTTTCATGTTCACAAACAATAATTGTTTTATCCGTTACAAGCTTATAGGTTAGTAAAGCTTCTAGTAGTTTCTCGTATGATATCTTTTCATAAGGCGGATCAAGAAAGACAAGATCAAAGGTTAGGTCTCTTTTACCAGCAGCCTTTAATGCACGAAATGCTTCTGTCCGGAATACCTCAGCATGATCTTCTAGATCTAAAATTTCCAGATTGGCATAGATAGTTTGAATTGCTTTTGACTGTTGATCAACGAATATAACTTTGTCCATCCCTCTGCTTAATGCTTCTATTCCTAATGCGCCGCTGCCTGCAAATAAATCTAAACACATTCCACCTTCAAAATATGGACCAATCATTTGAAATAAAGCTTCCTTTACTTTATCTGTTGTTGGTCTGGTTAAATTATTCGGAACGGACTGTAATCTCCGACCTTTATATGTACCTGCAATCACTCTCATCATGCACACCTCTTATTTATATTATTCGACTTCCATCCTACCATAAAATGCTGCATGACAGAAATTTTAATCAAACTGTGTCAAAACATGGCACTAAAACTTTTATTTATAAGTTCCTTAACAAGAAATGTATAGAAAAATATTTCTCGTCTATACTAGGCTAGTGAGGTAGCTAAACAAGGCTTTGGTTACTTCTTGAAGACGGAGAAGGCTTACGTTTCCCCATAAGTACTTCCTCCGGTTTCTCCTCTCCCTTTGCCTTTTTGATTTCTAATATAGAAGTTAAAAAGGGCCTGCAGATTAATTGATCTGCAGGCTTTTTTTGTTCATTTAAGTAGTTAAACCTCTAAATTCCCATCTTGTAATCATACTCTTTCGCTTTATCCTTTTTAGCATTTTCAAACTCTGTTCTGATAAATGGTTTAAAGGACTTCTCTACACGTGTAATGAAGGGAAGCTTCTCTAACTTTATTAGTTTGTCATCTACTTCTTCTTTATCAACGTATACTACAGCATACTTCAAATTTCTTGAAACATAAATGAGATGGCCGTACCGCTTGATTTGTTTCATATTTTTCATATGTTGAAACCAAATAATAAGTCCTTGTCGTTGTGTTCGCATTTGTGTTTTCCTCGCTTACTTTTTTGTTTCGCATCTAACAGGATAAATATAGATTACTCTATCTATGATGCACAGCCGCAACCGCCACCAGATCCGCAACCACATCCACTGTCTGTTAATAATGCGCCATCTTTTGGCACTTTAACTTGACTACTAACACTTTGTGCAATACGTTCACTAACCTCATCTAATAATGTTTGCACATTTCGTTCCGTAATTTTAAATTTTGCAACGTAATCATTCATATCCATCTCTCGCTTCGTTGCACGAATTTCTTTCGTAATCGCACTATAGTCCGGATGATAACGCCCAAACCTCTGTACTTCTTCATACTGTTCCTTTTTATCATGGAAAGCAGTAATAAGACGCTGTGCTTCTTTATCATTTGCCAATGCTTCTTTTGCTTCTATATAATCAATCATGAGTTCTGATTGCATAATCATTTGACCAATACGTTCAGATTCATCTATCAAATCAACAATTTCAGATGTAGCTAACACAATCTTCACCTCCATAAGGATTATCATACCAGTAAAGTGCCTAAAAAAAAAGAGGGCAAGTGCTAATCTTTCCAAGCACTTGCCATTTGAAGAAACATTGCCATCATTTGCATTTGTTCCGATACTTTCTCAACACGTTGCGGAATCGTTTTACCAAGGTAACTTTTTGCTTCTTTTTCGAATTGCTCAAATTGGGTAGGATCTCTCGATAATGTTCGATACCAAATTGGTTGATTACGCAGAAAAAACAACAACTCCGGTTTCGCATTTATTTGATTGTATACTCTAGGATCGATAAAGATCTCCTCCTAATCACGATAAAACTGAAAAGGTCTACGTGTTGATGGATTTGATGGTTTAGTTGGCGTTTGTTTATTTTCATCTTTAAATTGAGCCAGTAATGATTGGATGTTTGTAATGGCTCCATTTAATTGCTCAATATTCCCTTCCATTTTATTCATATCTACTTTTTCCATCAAACCTGTTACTTGTTTCATCCACTCTTGTTTACTTTTCTTTTTTTTGGCAGGCTCTTCTACCTTTTTACTGGATGCATCTTTGAGATACGTTTCCCAACTTGAATCATCTTCTCCTAATAACACCCATTGTTCATAGAAATCTTGCCACCTTTTATTCCCATTTCGAACTTCTCTAATTAAGCCTGGATGTTCTTGAACAAATTTTTTGAATTTTGCAATGCTCGGATCCAGTTCAGGATTAGACACAAACGATCACCTCTTATCCCTATTTACTATCAAAATAGTTTATGTCAATTAGGCACAAAAGGTGATACGTGAATAGTATCGTTACTTACCTAAAAAGTTTTGTGTATAATAGTCACGGTAAACACCAACACCTAAATCTGTATATTCTTTTTTTAGAAGTGCCTCTCGGTGCCCGTCACTATTTAACCAGCCCTCAACAGCAGCAGGAGCATCTACATATTGCGCTGCAATGTTTTCTCCTGCTAATTTGTATATTTCATCATTTACTTCTAATCGTTCTTTAAGGCTTGCTCCTGATTGTGAATAATGAGAGAAATAATTATTTTTTTCCATATCTTTACTATGGTTATAAGCAACTTCTTGCACTGATTGATTCCATACAAGTTGATCTCTATCAAATCTATTTCTAATTACATTTGTTATTGCGAAAATTTGTTGTTCTTCACCCGAAGCAATAGACTGCCAATCCTCTTCTGAAACAAATGGCGATTCAGGAAGTTTACCACGAAAGCTAATTTCATAAGGTTGCTGCATCAGCAAGACTTCTTCTGTCATTAACCGAAATGACGACAATACTTCATTGTATGAATCAAAATAAAATTGAATGAAAAGATTTTCATTAATCTGTTTTAATGGTCTCATTTTCTTATCTTCTTCTGTAAGTTTAAATGTATAAGTAGAAAAACTAATTTGATCTTCAAATTGATATTCTTCTGCTAATACTTGATAAGATGTCCCAATTTTAATCGGGTCAAAGTTAGATTCAACTCCAGTAGCATAGAGCGTAACAATCCTTTTCTCCTTCACGCCAAATTGTATGTACTGGTCATCACCATTTTGATAAACCCACCACGTATACCCATATGGACTTAAATCTTTACGAATTGGCTCCCCTTTTTCTTCTCGTAGTGCATCTGTTGTTTCACCAATCCAACTAAATACTCCATTGTGAGTAGTTGTCTTTGAGGCTATATATACTGGCGATACTTTAGCATCGTTTACTATTTCTTTTTGGCTCATCAAACTCTCAACATTAGATATTACTTCCTGCGTTCCCACTTTTCCTTGTAACATATAAAAAACACCTGCACCTAATAAAAAAACAAAGAGGACTCTTTTTACTACATTTTTCATGCATTTTAGCTCCTTTGCGAATCCAATTTCCTGCACTACTATATTATGTATGTGTACAACCTTTTATTATTGAATGCATTAGGAAACTATAAAAAGACCCTTTACTTAACTTCAGTAAAGAGCCTTTAGATAGTCAACAATTATATTAGTGTAATTCTGGACGTTCTGAAATTTCTTCTAATGCATGCCCAGCAGCCATATTTGACTTGTCATCTAATGATAAGTCACCTAATGCGACAATACCGACAATTTTCTTGTTTTCTACAATTGGTAAGCGTCTAATTTGATGTTCTGCCATAATAGAACTTGCTTCTTGAACATTAGTGTTTTGTTCTGCTGTAATAAGATGATCTGTCATAACTTCTTTAATTTTTGTTGTTCCTGGTTTATCTAAAGCATAACCTCTAAGGACTAAATCACGGTCAGTCACCATACCCATTATTTCTTTGTTATCTTGACAAACTGGAATAGCACCAACGTTATGTTGCTTCATCATTTCAGCTGCTTTAATAAGCGAGTCATCTGGGGAACAATAAGTAACGTCCTGCGTCATTATATCTTTTACAGTTTTCATAAATATCCTCCTCCGTGTTAATTGATTGAATACAACTATTCATCATTTGTTATTATGACCGACTAAGTAAAAAACTTGCATTTCTGAAGAAAAAAACTTGAAGTGAATTTAGATCCGATAGTCACCTTAATGGTAGGCAGCTTTCTAAAGGAGGATTGTTTATGACTAAATGACTATAGACTCCAACTTAATATTCCTTGCGTCAAGATTTATATCAACTGCGACTTAACACCCGCTACGGAAGCAAATGGGCTCCCTTTCTGTGGGAACAGCGCGGGCTGAAGATCCACTCGGAAAGCGAGCCCATTTCAATTGTGGAGCGGGTATAGAATCTACGTCGCAGTTTCTCTCCACTCTGAATATTGAAAGCAAAAACTGAGGAAAATTGAGTCTATTATTAAATTTCACAAAATAAAGTGATTAACTTACTTAAGCACTATTAAATTAACCAACTTCATGCTATATTTTGTATAAAGGATTTTTGAAAACAGTTTCCTCTTGAAAGGAGTCACATACATAAATTGTTCCGTTATCTTAGTAAACGTCATTGGATATTAATTTTATTAGCATTACTACTTATTTTGATTGGTTACTTTGTATTACCTGTTTCTATTCCGCTAATACTTGCCTTTTTTACAGCATTATTCTTGAACCCTACCATTCGATGGTTACAATTTCGCTTTAAGATAAATCGGAAGTTTGCAGTTACTATTGTCTTTCTGGTATTTATATTAATTGTCGGAATTATTGGTACATATACAGTTACAAGTGTTGTAAAGCATGTCGTTACACTTGCTGAGAATACGCCAACATATGTCAATCAAATAAATGGAAAAGTCATAGAGTGGGAAGCTGATTTGGACCGTGTGATGAAGGATCTACCTACAGAATTTGTAGATCAGGTAAAAGATAGTATAAAGGAAAATGTATTGATTGTTAACGAAACAATTAAAAATAACCTACAGCTTGAAAACATCGCCGGTTATGTAGCTGCCGTACCACAATACATTGTGAGCTTTATCGTTTACTTAATTGCTTTATTCTTGTTTATGATCGAATTACCACTTTTGAAATCAAAATCTTATTATTATCTCACTGCAGATACAGCAGAGAAAGCTCGGTTTATGAGTGCACGATTATCTTATGTTGTCTTAGGCTTTCTGAAAGCACAGTTTCTAGTTAGCACAGTTATTTTTGTCATATCGTTGCTAGGCCTACTATTTATTTTCCCGGAATACGCGTTAATTATGTCACTTATTATTTGGGTTATTGATTTCATCCCAATCATTGGATCAATTGCAGTTTTAGGACCGTGGTCGTTGTATATGTATATAACCGGTGACATCGTACTTGGATCACAACTAGCTGTGCTCGCTATTGTTCTTTTAATTATTCGGAGAACCGTGGAACCCAAGGTAATGGGGAGACATATCGGTTTATCACCATTGGCAACATTGATTGCCATGTATATTGGTCTTCAATTAATTGGTTTACTTGGTTTTATAATAGGTCCACTGTTTGTTATCGCTTTTAATTCAGCAAAAGAAGCTGGGATTATCAAATTAAAATTTAAAATTTAAAAGAGGCTGATTTTAAAAATCAGCCTCTTTTTATTGATTAAAATCCAAGTATTGCTTTAATCATACTAGTTGTCTCGCCACTCTCATAAAATACGTATAAGAGTGCATACACTATAGTACCAGTTATAGCTACAAAGAACCAAATAATACTCGTTATTGGTCCCAACTTACGATGTTTTATAATATTCCGTTTAAAAGCAAGGGTAAGTGTTACAATTCCAAAAACCGCACCTGTTGTTGCTAAAATAATATGAAAAACCAAATATATCGTATAATAAATCTTCAGATCATCAGGACCACCAAAACTAGTGTTGCCTACAAAAACTGTTCGAGATGCATAGATAATAAAAAATAATAATGCACTTATAGCCGCACTTATCATCGTGTATTTATGTGCCTTGTATTTCTTCTTAACGATTAAGAGCCAGCCAATTGCAACAAGTATTGCACTTAAAATAATAAAAGCTGTGCTTAGTGTAGGTAAAAATGGCATGCAACGATTTCCTCTCTTCTTGCTTTACTTTTCTCTTATATAACAGATGGTAGCGTTAAAACCACCATACTAATGCATAGAATCATTAAATAAAATAGAGAATAAACAAATAAGCGATTCGCCCATTTTAAATCATCCATCTTTTTAAATCCATTTAATGCTAATGTAAGCCAAATAATATTTAACACACTAGCCAAAATTATAAATACTGTACCAAGTTCACTGAGAAGGAATGGAAGAGGTAGTAAACAAATAATATACATAATAATCTGCCGTTTAGTAACCTTAAATCCATAAATGACAGGTAACATTGGAATATTAGCCGCCCTATATTCTTCCGTTTTTTTCATTGCTAGCGCTAGGAAGTGCGGTGTCTGCCAAACAAACATAATACCGAATAATGCCCAGGCAGCTAAAGAAAGGTTTGGATCTACAGCCGCCCAACCTATTAACGGAGGAACAGCGCCAGAAAGACTACCTATTGCTGTGTTTAATGTATATCTTCTTTTAGACCACATTGTATATAAGACAACATAAGCGAACCAACCGAATGCAGCTACTAATGCTGCTTGCCACGTAATAAATAACAAAACAACAATACCCATGATTGATAGCCCTATACCTAAAGCTAATATAACAGATAATGGGATCGTTCCAGTTACTGTTGGGCGTTTTTTCGTACGCGACATCACTGGATCAATATCACGGTCATAATAATTATTTAACACACAGCCTCCACCAATAACCAAAGCAGTGCCTATTAACATCAATGCTAATGATAACCAGTGTGTATGCACTTGCATATTGTTATAGTATAATGCAACCCAAAAGCCTGCAAAAGCTGTCATGACATTCGATTGAATAATTCCTGTTTTTAACAATGCCTTTAAATCGGATGCGATACTTTTTTTTCCACTTTCAGCAGTATTCGTTAACATCTTACGTGATGGTGTTTCTGCCTTATCCATTGTATTTCACATCCCTTTTGTCACTCAAAAATTTATAAGTAATCAATTTTCTGTTTTTAAATAAATATACATTCTATCTTCATACGTTATTATTTTTAGCAAAGAAAAGCTAAATTTGCAAGGTTTTTATACATTTTGGCACAAAAAGTTCACAAATTAAAAGCCCCAGCTTTTTACTAGTTGGGACTTTCATAATTAATACTTAACTATTATACGCACGAACAGGGCGTATTCTCCTATCCTTTGTTTCTTGTTGATCATTAATGTGTCCTGAGGCAGAATCAGATAATGATTTTTTTACGTGACGTGCGACATTATTTAAGATACCCATTGAGATCATTAATACTAATAAAGATGATCCTCCATAACTAACAAATGGTAATGTTACTCCTGTAATTGGCAACAGTCCACTTATTGCACCTAAATTAATAAATGCTTGGATCCCAACCATGGAGGAAATTCCAATAGCTAATAAGGAACCAAAACTATCTTGACAAATTTTTGCGATAAATAAACCTCTTAAGACAATAATAGCTAACAAACCGATTACAATAATAACACCTATAAAACCAAGTTCTTCTGCTATTACAGCCATAATAAAATCATTATATCCTTCTGTTAAATAACCAAGTTTCTGTACGCTTTGTCCTAAACCTAACCCGTCCAATCCACCTGTTCCAATTGCAATATACGATTGGATCAGCTGATAACCACCATCTTCAGGGTTAGTAAAAGGTTGGTATGCACCTGTAAATCTTGAAAGACGCTCAGTAGTCAACATATCAGAACCTACAAAGACAATAAAGACTGCACCAAACACAAATAATAAGGATAGATGTCTAAGTTTAATTCCTGCACTAAAGATAACAGAACAAGCGATTAAAAAAATAATTGCTGCTGTTCCTATATCTGGTTGAAAAAAAATCAAGCCTAATAAAATACCAGTCATCACAAGTGGAGGCAACACACCTGCAGTGAAATTATTTAGATAACTTTGTTTTTTAGCATATACAGAAGCTAAATACATAATTAATCCTAATTTCACAAATTCAGCAGGTTGTACTGAAAATGGACCAATATAAAGCCATGATCGTGCTCCTTTCACCGGATCTTCAAAAAGAACCACTACTAACATTAAAATTAGACCTATTATAATGAATTTCATTACCTTTTGATAATGACGATAGTTAAAAAAACTACAGAAAATGAAAAAAACTAAACCGATAATAAACCATTGCAACTGTTTGAGCATATAATAACTAGGTGCCTTACCGTCCATTACTGCAATAACCATACTTGAACTATATATCATTATAATACCAAAAATAGCGAGAATTAATGGCGTAAAAGCTAGTGTAAAGTCAAACATTTTCCATTTTTGCTTCATTACCTTACTCCTTCACCAAAAATATGTGTTAAAAAGTAAAAAAACCTTGCCATTGGCAAAGGCTTTATCTAAGACAGAGAGACACAACTACATCGATTGTTGTGCAGCTTCGTGTAACAAATTCAATTGTCTTTCTAAACTTTCCAAAAGTTGTTTACCTTCTTCTTCTGAGATTAAGTTTAAACGAACCGCAAAATCAATCTCTCTCGAAAGGCCAAACATATGTGTGTCTAACACTTCCTCGTATAGTGGACATTGAGGCATTGTTAAATTATCCATTTGAACTCTTATAAGCTTCAGGATTTTATCTGCGTCTTCTTGTAAAAGTACATAGGCTTTTTCTGCTTTACTTACGATTACTTCAGGTATCACTCAATCCCCTCCGTTAAAGAACTTCTTTCATTTATATTAGCGTTAATAATCCTAAAAAGCAAGATGATTCCGACGATTTACATAGAATTTTTTGTATATAAATATGTTGCGTATCTTCTCAAAGCTAAATTAATAATCGTTAAACTGTATAACTTTCTATTTTTAACGAAAAATAAGCACAAGAAAATGTACAAACATATCACAAATTATAAGGAGGAAGATATATTTGATAAAATATACGATGATCTTTTTATCCATATTTTTTATCCTTGCAGGTTGTCAGGGGCAAGAAGAAGAAGAGAATTTAGCTAATCAAGGAAACGAGGATCATGTCCTACATGTAAAAGATTCTGAAGTATCACAAAATGAGGATGGATCAAATCAAGAAATCGCAAAACATTTAGCAAATTTAGCAAATAATGTACCTGATGTTAATGAAGCAACGGCAATTATTGCTGGTCCTTATGCGGTAGTTGGAATAGACGTAGATAAAGAAATAGATCGGACAAGAGTTGGATCTATCAAATACGCTGTTACAGAAGCATTACATGACGATCCTTATGGAAAGACTGCAATGGTTATTGCGGATGCAGATGCTACAGAACGAATTAAAGCCATGGCCCGTAGTGTACAGTCTGGTGATCCAGTAAGTGGAGTTATGGAAGAATTATCTGCCATTGTAGGCCGATATATGCCAGAGTTACCACCTGAAAACACAAATCAAGGTGAAAAAGACTCTAATAAACAGTCAATTCCAGAAAATGAAGAAAAAGAATTAGAAGATATTCAAGAAGAACAATCAAATAACCATCTTAATCAAGAAGAATAGACAAATTTGTCTATTCTTCTTGTAAGTTATTATAGTATTTCACGCCAAATTGCGAACCCTCATCAACCATATTTGCATTTTCTGGGTTATCTGTCTCTGGTTCTCCTGCTTCTTCAATTGGAAAAAAAGCTGCTTCTTTTTCCATATTTGACTCCAGTACTCTTCGTATTCTTTTATTTGTCATAAAGTAAGTCGCTAATAGACCAACAATACTATATACTATTGTTTTCTTCATTAATAACCAACCCTTCTTTTATACACTATCTATACAATTTTACCCTTTATTTCAAAATCTCAAACAAAGGTATAATAAAGATTTTGTTACATAAAAACTTATTATATAAGTAAAACTGTGATAAACTATTAATTAAGGGTTAATCCCATATGATTTAAGTAAATAAGCAAATACGATATATATTTAATAGAGGTGTGGTAAGATGCAAGTTAAATGTCCAATATGTGATTCAATTGATACGATCGATCCTGACTCTCCTCTAGCAAAACGATTAAGAAACCGTCGGAAACATTTATATTTATGTCCAAGCTGTTCCGATCGCATTGGAGAAAAAACAAAAAAAAGACTTGCAACAGGAAAGTTCAAGTTTTATCAAGAACGTAAACAAGAAGATCCCTTCCTCCAGTAATAGGAGATAATGGGATCTTCTTTTTTCGCTATTTTAGTTCTATGTAATTGTCTATAATCTCCTTAGCTATTTGGAAGTTCCCTGAGAAAACAGTATTTTCTGTTAGGAAATTTAAAGCTTTACCATTAGCCTGCGATGTTGTACCACCAACTTCTTCGATTAAAATAACACCAGCTGCAAAATCCCAAGGATATAACTTCATGGAAATGTATCCATCTAGTACGCCTTCAGCAATTCCAGCAAATTCTAGAGCTGCTGATCCATATGAACGTGTTCCTCTGACTTTTCTAACAAGATCTTGAATTTTTTCGTGGTTAATTCGTTTATTTTCTCCACTCCATAAACTATTAATTAACAAAATACTTTGATCTAACGTCACCTTTTCATCTAGTTTCGGTAACTTTACGGTATCCTTAAATGCACCTTGTCCTTTTTTTGCATGATATAGAATATCTTCCATCACATTATAAATAAACGCAATTTCACCAACACCATCTTGGTAGATTCCAACTGAAATAGCGAAATTTCTTTTTTGGTGAACGAAATTCATTGTGCCATCAATGGGATCAATAATCCACACCGTTCCATCCAATGTTTCTAAATTATCACCAAAACCTTCTTCTGACAGTAATTTATGTGCCGGGAAAGTGCCTTTAATCTTTTTCGCAAAATATTCTTCCGTATTTCGATCCATTTGTGTTACAAGGTCATTTGGATTTGACTTTGTATCAATGGTTAATGGTTCGTCAATTACATTTCGAATATGCTCACCGGCTTCTAGTACCCATTCTTTTGCAAACTGATATATTTGATCTCTATTCGTAATATCCATATTTTTAGCCTCCATTTCAAGAGTTGCTTTTCGTTTATAGTAGCAGAAAATTGATATGTATGCATCTTTCCAACGTAAATAATGCAAGATCATGTTGGTTTATGGTAAAATAGAAGCTATTAAAGAAGTAGAAAGGTGAATAACTATGACGTTTAATGGATTTGAACAAAAAGACTTTGACACATTCCAAATTGATGGTTTAGAAAATAGAATGGAGGCCATCCAACAACGGATTCAACCAAAATTCGAAATTATAGGAACAGAATTAGCTACACATTTATCTGCTACGTTAGGGAACGAAATGTTCTTACATATTGCAAGACATGCACGTCGTTCTGTTAACCCACCAAATGATACATGGCTAGCTGTTGCACATAGTAAACGCGGTTATAAAATGCTCCCTCATTTTCAAGTTGGCTTGTTTGATGACCATATTTTCATATGGCTCGCGTTCATTTATGAACTACCATATAAAGAAAAGATAGCAAAACAGTTTATAAAACAATTGGATGAATTACAAGAGCTCCCTAAGGATTTCGTTGTCTCACTTGATCATATGAAAAAGGATGCTTTTTCGATCAAGGAATTAACTGAAACCAATCTAGAACGGTTTCGTGATGTAAAAAAAGCTGAGTTTTTAGTTGGCCGTCATATTTCCCCTACAGAAGCTATTGATATGAATGGCAAGGAGCTAATCGACCATATAAAAGAAACAATTGATACATTAATACCTTTTTATCGCTCCAGTTTAGACACGATTTAAGGTCTACATGTTATTACTGTTTTTGTATAACCTAGGCTATACAAAAACAGTAATTTTATTTACATTTTAACGCGTTCACCTTTTTTTGCGGATTTAGCTTGCTTGATTGCACGATAAATTGAGTAACCTGTATCCTTTTCAAATTTTTTATCAATTTGTTTTTCTTCGCTCATAGATGGAACTATTTGTTTAAACTTTGTATAAGCTAACATAATGTCCTCACGTTTAACACCATCTTCATGTGCTTTCTCAACAATTGATATAAAGTTTACGACATCGATTACATCTGTTGTACTCCATGATGGATCTATTGGATAACTATATGACATATTATAACCGTCCTTTCTTCTATGCATAGTGAATCGCTAACTAGTAATTCACATTTTAATTTGCTATAATTCATTTGTTTTCTATCACTATCATTTATATTTTACAAAGAGAGGTAGCCTTTATGCAAGCACAACATGAAACACCTTTATTTACAGGATTAAAAAAACATGCTGAAAATAATCCTATTCCATTTCACATACCAGGTCATAAAAAGGGAGTAGGAATGGATCCAACTTTTCGATCCTTTATAGGAGAAAATGCACTATCAATCGACTTAATAAATATCGAACCATTAGATGACTTGCACCACCCACAAGGAATGATTAAACAAGCACAAGATTTAGCTGCACAAGCATTTGGTGCCGATTATACTTTCTTCTCTGTACAAGGGACAAGTGGAGCAATTATGGCTATGGTTCTAAGCGTCTGTGGCCCTGGTGATAAAATTATTGTACCACGTAACATTCACAAATCCGTAACAACTGCACTTATTTTCGCTGGTGCTATTCCAATCTTTGTTCATCCAGAGTTAGATAATAAACTTGGAATTGCCCATGGGATTACACCTGAATCTGTAAATAGAGCACTCGAAGCACATCCAGATGCTAAAGGGGTTTTTGTGATTAACCCGACTTATTTTGGGATTGCAGCTGATTTACAACGTATTGTTGAAATCGCCCACAGTCATAAGATACCCGTACTAGTTGATGAAGCGCACGGCGTGCATATTCATTTTCACGATGAGTTACCACTCTCTGCGATGCAAGCTGGTGCAGATTTAGCTGCAACGAGTGTTCATAAACTTGGTGGCTCCCTAACCCAAAGTTCTGTTCTGAATTTAAAAGAGGGATTAGTTTCACATTCTCGTGTACAAAGTGTTTTATCGATGTTAACAACAACATCAACATCCTATATATTACTTGCTTCACTTGATGTTGCCCGTAAACAATTAGCTATCAATGGGAAACAATTATTAGATGAAACATTACTACTAGCAGAAACAACTCGAAAAGAGATAAATAAAATTCCACACCTTTTGTGTGCTGGTAAAGAAATGTTAGGTAGTGAAGCAACATTTGGTTATGATCCAACGAAATTAATTATTTCTGTAAAACAACTTGGTATTACAGGTTATGATGTTGAGGTATGGTTACGAAAACAGTATAATATCGAAGTTGAATTATCTGATATGTACAATATACTTTGCATCATTACACCTGGTGATTCGAGTAAAGAAACAAGTTTATTAGTACAGGCATTGCAGCATCTAGAAAAATCGCATCAAAAGTCGTCTACAGACAATCTAATAGATGTTACCATTCCTGCCATTCCCCTGTTAAGTATAACGCCACGTGATGCGTTTTATGCTGAATCAGAGACTGTTCCATTAGAAGCAGCTGCTGGAAGAACTAGTGCGGAATCCATTATGGTTTATCCACCTGGCATTCCTATCTTTATTCCAGGAGAGATTATTACCGAAGAAAATTTAGAATATATTAAACAAAATTTAGCTGCAGGTTTACCTGTCCAAGGTTTAGAAGATGATACACTTCAAACGATCCATGTAATTAAAGAAATGAAACCAATAACATAAAAACATGCACGTACAACGAAGGAACGCTAATTAATATTAAGAACAGACTGTTTATTACTAAATTTTTATAAACTCTGACGTAACATACCTTGCGTCAAAATTGTCATCAACTGCGACATAATACCCGCTACAGAAGCAAATGGGCTCCCTTTCTGTGGGCACAGCCTCAGCTAACTAGGTAAAGAAAAACACTTTACCTAGTGGATCTTCGGCTTGTGCTGTTCCCACTAGAGTGTCACCCATTTGCTTCTT
Source organism: Paraliobacillus sp. X-1268 (assembly GCF_003426095.1). Taxonomy (NCBI): domain Bacteria; kingdom Bacillati; phylum Bacillota; class Bacilli; order Caryophanales; family Bacillaceae; genus Paraliobacillus; species Paraliobacillus sp. X-1268. Next base: position 618,852 of record NZ_QJSK01000001.1, read on the forward strand.
TCACTGATTAGAGCAACTAATTTCAAAACGTTATAACGTTTTTGACATTGAAGATTGAAAACTGATATATTTTTCACTTACTAATATAGTTGCTGACGTTTTAATTCAGTATGCAATAGGAAACGCTTTACTTATTTATAAACAAAACTAGCGGAGCAATTGAAATGGGTGAGACTCCAGTGGGAACAGCGCGGGCTGAAGATCCACTCGGAAAGCGGTTTTTGCTTATCCGAGTTAGCTGAAGCCGTGCCCACGGAAAGCGATCCCATTTCAATTGTGGAGTGAGTAAGAAATCTACGTCGCAGTTTCTCTCAAGTACGAATATTGAGTAACGATGTTCGCGAAAAGGGTTTTAAAAAACGACGAGCAGATGGATAGATGCCATTTGTTCGTCGTTTTTTATCTAATCTTATAAATTCTAGCTCGCATCCACTTTTTGTATTGCTGCTGGATCTACCATTTCATACCCTTTATCACGGAGACCAGTTACAATCTCTTCTAATGCTGCCGCAGTCCAATCACGATCATGCATTAACAGGTTCGCACCTGGTTTAAGTAATGAATAGGAAATATCGACTTCTGGCCCTTCTCCTGTAATCATCGCGGTTGCTAGTTTATCAGCATCCTGATATGGTGTAAAATAATCATAACCATATGTCCAATTCATCACAACCATGCCCTCTTCTTCCGCAAGCTGTGTCGAGTAATCAGTATTAGCTCCATGTGGTGCACGGAAAAATTGCGGACGTTCACCAATGATCTCTTCAACTAGATCATTTAAGCTGACAATTTCTTCACGTTGTTCTTCTTCACTAACCTCTTTCAAATTTTGATGTGTATACGTATGATTACCGATTGGAAAGCCCATTTCATAAATTTCTTTTAAAACTGCCTTTTCTTCATCCGTATCAAGAAAGTGTCCATTCACAAAAAAGATTGCTTTCGCATCAAGCTTCACTAATGTTTTTGCCATTTCTAATGCATTACCATCTGGTGCATCATCAATAGTTAATAAAACCACATCCTCATTAGCATCATTTAGAGGTTCTACACTCCAAGTATCTGAATTAATTTGATACTCTACTTCAACAGACTCTGGTTCTTCTTCAACTACTTCATCTTCTTCTGTTTCTGTATCTGTTTCTTCTACATCTTCTTCTATTTGTTCTTCTTGATTTTTTTCGTTTGTTTGTGTCTCATCATTACTTTCTTCTTGCGTATTCTCGTCTGTATTTTCATTATTACAGCCGACCAATAAAAGAATTGCTCCAATGAGTAGTACGAATAGCTTATGTTTCATAGTTTCCCTCCTGGTGTCGTATGTATATTTACTATTATACTGGAAAATCTGACAAATATCTTCCTTTTCAAAAGAAATTTCTCATAGTTAATTTTGATTAGCCACCATTGTCATAGAAAAAGCCTATGTTTGGATATCCAAACATAGGCTTTTCATTTAATCTTTATTTTACAATATGGATTGGTGTACCCATAGCTACTTCTGCAGCTTCCATAGTAATTTCTCCAAGTGTTGGATGTGCGTGAATTGTCATAGCTAGATCTTCAGCTGTCATTCCTGCTTCAATCGCTAAACCAAGTTCAGAAATCATGTCACTTGCATTAGCACCCGCGATTTGAGCACCTAATACTAGGCCATCTTCTTTTCTTGTAACAAGTTTAACAAATCCTTCACCACTACCAAGTGATAATGCACGACCATTAGCAGCAAATGGGAATTTAGATCCGATAACATCAAATCCTGCATCTTTTGCACTTTGTTCGTCATATCCTACAGTAGCTAATTCAGGTTCAGAGAATACAACAGCTGGAATACCATTGTAATCGATTTCTGATTTTTCTCCTGCAATTGCTTCTGCTGCAACTTTTCCTTCATAAGAAGCTTTATGAGCTAATGGAGGTCCTGCTACGATATCGCCAATTGCATAGATGTTATCAATGTTCGTACGACATTGTTTATCAATTTTGATTAAACCTCTGTCATCTGTTTCGATTCCAACTTGTTCTAAACCAATTTCAGCAGTATTAGGTTTACGCCCTACTGTTACTAGCACGTAATCTGCTTCCACTGTTTCTTCTTTACCTTTTGCTTCATAGGTAACTTTAACACCGTTATCGGTAACCTCAGCACCTTTAGCCATTGCTTTCGTAACAATTGTAACGTTTTTCTTTTTCAAATGACGCTTAACTAAAGATGACATTTGCTTTTCAAATCCGCCAAGTATCTCGTCAGCACCTTCTAAAATAGTAACTTCTGTACCAAAGTTAGCATAAGCAGTTCCTAATTCAGTACCAACATAACCGCCACCAACGACAACTAGTTTTTTAGGGATTTCTTTTAAGTTTAATGCACCTGTAGAATCAATAACACGTTCTGAAAATTTGAAAGTCGGAATTTCAATTGGTGTTGAACCAGTTGCAATAATACAATTTTTAAATGTGTAACTTTGAGAGTTCTTCTCGTCCATTACTTTTACTGAATTTTTATCAACAAAGTATACTTCACCTTTTATAATTTCAACTTTATTTCCTTTTAATAAACCTTCAACTCCACCAGTAAGTTTATCAACAACGCTTTGTTTCCACTCTTGTACTTTTGAAAAATCAACGGTAACATTCTCGGCTTTAATACCCATTTCATCTGCTCCGTGTGCTTCTTCAAAACGATGGCCAGCTTGGATTAATGCTTTAGATGGGATACACCCAACGTTTAAACAAACCCCTCCAAGTGTACCTTTATCAACGATGGCTACTTTTTGTCCAGTTTGTGCTGCACGAATTGCTGCAACATATCCACCAGGACCAGCGCCAACTACTAGTGTGTCTAAATCAATCGGAAAATCTCCTACTACCATAATTTACGCCTCCATCATAATTAATTGTGGATCGTTTAGTAAACGTTTCACTTGGTTCATTGCCATTTGAGCTGTAGCACCATCAACGATACGGTGATCAAAGCTTAATGATAATGCTATGACTGGTGCAATAACAATTTCACCGTCTTTAACAACTGGTTTTTCAGCAATACGTCCAATACCTAAGATACCTGCTTCTGGGTAGTTAATAACTGGTGTAAACCACTGTCCACCTGCAGAACCAATATTTGATATTGTAGATGATGCACCTTTCATTTCGTCTGGTGAAAGTTTACCATCTTTTGCTTTTTGACCTAATTCATTAATTTCTTGTGAAATTGCAAAGATTGATTTATGGTCAGCGTTTTTAACTACTGGCACAAGTAAACCTTTTTCAGTGTCTGCCGCAATACCGATATTATAGTAATGCTTGTGAATAATTTCTTGTGTATCATCATCAATAGATGCATTCAACATTGGATACATCTTCAATGCAGATACTAATGCTTTTACAACATATGGTAGATACGTTAATTTAATATCTTTTTCAGCTGCAATAGTTTTGAATTTCTTTCTATGTGCAACAAGTTCAGTAACATCAATTTCATCATGTAATGTAACATGAGGAGCTTTGTGTTTAGAATTAACCATTGCTTTTGCAATAGATTTACGAATTGCAGTCATCTTTTCACGCGTTTCAGGGAAGTTACCTTCTGGAACGGTTTGTTTGCTAGCTACAGATGATTTCGCTTTTTTCTCATCTTTGATAACAGTTGAACCTTGATCAGATGATTTCGTTTCCGTAGTAGTTTCTGCTACTTGATCACCATTTAAGAAAGCATCAATATCTTCTTTTAGGATACGATCATTTTTACCAGATCCTGCTACACTAGAAATAGATACGTCATTATCACGAGCATATTTACGAACAGAAGGCATAGCAATTATACGACGGTCTTTATCTACTTCCTTAGAATTAGAGTTAGACTTTGGTGCTTGCTTTTCTGTTTTCTTTTCTTCTTTAGCAGGCTCTTCTGAAGTCGTTTCTCCTTCATATCCAACAGCATCAATCGTAATAATTGTTTGACCTACTGTTGCTACCGTTCCTTCATCAAAGTGTACTTCTTTTACAGTACCTTCTACTGGTGACGGTATTTCAACTACTGCTTTATCATTTTGCACTTCGCAAAGCACATCATCTTCTTTAAGTTCGTCTCCGGCTTTTACAAACCATTTAACAATTTCACCTTCGTGGATGCCCTCACCAATGTCTGGTAATTTAAATTCATATGCACCCTTATCTCCACTTGTAGTAGATTCAGATTGTGTTTCTTTAGTAGCTTCTTCAGCTTCTTCATTTCCACCTTGATCTTCATAACCTTCCGCATCAATGGTGATAATTGTTTGGCCTACTGTTGCTACCGTTCCTTCGTCAAAGTGTACTTCTTTTACAGTACCTTCTACTGGTGATGGTATTTCAACTACTGCTTTATCATTTTGCACTTCGCAAAGTACATCATCTTCTTTAAGTTCGTCTCCGGCTTTTACAAACCATTTAACGATTTCACCTTCATGGATTCCTTCACCAATATCTGGTAATTTAAATTCATATGCCATTCTTGTTACCTCCCATCAGTCTTTATTTTAAAAGTTCATTACTTTGTTTACTTTTTCAACAATATCTTCATAATTTGGCAACCATACTTCTTCAGCTTGCGTAAATGCATAAACTGTATCTGGTGCCGCTACACGTAAAATTGGTGCTTCTAAATGTAAGATTGCACGTTCTTGTATTTCAGTAACGATGTGTGATGCCATACCAGCTTGACGCTGTGCTTCTTGAACAACAACAACACGATTTGTTTTCTTAACTGACTCAATAATTGTTTCCATATCTAAAGGCATAACAGTACGTAGATCAATTACTTCCGCTTGGATGCCGTTTTTCTCTAACTCTTCAGCAGCTTTTAAAGAAGCTTGAACCATTGCTCCATATGCTACTAATGTTACATCTGTACCTTCACGTTTAACATTAGCTTTACCAAGTTCAACAGTATACTCTTCTTCTGGAACCTCTTCACGGAATGAACGATATAGTTTCATATGCTCTAAATATACAACTGGGTCATTGTCGCGAATTGCAGAAATTAATAATCCTTTTGCATCGTATGGATTTGAAGGGATTACTACTTTCATACCTGGTTGTTGTGCAATTAAACCTTCTAACGAATCTGCGTGCAATTCAGGTGTGTGCACACCGCCACCAAATGGTGCGCGAATTGTGATTGGTGCATTCATTGTGTTACCAGTACGATAACGTAAACGAGCCATTTGACCATTAATTGCATCCATTGCTTCATAAACAAAGCCAAAGAATTGAATCTCAGGTACAGGACGGTAACCTTGTGTTGCTAAACCGATTGAAATACCTGCAATTGCAGATTCTGCTAGAGGAGTATCGAATACACGCTCTTCACCGAATTCATCTTGTAGTCCTTCAGTAGCACGGAATACACCGCCGTTTTGACCAACGTCTTCTCCAAATACTAATACGTTTTCATCATTTTTTAATTCTGTGCGCAATGCATCAGTTATTGCTTGAATCATCGTCATTTGAGCCATGATTTACTTCGACTCCTTTGCTTTATATTCTTCCATTTGCTCTTCTAAGTGTGCAGGAAGTTTTTCATACATATTTGAGATTAAGTCTGTTACTTTTTGTTTTGGTTGTTCGTCAGCTTTTTTAATTGCTGCTTTAATTTCTTCTTTTGCTCTTTCAGTTACTTCATTTTCTTGTTCTTCAGACCATAAACCTTTACCTTCTAGGTATTTACGGAAACGAACGATTGGGTCTTTTTTCTCCCATTCCGTATTAAGTTCATCCGTACGGTAACGTGTCGGATCATCACCAGCCATTGTGTGTGCACCATAACGGTATGTTAGAGTTTCAATTAATGTTGGACCTTCACCATTTACTGCTCGTTCACGAGCATCTTTAGTTGCAGCATAAACAGCTAATACGTCCATACCATCTACTTGAATACCTTCAATACCAGCAGCAACAGCTTTCTGAGCTAATGTTTTAGCAGCTGTTTGTTTATCAACAGGTACTGAAATAGCAAAACGGTTATTTTGAACAACAAAGATTGCAGGAGCTTTAAATGCACCAGCAAAGTTCATTCCTTCATAGAAATCACCTTGTGAAGTACCACCATCACCAGTATAAGTAATAGCTATGTTCTTTTTACCACGCTTCTTCATACCCATAGCAACTCCTGCTGCTTGTGTATATTGCGCACCAATAATAATTTGTGGGCTTAACGCGTTTACACCTTCAGGCATTTGGTTACCATGATAATGGCCTCTTGAGAATAAAAATGCTTGATAAAGTGGAAGTCCTTGCCAGATCAATTGCGGTACATCGCGATATGCTGGTAAGATAAAGTCTTCTTGTTCTAAAGCAAACTGCGTTCCTAACTGAGAAGCCTCTTGTCCTGCAGTTGGTGCGTAAAATCCAAGACGTCCTTGACGATTCAAGGCGATTGAACGTTGGTCCAAAATTCTCGTATAAACCATTCTAGTCATTAATTCTTTTAATTCATCATCTGAAAGTTCTGGCATATCTTTCTCATTAACTACTTCGCCTTCTTCATTCAGAATTTGAAACGTTTGAAATTCATTTTCAGCATTTTCAAGTGTACGTTTCAAAGTAATCACCTCTTCCTTTCTATTCCTTCAATTTTTTCTGCACTATTCCTATATAGAGTGTACAGATACTGAACATAATTGTACTTGTTTATACAATACCCTATAGTAACTTTTTTTAATCTAAAATTATTTCTATGTAGAAAACTGTTACATAGCTATTACGTATCATGATTAGTACAATTTAGATTCTTTTATAAGTTTAGCTCATTCTATTACCATGGTCAAACACTTTGATTCGTTTTATTTAATTTTTTTAAACTTAAAAGTATAAAAATAGACAGATTAAGACACTGTAACAGTATTACCGTAAAGTAGCTGTTTCATTTTTTTCGTTTAACTGTATTACTATTTTTTCAATAGAAATTATAAAAACAAAAAAACTTCCCAAAATTGAGAAGTTTTTTTGTTTACTCATATGTTACGTTTAAGTCAGTAGATTCGTAAAATGTCTTCTTACTTTCATTAAACGCATCTGTTGTTTCACTAAACGTATTATTTGCTTCAATTACTTTCTCGTACTGCGCATTTACTTTATCGATTTGCTCTGTTACTGCATCTTCTTCTAGCTCTTCTTGTTTCAATAATTCATATAATGCTTGATCATTCTCTAATGATACAACATATGTATCATGTAAGTTTATGTATGCTTGATATCTTTCTTCCATTATTTCATACATTTCATTAGCGTTTGTTTGGACAGTCTCATCTTCTATGTCAGATATTAACGGTTCAATTTTATCAAACTCTTCCTTACTTGCATCAATACTCTCTTTCTCAGCAACAAGTAATTCTTTTCTTTCTTCAATTGATTGTAATGCTTCATCAGCGAGCGAAATGATTGTTTCCATATCATCCATTCCTAATGTTGTAATTTCTTGATAGATTGCTTGTTCTTGTTCCTCTAGTTCATTTAACGGCTGTTGTTGGGAAACAAATTCGTTCTCTAGTTCCACCGCTTCCTCTAAATGTCCATACATTTCTTCTGTCGTGGATTCACCAGAACATGCTGCTAATAATGAGATACTTACTAAACCTATAAGTAAAACCTTTAATTTCAAAATGCTGCCTCCTTAATCTTGATGCCTTTTATTATATTTTTTGACATTTATGAAAATATTATAACATAACGTTTTACATTTCTTATACTATTTTAGAAAAGTTCTCATATCTTTTGCAAAAATAATATAATATCATTATATTTAATAGTTATGTTACACTATGTAACAGTAAAAACACCGATAAGGAGAGTGAACCAGTTGATTACCATGGATGATATTGTGCGTGAAGGTAATCCTATTTTGGAAGAAGTTGCAAAAGAAGTAGCATTACCGGCAACTGAGCAAGATAGCGCGACACTGCACGAAATGTTAGATTTTCTTAAAAATAGTCAAGATCAAGAGATCGCTAAAAAATATCAATTAAGACCTGGTGTCGGAATAGCCGCACCACAAATTGGTCTATCTAAAAGAATGATTGCCATTCATTTTGAGGATTTTGATGGCAATTTCTATAGTGAGGGTCTATTCAATCCGAAAATTGTTAGTCATTCTGTCGAGAAAACTTTTTTATCAAGCGGTGAAGGTTGTTTGTCCGTCGATCGAGAAGTCCAAGGCTATGTTCCTAGATATGCACGTATCACAGTAAAAGCTATTAACTTAGCCGGCGATCCAATTAAACTGAGATTACGTGGTTATGCCGCTGTTGTCCTACAGCATGAAATTGACCATTTAAATGGCATTATGTTTTATGACTATATTAATGAGAACAACCCTTTCTTAAAACCAGATAATGCAAAAGCCTGTGATGTAGAATAACTTGTTTTTTTAATATATACACACTCCTTTCGTATAAGATTAGCTATTCAAGCAAAAAATAACTACTAATTACACCATTATTTCATAATTTTTGTAATAGTTTAGTACGTTTCTGTTTCCAAACGAGCAATTCCGTACTATACTAGTAATAGAGGGATTGGATCGGTCGGACGTTTATGCTTTTCTTTAACTAATCGAAAGGAGCTGTACAGTCAAATGTTAAAGCGACTGAGAGAAAAGCTTAGAAAACGATGGAAGAAGTTATTAGGTCAAAATCGAGTTCCAAATGCTTTCAAAGAATAACTGTCGGTAAGTAAAGCATTCCAATACATCAGGTACAATGAATTCATTAGGAAAATTGCTATTTAAATATAAGCAATATAAAAATAAAAAAGAAGAAGAATGAAGGAGAGATCGAATGATTTTCAAAGTATTATATCAAGAAATTCACAATGAAATTCCTGTAAGGGAAAGAACGACAAGTCTCTATTATGAAGCAGAATCTGAGAGACAAGTAAGAGAAGAGTTAGCGACTCGCAAAATTAATATCGAATTTATCCAGCCATTAAACGGTGCTCATTTAGAATATGAAAAACTTTCTGAGCATTTCGAAGTGGAGAATAGATAAATTATGAAATTCGTAAAAAATGATCAATCAGCAGTCTTTTCACTAGGTGGACTTGGTGAAATCGGTAAAAACACATACGGCATTCAGTTTCAGGATGAAATAATATTAATCGACGCTGGAATTAAGTTTCCTGAAGATGAATTGCTAGGAATTGACTATGTCATTCCTGATTACACTTACCTCGTGCAAAATCAAGATAAAATTAAGGGCTTATTCGTTACGCATGGTCACGAAGACCACATCGGAGGAATCCCTTACTTATTAAGAGAAATTAACATACCAATTTATGCTGGTAAACTTGCACTAGGGTTAATTAAAAATAAATTAGATGAACATGGTCTTTTAAGAAATGCAAAGCTTCATGCATTTGAAGAAGACGATATAATCAAATTCAGAAAAACATCTGTAACATTTTTCAGAACAACGCATAGTATACCTGATTCTTATGGAATTGTAGTAAAAACACCACCAGGTAATATTGTACACACTGGTGACTTTAAATTTGATTTTACACCTGTTGGGGAACCTGCAAACATAGCTAAAATGGCTGAGGTTGGTAAAGAAGGCGTACTTTGCTTATTGTCTGACAGTACAAATAGTGAAGTTCCTGGATTTACAATGTCTGAACGAGTAGTTGGAGATAGTATTAATGATATCTTTACTCGTGTTGACGGTCGCATCATATTTGCTACATTTGCATCAAATATATACAGACTACAGCAAATGATTGAAGGTGCTGTAAAACACAATCGTAAAGTAGCTATCTTCGGAAGAAGTATGGAATCATCGATAGCAATTGGCAGAGAACTTGGTTATATAAATGCACCTGATGAAGCATTTATTGAATCACATCAAATTAATCGATTACCTGCCAATGAAGTGACTATTCTTTGTACAGGCTCACAAGGTGAACCAATGGCAGCTCTTTCAAGAATCGCTAAAGGAACACACCGACAAATCCAGACAATTCCTGGTGATACAGTCGTATTTTCTTCTTCTCCAATCCCTGGAAATACGGTTAGTATCAATAGAATGATTAATATGCTTTCACACGCTGGAGCAGATGTTATCCATGGTCCATTGAATGATATTCATACATCCGGACATGGTGGACAGGAAGAACAAAAGCTAATGCTAAGATTATTACGTCCTAAGTTTTTCATGCCTATTCACGGTGAATATCGTATGTTAAAGGAACACGCAAAACATGCAGTTGCATGTGATGTTGAACCAAATAACTGTTTTATTATGGACATTGGTGATGTTTTAGCACTAGGTAAAGAAAAAGCTGCAGTTGCAGGTAAGATTCCTTCTGGTTCTGTTTATGTTGATGGAAGCGGTATTGGTGATATTGGTAATATAGTATTACGTGATCGCCGAATTCTTTCAGAAGAAGGTCTTGTAATTGTTGTAGTTAGTATCAATATGAAGGAATTTAAAATTGCTTCTGGACCTGACATTATTTCAAGAGGTTTTGTCTATATGAGAGAGTCAGAAGACTTAATCAATGAGGCACAAAAAATTGTTTCTACTCACCTAGATAAAGTGATGGAAAGAAAAACGACACAATGGTCAGAAATCAAAAATGAAATAACAGATACAATCGCACCATTCTTATTTGAAAAAACCAAACGTCGTCCAATGATTCTACCAATTATTATGGAAGTATAATAAAAGTAGCGTTAAACGATAAGAAAACAAAGAAAAAAACCGTCTATGCACGGTTTTTTTCTTTGTTTATTTATTCATCATCAACTACTAAGTGTTTTTCAAAACGAGATATGTCTTTATCTGCCCCTATTACTATTAAGATATCTCCATTCTCAATAATTTCCGATGCCATTGGCGAGACATTGATATCATTCGTCTTTTCTTGCTTAATTGCGACAATATTGCACCCATAATTAGCTCGTACATCTAACTCTACTAAAGTTTTACCGATCATCTTTGTACCAGCCTTTACCTCGACAATGCTATGATCATCTGATAATTCTAAATGGTCCAAGATGTTGTTAGAGATAATACTATGCGCAATTCTCTTTCCCATATCTCTTTCGGGGTGAACAACTTGATCCGCACCAATTTTCTTTAGTACTTTTTCATGGTAATCATTTTGTGCTTTTACCGTTATTTTTTTTATACCTAATTCTTTTAGCATTAACGTTGTTAAGATGCTCGCTTGAATATTATCTCCTATTGCCACAATTACATGATCAATATTGCGAACGCCTAATTCTTTTAACACTTTTTCATCAGTTGAATCAGCGATTACTGCGTGTGACGCAATATCTTTAAATTCATTCACTTTATCTTCTTGGGTATCAATTGCTAATACGTCCATGCCTTCTTCACTTAATTCTCGACATATACTACCGCCAAAACGGCCTAACCCTATAACTGCAAACTCTCTTTTCATGACTTTTCCTCCTCGTACACCTTACTGAGCATAGTTTATCATATTTATAAGAGATAAAGCGTATCATTTTTAAAAAATAGCTTATTTCTAAAAGATTTGTTGCTATTAACAATATCTTATATATTGAAACCTAACGTGCTTAACGATAAGGTATTACTCTACATTAACAGCCCGAAATCATTATTTAAGTCTCGGTAAACTTGAGAAATCTTGCAATACAAAGTTGAAGTTGACTTTCGTACTCTAATCTCGTAATCATCACGGCGATTCATCTGACGCACTTGATATAAACTGCGACGGTGATTCTTTACCTGACTCATCACGTTAGCAAATAGTTTCGATGAGACAATTAATAGCAATCGTCAGTGTTTTCTTACCCGCTTCGTCAGCAAATGGATTCCTTCGCTTGATAGGTGTTAAGAGTAATACCTCGTCTGCTGGTCATATTATGCTGATTGATTGTAGCGTAGGACAGTCGACTCCTGCGGGAAAAGCAACAGCTGAAAATCCCGCAGGAAGCGCTTTTTGCTTCCGAGGAAGTTGAAGCGTTGGGTCTGCGATTACTCGACCCATCGAAAAGACTTGCCCGCGGAAAGCGACTGTCCGAAGTGGAAATCAACATGGCAGTTTACGTCGTAGTTGATGGAAATTCCATTGGATAGGTTGTTGCTGTGTCAACATATGGAACCTCTCACAATTGCAATTCATTTCAATAAGAAGTGCCTAAAGAAAGCGTTGTGTATTTCTAGAACGAGTTAAGAATGGCGAGGAATATAGCAGACACGCTCTAAAATTAAAACAGTCAACGAATAGGTTTTATTTTTTGGTGAAAAAGTTTAGTTATTACTTTTAAATTCTGTTAACAAAGTTAAAAGTAATAAAGTTTACGAAAACCCCTCCATTACTAAGTAATGGAGGGGTTTATTTATAGAATTTATAATGCGTCTAACATTTCGAATTGTGATTTAACTAAACCAAAATATTCACCTTGTTTTTGCATTAATTCGGAATGATTGCCTTGTTCTAAAATCCTTCCGTTTTCTAACACAATAATATTATCCGCTTCTCGAATTGTTGACAAACGATGGGCGATCATAATAGCCGTACGACCATGTAATAACTTCTTAAGCGCATGTTGGATACGCACTTCTGTTTCTGTGTCAATACTTGCTGTTGCCTCATCTAAAATCAATATTCGCGGATTAGCTAATAAGGCTCTAGCAAACGACAGTAATTGTCTTTCACCTGCAGAAAGAATGTTTCCTCTCTCTTCTACTTCAGTTTGATATCCTTCTGATAAACCTAAAATGAACTCATTTGCTCCTACCACTTTTGCGGCATCAATCACTTCTTCATCTTTCGCACTAGGTCTTCCAAAACGTATGTTTTCCATAATAGAACCAGAAAAAATAAATGTATCTTGTAAAACAACACTAATATTATCTCGTAAATTACCAACTTTCATATCTTTTAAGTCATTTCCATCTATTTTAACTATACCTTTTGTTGGATCATAAAAACGACTAATCAAGTTTGCGATAGTTGATTTACCAGAACCAGTATGCCCTACAAGTGCTACTGTTTGACCGACCTTCATTTCTAATGAAATTTCATGTAATGCAACCCGATCATCATCATAAGAAAATTCAACATGATCAAATTCAATATGCCCTCTCATGTCAGTAAACTCTTTTGCATCTGGTTTTTCAAAGACATTAGGCTGTTCATCTAAAAACTCAAAAATACGTTCAGATGATGCCATCGCAACTAATAATTGATTATATATTTGACCAAGACGAGAAATAGGTTCCCAAAACATACCTAAGTAAATGGCGAAGGATACAAAGTCACCAATCTCAATCGTACCAGTAATAATTAAATGTGCACCAAATGAAATTAAAATAACAGTACCAATTGCATTACTCATCTCAACAAACGGGCCAAAATAAGCGCTCTTTTTCATTGCGACTCGTTCTACTTCATAATTATCTTCATTCACACCATTAAAGTACTCTGTGTTTTCCTTTTCTTGTGAAAAGGATTGTGTAATACGTATACCTTGCATACTTTCATTTAAATGTGAATTTAAACGGGACTTCTGTATACGTACCTCTTGCCATGTTTTACGGATATTTCTTCTTAATTTAGTAGAGATATAGAACATGATTGGCAAGATTACTAAGACAGCTAATGTAAGCTGAGGACTTAATACAAATAAAATCACGATTATACCTACTAACATAAAGACATCCATCAATAAGTTAATTATTCCGTTGGTAAACAGTTCTTGTAATGAATTTACATCATTTAAGATGCGAACCAAAATCGATCCAGCTGAACGTTTATCAAAAAAGTTATGAGATAAACGTTGTACGTGTGAAAACAATTGTTTACGGAGATCATGAATAACGTTTTGTCCTAATACATTGACCCATTTAATTCTAAAATGGTTTCCAATATAACTAATCACATACAAAATCGAGATTAGAATAATTAAATAGGTTAACAGTGTTGGATCTTGATTAGCTATCGCTACATCGATTACTTCTTTACCTATCAAAAATGGGACTGCTAGGCGAATCATTGTCGTGATAAACATTGCTATAATTGCACCTGGTAGTAATGATTTCGTATACGGTTTTATATAGAATAATAATCGTGTCATTTGTTTCCAATTAAACGGTTTTTCCACAGCTTGATCAAGTGGATAATAAAACCGCTTTAAATGTGGACTTTGTTGTTTTACTTTTTCTTGTTTTGCCAAAGTTATCCCCCCTTTTTTATTTAACTGTATTCATAATCGCTTGTTTATCTTGATATTGAATGTCATATATTCGTTGGTATGGTCCAGCATTATCTAATAACTGGTCATGAGTACCTCGTTCAACAATTTCGCCATTTTCTAAAACAAGAATTTCATCTGCATGTTTTAATGAAGATATCCTGTGAGCAATAATGAATGTTGTTCGACCTTTCATAACTTCGTTTAGCGCTTTTTGAATCCTAAATTCAGTTTCCATATCTACAGCAGACGTTGCATCATCCAAAATAAGAATACTTGGATCAATCAAAATCGCCCTAGCTATTGCAATACGCTGTTTCTGACCACCAGATAAGCCCATCCCTCTTTCTCCAAGCATCGTTTCATAACCATTGGGCATTTCCATTATAAATGAATGTGCCTGCGCACGTTTAGCCGCTGCAATAATATCATCTATACTTGCTGTTGGATTACCGTATGCTATGTTATCTCTAATTGATGTAGAGAATAAGAACGACTCTTGTAAAACAAATCCGATATGTTTGCGTAATGCCTTTATGTTATAGTCACTTGAAGGTTTATTATCAATTAAGACATTACCTGCTTGTGGTTCGTAAAAACGTGTCATTAATTGTGTAATACTCGTTTTTCCAGATCCTGTTGCACCGATAAGTCCAATCACTTTTCCCGGTGGTGCATCAAATGAGATATTTTTCAGTGCTACTTCGTCACCTTCAACATATTTAAATGTGACATTTTCAAACGTCACATGACCTTTTATTGAATTTGGAATAAGTGCATGGTCTTTTTCTTGCACATCCTCTTCAGCTTCCAATATTTCTAACAACCTTTCCCCTGATGCTTTTGCTTGAGAAAATTGGTTAACGATAAAGCCTAACTGCATCAATGGTCCTAAAATGTAGTTTACTAGGCTAAAGAAAGCGATTAGTTTACCTACTGAAAGGTTACCATCAATCACTAAATATCCTCCAAAAATAAGTAAGGCAACCATGCAAATGTTACCAATTAACTCCATGAACGGGAAATAATTAGCCCAAATATTTGATGTTTTAATATTCTTTTCTCGGTATTCCTGGTTATTGACAGTAAATCGTTCTATTTCAAAATCCTCTTTTGATAGAGATTTAACTGTATTAATTCCACTCACGTTTTCCTGAATACGCGTATTTAAACGACCTAATGATTTACGGATGGCACGAAAAGCTGGGTGTACCTTCTTATCAAATTTATATACAACCACAGCCAAGAATGGCATGGCCGCCATTGTTACAAGTGCTAATGGAATCGAATAGTAAAACATAACAGATAAACTAATTACAATTAACAATATAATGCGGATTAGTTCCTTTAATCCAGCAGCAAGGAAGAATTTAAAACCTTCTACATCCATTGTGAGGCGTGACATTAAGTCACCTGTTCGTGCATTGTCATAGTAAGTAAAAGAAAGACGCTGTAACTTTGTATACAATCCATCTCGCAATCTATAAACAGAAGAGACACCGAATAGATCTCCTAAGTATTGTTGTATGAAATTTGCTATCCCTTTAATAATCATCACAAGGATAAATCCACCTGCTAAATAAGGTATAAGACCATATTGTTCCTCAAGAACAACATTATCAATCGTTATCTGTAATATAATTGGGTAAAGTACTGTGATTCCTGTTACGATAACAACAAAAAATAAAGACATAAGAAAGTACTTTTTAAATGGCATATAATATTGCTGTAGCTTTTTAAACGTTTCCAATGTATTTTCCCTCCTCTTTTTCTTTTTTCGTAATTATAAATATATCGGTTTCCGAAATAAATTACCACCCTTTTGCATTATTTCTTTTGAAAAACTAAAAAATCAGTCTTAAGACTGAAGTGCTTTATTCCAATCGAAAATAAAAGATCCTTTGTATGGATTATTTCACACAAAGGATCTTTTACAGCTATATCTATTTCTCTGTCGTTCCTAACACACGATTCACACGTTTACGAAGCATTTTCATTCCCCCACCACCAGCTTGAAAATGGCGGAGATTGCCTTCCTCATCGAAAACATAATATGCCGGAACATATTCATTCTCAAATGCATCTGTTAGTACATGTTTATTGTCCACAAAAATCGGCTGCGTAATATCGTGTTCTGCAGCAACTTCTTTAATTTGCTCTAAATCTAAATCTTTTTCAGAACGTGGTATATGGACAGCGACGACATTAAGGTTGTCTTTATACTCATCACGAAATTCATTAACATTTGGCATTGCTTCTTTACATAAACCACAACTAACTGACCAAAAGTGAAACAGCGTTGGTTTATTGCCAATAAGATCGTCCTTTTTAAATTCTCCATTTAACCATTCGGTTGCACCATCTAATTCTGGCATTGGTGTTCTTAATTTCATTTAACATAACCCTTTCTGTGCACCCATTATTAATGAAATAAAAAAATTTTATAGTGTTTCTTGACCTGGCTTCCAATTAGCTGGACATAAGCCTCCAGTTTGTAATGCTTGAAGCACACGTAAAGTTTCATCAACATCCCGCCCAATATTATTATGGTTTACGACTTGATATTGCAACTCACCTTCTGGATTAATAATAAACAATCCACGAAGCGCTACACCTTCCTCTTCTACTAATACACCGTACTCTCCTGAAACCTTATGATTTGTATCAGCTGCTAATGGATAAGCAAGATCTCCTAACCCATTAGCATCGCGTGGTGTATTGATCCAAGCTAAATGTGTATGTACAGTATCAGTTGATACGCCAATTACTTCTGCATCTAAATCTTCAAATTCATCATAACGGTCAGATAACGCCGTAATTTCTGTTGGACAAACATGTGTAAAGTCCATTGGATAAAAGAATAACACTGTCCATTTATCCTCTTTCATAATCGCTTCTAAAGATATCTTGTTAAATTCTTTATTTGCCAGTACTGCTTCCATTTCAAAACGAGGAGCCTGTTTTGCAACCATACGTTCAGCCATACTAATCCCTCCAATTATATATTTTGTTAATCTTTTCACATACTTTATTTAAGTATAAAGATCAGTAAAAAATTAGTCAATAATAATAGAAATTTTAAATTATCATCCTAGTCTAGTAACAGCTTTAACAAAAACACAAAATGCTATGCTTAATTTTTGTCGAAAAAGGGTATTATTTGATTATTGCGGTATATTTCTTTATTCTGTAATAGTTAAATAAGAAAGGAGAATTCAAGATGAACATATTTGGCATTGATTTCAGTGCGTTTACTACTACCTATCCACTAATTGCTAGTGCATTAAAAATCGTTTTTCTATTCATTGCTTTTGCAATTGCCGCACCAATAGGTCGAAAGGTTATTGCTAGCACCCTAGAAAAAGCAGGTAAGAGAGAGAATATATCACCAGCTCGAACTAAAACATTAGAAAAGCTTATACAAAATGTTTATACATACATTTTACTATTTGTATTCATTGCAATGTTATTCGGTATATTTGGTCTTGATCTAGCTCCATTAATTGCGGGTGCAGGTATAATTGGCCTTGCAATTGGTTTTGGTGCTCAGGGTCTCGTAAGTGATATTGTAACTGGTTTTTTTATTTTACTAGAAAAGCAAATTGAAGTAGACGAATATGTATCGACAGCAGGATACAGTGGTATTGTTGAAGAGGTAGGCTTACGTACAACTAAAATTAGAAGTTTTGATGGTACGTTAAACTTTATTCCAAACAGACAATTAGAGGGAATTAGTAATCATTCTCGTGGCACCATGCGAGCCTTAGTTGATATTGGCATAAGTTACGATGACAATATTGACCATGCGATGAGTGTTCTTCAAAGTATTTGTGATGAGTTTCAACAGGACGCACGTTTTGTTGAAGGTCCAGACGTACTAGGAGTTCAAAGCTTCGGTTCATCTGATGTTGTTTTACGTCTCTTAGGTAGAACTGAAAATATGGAGCAATTTGCTGCAGAGAGAGAGATCAGAAAACGCATTAAGGAAGAGTTTGATAAAGCTGATATCGAAATTCCATTTCCACATCAAGTTAATATTACAAAAGATTCAAGTAAATAACGAAAAGCGGGTAAGCCATTATTTGGCACCCGCTTTTTTCTATTATGTCATTTTCTCATCAACTTGCTGACAAATCTCCTCAGCGTTCATACCGTGGGCATTAATTACAGAACCCGTATAATTCGTTGTTGCCATTCCCATTACATCTTTATCTTGGCCTGATATAACACAACACCCACAATCCCCTAAGTCTTCCTCTTGCTTTAATTCAATAACCTCATAGCCTTTATCTTGCAAAGCCCCTTTTACATCTGATAATGTACCTTCAACACCTACACGTTTCACACTATCTGCCTCCAATTCTGTTTTCAAAAGGTAGTTTGTGCGAAAGAACAGCTATTTATACAAAAAAAGAGGATTATAGTTGACGTAAAGTAGCTTCAACTACTTCTATTCCAGTTACTAGTGCATCTTCATTTGGATTTAGTTTACTATGATGCAACCCAAAAGGTGAGCTAACACCTAACCAAAACATAAATCCTGGAATATCACGTAAGAAGTAACCAAAGTCTTCTCCTGTCATAGCAGGATTAGCTTCCTTCCAAATTGCCGAAGTATCGGAAATTATTTGTTTGAATTTATCAACATATCTTTCCGTATTATAAACTTGATAATAATTAGATCCATAATCTATCGAAATTTCACAATGATGGCTTCGTTCAAAACCTTTTGCCATTTCTTCAATTGCTTGCTTAATCTCTGCAATTATACTAGCATTGGCTGTTCGAATTGTACCTTCTAATCTAGCATTTTCAGCAATAACATTCTGTACCGTACCACTCGTTATTTTTCCAACTGTAACAACAGCACTTTCTAAAGGATCTAATCTCCTTGCTACTATTTGCTGTAATTGTGAAACAAAATTACTAGCAGCAACCACCATGTCATTTGTTAAATGTGGATATGCTGCATGTCCTCCCTTACCTTTAAAGTCAATAAACAGTTCACTCGTGTTTGCAAATAAAAGTCCTGATCGAGTAGAAACTGTCCCTACAGGTAATTCTGGCGCAATATGTAATGCGGTTATAATATCTGGATAGAAAGACTGAAAAATTTCT
This sequence comes from Paraliobacillus sp. X-1268, assembly GCF_003426095.1. Lineage (NCBI taxonomy): Bacteria > Bacillati > Bacillota > Bacilli > Caryophanales > Bacillaceae > Paraliobacillus > Paraliobacillus sp. X-1268. The sequence continues at coordinate 638,191 of NZ_QJSK01000001.1, forward strand.
GATTCAAGCATTGGTAGCGCGCCACCTGGTCCCTCTTCTGCAGGTTGAAAAATTAGCACAATGTCATTTTCGGGAGGTTTATTTACTAATTCCGTTAAAACACCAAATGCAATCGTCATATGCAAATCATGGCCGCACGCATGCATCTTCCCCTCATGGTGAGATGAAAATGATAATCCAGTTTCTTCCTTAATCGGTAAACCGTCTATGTCTGTTCGATATGCGATTGTTTTAACGGATTTCGTTCCTTTTACTTTAACTAGTATTCCTGTTTTCCAAGTTTCTATTATCAAAGAATCTTGCGGTAATGATTTTATCTTTTCTAGCAAATAAGACTGTGTTTTAAATTCTTGAAAACCTAATTCAGGAATTTGATGTAATTCCCTTCTAATATTTCGTAATTTTTCACGATACATTACGTTCACCCCTCGTTCTTCTATTACTAAATGATGTAAAAAAAAGTAGGAGAGTATACTCACCTACTTTTTACTAGTCGTTTATTCTTCGTCTAATTTACGAAGCGCTTGCATAATTTCTGTTTTAGATTTCGTTTTATCATCAATCTTTTTAATCATTTTAGCAGGGGTTCCAGCTACTACTGTATTCGGTTCAACATCAGATACTACAATAGCTCCTGCTGCAACAACCGCGCCTTCTCCAATTGTTACACCTTCAAGAACAACTGCATTTGCACCAATTAAAACGCCATCCTCCACTACAACAGGTTTCGCTGATGGTGGTTCAATAACACCAGCTAAGACAGCTCCAGCACCGATGTGGCAATTCTTTCCTACAGTTGCGCGGCCACCTAAGGTAGCATTCATGTCAATCATTGTTCCTTCTCCAATAACAGAACCAATATTAATACTAGCACCCATCATGATAACGGCACCGTCACCAATTTCAACCTGATCACGAATGATAGCTCCTGGCTCAATACGTGCGTTAATGCCTTTTAAATCTAACAGTGGAATAGCTGAATTTCTTCGATCATTTTCTATTACATAGTCAACGATTTGATCTTTATATGTATGCAAAGCTTCTTTAATTACTTTCCATTCCCCAAACAAAACACCTGTTTCGTCTTGTACAAACGCTTGAATTTCATTTGAAAACTCAATTTTGTTTAATTTTGTACCTTTCACATAAACTTTAACTGGTGTTGCCTTTTTACTATTCGAAATAAATGAAATTATTTCATTTGCATCCATCTTCTTCATTTTTCTACCTCCAACATAATTTTTCTTTACTTTATCAGATAGCATATGTAGCTGACAAGTATTAATCATTTCAAGTTCGAATACAGGTCAACTACAATGATTTCTCTGTAAACTACTTTATTACTTATCGTCTATTACTTTTGTAAATAGCGGTTTGTTCACGTGAATGTACTTATTCAACTGCTTCAATATCGCTCTTCTAGTTAAGATACCGTCAAAAAACCCCTCTTCGTCTACTACACAAACAAAAGGATGATCGATTACAGCTTTTAAACAATTTAAAAAATTATCTTGTTTTTTTACACATGGAATTTCTTGATTCATCACTTCTTGTACTTCAACTTCAGATAATCTTTCCATTTCAAAACGCTCTAAACCTAGAATATGATTTAAAATGAGGTTTTTTCCAATTGTTCCTTTAAACTTGTAAGAGGTATCTAAAACTGGTACAGCGGAATATCCTGATTTAACTAATATTAATAACGCATGTTCTAATGGATTATTCAATTGTACGTGTGCTACTTTTTCTGATGAGATCATCAAAGACTCAGCAGTAATATCTAATAACGGTAGTTGTTTAACAGTATTCATTTTATCCACTCCCTTTAACGAGCAGTTGAAAGAATATGTTCACGTTAAAAATTAACATACAAGTACAGTTTACCATAAATAAAATAAGGAGACCAATTGATTTCATACTGCCTACTCATTCAGTAACTAAAATAAAAATTATTTTGATTAGTAGATATAGTTTTTTTGTTAAGAAAATGTTAAAATAGTTGACAAATAGGAATCTACTAAACAAAGTAGACATAGAAAGGAGGTACAGTAGTGAAGAAAGAGAAGTCTACGAATATTGAAGAAATTGCTAAAGCTCTATTCATTATCAATCGCCACGCAAAAACAGCTTTAAATCCTAGTGACTTATATAACTTGAAAAAGAAAACAATTACAAAGTTATTGGAAAATAAAAACGCAGAAAAAATCGGTCTTCATTTTTCAGACCGCCCCAAATTAAGTCGTCAACATTCTACTCTACTAGTAAAGGTAGGAAGCTATTATTTCCACATTCCTCCAAATAAACAAGATTTCAAAGAAGTAGAACATTTGGGTAATATTGATCAAAATTATCGAAATCCGAAAACAAAGTTGTCTCTCACCCAAGCAAAAAAAGTATTATATGTTTTTTTAGAAATACCCTACCCTGTGGAAGAAAAAACCTGCTCAGCCTATTATACACCTTCCTCATTGGGTCGTTGGAACCAATCATATTTCAAAAATAGAAGAGAGAGATAACATACATAAGCGGCATATGTTAATTAGAATTTGACTTGTGCTGCTTAAAATAAAAAACTGCTCTATTTGTTAACACCGTAATGCCTAAGATAACCCCTAAAGCAATGATGTCAAATAATATATAATGTAACATAGAAAAATTAAACGCCATACTCCCCTGCCTTATTCCAAGATATAGATACGAAAACAGCATAACATTGATAAAGAGAAGAATCGTTACAATATACGTTAACAAGAACTTCCACTTTAATTCCATTAATAGTTTTAATGAAGGATGCAAAATTAGATACAATACTACGATACAAACTAAACCTATTAAAAAATCCACTTGTTGTTCTTGTAACCCAAAAGATGTCAATTGGCTTTTTTTGAACCAACTAAACCCAATACTATAAACGATAAGAAACATTGTTTGCACTAGCATATTCCCCTTTCTAGTAAAGAAAGTTGTTAATAAAGAAGCCCATTTCAATAAGAGCCTCCGTATAACTTCTACTATGACTATTACAAACTAGTTTTTCCTACTCAACATTCATTTATACTTATGTAAGAAGAATTTTTGTTATTGGTTCAAAAAAATTTGTAGTTTTCCTCCTAATTGTTTCGCTTCCTCATATCCTTGATTGTATAGAGCATCTAACTTTTGCATGTTCCTTTCAATTCTACTAACTACTAACGGTAATTTAGGTCGAATAATAAAAATCTCTTGCTTTTTCTCCAATTCGTGTAACAAATCTATTGTTTGGTTATATTTCTCATGACGTTTTAACAATGCAGTTACTAATCCGGGATACGCTTTATATTTTCTTTGAACTAAGCGTTTGAATTTCATTTCCTTTTTAACATAACCTTCATTCCTTGTTAGTACGACTACATGTTTCTGATTTCCAGCTTCAATAGATTGCATAATTGGTATTGGGGCACTTATACCACCATCCATTAATTCTAGCCCGTTATGCGAAATACTAGAAGCAATGAAAGGAAGTGAACTTGATGCTCGTACAATTTTTAATAACTCCTTCTTATTCTCAAAACTATCATAATAAACTGGTTTGCCAGAATAAATATCTGTTGCTCCTATGACAAGCTTCGTCGTTTGCTTATTAAAAGCCTCATAATCATATGGAACTAATTGATTAGGGACAGTGTCAAAGATAAAGTCCATTCCAAATAGTTGTCTTTTGGTTAGTAAGCGTTTGTATGAAATATATTCAGGATGGCTGGCATATTTAACAAATACTTCATAATTTCGATCTCTCTGATTAGAAAGATAGGAGGTTGCTACACAAGCGCCAGCTGATGTACCAACTACATATGGAAACTGCAATTCCGCATCATGAAAAAAAGCAAGCACACCAGCGGTATATGCTCCCCTCATTCCGCCACCTTCTAATATTAAACCTGTTTGACCCAATGCATGCATCTCCTTTTCTATTGACTAGTTACAAAGTTTCGATATATTGTATATCACATCATTATACAATAAACTGGTAATTTAGTTAAATCATTTGATTCCAATTCTAATATTAGGAAAAGCAAATAGCCTTTGCTAGACTGCAAAAGCTATTTGCTAAAGTTAGTTTTTTTGAAATAAACATAGAATCCAACATAGATAGAATAAAAGCATGAAAATTGCTAGATGTTTTGTTTACTTTACATGAATTATGGTATGATCAATTTGCATACTGTCTTTTTGGTTTTGGTGAAGGACTTGCTTGTTTATTATCTAAACTTTCTTCAAGCTTTTTCATGGCTATTTTGTCATTTAATAGGTCTTGCTTATTCTGATTAACAAGCTCTTCAAAGTTAACTTTTCTTGTACGCAAGATCATCACTCCTTATATTGATATTTTGTTTGTTTTTAAATTAATGAACCGCTTACATATCATTATAACTGATTGAAAATATTTTTCAATTCAAATAAGTCTAAATTATGCGACAATTTTCAAGGAGGAACAACCGTGGATCATTTATTAAACAAAAATGTCTTAGATATTGAGATTTCAGGTATTCGAAAATTCTTTAATATGGTCGGTGATAAAGAAGATATCCTTTCTTTAACAATTGGTCAACCCGATTTCACAACACCTGAGCACATTAAAACAGCAGCAATTGAAGCAATTAATGATAATCAAACGACCTATACACATAATGCTGGTATCCTCCCTCTCAGACAAGCAATTGCAAATCATGTTAAACAGCATGATCAGTTATTATATAATCCAATGACTGAAATTATCGTTACTGTGGGAGCATCTCAAGCAATTGATATTACATTACGAACGATTCTTCAACCAGGCGACGAGGTCTTATTACCTGCTCCCGTTTATCCAGGTTATGAACCACTTATTCGATTAGCAGGTGCTAAAGTTGTACATATGGACACACGTGAGGATAATTTTAAATTAACTGCTGCAAATTTAGCAGCGCACATAACAGACAAGACTAAATGTGTGATTCTTCCCTACCCTTCTAATCCAACAGGCGTGACATTGACGCAAGAGGAGTTAACGGCTATTGCTAATGTCTTAGAAAAAAAAGATATCTTTGTCATTGCGGATGAAATATATAGTTCACTAACATATGAAGAAGCACACTTTTCGATTGCACGACTGAACCAAGTTAAGAATAAGACAATTGTTATTAACGGCTTATCAAAGTCACATGCCATGACCGGTTGGCGTATTGGTTATTTACTTGCACCAGAATGGATTGCAAAGCACGTTCTTAAGGTTCATCAATACAATGTTTCTTGCGCTACTTCTATTAGTCAACATGCAGCATTAGAAGCTTTTAAAAATGGCCAACAAGATCCAAAAAAAATGAAAAAGGCATATTTGGATAGAAGAAACTATGTCTATGAAAGGTTTTTATCTATGGGAATTGACGTGATAAAACCTGACGGCGCATTTTATTTCTTTCCAAGAATCAATACAAAAATGACATCATTTGATTTCGCTTTAAAAATGGTTGATGAAGTTGGTTTAGCGCTTGTTCCAGGTGATGCATTTAGCCAATATGGTGAGGGGTATTTACGTCTTTCCTACGCTTATAGTATGGAAACACTCGAAAAAGGATTAGACCGTTTTGAAACGTTCTTATCACGAAACAACCGTTCATAATTGTTCAACAAAGAAAGAAGGCAAAGCAGGAAGAAATGAATAACTTCTTCTGCTTTGCCTTCTTTTAAATAACTTTCTCTTTTGATTCTTCATATTGGTTCAATAGCCTGTCTAGTTCACGACTTAACAGAAGTGATTCCTCACTAGTAAAGCCCTCTAGTATGGCAATCTCGATCATTCTTTTACGAAGCATTTCTATCTGAGTGAGTAAATAATATGACTGATCCTTATCCATGCGAAGCTACCCCCCATACCCAACTATGTCTTTGAATAGTTTAACATATTAGAATTAGATTAACATTAATGGCGCCATTTAAAATCTCTTTTAGCAAAATAAATTGTACAAGTTAACCAAACGTACATTCTATTACTAATTATGGTACACTATTATTGCTATTATTCATAGTTTTATGAATTAGGAATAATTCAAAGGGTTTTATTACTTCTTAGAGAAAGGACGTCCCTCATGCACTATAGCGCTAAAATAAATTGGAAAAACTTTATAAAATTTATTTTCATAACTGTTATTCTTGCCATTTTTTTAAGTTCCTTTATTTTTTCTACTTCTATCATTGAAGGAGATAGCATGCATCCGACTTTGGAAAATGGCGAACAGATTATATATAACAAAGCAGCTTATTTATTTACTGAACCTGAGCGCGGTGATGTTGTTATAATTGATTATCCCTTGCAAGATTATATCAAGCGAATCATTGGTCTACCAAATGAAACCATCGAAATACGAGACGAAAAGTTATATATTAATGATGTACTTTATCAACAAACTTTTTTAACAGATGCAAAAAGCTTTACAACTGAAGATTTTGGTCCTGTTACTATTCCAGATGAAAGTTATTTTGTTATGGGGGATAATCGCCAATTAAGTAAAGATAGTCGTAATGGATTAGGCTTTGTTAAAAGAAATGAAATTATTGGACACTCAACTATTGTTATCAATCCCAATTTTGAATGGAAAATGGTAGAATGATAGAAAAGTAATATAACCACTAGAGGTAGGTGTTAATACATGGCTTATTGTCCATATTGTGGCAGTATAACAAAAACGGATGAGTTATTTTGTATTCAATGTGGTGAAAAACTACCAGCAGACATTGATTCCAGAGAAATACCGTCCAAAAGGTACTTTCGTTTCATTTATATTCCTATAATTGTAGCTTTACTAAGTACTATAGGTTGTACAAGCTACTATTTTTATTTGCAATCTCAAACAAAACAAGCAAACGCAGCATATGAAAAAGCAGAAAACTATTTGTTAGACGAAGATTATCAAGAAGCACTTGTTGAAATAGAAACAGCACTTGATCATAATAGCAACTTTCCTGCAGCACAAGAACTACAGAAATTTACTGAGCTTGCCTTAACATTAAAAGATACAATTGAAAATAAAGAAGAAAACAGCTACCAAGATGCTTTAATTGAGATAAATCAGGGTAAGAAAGAATTAAGTAGTTATAGCGGGGAAGCAGTCATTCAACTAACAGATCAATTAGATACATCACGTAAAGAGATTCAACTGGAAAAAGTAAAAAAGAAACTCGAGGATGAACCAAGTATTCAAACGTTACAAACTACTTTATGGGAAGCAGAAGGCATACAGGATCCTGAAGCAATTGAAATAGCCGCGTCTATTAGAGAACAAATTATCGCCTACTCTTCTACAACAGCGAATCAGCTTTTACAAGAGAATCAATTTACCGAAGCTCGTTCTATTGTTGCAAGCGGCTTACAGTACGCACCTGATTCTGAAAAATTATCAAGCTTAAAAACAACAATCGAAAAAGAAAAGACAGCATTTGAAACTGCGCAAGAAAAAAGAATCGAACAAGCACTCACTGCTGTTGAAGCAGAACGTGATCTAAACAATAATGATGCTGTGGAACTAACGAATGCTGAATTAGGCGAAGATGATCAAGGTAACATTATTATCTTTGGTGAAATCAAGAGTGTTGCAACAATACCTATTAACAGTATTGCTATAACATATAACATTATAGATAAAGAAGATAATATAATGGAAACAAATGAAATCTATGTTTATCCTGAAACATTGTATCCAGATGAAGTCGGAAAATTTGATCACACACATTACGATTTAATGGATAAAGATAATGCATTTGATGTAAAAATTGAAACCATAAAGTGGTTCATTGATTAATTACTTGAGGGGTAGCGAGATGAAAAAAAACACACTTTCCATTACCATAATACTTAGCGTTATCATTGTCATTTCAAGTGCTATCATCTGTTTCAACCTTTATACTAATTGGTCATCAAAAACTGTTGAACAGGATAGTAACGTTGCAAGTTTAACTAACACGACCGATCAAAAAGATTTACAATCCATTATTCATGAAGCACAAAAAAACGTCGTTCAAATTAGTGTTGAAACAGCATCAAGTGAAAAAACAGGCTCTGGTTTTTTATATAATTCAAACGGAGACATTATTACGAATGCACATGTTATTGAGGATGCCGAATCTATTACAGTAACCATGTCAAATGCTGAAACTTATAAAGCAGCTATTGTTAAGATGGGAGATAAAAAAGATATTGCTGTTATTAGAGTGCCTCAATTAATTAATCAGACACCTGTTGATATCGCATCTTCAGAAAAATTAGGTATTGGAGATGAAATTATTGCTGTAGGAAGCCCGTTAGGTTTTCAAAACTCTGTTTCAATTGGGATTATCTCTGGTATAGATCGCTCCTTTGAAATTGATACGTTTTCCTATGATAATGTTTATCAAATTTCAGCCAATATTACTCATGGAAATAGTGGTGGACCATTAATTAATCGATCAACTGGTGAAGTAGTTGGGATAAACTCTGCTGGTATCGATGAAAGTGAAATTGCATTTAGTATACCTATAGGAAATGTTATTGAGGATGTTACAGAGTGGTCTCGTTCTGTCAGTGATGAAGAATTAATTTATCCAGTAGCTTCTTATAATATCAATAGTGATCCGGCGCAAATGCAAGAAGATGCAGATTATCTAATTAGCTATTTTTTTGAAAGCATTAAAATTCATGATTATATAAACGCCTACACATTATTAGGTAGTAGCCTGCAAACCGAAACAGGCTATACCGACTTCAGAAAGTCTTATATTTACCACATTTCATTAGAAGTAAGTGAAAGCAAAACAACCTATCTTGAGGATGATAACCAAGTTGAAATCATTACAGATGTTGAAGTGGTTCACGTTGATTCTGAAAACGAACCAGAAACAAGGACGTATACATTTACTGTGGGATATGAAAATGATCAATTAAAGATAATTGAACTAAATAAAGAAGAAGTATCTGATTAGGTACAAAAGAATGTCGTTTGAAGGAGCGCGATGAAGTTGATTAAACATTACATTGGTTGGATACTACTAATTTTTATTTTTCTTGCTGGTTGTTCCGATAGCTCACCCGCTATTGTACAAAAAGATATGGATGGGAATGAAGAAGAAAGTCCAACATTAGTTGAACAAGATGAAGATGAAAATGAAACAGAAGAACATACAATGATTGAGTTCAATATTGAAAATGAGCAAATCATGATTGAATTAAGTCAAGTACCTATTCTAGATAATTATCTTGCTCAAATTCAAGATCGACAACAAGCTCTTGAGAATATGAAATTGAAAAAAATAGACATTTCAACCAAGGACTCTTTGTATTTACTTTCATTTTCTCTGCATGATAACATTGGTTCTTATTTACTATTAGATAAATCAGGTCAAGGTAGTTCTCTTCTATTAGCTGATTTAGCAACTGTTTCTGATATTATCCCATCACCTGATGCATCCAAACTGTTATTTGTATTCGATCGTCAAAATGCTGAAAATGATTGGCAAACAAGTAAGTTGATCATTATTGATGTAGAGACCTTTACACCACTTGGTATGACAAATGATAGAGATCTTCTATTCTCTTCTTTTAAGTGGCCTTTAGAAAACATCACGTGGCAAGATAATGAAACTATTGTAGCGGATATACCAGCCGTCGAAGAACCAACTATCGAAGAACTCAATGCGTGGATAGAATCCGATAAAACGACAGACCAGATTATTTTAAATATTATTGTGGAATAAGAAAGGATGTAGACTAAAGTGAATGAAACACTCGAGACATTATTAAATCACCGTTCGATTAGAAGTTTTAAAGATAAAACCTTGACACAAGAAGAATTGGATATCATTTTAGAAGCTGCGAGTTATGCCTCAACATCGAGTTATTTAATGGCTTATTCTATTATAGGCGTGACTGATCAGGATAAAAAGGCACAGTTAGCAAGTATATCAAATCAGCCTTACATCGAAAAAAATGGTCACTTTCTACTATTCTGTGCTGATTTTCATCGCCATATTAGAAACACATCAGCAGAAGAATACGAAAATATGCGCGTTAATTTAGAAAATACCGAACATTTCTTAGTAGCAACGATTGACGCAACATTAGCGGCTCAAAATGCCGCAATTGCAGCAGAATCAATGGGATTAGGTATTTGTTACATTGGAAGTATTCGTAATGATATTGACAAGGTAGACGCGTTATTTCAACTTCCTGAACATGTAGTTCCTTTATTCGGTATGGCAATTGGTTATCCAGATGCACAACCAGATCAAAAACCAAGGTTAGCTAAACCTGCATTTTATTTTGAAAACCAATATATTTCAACTAATGATGAAGCAAATTATTTACAGAAATTTGATGAGAAAATTTCTGATTATTATCAGAATCGGACCACCAATCAACGAAATGATAGCTGGACAGACCAAATGAAACATGCACTTTCTACACCAAAACGAGCTAGAATTTCAACCTATGTTAAGGAAAAGGGATTCAATAAAAGATAGTTTTTCCAATAAAAAAAAGCCTGAGCAGGCTTTTTTTTATTGGAATTCAATATCTTTTTCAATTTTAATATTTATTTGCTCTTCCTTGTAATAAAATTGACAATTCATATATACCTTATGTGTTCCTTCCTCAAGCGATTCCTCTATAATAGCGCTCTTATGTGGTCGATATATATCCCCTGGTTCTAATATTTTGCTAACAGGACTTCCTGTAAAATCACTCGTATCCGTATTAATCGAAATAGATGTTAGCGGAGTTCGATGTTCAATCGTAACTTGCTCTGCGCCAACATATTCTAATGAATGTAAAATCCGAAATCCTTCATCACTATTCTCTATTCGCATATGTAAAATAAAGTCATTTTCTTTTTGATCAATTGAGACTGTTTCTGCTAATGTCGTTGTCTTTGTACTATCCAGCCAAATAACCGTCGTAGACCCAAAAGCCAATAAAATTATAGCCATAATAACTAGACGCTTTATCATCAAACTCCCTCCTCTCAAAATTTTTCTATATATATTATGACGAAATTCAACAATAAAAGGTTTCAAAATCATGGAAATTATTCTGAATTATTTATTATATCACTTATTTCAGCTATTTACATATCAATATATTTTTTTATCGTATAACTAAATTATTTTTATACAAACTAAACCCACAGAGTTACTTAACAAATTTTATAATACGCGAATAAAGGTGATCATATGTCAAAAATAAAAGTTATTTGGATTATTGTGTCTTTTAGTCTCTTCCCTTTTTTAAGTGGATGTAATCAAGAAGATGCAAATCCACCGTTAATTAATAATCAAACAGATACGAATATGCAACAAGTTAAGCATGAAGGAGGCTTAGTAGATCAATCTGATACGCATGTGATAAATGACAAGATCTTAGCTGCATTTGATTCTGTTGAAGATGTAGTAAGTCTAAAAAACCATGAAGATATCTTAATAGCTATTAAAGCTACTACTTTCCAACAATTTAACGAACAAGAGATTGAGCAAGAAATAAGAAAAGAAATTGAAAAAGTAAAGCCGAATTTCACGATACTCGTTTCATCTGACCAAAAAATTTTTATGGAAATAAACCAACTACTAACAGATTTACGAAATGGTCAACTTTCAATTGAAGAATTTGATAAACGATTTAATAAAATTAAAAAGCTGAAAAATGATACTGCTTAGAGAGGAACTTTTTAATGTCAACAACAAAACTAACAACAAATCAAAAAAAATATCAAAAGTTAGCAGATGAGAAAGAAATAAAACGTCCACTTCTTAAAAATTGCTTAATTTCTTTTTTTATTGGGGGCTTTATCTGTACGATAGGACAAGCAATTTCATTTTTTTATATGTATTATTTTAATTTTACAGAACAAACGGTTGGAAACCCTACTGTAGCTACGTTAATCTTCATTACTATGTTATTGACAGGATTAGGTGTTTACGACCATATTGCTCAATATGCAGGGGCTGGTACAGCAGTTCCAGTCACTGGTTTTGGTAATGCTGTCATTTCTGCTGCTATTGAACATCGTACCGAGGGATTCGTATTGGGTGTTGGTGCCAATATGTTCAAACTCGCAGGTCCAGTTATCGTTTTTGGTGTTTTCTCTGCTTTTGTTATTGCAATCATTAAAACACTCCTTATTCAATGGGGGCTTATCTAATGCTTAACGGAAAGCAAACATGGATTTTTGATCAGGCTCCTGTGATTGTTTCTACTGGAACTGTTGGTGGACCTTTTGAAGCAAAAGGAAAAATGGCAACTGATTTTGACCTATTACACTCAGATTTATGGTTAGAGAAGAAGTCTTTCGAACAAGCACATCAATTACTTATGGAAGAAGCCTGTCAACAAGCAATTAAAAAATCAAACATTACAAAAGAAGATGTACAATTTCTGTTAGGTGGCGACTTGATCAATCAAATGACTCCTACAAATTTCGCTGCTAACACCCTGCAAATTCCTTTTCTTGGACTTTTTAATGCTTGTGCGACATCAATGGAAGCATTGGCTTTGGGTGCATACTTAGTAAATTCAAATGGAGCCAACTATGTATTGGCAGGTGCTGGTAGTCATAATGCTGCTGTTGAAAAACAATTCAGGTATCCTACAGAATATGGTGGACAAAAACCACCGACAGCTCAATGGACTGTAACAGGCGCGGGTGTTGCCTTGCTTAGTAGATCAGGTGAAGGGCCGCGCGTTACAAGTGCTACAATTGGTAAAGTTTTTGATATGGGGTTATCTGATCCATTTAATATGGGTGGAGCTATGGCACCGGCTGCCGTTGATACCCTTGTTACCCATTTAAAAGAACGTGGTATTGACCCAACATACTATGACATGATTGTAACAGGCGATCTAGCAGAAATCGGCAGAGAAATCGCGATTGATCTCGCTAAAGAAAAAGGTGTTACATTAGACGAAAAAACGTTTAATGATTGCGGCTTGTTAATTTACAAGGATGATCAGAAAGTTTTTGCTGGTGGAAGCGGTGCAGGTTGTTCTGCTGTAGTTACATTTGGACATCTTATTAACCAATTAAAAACTAAAAAAATAAACAAATTATTAGTTGTTGCGACCGGCGCATTACTCTCCCCTCTTTCCGTACAACAAAAACAATCGATACCTTGCATCGCACATGCCGTATCAATTGAGAATGGAGGTGCTTAAAAATAGTTTTTTTATGGTCGTTTTTAGTAGGAGGTATCATTTGTGTCATTGGTCAGATTATGTTTGATGTTTTTAAGCTAACACCTGGACATACATTAACTACCTTAGTGGTAGCAGGAGCTGTTTTAAATGGTTTTGGATTGTATGAACCATTAATTGATTTTGCGGGGGCAGGTGCATCTGTACCAATCACTAGCTTTGGTAACTCCTTAGTTCATGGCGCAATGGATGGAGCTGAAAAACATGGATTAATTGGTGTCGTTACTGGTATGTTTGAAATAACTAGTTCAGGTATTTCCGCTGCGATTATATTCGGCGTGATTGGCGCAATCTGCTTTAAACCGAAAGGATAATAAAACACAAGCTCTTGTGTTTGACCCAAAAAAGCATTTTTCTCTCTAGCTTTTTGGGCCAAAACACGATGAACTTGTGCTTTCTTTTTTAATTACCGATTTGTAAACCAACTTTACCAAATTGTTTTCCTTTTCTTAGATAGGTAAATGCATCTTCTGCATCATCAAGATCATAAACACGATCAACTACGGGACGAATAAGATTTTCTTCCATAAATACTAGCATATCATGCAACTCTTCTCTACTACCCATTGTTGATCCAAACAACTGATATTGTCCATAAAAGAATTTTCGAATATCGATGGTTACTTGGTCCTCTGTTGTAGCACCAAAGGTTACCATTCTGCCCCCTTTTTTCAATACACCTAATGAACGGTTGAACGTAGCTTCTCCAACACTTTCTATCACTAAATCGATCGTTTCCCCTTCTAAAGCATTCTTCCAATCTTCATTCGTATCTATTACAACATCAGCACCTAATGCTCGTGCTTTTTCTCTTTTTTCTTGTGAACGTGAAGAGACAATGACTCTTGCTCCTACGGCTTTTGCAAACTGAATAATATAAGTTGCTACACCACTGCCAGCTCCAGGAAAGAAGATCGTGTCGCTTGCCTTCAATTTTCCTTTAGTAAATAATGCTCGAAAACCTGTTAAGGCGGGTAATACCAATACACCAGCTTCTTCCCACGTTAAATAGCTCGGCTTTTTTTCTACGTATGTTGCATCTACTACATATTTCTCCGCAAATGTACCATGATTAGGCATTCCAACAATTCCAAAACCTTCTGGAGGTGCGTCACTATTCGTTATCCAGCCAATTCCCGGATTAATAACGACTTCGTCACCAACCGAAAATTTTGTCACGCCTTGCCCGACAGCCTCAATTATACCTGCACCGTCAGAACCTAAAATAAGTGGCTCTTTGTTTGTCCCTCTTCTGTTGGGTATTTGTAAATCCCGATGATTTAATCCTGCTACTTTTAATTTAACCTTCACTTGTCCTTGCGTTGGTTCCGGTTCATCAATGGTACCAACCAAAAGTTTATCTTCTTGATGTATATAAGCCTTCATTATATCCCCTCCACTTAATTCTTATGACTCTTCTCCAATGCTATTAAACCTCGCAGTAGAGAGAAACTGTGACATAGATTCCTTACTCGCTCCACAATTGAAATGGGATCGCTTTCCGTGGGCACGGCTTCAGCTAACTCGGATAAGCAAAAACCGCTTTCCGAGTGGATCTTCAGCCCGTGCTGTTCCCACTGGAGTCTCACCCATTTCAATTGCTCCGCTAGTTTTGTCTTTAAATATTTTATGAACTACAAATAAACACATTAATCATTAGTCTCTTGAAAATGTTTCGATTGATTCTGTCTTACGCTTAAAAATAGTTCCACTAACTAGCGAAGGAAGCAAATGCTTGACACTCCTACGGGAACAGCGCGAGCCGAAGATCCACTTAGTAAAGCGTTCTTTGCTTTACTAAGTTAGCTGAGGCCGTGCCCGTGGAAAGGGAAAGCATTTGCTGACGTAGCGAGTAAGACCAAAACGTTATGTCGCAGTTGATGATAATTGTGACGTAAGGATTGTTACGTTACAGTTTATTGCAGTTGTAAGCTATATAAGAGTTATGGTTCTTTTATTGTTGTCGTGTTCGTCAAGATGGCAAAAAGACTTCAATCTTCTTTTTTATCATTCGGATTCTTTGATAAGTTCTTTCAGAGATGGCATACTAAACAATATTAGTAGAAAGGAGTGGTCTGATGACACAAGTAATCTCTCATCCCTATTTCATGACAGAACGTAAAATTGTCAACAATCAACAATTTACACAAGAAACAACACATAAAGTTAACCTACACCACACCTTTATTGAAAGTACTGAAAATTATATTGCGTTAGAAAGTGTATTAGACATCTCTTATCGAGCATTGTCCACACACTTCTATTTTCTTTATTTACATACAGATAAGGGAGTGTTAGCTTTTCAATCAAAAACAAATCCTGCCCCATTTGTTGCTGTCTTTCACGATATAAAAGCCTCGAGTTACTCTTGAGTTAGTTGTAAAAACTCTTCTACATCTTGCTTACAAAGATTAATACCTTCTTCCCAAAATGTTGGATCTTTTAAATCAACTTGTAAATGTTTCATCGCTAAATCTTCTACACGCATTCTTCCCGTATCATATAATAATTCATTGTAAAACGTTTCAAATGTAGCAGTATCTTCTAATGCTCGTGCATATATACCCATGCTGAAAAGATAACCGAATGTATATGGGAAGTTATAGAATGGCACATCTGTAATATGAAAATGTAATTTTGAAGCCCAGAATGTTGGATCATACACATCCAATTGATTTCCATAGGCTTCTTTTTGGGCTGCTTCCATCAATTCATTTAAACGTTCTGTCGATACAAAACCTTGCTTCCTTTCATCATAAAAGCTTGTTTCAAATAAGAAACGAGCATGAATATTCATAAAGAACGCTACACTTCGTTGAATTTTATCTTCTAATAAGCCTATTTTTTCTTCTTTATTTTTTGCATTTTTTACAGCAGCATCTGCTACAATCATTTCTGCAAATGTAGAAGCAGTTTCCGCCACATTCATCGCATAACTTTGATTTAGAACATCTAAATCATCCATTATATGTTGATGGTAGCCATGTCCTAATTCATGTGCAAGCGTAGCAACATTCGTGGCATTACCGGCATATGTCATAAAGATCCGAGTCTCTTTGCTATCTGGGAAACTAGTACAAAATCCTCCAGGTCTCTTTCCAGAACGATCTTCCGCTTCAATCCAACTCTGATCAAAGGCCATTTGTGCAAATTGAGCCATCTTTGGACTAAATTTAGAAAACTGTTCAACAATAGTCTCGGCAGCTTCATCAAAACTAATCTTTTTTGAATTTTTTGTAATCGGAGCTTCCAGGTCATACCAATTTAATTTCTCCACACCTAATAGTTCTGCTTTTCGTTGTAAATAGGTGAAAAATACCGATTTATTTTCACTTATTGCTTGCCACATTGTATGTAATGTTTTCTGACTCATTCGGTTATAACTTAATGGTTCTTTTAATACATCTGTCCAACCACGATGCGCATACGTTTGTAATCGAAATCCAGCCATATGGTTTAATGTTTCTGTAAAAAGGTCTGCTTCCTCAGTAAAAGCCGCTTCTAGCTTATCGAATGCCGATTTGCGTACATCGCGGTCACTATCATTTAACTTATTTTCTACCTGTCCTACGGATAATTGTTTCACTTCATTTTTATCTTCCCAATCAATTGTTATCTTACCTACAATTGCATCATACATCTCTTCCCAAGCTTGATAACCATCTACTGCTAAATCTGCAAGTAATGCTTCTTGTTCAGCAGGTAATTTCTCTTTTGTTATTTGTCTACGTTCTTCTAATACAAAGGCAATTGGTTTAATAGATGGACTATCAAGGATAGACACCCATCTTTCTGTTGGAATTTCAGTAAGCATATTATCAACATTCGTCAAAATCTTATCAAACACCGCTTGATAACTATTACTTTTCCCTACAAGTATTTTGGCATATTTATCTTGTGTATTTTCTGCTGTTAAACAACCAATAAACGAAGACATTTCCTCTAATTGCATCGTACATAACCGGATTAGTTCTACTATTCTTTCTAACGTATCTCCATCAATCATTTTGCCTTGAGTTTGCTCAACTTCATTCTTCAACATTTCTAAACGCTTCTCTAATTCCTTTATATAATTTGCGAATTCTTCAGAATTACTGCCACCAGTAAACAAGGTGTCTAAATTCCAAACCTGCTTATATTCCTTTTCCATTCCATCACCCCTAAACTCATTATGCTTCTATCTTACTACTTTTTAGTAAAAAAATAAAAAAGAACGCCGCAGCGTCCTTTACTCAACATGGACATACTTTTCATGCGCAGTAATATAATAAATTTCGCCTTTAGAATTTATTACTTTATATTGCGCACCTTTTCCAACATTTACTTTCTCTGCAATTTCCGGAAAACCAATTCCTTTATTGATTGTATTTACACAGGCACTGTCTTCCCAAGAAGGTTCTCTATAATAGCGTAGATTATCTACCTTACTTTCAAGCCGTTTACCAATATACCAAGGTATATCTTGTGCTATTTTTTCATGCTGATCAGGGGCAAAATAATCATAGCCTGCAAATTCACAAAAGCCTTGCACAACTGCTTCTGCATACATCTCCCAGTTTTTTTCGAGTTGGGTACGGTCATCTTTTAGTGAATCAGCGAATCCGTATTCAATAATGATTGTTTCTACTTCTCCCGTTTCTCTGTGCATAAAATAGTAGTCTTTACTTTTACTATTCGGTAACGTTCTAGTGAAAATACGTCGTACATTTTGCCCTGTACTTTTTAATTTAGATGCTAAGCTTTTAGCCATTCTTCCATCGCTATAAATTGAATGAATGAACTCAGCTCCGTCCCCACCTCCTGCGTTAATATGATTAGAATGACAATAACGCGCACCACTCATTTTCACCGTTCTTACCCTTCCAGTAGGAGATAGTGTTTGGTCTGTATTTCTAGTTAGTTCTACTGGGATACCTAATTCCTTGTATCTCTTCGATTGATATAATGATATTTGCAATACGAGATCTTTTTCGACCCACTTATCATTTGAGCCGCCTCCCGGGTCATCTCCACCGTGACCTGGATCAATAATTAGAACTGGCATCAAGCAATTTCCCTCCTTTATTACTTCGATAGTCCATGTTGTTTCAAACATTCCTTTTGTTCTTTTCCTTTTTTTGTTACATAATTGTTTCCAAACCAAGCAACCAAAGATGAGATTATGGTAAAGGAAGTAGAAAGGAATTGTTCCAAGACTACGTCAGATATTGGTAATGGCGATTTACCAAACAGTACGAGTACTTGGTTCGTTAAAGCAACAAGTAAAGTAAGTGTTCGTATAATCGTACCTTTGTCCACTTTGAATCACCTCCTTGCGTTACATTTAGTAGATAGTAACGCTACTATAGTATTTGCTTGAAGGAGCTTTTGTGGAACGGCATGATCTTATCGCCCTCTCTAATATAATTGATATAAAGACTAGCAAAAGTGTCTTTCATTTATTAAAAAAAGTGATAGAATACTTCTATGTAAGTACAACAATACATTTTAAAATTGATAATGAGGTATAACATGAAAAATCTAAAATCAAAACTTTTAACATTTTCACCACCCCAAGTATTGGCCATTAGTTTTTTAGTAGTGATTATATTAGGCACATTAGCATTAAAACTTCCCATTTCAACCACAGCTCCTATCAACTGGTTGGATGCTTTATTCACAGCAACATCTGCTACTACAGTAACAGGGCTAATTGTTGTCGATACAGCAACTGTTTTTACTCGATTTGGCCAAACAGTCATTATGATTATGATCCAATTTGGGGGAATTGGTTTAATGACATTTGCGATGTTTACACTACTAGTAATCGGTCGGAAAATTACGTTTAAACAACGTCTATTCTTGTCTTCGAGTTTTAACCAAGACACACCTGGCGGAATCGTTCGTTTAGTTAAATTACTAATGAGCTTTGTTGTTATTGTAGAAGCTTCTGGCTTTTTAATTCTTGCGCTAGATTGGGTACCTAAATATGGTTGGTCAGATGGTTTGTTTCACAGTATTTTTCATAGTATTTCAGCATTTAACAATGCTGGATTCTCAACATGGACTGATAACTTAATGGGACATGCAATTAATCCTGTAGTGAATATTGTCATTACCATTTTATTTATCATTGGTGGGATTGGATTTACCGTTATTGCAGATCTAAAAGTCAATAAGCATTGGCATCCCCTAACCCTGCATACGAAATTAATGCTAATTGGAACATTTGCGATTAATTTGATTTCTTTATTCGTAATTTTAGCTATCGAATATAATAATCCATTAACAATTGGTACATTCAGTCATTTTGATAAAGTGCTTGCTTCTTATTTTCAAGCTGTTGCACCTCGTACTGCAGGATTTAATACGATTGATATCGGTTCAATGGAGGATGGTTCCTTGCTCTATACCATTATGTTAATGTTTATTGGAGGAGGTAGTGGTTCTACTGCTAGTGGGGTAAAACTTACAACGATTATCGTCGTACTGTTATCCACTTATGCTTTTTTAACTACTAAAGAAGGACCTGTTATATTTAAACGTACTATTCCAAGAGATATAATTATAAGATCTTTGGCTATTATTAGTATCGGCTTTGCAGTCATTTTCATTTTCACACTAGCCTTAACAATTACGGAAAAGGCAGACTTTCTAGTAATTCTATTTGAAGTTGTTTCAGCTTTTGGAACAGTTGGATTATCAATGGGATTAACCGGTTCTTTAACAGATATCGGTCGAGAACTACTCATTTTACTTATGTTCATTGGTCGTTTAGGACCATTAACATTTGCATTTTTATTAGCAAGACCCCACAATACACACATTCGTTATCCAAAAGGTGACGTGCATACAGGATAATTAATTTAGATAATAATTGAAAAAGAAACCAGATTCACCGAAAAAGTCGTCGAACATTTATTTTGCTTAAGTGTCCGTCGACTTTTTTATCTACCTACTTCGCTTTCTAAATACACTATCCTATCTGAAAAAATATCTTATATACTGGCACACTTTATTTTCAGATTAATATAGTACATTAGTCCATTTAATTTTGAGGTGATGCTCGATGACTAAAGTTACTTTTACTGCGATTGTTTTAATCTATTGTTCTATTTTTATAGCAAGTAGTATTTATCTCATGATCCCGCTTCAACCATTGTTGGCAGACAAATTTAATGTGTCCCTACACTTTGCCTCTCTGCCTAGCACATTATTTGTTATCCCTTATGCGCTAGGACTAGTTTTCTTTGGTCTATTGGCTGATCACTTTTCATTACGAAAAATCTTGTTAACCGGAATGACATTGTTGGCAGGGGTTACCTTATTGCTTAGCTTTAGTAATTCATTTACTAGTTTAATTATTTTACGAACTTTTCAAGGATTTCTGGCAGCAAGCTTTGCTCCTGTAACTTTTGCTTATTGCTTTAAGCATTTTAAAGATACTTCTCAGACATTTATCATCGCTATGATTAATACTGGCTTTTTATTCGCAGGTGTTTTCGGTCAAATGACCGCTGTATTCTTTACTGAATTGAGTTCGTATCACGTTGTTTTTATAGCCTTCTTTTGCTTTTATTTCAGTTGTTTTATTGGTCTATTTCTTACACTCAAACAATCCAATCCTGTACAAACAGATAATACTAAAAAAATCCAACCTATAATTTTAGCATGTTTTCGTGATCATACATTGAAAAAGGTATACCGGATTACTTTCTTCTTACTATTCACTATTATGTTATTTTATGGCTCATTTGAAATTCATTTATATAATGACTCGCATAAATTCCCATTTTCTGCACAAATCCTTCGTTTCATAAGCTTAATTGGCATTTCACCAGCGTTTTTCTCTAGTTTTTTCGTTAAAAAGTGGGGTGTGAAATCTGTATTGCGGTTTCAATTAGGTATTATGGTAGTGGGATTTATTCCAGCTGTTGTTTCGTTAAATGTCTTTACTATCTTAATTGCTTCCCTATTTATGATTGCCTCTACTTCATTAACTATCCCAATGGTTGTATTGCTTGTAGGAAAACATGCGGCTGTATTTAAATCTACTGCGGTGGCCCTATACTCTTTCGTACTATTAATTGGGGCAAGTATTGGTTCTATGCTAGCACCATTCATCCCTTTTACTACTGTCCTTTCTCTTATACCTATTCTTTTTGTTGTGCTTATCATCTTTTCCAGTTCAATTCCAAGCGAGTAAATGAACCTCAGGCAATGAAAAAGTATGAATTCTCTAATTAATTTTATTAGAGAAATCATACTTTATTTCGTTAGAGGAATTCTACTTCCTTTGTCATTAAGTTTTAATGTAAGATTTTATTATTTTCAACCGCATATTTTAATCGCTGTTGCATCTCTCCTATTCCCTTTGTACCCAATAATGGATAACGAATATTCTGATCAGGTCCAAACGTTTCTTCAATAATAGGTTGATACTTTTTACCGGTTAAGGAAATAATTTGATCAAACGTATCTAGTTTTTTATCAATTAGTTGAGCTTGTAATTCTTTAATCGAAATAACTTCCTCAGAATACTTCTTTTCAAATGTCACGTTATAATCTTCAAGGATTATCTCATAAGGTAGCATTAACCCGTGTTTGCCTGATAGCACTACCCATTGATTACAAAACATTTCTGCATATTGTTCACACATCCGGTGCAACACACCAATATATGCATCTTTCACGACTGTAGGTCCTTGAGAAGAATCACTATCCCAGATCTTTTTTTTACCACAAGGAATGATAGCTAATTGTTTCATGAACATTCTCCTTCCTCTTCACTACATATCATACCATGGATAATTGCCTGTTTTTAATAAAATACACTAACAATTAACAAGTAGCTCTCGTAAGATATTCTTACAAGCAATATCTACAATTCAACATGATAAAAGGTGCATCAACATTAGTGATAACAAGGATTTATCGGTATTACTACTTAACTATTCTATTTAATAAAACACACATTTTTTATAAATATCAGAAAATTTTCACTAAACCTGTTGACCTCACCTCAAAATGGTTGTATGATTGTCGAAAACCAAATAAATTATTTATTCTAACTTTTGAAAGAATTTTTTAAAAATTTCGAACAGACGTACAACTTAACCAAAATGAAAGAATATGTTACACTTGACCTAATTAAACAAAACTTGTCACATCTAACAATACTGATGGTATAATGGATGAAGAAGGATAAGCTAAATGATATGAAATAAATAAATCGATGAAGAGAACAAAGGAATAAGTTCTTGTATTTACAGAGAGCCGGGGTTGCTGGAAGCCCGGAAATACATTTTATTCTGACATCGTCTCGGAGTGCTAAATTGAACAGGGTTAACTTAAGTAGATTTGGCCGGGTGAATTACAGTTCACTCGTTAAAAAAAAGAAGTAAGCTATTATAGCTTACTTCATTGAGACAGCACTTGTAAAAGTGTTGTGAATCAGGGTGGTACCGTGAAAAGCAAAGACCTTTTCTCCCTTGTAATACTGCAATTGATATAGCTGCAGTTTATTTGGAGAAAACAGGTCTTTTTTCTTTTATATTAAAACACTTTTAAAATATGCAGGAGGGATTATAAATGGCGAAAATGACAATGAAACAGGAAGAACAAGTCAATGCAACTAACAAAACACCGAAAACAGGGGCGGATCTTTTAGTTGAATCTTTAATTGATGCTGGTGTAGACACATTATTTGGTTATCCTGGTGGTGCTGTCTTACCAATTTTCGACGCATTATATAGAGCTAAAGGATCATTTAATCAAATTCTAGCACGACATGAGCAAGGATCCATTCACGCTGCCGAAGGGTATGCACGTGTATCAGGAAAACCAGGTGTCGTAATTGCTACTTCTGGTCCTGGTGCGACTAACTTGGTTACAGGAATTGCCGATGCAATGATGGATTCACTTCCAATGGTAGTTTTCACAGGGCAAGTTAACCAAGGTGTCATTGGTACCGATGCTTTCCAGGAAGCTGATATTATGGGGATTACTACTCCTATTACGAAGTATAATTATCAAGTAAGATCGATCAAGGACTTACCTCGTATCGTTAAAGAAGCTTTTCATATCGCTTCAACTGGTCGTCCTGGTCCTGTTGTAGTTGATATTCCAAAAGATTTAGCAGCTAATCCTTGTGAAGATCATTATGAAACAGATTTTTACTTACCAGGCTATCAACCAACAATTAAACCGAACCCAATGCAAGTAAAAAAATTGGGTGAGGCATTAAAAGTAGCCAAGAAGCCACTTATCCTTACTGGTGCTGGTATATCTACCGCAAAAGCATCTGAAGAAATCAAAGCATTTGTAGAACAACATCAAATTCCAGTTGTTTCTACTCTACTTGGATTAGGTGCATTTCCTGGCGAACATCCCTTATTTCTAGGTATGGCTGGGATGCACGGAACTTATGCAGCAAATAAGGCAATTTATGAAAGTGACTTGTTAATTAATATTGGCGCACGTTTTGACGACCGACTAACAGGTAATCTAGACCATTTTGCCCCAGCAGCGATCATTGCTCATATTGACATTGACCCTGCTGAAATTGGTAAAAACATCACAACGCATATTCCAATTGTTGCTGATGCTAAACTAGCACTAACACAAATGCTTACACAGATTAAGACATCACCAGATTATGATGAATGGTTAGATCATGTTCAAGAAAACAAGAAAGATTATCCACTTTGGTATAACAAACCTGAATCTGAAATGATTGGGCAATGGGTAATTGAACAAGTTTACAAAACGACTGAAGGCAATGCAATTGTTACAACAGACGTTGGTCAACATCAAATGTGGTCAGCACAATATTACAAATTCAGTCAACCAAATCGTTGGGTTACCTCCGGTGGACTTGGAACAATGGGATTTGGTTTTCCAGCAGCTATTGGAGCGCAATTAGCAGCCCCTAAAGACACAGTAGTAGCGATTGTTGGTGACGGTGGTTTTCAAATGACACTACAAGAACTATCAATCTTACAAGAACGTGGCTTGCCAGTGAAAATCATCATTGTTAATAATTCTGCTTTAGGAATGGTTAGACAATGGCAGGAATCATTTTATGAGAAACGTTATTCTGAATCGATTTTTGCCATCCAGCCTGATTTCGTTAAGCTTGCTGAAGCTTATGAAATTAAAGGGGTAAAAATAGATACACAAAAAGAACTAGCAGAAAAGTTACCAGCACTTATCGCTTATGACGGACCCGTGCTAATTGATTGTCGGGTTTTACAACAAGAAAATGTATATCCGATGATTGCACCTGGCAAAGGTATTCATGAAATGATAGGAGTGAAACCATGAAACGAATTATAACAGCCACTGTTCAGAATCGTAGTGGCGTCTTAAACCGAATTACTGGACTATTACAAAAACGACAATTCAATATTGAAAGTATTTCTGTCGGTCGTACTGAGGTCGATGGAGTTTCAAAAATAACATTTGTTGTCGATGTAGAAGATAATCAAAAACTAGAACAAGTAACAAAACAACTCAATAAACAAATCGACGTGCTAAAGGTTTCTGATATTACAGATAAAGCCATTGTTGCACGTGAGCTTGCACTAATTAAAATCGTTAGTAACAGCCAGCTACGTGCTGAAATACAAGGTATTATTGAACCTTTCCGTGCAACTGTTATTGATGTAAGTAAAGATACATTATCTGTTCAGGTAACTGGTAAACCAGAAAAGGTTGAAGCGTTAATTGAACTCTTACGACCTTATGGTATTAAAGAATTAGCTCGTACTGGCGTAACAGCATTCCAACGTGGTCAACAGCCACAGGTTGCACAAGAAAATACGTCATTTTCATTGCTCCATTAAAAGACAGAAGTAACATGTATCTTACATTTACTATATAAAAATAAAACAAATTTGAGAGGATGTATTCATTATGGCAAAAGTACTTTATCACAACGATATTCAAGAAGAGGTTCTAAAATCTAAAAAAATCGCAGTTATTGGATATGGCTCTCAAGGTCATGCACATGCATTAAACTTAAAAGAAAGTGGTTTTGATGTTGTTGTTGGTCTTCGCAAAGGTAAATCATGGGACAAAGCAGTTGAAGACGGTGTAGAAGTTAAAACAGTCGCTGAAGCTACTAAAGCAGCAGACGTTGTTATGATTCTATTACCTGATGAAAATCAACCTACTATTTATAAGGAAAGTATTGAAGCAAACTTAGAAGCTGGTAATGCATTAGTATTCGCACATGGTTTTAATGTTCATTTTAATCAAGTCGTACCTCCAGCAGATGTAGATGTATTCTTAGTAGCGCCAAAAGGACCTGGACATCTTGTTCGTCGTACTTTTGAAGAAGGTGCTGGTGTACCTGCACTTTATGGTATTTATCAAGATTATACTGGTAAAGCAACTGAAACCGCTCTTGCATACGCTAAAGGAATTGGTGCGGGACGTGCTGGAATTCTACAAACTTCATTCCAGGAAGAAACAGAAACAGATCTTTTCGGTGAGCAAGCTGTCCTTTGTGGTGGTGTAAGTAGCTTAGTAAAAGCTGGATTTGAAACTCTTACAGAGGCTGGTTACCAACCAGAAGTTGCTTATTTTGAATGTATGCATGAACTTAAATTGATTGTTGACTTGATGTATGAAGGTGGACTTGAAGGAATGCGTTACTCTATCTCTGATACAGCGCAATGGGGAGATTATGTTTCTGGACCACGCGTTGTGAATGCAGAGACAAAAGCTCGCATGAAAGACGTATTAACTGATATTCAAACAGGTGTATTTGCTAAAGGTTGGATTTTAGAGAACCAAGCAAACCGTCCACAGTTTAACGCTATTACTGCTTCAGAAAATAAACACCAAATTGAAAAAGTTGGGAAAGAACTTCGTGAGTTAATGCCCTTTGTAAATCAAAGAGCAAAAGCTAAGAAAGAAGTGGTCAAGAATGACTCGAATTAAAATATTTGATACCACACTACGGGACGGCGAACAGTCCCCTGGTGTGAATTTGAATCAAATTGAAAAACTTGAAATTGCTAAACAATTAGAACGCTTGGGTGTTGATGTTATGGAGGCAGGTTTTCCTGCTTCCTCCCAAGGTGATTTTGATGCCGTTCAAAAAATTGCAGATACAATCGAAAATGTTACGGTTACAGCTTTAGCACGAGCGTTTAAATCAGATATTGATCGTGCCTGGGAAGCGATTAAAAATGCTAAAAAACCAAGAATACATGTTTTTATCGCAACCTCCCCTATTCACATGGAATATAAGTTAAAAAAGACCGCTGAAGAAGTAACAGATATTGCAGTTAACATGGTACGTTATGCGAAAGAAAAATGTGATGATATCGAATGGTCAGCAGAAGATGCATCTCGAACTGAATTACCTTTTTTAGCATCTATTATTGAGAAAGTAATTGATGCCGGTGCAACCGTAATTAACTTGCCTGATACTGTAGGATTTACGACACCAAAAGAATATGGAGAAATGTTTCGGTATATTAAAGAAAATGTACCAAATATCGACAAAGTTGATTTATCTTGTCACTGCCATGATGACCTTGGAATGGCAGCAGCAAACTCTATTGCAGCCGTTCAGAATGGTGCGACACAAATTGAAGGTACAATTAATGGTATTGGAGAACGGGCAGGTAATGTTGCTTTAGAGGAATTGGCCGTTGCTTTTAAAATACGAGAAGATTTTTACCCTTACACTACTAATTTAACGTTAAAGGAAATAAAGCGAACGAGCGATCTAATAAGTAAACTTACTGGAATGGTTGTTCCCGGTAATAAAGCCGTTGTTGGTCGTAATGCATTTGCTCATGAATCTGGTATTCACCAAGATGGTGTACTGAAAAATGCACAAACATATGAAATTATCACTCCTGAATTGGTTGGTATTCAATCCAATAACTTGGTTCTAGGTAAGCACTCTGGAAAACATGCTTTTAAAGATAAAATTGAACAACTCGAATTCACTATAACAGATGAACAAATTACAGAAGCTTTTAAATCTTTTAAACTTTTAACAGATAGAAAAAAAGAAGTAACCGAAGATGATCTATTTGTTATATTAACTGATATTCAAACCGATTTAAGTACACGTAAAAAATATGAGTTACTTTCTTTTCAAGTTCAGTACGGTTCCCATAACTTGCCCACTGCAACAGTTGCGTTAAATACACCAGAGGGCAAAAGAGTTGAAACAGCACGCACTGGTCAAGGAAGTGTAGAAGCTTTATATAATACGATTGAAGCATTAATTGAAGAAAAAATACAACTTACTGATTTTACCTTAAATTCAATTGGTAAAGGTACAGATGCACTAGCAGAAGTACATGTAAGTATGACTGTAGAAGAATACCAGACTTCTATGAGTGGCCGTGGTACTGCTCAGGATGTATTAGAAGCTGCTGCTCACGCATTTATAAATGCAATAAACAGAATTTTCTTAACTAAAAATAATACTAAAAAAATAGATGCATCTGAAAATATCTAACCAATCGGAGGATAAATGATGGAAAAAAATATTGTACTTCTTCCCGGTGATGGAATTGGACCTGAAATTATCGATGCTACAACAGAAGTCCTCTCGGTTATTGCAACTAAATTTGGTCATAGCTTTACATTTGATTCACAAGCAATTGGAGGTAGTGCTATCGATCTATATGACACACCTCTTCCCGATCAAACGATTGCAGCTTGTAAACAAGCAGATGCCGTTTTATTAGGTGCAGTAGGTGGGCCGAAATGGGATAACAACCCTTCCCACTTACGACCTGAGCGTGGCCTTCTAGGCATTCGTAAAGCATTAGATTTATACGCTAATTTACGCCCAGTAAAAGGTTTCAAAAAACTATTAAGTGCTTCTCCATTAAAAGCAGAAGTTATTAACGGTAGTGACTTATTAATCGTTAGAGAGTTAACTGGTGGTTTATATTTCGGAACTCCTAGTGAACGACGTGATAATGGTAATGCGGTAGTCGATACATTGAGTTATAGTCGTTATGAAATGGAACGAATTATCGATAAAGGGTTTCAAAGCGCGCAATTACGTAACAAGAAACTTACTTCAGTTGATAAAGCAAATGTTTTAGAATCTAGTAAACTATGGCGAGAAATTGTCGAAGAAAAAAAAGCTGCCTATCCAGATGTCGAAGTAGATCATTTACTAGTAGATGCTGCCGCAATGAAATTAATTACAAATCCTAGCCAATTTGATGTAATTGTTACAGAGAATATGTTTGGAGATATTTTAAGCGATGAAGCTTCTGTCTTAACAGGTTCTTTAGGAATGCTACCATCTGCAAGCTTAGCTGAAAATGGCGTTGGTTTATATGAACCAGCACATGGTTCAGCACCAGATATTGCCGGTTTAGGGATAGCGAACCCTATTGCAACATTATTATCAGCTGCTTTGATGTTACGCTACTCTTTTTCATTCGAAGAAGAAGCAGCTTTAATCGAAGAAGCAATTGAAGCGTGTATAGACAAAGGATACTATACTGCTGATTTACAAGTTCAAAGTGGAGAAAAAGTAAACACACAGGAAATGACTGAAGCTATTATTGCTTACATCGAGCAAAAATAATAACCTTCATTTTCACAAAAGTAAAGGAGTGATTTCTAACATGGGAAAAGCCAAAACAGTTATCGAAAAAATCTGGGATAAACATGTTGTCCATCAAGAAGAAGGTAAACCAGATCTTCTCTACATTGACCTTCACCTTGTTCATGAAGTTACCTCCCCTCAAGCTTTTGAGGGATTGCGTTTGCAAGGACGGACGGTTCGTCAACCAAATCGAACATTTGCTACGATGGATCACAACGTACCTACTGTGCACCGAAATGTTATTAAAGATGAAGTATCAAAAAAACAAATGGATCAACTAAAAATAAACTGTAAAGAATTCGGTGTACCTTTGGCAGGTATTAATCACCGTCATCAAGGTATTGTACACGTCATTGGTCCAGAACTTGGTTTAACACAGCCTGGAAAGACCATTGTATGTGGAGATAGCCATACATCGACACACGGTGCTTTTGGTGCACTAGCGTTTGGTATTGGTACAAGTGAAGTAGAACATGTTCTTGCTACACAAACTATCTGGCAAGCAAAACCGAAAACGTTGAATGTTAAAATCGATGGTAAATTAGGTGTTGGTATTACAGCTAAAGATTTAATACTTGCAATAATTGGTAAATTCGGCGTTAAATTTGGAACTGGTTATGTCATTGAATATACTGGTGAGGCAATTCGAAATCTTTCTATGGAAGGCCGAATGACTATCTGTAATATGTCCATTGAGGCTGGAGCGCGTGCCGGGTTAGTTAGTCCTGATGATACAACGATTGATTATCTTCGCGGAAAAAAATATATACCAGAAGATGAAGATGCTTTTAACCAGTTGGCTGCAGACTGGAGAGCACTAGCTACTGATGAAGGTGCTAGTTATGATGCGATGGTAGAAATGGATGCTGCTGAAATTGAACCGCAAGTTACTTGGGGAACAAATCCTAGTATGTGTATTCCAATAAGCGCTAATATTCCTAGTCCAGATGATGCAACTTCTGAGAATGATAGAAATGAAATAAAAAGCGCATTAGAATATATGGGACTAGAAGCAGGCAAACCAATATCATCGGTAACAATCGAGCATGTTTTTATCGGATCTTGTACAAATTCACGGCTAGCTGATTTACAACGTGCGGCAGAGATTATTAACGGTAGAAAAGTCCACCCGAATGTACGTGCTATGGTCGTACCTGGTTCACAATCTGTTAAAACAGCTGCTGAAGAACTTGGATTAGATCGGATCTTTATCGATGCTGGTTTTGAATGGCGCGGAGCCGGTTGTAGTATGTGTCTTGCAATGAATGATGATGTTGTACCTTCTGGTGAGCGTTGTGCCTCTACTTCAAATCGCAACTTTGAAGGTCGTCAAGGTACTGGTGCACAAACACATCTAGTTAGTCCAGAAATGGCGGCTGCAGCTGCAATTGAAGGCCACTTTGTTGATGTTCGCAACTTGCCTGTAGGTGTGTAAGCTTAATTGGGTGTGAGGGAAACAAGCATGACTAATTTATTACCTCCCTCCCCTTTTACTAACAATTTTATTAGGAGGTACTTCAAATGGAACCAATTAGAAAACATAACGGACTTGTCTATCCACTGAATCGCGCTAATGTCGATACTGATCAGATAATACCAAAACAATTCTTAAAAAGAATTTCTCGCTTAGGATTTGGCGAATTCTTATTCTATAATTGGCGTTATGATGAAAAGGATCAACCTAGACCTGATTTTTCTTTAAATCAACCGAAATACGCAAATGCTTCTATTTTAGTAGCTGGTGATAACTTTGGTTGTGGTTCATCTCGTGAACATGCTCCTTGGGCACTGCAAGATTTTGGTTTTAGAGTTATCATTGCATCGAGTTTTGCAGATATTTTCTATAATAACTGCACAAAGAACGGGATTTTGCCTGTTCGTTTAACCGATCAAGAAGCACAACAATTAATTGAAAATGCACAAGCAAAAGATTATGATATCACAGTAGATTTAGAGTCAAAGAAAGTTTATGATAGTGAAGGTTTTGAAGCTGACTTTGACATTTCACCTTATCAAAGAGAAATGCTTTTAAATGGCTGGGACGAAATAGCTGTTACGTTAACCCAAGCAGATAAAATCGATAAATTCGAATCAAACCATATCATTCACCCAGCTGTTATCACCAACTAAACCCTCCTTATTAGGAGGGTTTTTTAGTATATATTTTTCATAAGACTATCTTGCTAGTTAAACAACGCAATAGAGAGAAACTACGACGTAAAATTCTTTATATAAATTGCAATACAACAGAATTTATGCCCCCGCTCCTCAAGCGAAATGGGCTCCCTTTCCGCAGGCACGGCTTCAGCTAACTCGGAAGAAAATACGCTTCCGAGTGGATCTTCAGCCCGTGGGATTGCGATTACTCATCCCATCGAAAACATTTGCTGTTCCTGCAGGAGTGTCGCCCATTTCACTTGATCCGCTAGTTTTGTCTTTAAACATTTTATGAACTACAAATAAACAAATTAATCAATCTCTTGAAAATGTTTCGATTGACTCTGGTCTTACGCTAAAAATAGATCCACTAAACAGCGAAGGAAGCAAATGCTTGACACTCCTACAGGAACAGTGCGAGCCGAAGATCCACTTAGTAAAACGTTCTTTGTTTTACTAAGTTAGCTGAGGCCGTGCCCGTGGAAAGGGAAAGCATTTGCTACCGTAGCGTAGAAATTAGTGAATTATTTATGTAGTCAATAACAATGTTGTTTCACACTTAATGATTATAGTAAATCTACATTATGAATATCCGGCTTCATTTCAGTTAATGATCATGACTGTGTGTAACTTCTTGTGAGGTTACTTTTGTTTCAATATGATCGTGTACTTTGCAATACCTTACTTCTGTTTTAACTTTATTTACCACGCTACACGTTTTTTCTTTTTCAATAAAATGGTGCCATACATTAAATTCATGCGAGTAAATAGGAACATCATGATATGAAACCTTTTGAATCTCCCATATATGATTCTCAGATTGTTGCTCATCTTCATGTGCAGCTTGCAATATAGTTGGTTGCATAAAATATACCAGTAGAAAGCCACATACTAATCCTACTTTCATTGCAGATTCTCCTTTACATGAAACATAATCTTTTTGTTAGTTTATCTACAATTTTTGAAACTATACATATTAAAAAGTAAAGTATTATCAGAATTTTCAAATAATACGGAAGACAATCTAACCAACTAGTGTTATTTTTTGTGATCAATCTGTAAACTAAGCGTGTAGGATATTCTCACAACACTTTTTACTTTAGTTCTATACCATTTACATAGAACTATAAAAAATAAGGGGGATTTACTTTGATAAAACGCAAAAATTATTTATCCGTTCTTTTGGCTAGCTTTTTCTTGATTCTCGCACTATTTTTGACTGGTTGTTCATCCGAAGAAGATGCTAGCACAGACGAAAGTGAAACACCTACCGAAGAAACAGAAGATACTGAAGAAACTTCCTCTGACAACGACTCTGGTTCCACTCTAGCTGCTGTTGAAGAAAGAGGAGAAGTTGTTGTTGGTGGTAATAGTCAATTACCTGGTTTTGGTTATGTAAATGAAGATGGTGATTACGAAGGATTTGATATTGATTTTGGTAAAGCACTTGCAGCTGCTATCTTTGATGATCCAGAAGCAATTGAAGTAAGACCCCTTTCAGCTCAAGAGCGTTTTACCGCTTTACAAACTGGTGAAATTGATGTCTTGATTCGAAATACAACATGGACAACAACACGTGATACTGAGCTTGGAACAAATTTTGGTCCAACGACTTTTTATGACGGGCAAGGAATGATGGTTACAAAAGAAAGTGGCATAACAAGTTTGGAAGATTTAGCTGGAGCACGTATTGGTGTTGAAACAGGTACCACAACAGAAATGAACTTAGCTGACCAATTCCGTAAATTAGGAATCGAATATGAACAAGTAGTATTTGATGACAGTGATTCATTAGTTGAGGCATATGAAGCAGGTACAGTTGATGCATGGACTACTGATAAATCAGGTCTAGTTTCTCGTCAAGCAACATTAGCAGAACCTGATGCACATCTAATTCTTACAGAAGCTTTATCGAAAGAACCACTTGGACCAACAGTTAGACAGGGTGATGATCAGTGGTTCAACATAGTTAAATGGGTAACATTTGCGATTATTGAGGCCGAAGAACTAGGAATTACGTCAGAAAATATTGATGATTTCATGGATAGTGAAGATCCTGTAGTTCGTAGATTCTTAGGAATCGAAGGTGAACTTGGCAGCCTAATGGACTTACCAAATGACTTTGCTTATCGTGTAATTAAACATGTTGGTAATTATGAAGAAATATACAATCGTAATTTAGGAACAGATTCAGTCTTTAATTTAGAACGTGGTTATAATACAAACTGGAAAGATGGTGGATTACTTTACTCACCACCATTCAATTAAGATTATCTAATAGATGATTAAGATCTGCTCTCTTCAGTTAGGGGAGCAGGTCAATTTATTTCCATACGGAAGGGTGAATACTATGAATAAAGAACAAACTGTCCGTACACCGTTCTGGCGTGATAATCGAATATTACCAATCCTATTTCAAGTACTATTTGTCATTTTTATTTTTCTTATTGGTACTTATTTAATTAATAATGCACGTGCAGGATTGGACCGTATCGGAATGAATTTAGGAGTTGGATTTTTAAATAATACAGCTTCTTTTAATATTTCTGAATCAATGATCGATTATCAACCCACTGATACATATTTACGGGCAATCTTAGTTGGAATTCTAAACACAATTAAGGTATCCATAATTGGGATTTTCTTCGCTACGCTAATTGGGGTTTTTGTTGGTATTTCCCGCCTCTCTACTAATTGGCTCGTTCAAAAATTAGCTGGATTGTACATTGACGTATTTCGAAATACACCTTTGCTCGTTCAAATATTCATCTGGTATTTTGCTGTTTTATTACCCTTACCAGCTGTTGATGAAAGTATTGAAATTGGACCCGCATTCTTAAGTAATCGCGGTATTGCTATACCATGGTTAAATATGAACGCCCACACATTTACATGGCTAATCTTATTTTTAATTGGGCTAGTAGGTGCAATTATTCTATGGAAAATCAAGCGAACAAAACAAATTGAAACGGGTAATAGAAAATACCCAGTTGTTTGGGGGATAGGAATTTTAATCCTCTCTCTTCTACTTGCATTTGTGATTACGATGTCTGGGCCAGTAAATATTGATACGCCAGTTCTAGGTAATTTTAACTTCGAAGGTGGATATATTATATCACCAGAATTCTTAGCTGTTTTACTAGGTTTAACCATTTATACAGCTACTTATATTGCTGAAATTGTTCGTGGGGGTATTCTATCCGTTGCAAAAGGGCAAAAAGAAGCAGCCAAAGCATTGGGTTTAAAAAGCTCTACAACAATGCGTCTCGTTGTATTTCCGCAAGCTATCCGGATTATTATCCCGCCATTAACAAGCCAATATCTCAATCTCACAAAAAACTCTAGTTTAGCAATTGCAGCAGGATACGCAGACTTAGTCTTTGTTGCAAATACAACGATGAACCAAGCCGGACATTTTATTGAAATGATTGTCATTATGATTCTTGTTTACTTAACGTTAAGTTTAATAACTTCCGTCTTTATGAATTTCTATAATGCTAAATCTCGGTTAGTAGAGAGGTGAATAGAATGGATATGAATATAAATACAAACCAAGCAACAAGTTCAATTAAACCACCGAAAAATTCACCAGGCCTATTAACATGGCTAAAAAGAAATATGTTTAATAGTTGGTGGAATGTTTTATTATCTTTTATTTCCATTTACTTGCTTTATCAGATTATTTCGGGTACTGCAAATTGGGTTTTTATCACTGCCGAATGGGGTGTAATTAGTAATAACTACCGTTTGTTTATGGTTGGCCAGTACGAACCATCAGAACTATGGCGTGTTTGGACTGGATTAGGATTCATCTCGCTTTTGTTCGGGATGTCAGCTGGAATTTGGAAAGGCACACCCCGTATACTTTCTGGTGTACTGATCTTTATCTTTCTTGTTCATATTTTCGTACCGTTTACGTCAGGACAAAGTAAACTATGGTTACTATCCATTATTGCAGTGATTATTGCTGGCTATATTATTGCGCCATATTTACCAAAGAAAAAATTGATTGTGATAATTGGGTTTTGTTTGGCCTTTCCACTAATCATCTTTTTGCTAAATGGATTTGGAATTTTGCCTGCAGTGAAATCAAATGTATGGGGTGGTTTACTCTTTACAGTATTACTATCAGCTGTAGCAATAATCTTTTCTTTTCCAATCGGAATTTTACTTGCGTTAGGACGCACAAGTAAGTTGCCAGTAATTAAATACTTTTGTATTGGTTATATAGAAGTTATTCGCGGCATTCCTCTAATTACTGTATTGTTCATGGCACAAATATTAATTCCAATATTCTTACCAGAAGGGTTTGAAATAACCAATATCATTCGCGTTATGATTGGCTGTACGCTATTTACAGCTGCTTATATGGCTGAGAATGTACGTGGAGGACTTCAGTCTATTCCAAATGGACAATACGAAGCCTCAAAAGCAATTGGTTTAAATTCGGTACATTCTATGACATTTATCATTATGCCACAAGCATTACGTGCTGTTATCCCTGCAATCGTAGGACAAAGTATTTCCATGTTTAAAGATACATCTCTTGTCGCAATTGTTGGGTTATTCGATATTTTAGGCATTGCCCAAACTGTTAAATCTAATCCTGATTATCTAGGACGTCATATGGAAGTTTATCTATTCATTGCGCTTCTTTATTGGGTAATCGCTTATGCAATGGCTTATTCTAGTCGTCGTTTGGAACGATCTTTAGGTGTTGGTGAAAGATAACTTATACTATTAAGGAGGAATTGATATGATCGAAAGTACGGCAAAACAAACACAACAGGGTCCTATAATAGAGTGTAAGAAAGTCAATAAATGGTTCGGTGATCTACATGTGTTAAAAGATGTTACGTTAACAGCAAATAAAGGAGAAGTTATCGTTATACTCGGTCCATCAGGTTCTGGGAAATCAACCTTTATTCGTACTATTAATGGATTAGAGGAAATACAAAAAGGGAAAATTCATATTGACGGTATTAACCTTTCACACGATATTAAAGATATTGAAGCAATTCGAAAAGAAACAGGGATGGTTTTTCAACAATTCAATCTCTTCCCACATATGACCATTTTAAAGAACATCACACTAGCACCAATCTGGGTTCGGAAAAAGCCAAAAGCAGCAGCAGAAAAACTTGCAAAAGAATTATTAGAACGTGTAGGAATTCCTGAACAAGCAGATAAGTATCCAGGTCAACTTTCAGGTGGACAACAACAACGTGTCGCGATTGCAAGGGCATTAGCAATGCAACCAGAAATTATGTTGTTTGACGAACCTACTTCCGCACTAGATCCAGAAATGATAAAAGAGGTTTTAGATGTTATGAAAGAATTAGCACATTCAGGTATGACTATGTTGGTCGTAACGCATGAAATGGGATTTGCTAGAGAAGTTGCCGACCGGATTGTCCTTTTCGACCAAGGTGAAATTATTGAATCTGGTTCCCCTGAAGAACTATTTGATAACCCTAAGGAAGATCGAACAAAGTTATTTTTATCCCAAATACTATAATAAGTGCAAAGGCTCTGTTATTTTCCAACAGAGCCTTTGCACTTAAAATTACTATTTTAGCCTTTTTTCTAAAAAGTGAAGCGAATAACCCTCTGGATGATCTTC
Source organism: Paraliobacillus sp. X-1268 (assembly GCF_003426095.1). Classification (NCBI taxonomy): domain Bacteria; kingdom Bacillati; phylum Bacillota; class Bacilli; order Caryophanales; family Bacillaceae; genus Paraliobacillus; species Paraliobacillus sp. X-1268. The sequence continues at coordinate 674,782 of NZ_QJSK01000001.1, forward strand.
AATCTTACCAACCATTTGATAACCTTGTTTCTTATAAAAATCAGGTGCTTGAAAACTAAATGAATCTAAAAACAGTAAACGGCATTGATTTTCTTTTGCCGTCTCTTCTATTCTTTTTAGTAATTGCCTGCCATATCCCTTACCTCTATTATTACTATCGACCCAAAGAAAATCAATATGAAGATGATACCAAAATGCTGTTGCGGTAATTCCGGCAATAATTTTCTTTGTTTGTGGATCTTCTATTTTAAAACAGAAACTTTGTTTTGCAGTTTTTACGCTATCAGGCAACTGTTCCATATTATAAGCAATAATTTGTTCGCGAATATAGTCACTATCTACAGTATTTCCTTGTATAATTGGTTCCATCTTTTCTCCTCTTCCGCTAAAAAGATGGGCCTTCTATGTTCGAAGACCCATCTTTATTATGCTTCTAAAAATTTTACACAAACTGCCTCAGGCGCTTTAACATCCTTTTGTAATAAGGCTAGCTTACCTGTTTGTTCATCTCTTCTAAAAAGTGTTAATGTTCCAGAATTTTGGTTAGCTGCAACTAAGAACTTTTCAGTAGGATCTAATACAAAATCTCTTGGCCAATCGCCCTCAGTTGATGTCCATTCAACAAATGCTAGTTCTTTTGTTGCTTGATCTATTGCGAACACAGCAATGCTGTTATGACCACGATTTGCAACATAAACAAACTTACCATCCTTTGTTATATGAATACCGCTTCCATCGTTTACATCAGTGTGAGTAGATGGAATAGCTTTAATTGCTTGCATCTCCGTGAAATGGCCATCTTTTGCGTCATATTCTAATGCAATAACTTCTGAAGTTAATTCCGTCATAATATATGCATGCTTACCATCTGGGTGGAAGACAATATGACGAGGACCACTTCCTGGTTTTGGTTCAAAAGTTTGAACTTTTGTTAATTTACCTTTGTCTACAGCATAAGTGATTACATTGTCACTACCTAAATCAATTGCGATAACATATTTTTCATCTGGTGTGAAACCAGCAAAGTGCATATGTGGTTTTTCTTGGCGATCATGTGGTCCGCTTCCTTCATGCTCTGCAACGTCGGCAAGTGATTGCAGAGAACCATCTGCAGCAGTTAAATAAGATTCTACCTTTTTCGTGTGATAATTTGCTGTTACAACATTTGCATTATCATTTGAAACACTAACATGACAAGGTGGTGAACCAGCAGAAGCAAGACTATTTAATTTTGTTAATTCTCCTGTTTTTTCATTTATAGAAAATGCTGTTACACCACCTTCTTCCCCTTCTTTTGATACCGCATACAGAAATTTGTTATCTTTTGTAGTCGTAAGGTAAGTTGGGTTATCTAGCTTAGCTGCAGGTGTTACATCCGTGATCATTTCTTTTTCCAAATCTAATGTGAATTGATAAACCCCTTCACTAGTTTTCTTTGTGTAAGATCCTATATAGCCTATTAAATTTTTCCCCATCATCTAAAACTCCTTTATGTATTGTATAGTTTCATTAATTATAACAAAAGAATATCGCACTCGCTATGTTAACACTTCATGAAATTAAACGAGCAGACGAATTGTTTCATTCGCCTACTCGTTGTTCACTTACATATTTTTGTTTTGATTCATTGCAGAAGTCATTTTGTTCATTACATTTTTTCCGCCACCATTACGTCTCATACTATAATAAGTAGCAGCACCTACACCAATAGATGCAAGCATCGGAAGCATCATACCTTTATTTTTTTGCATTAGTTGTTCACCTCCTGCTTATACTTTTTACTAATTCGTCTAGAATACAACCTGTAATTTTTGACAAGCAGGGAGTGTTGATCAGTGAACAAATTGAAACGTTTATGAAAGTTCATTTACAATGAAAACTAAACTTTTTTAAATTGCTTTCGCGCTCTGTGAATTTGTATTTTCACTATATACAAATAGATGTTTAATTTTTTAGCAATTTTCTTCATCTTTAAAATCATTTATCAATTTTAGACGAGTTACATTACGAAATAACGGATATAGTATTAGTATTGTTACAACACCTAGCTAATACTTTTTTTTAGCCTCTCCTCAAGCAAATTATGAGAAGAAATAATGATTGTCATATTTCGATCAGCAACATCTTGAATCATGATATTCTTAATTTTATTTTGGCGAACAACTGGATCAAGACCATTAAGGGTTCATTTAAAATTAACATCTCAGGCATCTTACTGCCTATTGCGATATTCTTAAATCAACAATTACTTTACGGAAACGATTTTCATAAGAAATAAAAGCTACAGGATTAATATCCTGCAGCTTTTGTTTACTATTCTATCTTTGAATCAATCGTTTGTTTTACTTGTTCGGCAATTTTGGTTGGTACCTTAGCTATTTCTATTACTACCCCAATACTCGTATTTACTATCAACTTACTAATTATCACTTCTTGTGAACGAGAACCAATTACAAAACGTTTTTCAATACCTTGATCCTCTATTTGACAATTTAGAACATCTTTAAAGTTAACTCGTTTATCAACTGATGAATCCTCTGTGTTCATTTTAAAATAAAAAACACGTTTATCTGTAACGAATAATAAATCTGTCGGCTTATCAAATGTAGTTGCCATTTCTAGCAATACTTCATCAGTATCTAACTTATTTTTCTTGAAGACTTCAGTATATTTCTTAATGATTTTTTTTCGTCCAAATCCAGCTTCATTTATTGTCTCTTCAATGGTATTCATCGCAGTGTAACTACCTCCTGAGTCAAACTTTATCTATAAGCTGATTCTATCATAATATACCAATTTATGTTTGAAATATTTAAAATTTTTCCTTATACCAAAGTTTAGCTGCATCAACTTCGGGTAGTGTTAATTGATGCCCTTGATTTTCCCAATGCAATGTAACATGTGCACCATTACCTTCTAAAATTTCATATAATTCTTTCGATTCAGCTTCCGTACATAAGGGATCATTATGACCTGCTCCAATAAAAACATTCATTCCTGTAAGATCAGGTAATGTGATACCACGTCTAGGAACCATTGGATGGTGTAAAATAGCGCCCTTTAGCGCTTGTTCATGATGAAATAATAAGCTTCCAGCGATATTAGCCCCATTAGAATAACCAATAGCTACAATATTATCACGATCAAATTGGTAATCACCTGATGCTTTTGTTAAAAAGTCATTTAAATCCTTTGTTTGCTTAATTAAATCTTCTTCATCAAAAACGCCTTCTTCTAATCTTCTAAAGAAACGCGCCATACCATTTTCTGAAACATTTCCTCTTACACTAAGTACATTAGCAGAAGAATCAATCATTTCAGCAATTTGTAAAAGATCCTGTTCTGTTCCACCTGTCCCATGTAACAATAATAATGTCCGATCCGAGCTACCTTCATTATAAATATGTTTCATTTTTATGATGTCCTCCCTTTCATTCGTTCGTATCTTGAATTCAAGATAATTATATGAATAATTAACTCAATAGTCAACCAATACCATCCTCTTGAATAATTATGCCCCATTATTTATTCAAGAGTTGCTGATAATTCTCTTTATTTAACTTTATAAGACGTTCTTGACTATAACGTGCTCGATTGTATAACTGGTCTAATTCCAATCGTGTTGATTTTTTCAACAGTTCATTTTTATCAATTCGAGTCAGCATTTCATGCGCAGTTTCATTATTCATTACTTGGTATCCTTCTTCTTGAGCTTTTTTAACGAATTGAAGATACAAATAACGAACCTTCTCGGTTTCTGATAGTGCTTCCCATTTTTTCTGCTTTAACAGACGCTTTTTCACAAAACGGTTTGTTTGGTTTTTTATTTTACTACGAAATCTATTCCAATCAAAAAGCGTTTCTTTTTCATCTTGATGCGTTGACATGTTTGTATCAAGTATTGATTTACTACCTATTATTTCTATCATACGGTAAATAATAGCGGTGATCCAGTGAATGAATCTTTGAAAACTATTTGATATTCTATACCCGATAAAAATTATGAATAGTATTAACACAAGAATAACTGCAATAGTAGCAACTATTTCAAGAATTTGAGCGAATTGAGAAGGTTCATTTATTTCTTCGCCAATAAAAGACGTTTCATTCGGAACATCTGATACTAGTACTTCTGCAGGTGAATCGCTTTCAAAAAGACTAAAAAAATCAGAAATCGCTAGAAACATCGTACGAATTGTCGTAAATATTACTGTTTTGACTATACCAAACTGTGTTAGTAATGTGATAATCACAAGCATAATTACAATATAGACATAATTTTGTTTTCGAATAACACTACTAATGGATTTTTTATCTTGATTAACTAAGATTGCCTGTTCCAAATGATCTGCATTTGATTTAAAAAGTAATAGCACTAAAAAAATTAAACCACTACCTGTTATAACAGGTACATAAACTTCTAACAGATTGGTATAGCGATAAATAAAGTAACTGATAAAGTATAACGGCACGCCAAATGACCACAAAACATGGACTGGAAGCAACACGTTCCAATCTGTTTTACTGTACTGGAACCCCCGAATGAGAATACTACCACTGAATAGAAAGAGCCCAATGTCTTGAATGAGCGAACCATCATACAGAAGCATGTGAATAAGTGCAATAGAAAATAGACTACCAGTTAGTAGCGACTTTTTTTGAAAAAAGCTACCCACACAGATACCTAGCATATATAGGCATAGTATCGTAACTAAAAAAGGTATAGACAGAGGTACAGGCACTAACCAAATTGTTATACCAAGTAATATAGGAAATGACGCTATATATTCAACAATAGTCTGTCTAAAGATTCGAAATATTACTTTATGCTGCATTATATTTCTCCTCCTTTACGCTAATCATCATCTTCTGAGGTCATCCAAATTATTTCAACCGCTTGCCCTTTATTTCTTAGTAGTTCAATTTGTTGTTGTGTCTCATTTGAAATTCGTGAGGTTATTAATACATAATCGATTTTTCTGGTATCGTTGCTAACTGCTTCTTCAATCAAGTAGTGAAAGTTTCTGCTTCGCTCGTATGTAAGGTGGGCCATGGAATCTAATAAATAGTATAACTGTCCGTCTCCGCTCTCAGGATATAGATGAACAAATGGCTTTATCTGCTCAAATCTATCTTTGTCCAAAACAGCATTTGTTGCAAAACCTGTTTCGATACCTTTACTAATTGTGTAATGTGCGATCGATGCGGCATACGTGATCGATTGCTCTAACAATTGTTCATTTTCAATTGGCAATTTAATATCATCTGATTGATCTACATTTAAATAAATCATGACGTAATGATCAGCTGTATAGTCATGCATGTTTACTTGTAGCTGATTCGTTCGAGCAGAAGCTTTCCAATTGACTGAATGGATTGGATCGGATTCTTGATAGGTTCGTGTACCGATCTTCATAAATGGATCATCCATAATCCAACGTTTGACTGATTGTTCACCTAGAAAGCTATGGACAGGTAAGCTTAACTCCTCTATTTCTAATAGTTTTGGATAGACAGTTAAAACTGCATCTGTATTAAATTGCTTAAACTTTTCTTGAAAGCCAAAAAGGTCACCTGTTGCTAATGATACTGTTTGTAGGGCATATACACCACGTTTTAAACAGGTCACTTCATGCCTTCTCGTTATTTTTTGATATGGAAGAAAACTAAACAGTGTACGATGAAATTGTTTATCTTCTGAGACGTGATCTTCTGTCTGTTTTATTGCTAAATGTCTATTAATTTTAGATTCTAAACGAACCCAGGGTAATGGCAATATTTTTTCATTCGCTATTTGATCGATAAGTTCAACTACCTGACCTTCAAACACAGCTAGTTTATTAAATTTCCGATGATATGTGATTTTAGTTAATCCCCATCTTTGATAAAGACTACTTTGTAGATAAATAAATCCAATCGTCACAACAATGACCCAGGCGATATTCATATGCTATGAACCTTCTGTTTTAAATGATTCTGTAGGAACTGTGACCCGTTCTAGTACATTATCAATAATATCATCTGCTCCATTTAAGCTTCTTCTAGCCATTGGTTTTAAGACTAACCGATGACCCAGAACAGACTTTGCCATCATTTTAATATCATCAGGTATAACGTAACTTCTCCCTTTAACTGCTGTGTATGCTTGTACTGCTCTTAACAAAGCTTGCGAACCACGTGGACTGATTCCAATTAATACTTCGCTGTGGTGTCTTGTTTCCTCCACAATAGCCATTATGTATTCCAATATTTCATCACTTACATATACATTTGTAAAAAGATTCTGTGCTTCTATAAGACTTTCTTTACTCACAACTGCCTTAAGTGATGCTAATGGATCATTATCCTTAAATCGCTTTAGTATTTCCATTCCTTCCTCTTTGTCTGGATACCCCATTTTAATCTTTAAGAAAAAGCGGTCTAATTGTGCTTCTGGTAATGGAAATGTTCCTTGGCTTTCAATTGGATTTTGAGTAGCTATTACCATAAACGGACGATCCAACACATGCGTCTTTCCATCTATCGTTACTTGTTTTTCTTCCATGCTCTCTAACAAGCTAGATTGTGTTCTCGGTGTTGCACGATTAATTTCATCTGCTAATAGTAAATTCGTAAATAATGGTCCAGGTTGGAATTCAAATTCCCCTTTATTCGTTCGGTAAATAGTCAAACCTGTTACATCCGTGGGTAAAAGATCTGGAGTGAATTGAATTCTGTTGAACTTACAATCTAGTGAAGTTGCTAAAGACTTTGCCAACAATGTTTTACCTGTGCCAGGCACATCCTCTAACAATATATGACGTGAAGCAAGTAACGCTACTAAGAGTTGTTCTACAACATCGAATTTCCCAACAATAACTTGTTGTACATTTTCTTTTATTCTATTCGTCATCGTTTGAATATCTTCTAAATTCATAAATAATCTCTCTCCTTTCTATGTTTGCGCTTTCAATTAAACTTGCTAGTAAGAAAAAGTAAAATTAGCTATTGTAGAATGTTTATATTTCTAAAAATCGGGAAAAATAGTAAGGAAATCATTGTTAAATTAGAAAACTAATCTCAATTTTTCATACAACAATAATAGACCACCAAAAAAATAGTGAAATAAATACAGCTGTTCCTAAGATAAAACTTTTTAACCTTTTACTCAGTGAATTAGGAATGAAATGCAATAGCAGGCTAATTATTAAGCTAGTAATAATAACAAACAAGACAGCATATAAAAATATCCCTAACAAATTATCTACAGGAAATACCATTGATTCAAATAACGTTGTCATCTCTCCACCTCTTAGGACATACTTGTTCAGTTAAATATTAAACGATACCGATATAAATAAAGTATAGTACAAATTACATTATAACATTTCCACTAAATTAATAACCACTATTTAGTTTATTATAAGCCAACCATTTACTTAAACAAATAAATTTTAATTAATACCATAAAGAAAGTGGGAGATGAGATGGAGCGACTAACAGATAAACAACTTATTGAAGCCTATCAGACTGCAATTAGGTTAAAACTGGATAATGAATTTATCTTTTTATTAAAAGAAGCATTGATTGAACGAGAAATAAAATAATGCTGACATTCAATCGCTATTGTCTATTTCATTAATTTATTTTATTTGAAACGACTGAAAGTGGAATATCTTCTTCCCTTTTATCAGATATATTTGGTCTTTCTTTTAGATATGCAGTCCAATAAGCAGCAGCTACAAATAAAGTACCACCTATAGCATTACCTAAGAATACTGGCACAAAATTACTTAAATATGCTAACCATGTAAAATGACCTGCAAATATAGCAGCAGGAATAAGAAACATATTAGCTACCACATGTTGAAAACCTATTGCAACAAAAGCCATCGTAGGGAACCAAATACCCAATATCTTACCACCCATGTCTTTTGCACCATAACTTAACCAAACTGCTAAAGCGACTAACCAATTACATCCAATTCCAGATACAAATGCTTGTAAAAATGTTGCGTCTAATTTATGTTCTGCTAAACTAATTGTTGCTGTTAAATATGCTCCAGTCTCTGTTAATCCAACAATATGCCCAAAGAAATATGCAACAAATAGTGCGCCGATAAAATTACTTAGTGTGATAATACTTATATTTTTCAATAATTGTAACGTACTAATTTTATTTTCCATTCGTGATAAAGGAACTGCCATCATATTTCCTGTTAACAATTCACCACCAGCAAGAAGTGTTAGAATTAAACCGATTGGGAATAATGACGCTCCAATAAAAGTTGAAAACCCTCCCCATTCAACAGGCATACTCGCTGTTACACGAATATATAACAAGAACCCAAGTGCAATAAATGCTCCTGCTTCAAATCCCAAAACAGAAGATTGTAAAATAGATAAATGCGCCTTTTTCTTTCCAGACGATACCGTATACGTTGCAATTTCCTGTGGCGTATAAAAACTCATGTCAACCAAACCCTTCTTCTAATTAGTTATGTGAAGTTATGCACAACTAATTATACCAATGTTCTACAGGAAAACATATGAACATTTTTCAACTCTTTTTAAAAGTATTATTTGTGATTAAGTATCCATAGACACCGGCATAACATTACTTGCGTCAAAATTGCCATCAACTGTGACATAACAAAATCCCCTGACCGACCCGCTACTCAAGTGAAATTGACTCCCTTTCCGCAGGCACGGCTTCAGCTAACTCGGAAACTAAGAACGTTTCCGAGTGGATCTTCAGCCCGTGGGATTGCGATTACTCATCCCATCGAAAACATTTGCTGTTCCTGCAGGAGTGTCGCCAATTTCACTTGATACGCTAGTTAGGAGAAATAAATAACAATATTCACTATGAAGAATTAGGTTATCTAGGGAATGAAGCAAGTTTGAAGAAAAACTGTAATTGTAATGGAGAATATAAACAATTGATAAGCATGTCTTTAGCTAAAGTGTCATTATTCCATATACAATCATCATGTAGAATCTGAACTAGCTTTGGAAATATACGTAGACTCCTGTGGGAACAGCGCGGGCTGAAGATCCACTTAGTAAAGCGTTTTTTGCTTTACTAAGTTAGCTGAAGCCGTGCCCACGGAAAGCGAAGTACATTTCCAAAGCGGCATGTTATGTCACATTTTCTATCAACTGTGAATCTTAACAGTAATAAAAGTTTTATATTTAAATTAAATAAAAAACTAGCAAACATTTAAAATGCTTGCTAGTTTTTCGTGTGCTATGAAAATGTATCTTGCTTTTCTTTATTCTCTTCTGTCAAAAAGTTGAAAAAAATTTGGAGACTCATTTTAGAATGTTCTTTCACCATATTAATATATGCCTTTTTCTTATCATCAGCAACAACATGGCTAGTCTTTATACGTTCAATCATGTGTTCCTTACCAATCTGATGAATCTTTTTATTAACATGTTTTGCTTCTTTATATAACGCCATTCCGATGGAGGCAATCAAAGCATAAGTCACCGCAATTGGTAGCATATCTTCGCTCCAATTCCCTTGAAAAGCCATAATTATTAAATTAATCCCTCCTACTAACATGAGAGGAAATGCAAACAGTATATATCTCGAATTTCTTTTCATTAAAGGTTGAACTTGTTCTGCGATCTTTTCCATTTCTCTTTTTATGAAAAACGGCATGTGCTCAGATATTAAAGGATTCATAAAAAACACCCTTTCATTTTATTAACAATATATGTTTTTATAATACTACTATACACATAAAGCTTAAAAACCTATTATAACCATTATATAATGACAAGGAATTACGGTCAATTTAAATGATTTGTCATCATAAAAAAAGAATTAACCTCATCGAAGTTAACTCTCTTTTTAACAACCTATAATATTTTTTCTAAGAAAGATGCTGCACGCTCTGTTTTAGGTTTATCGAAAAACTGATTTGGTTCGCCTTCTTCAACTAATTTACCATGATCTAAAAAGATTACACGGTCAGCAACTTCACGAGCAAATCCCATCTCATGTGTTACGACAGCCATCGTCATACCAGAATGCGCTAAATCTTTCATTACATCTAATACTTCTTTAACCATTTCGGGGTCCAATGCTGAAGTTGGTTCATCAAATAACATTAACTCAGGTTCCATTGCTAAAGCACGAGCAATTGCTACACGTTGCTTTTGACCACCTGAAAGACTACTTGGATATGCTTCCTCTTTATCCGTTAAACCGACTTTAGCTAAAAGCTCTTTCGCTTTTTCTTGTGCCTGTGCTTTTGATTCGCGTTTCACTTTCATCGGAGCATACGTTAAGTTATCCAAAACAGATAAGTGAGGGAATAAGTGAAAGTGTTGAAATACCATACCAATCTTTTCTCTTACTTTCATAATATTCGTTCCAGGATCTGTTAAGCTTTGACCGTTAATATATATTTTACCTTCTGTCGGTTTTTCTAATAAATTGATGCATCGTAAAAAAGTTGATTTACCTGAACCAGAGGGCCCAATAATAGAGACAACCTCACCTTTTTTAATTTCTGCTGAGATGTCTGTTAATACTTCATTGTTTCCAAACTTTTTTGATAGATTTTCTACTTTAATCACTAACTCTCAACCTCCGTTCCACAAGCTTACCTACTATTGTAAGTCCCATAACTAATAGATAATATATCACACCAACAAATAATAACGGTTCAAAATTGCGATACATTTCAGCACCAACGACCTGTGCACGGCGCATTAGATCTAAGTAACCTATTGTTGAAACTAAAGCTGATTCTTTTGTTAGAGTAATAAATTCATTCATTAATGCTGGCAAAATGTTCTTCATAGCTTGTGGTAGTATAATATCCGTCATCATCTGACGATACGGTATTCCTAATGCTTGTGCAACTTCAGTTTGGCCTTTATCAACTGCCTGAATACCAGCACGAATAATCTCTGATACATATGCAGATGAATTTAATCCAAATGCTAAAACTGCTGATAAAAATGGTTGGATATCATATCCTGTAAGTTGAGGAACAGCAAAATAAATAATCATTAATTGTAATATTAACGGTGTTCCACGAAATATTGATGTATACGCATCAGCAAACCATCTCAGTGGTCGAATGCTACCAATTTTAAATAATGCTAAGATGGTTCCCAATATGAAACCAAATATAATAGCGACAAATACAAACTTTAATGTTACCCATATTCCTTCTATCATAAAAGGAATATAAGGCACGATTTGGGTAAAATCCAAATTCATGCCTTACACCTCATTTCTTCCTATAATATTTTATTTGACTAATATAATTTATTCTTCTTCACTTAACCATTTATCTTTTAATTCTTGTAAAAAGCCACTTTCTTCTGCTTGAGCTAGAACTTCATTCACTTCATCAACCATTTCGCTTCCTTTTGGAAATGCAATCGCCATTCCTGGTGAACTTGTTGTTGGATCATCGAATCCAGCAAGATCTTGCTCCTCTATATAACCAGTAGCTACGGCTTTATCCATGTATGCTACATCAATTCGATTAGACATTAATTCTTGAATTAATATTGATCCAGTATCAACAGCTTTTATTTCAAAGTCTGTATCTTCTTGAATCTTCTCTGCACCATCTTGTTGAATCGTACCTAATTGAACACCAACAGTTTTTCCTTCAATATCTTCTAATGAAGTGATTTCGGAATCCTTAAGTGTTACAAACATTTCACCTGAATGGTTATATGCTGTTGAGAAATCAACATTTTCAGCACGTTCATCCGTTGCCGACATACCCGATAATACCATGTCTACACGATCATTCTGTAGTGCTCCAATTAAACCATCAAAATTCATATCTGTAATTTCTAATTCATATCCTAGTTCATCTGCTACATAATTAGCTAAGTCAATATCAAAACCAACGAAATCGCCATCCGTATTTCGTGATTCAAATGGTGGGAAATCAGCAGAAGTTGCCATTTCTAATACTTCTTTATCTTCTGATTCAGTTGCATCCGTCGTTTCTTCTGAAGTATCCTCCGTCGTTTCTCCTTCATCAGATGTACCACAAGCTACTAACAATAGTGAAAATATTCCAATAAGTGCTGCCATTAAGAAAAATTGTTTTTTCATTTTTATCTTCCCTTCTTTTATCTCTTTGTAACGTATATTTATACACGATACTGCATTTTAACAAATATTTATGCATTTGGGAAGAGTAAATCAAAAATTAGCTCATTTTTTAGTTATTACTTGTTAAATTCCGCATTTATTTTTTTAAGTAATGTTTTATCAGCGACTATGTCATAGCCAGTCATCGCTAAAGCTAAAGCACCACGAGCAATTACAGTATGCCCCTTTTCGGTAATTGTTTTATCTGCGAATTCAGTTGTGTGTGCGATTAAACCTGGATGATCGAAGCCAATATACGGATGAATAGCTGGCACAACTTGACTCACGTTCCCCATATCAATCGAACCATATGATGCATTGGAAGGGTTCACTTTCGTTTCACCAGCTGCATATAAATTCTTCGTGAATAAATCAGATAACGTTTCATTTGTATGCATATCATCATAACTCAACTCATAGTTACTAATTTCAATTGATGCACCAGTCATTGAAGCTGCACCTTCTGCGATATTTTTCACCTTTTTTACTACTTCATTCAAATAAGCACGATCTTTTGCACGGACATAGAATTGTGCTGTTGCTTTATCAGGAACAACATTTGCAGCAACCCCACCTTCTGTTATGACACCGTGAATTCGAACATCAGACCGAACGTGTTGTCTTAATGCATTAATACCATTAAATAATTGGATCACGCTATCTAATGCATTAATACCTTTTTCAGGAGCAGCTGCAGCATGACTTGTTTTGCCATGGTAGGAGAATTGTATCGCATCCATTGCTAATGAATGACCACTCTTTGCTGAGACATCTCCTGGATGTACCATCATCGCGACATCAATGTCATCAAAAATACCTTCGTCAGCCATTGGTACTTTAGCACCGTTCGTTTCCTCTGCTGGGGTTCCTAGAACAATGACTTTACCTCCTGTTTCGTTTATGACTTTACTCAAGGTCACACCAGCACCTACACCCATTGTAGCAATCATATTATGACCACAACCATGTCCAACACCCGGTAAGGCATCATATTCGGACATAAATGCTATTGTCGGTCCGGGTTTATTGCTATCATAAACAGCTCTAAATGACGTTTCTCGATCAACTAAACCTGTTTCCACTTCAAAATCATGTGACTGTAAGAATTCAACCAGAAGTTTCATCGAGTTGTATTCCTGTCCACCTAATTCAGGATGATGATATAAGTAATCACTCATCTCCCATAGTTTGTCTTTAAACATGTCTAAATTTGATTGTAGTTTATTCTTCATAATATTATTCCCTTCCCATCTAGTTGTATGTATTCATATAGTAATGATTAAATATAATGCTTAGTGAAAATTTATGCAAGTCATTACTTCATGAATTGACTAGCCATTTCGAACCAGTTGGATCTGGACATTTTTTATAAGCCAATTTTGCTCTAAATGCAACAAAACAACCGCAGTATCCACAAGTCGTTTCATATTGCAGGTTTGGACATTGTTCACAGATTTGCATTCTAGATTGATAAATATCTTCTGTTACTAGATCAGGTTCTAATGCTAATTGCTCACTCACAAGTGCTTCTACTTCTTCCTTTGTATGCCTTACGGATGCTGAACAACCTTTGCAAGCCATCTTTATCCTCCTAAAGATTCTATTAGTTTTTACTTTACACTTCGCTTACGACGTTTAGGTGTTTGATAGCTTCTCTCAAAAACTTTTCCACATGTCACTGCATGCTGTTTTATTAAATAATCAATATTTGATACTTGATTATCTTGCATCGCTTGGACCAACAATTCAATAACCGCTCGTGAATCTGCAAGTGCATGGTGATGATCGAGCATAATACCTTTTAAATCAGCCAATGTATTCAATTTATAGTTTGGCATTCCTGGCCAGACTAATTTTGATAGCATAACAGAACAGAGATAATCAAAAGTCGGATAGGCTAACCGCGATTTATCTAATGACGCACGTAAAACGCTCATATCAAAACTAGCGTTGTGTGCAATTACAATTTGATTATCAAGGTAATCTTTCATTGTATCCCAAACTTCATCAAAAGTAGGTGCGCTTTGTACATCTCTTTCTGTAATTCCATGAACATATATATTATGACTTTCAAAACTTGTTTGTGGATTTATTAAACTGTAAAACTCATCAATAATGCCATTCTCATTTCCAACGACAATCCCCACTGCACAAGCACTATCACGAAAACGATTCGCAGTTTCAAAATCAATTGCAACAAAATCCATACAGACTTCCTCCTAGCTTCTCTATACTATTATTCTATCAAATGATCTGTGTGTTTCACAGTAAATATTCTTTTTCGCTCGATTATTCTAGTTTTCGATTGATTATTAAAAATTTCGCCCGATAAGTTCTGCTGTTCGCCCAATTATTGAAATTATCGCCCGATTCGGCGCATATAGAATTAAAAGAGCTTGACCTCCATGTTTGGGGCCAAGCTCTTTATACATATTTATTATGCTTGTTTTTTGAAAATACCATCTATTCGTTCAATATCGTGCTCTGTTAACGTCACGTCTAATGTTTTTAAATTATTTAAGACCTGATCTGAATGTTTCGCACCTGGAATAAGCGCGTTTATTGCGGGTTGCGTTAGATACCATGCTAAGACGATGTGTGGAACCTCTACACCCTTGTCATGCGCGATTTCTCTGATTTGTTCAACCTTATCCAAGTTATGTTCAAATTGTCTGCCTTGAAAATGTGGCATGTCTTTACGTAGATCATCAAATTTCATATCTTTTGTATATTTCCCTGCTAATAAACCTGAAGCTAAAGGAAAATATGGAATGAACGAAATATTATTCTCTTTACAATATGGTAATATTTCATTCTCTGCCTCGCGGTTAAGTAAATTATATTCACCTTGATATACATCTACGAGGCCATCTTTATTCGCTTCTTTTAATTGATCAATTGAAAAATTGGAAACCCCTATTGCTCTTATTTTGCCTACATCTTTTAATTCTTGTAGAGCACCAACAGCTTCATCTTTTGGTGTATGCTCATCTGGAAAATGAATGTAATACAAATCAATATAATCTGTCTGTAACCTTGTAAGACTAGCTTCTACTGCTTTTGTTAAAAAAGCCGGTGAATTATCGATAAGAACATCATCGCCATTAAACTTGTGCGCCCCTTTTGTAGCAATCACAACATCCTCGCGATTTCCTAATTCCTTCACCACTTGTCCTACTAATTCCTCTGAGCGTTCCGGGCCATATATAAATGCGGTATCTAAAAAGTTAATATCGTTTTTTATTGCAGTCCGCACTAAATCCTTACCTACTTCTTCATCTAAATTAGGATATAGATTATGTCCTCCTACTGCATTCGTTCCTAAACCTATAGGATTAACGTATAAATCTGATTTTCCGAGTTGTGTTCTTTCTGCCATAAATGAAACATCTCCCTCAATTGTCTATCTAATCACTCTCCTGAATTTTACCCTTTGTATCATTGTCTTAAACATATTCAAACAAAAGAATAACTGAACAAAATCTCAGTTATTCTGGTAAATCCACATTATGATAGACTTGACGAACGTCCTCTAACTCTTCTAGCGCTTCGAATAACTTCTCCATTTGTGCATTATCTTCTTCTGACAGGACAACATCATTCTGAGCTAGCATTGTTAATTCTGCAACCCTAAATTCTGTAATCCCCTCTTCTTTTAATCTGTCTTGTACTGCCCTAAACTGATCTGGTTCAGCATAAATAATAACCGCGTTATCTTCTTCTAAAACATCTCGAATGTCAATATCCGCTTCCATTAATAATTCTAAGACATCATCCGCTGTTTTCCCTTCAAAACCTATAACCGCTGTCGCATCAAACATATATGCCACAGAACCATTCACACCCATGTTTCCGCCATTTTTATTAAATGCTGCACGGACATCTGCTGCAGTTCTGTTAACATTATTTGTTAATGTATCAACAATAAGCATCGAACCATTTGGTCCAAAACCTTCATAGCGTAATTCCGTATAACTTTCTTCTTCCCCACCTTTAGCTTTTTCAATTGCGCGATCAATAATTTGCTTTGGTACACTATATGTCTTTGCGCGCTCTAAGACTATTTTCAACGCTTGATTTGTCTCAGGATCTGGATCACCAAGACGTGCTGCAACATAGATCTCACGTCCAAACTTTGCATAAACTCTACTTGTATTCGCATCTTTTGATGCTTTCTTTTCTTTAATATTATTCCACTTACGTCCCATTTCGTTCCTCTCGCTTTCCAGTTACACTTCTATGTTTTTTACATCAAAATAATTATACCTTATTTTTGAAATATGTTAAGACTTTACAACTAATAATATGTATACTTTCTAAATTCATTCACAAAAAAACCAGCCAAGACCTGACTGGTTTCTACTAAACTCAATGAAATTCTCTTCCACTTTCATTCTGTCGTGAAAATACGACATACACTACAGTTGTAAGTAATGTAAATAATGTGACAAGCAACGTGTTCTTCATGAACGGATTCCCTCCTTCAAATGATGAAAAAAATCAGCTTACTTAACTTAACGTTGATATGTTTTTAATTTAAAATGGTTTGAATTTACCTTTTTTCAATACAAGTCCTGCTCCACCAAGCATAAACAAGTAACGATCATCAATGACATGCTTCATCATTTTAGCTGATAAACCATACAATTTTTTACCTTCGAAAATTGTACCCATTGCATGACGTCCACCTAATGATGCAACTGTTCCTTTATTGTCAAACGTAAACTCTTTTAATGAAGTACCTTTAATTAGTGCATCAATATTTGCTGCACAAACATCAGCCTCTTGAATAGCAATTTGTGCTGTTGGAGGATAAGGACGTCCTGATTCTTTGTTCATAACCCATGCACAATCACCAAGGATAAATACATCCTCATAACCTGGTGCACGTAAATCAGAATCAACATTCACTTTACCTTTTGTGAGCTCAAAACCAGATTCACCTAAAATAGAGTTAGCTTGAACTCCACCAGTCCATACAATTGTTGCTGCTTTAATTTCTTCTTTATCGTCACCAACAATAACACCGTCAGCTTTACACTCTTTAATCATTGTACCTAATTTAAACTCTACACCGCGATCTTCTAAAGAACGACGTGCATATTTTACAAGGTCTTCATCAAAACCTGGTAAAATTGTTGGAGCAGCTTCAATATTAACGATGCGAACTTTATTACGATCTACATCATATTTCTTACATAACTCAGGTATTTTCTCTGCTAATTCACCAACAAATTCAATACCAGTAAAGCCACTTCCACCTACGATGAATGTTAGTAACTCTTCTTTAGGGTTTTCTGCGTTATGATAACTTGAGAACTGATATTCAATGTGGTCACGAATATAACGACTCTTATCAATACTTTGGATAGATAATGCATGCTCTGCCATACCTGGAATACCAAATGTTGCTTTCTCAAATCCTAATCCTACAACAAGATAATCGTAATCTAACTCACTGTTTTTTAATGCAACTTTCTTCTGATCTGGCATAATTTTCTCTACCGTATCTTCTACGATTGTTACGCGATTTGGATTAATCACGTCAGAGATCATAACACGAGCGCGATTTGGATCAATAGTTCCAGCCGCAACTTCGTGTAACCACGTTGTTTGATAATGATAGTTGTGCTTATTAACTAATACAATCTCTGCATCTTCAATTGACAATTTTTGCATGAGACGTTTTGTTGTCATCATACCGGCATAACCTGCGCCAAGCAGGACGATTTTTGGTTTACTCATTTACATTCAACCCCTTATTTGTAGTGAATTGATGCACAGCAATAGTGTAATTATTTGTCTATAAGTCGCTATGTATACATTTAATAGCACTTTAACATTCTGTCCATCAAATGCTTCCATCCCTGTCGTTCGAAAAAGCATCTTCTATGTTATTCTAACAAATAGGAGCCTAAACGTCTAACCAAATGTGTCATAAGTAACAAACTTATTAATAGACTATCTTTTCAGAATATACAGTCTCGTCTTTAGATTTAAGGATAATTGTATAATTACGGCTGTTTTTTATTCAAAAGCTGCATGCTTTCCTTTTGTATGTTTTACTAAGCGGCTATTACCCAAATTGATTGGCTCACTATATTTATTTTTTTATTAACCCTACTAGTTTCAAACCATGAACAATTCCATCTTGATCGACATCTTTCGTTACATATTTAGAGACTGCCTTCACTTCCTCTTTGGCATTTCCCATTGCAACGCTATTCGTTATTGAAGCGAGCATTTCTAAATCATTGAGTCCGTCTCCAAATGCGTATTGATTCTCTTTTGCAATACCGATCGCTTTCATTGCCTGTTTAATACCGTTTGCTTTTGAACCACCTTTTGGCAAAACATCAACTGCAACTGGGTGCCATCTTACAAAATCGAATGCTGGAAATTTTGCGCGGTACTGTTCCTCTTCTCCTTCTGTACAAAAGAATAATGATTGATAAATGTTACGTTCTTTATAATAATCTGGATCATGTGACGGTAAATAGTCAATTTTTAATGAAGCAATACTTTCTACAATATGTTCATGTGTTGGTACATTGGCTTTCATATCCACCTCATCCATATATACAATTGGATGATCATTTGTTAAGCCTACTGCGGTCAGTTCAACCAATGAAGGCACGTCTAATGGTTGACCATAAACGACCTCACCGTTGACCACAACATATTGTCCGTTATAACTAACGTATGTATCAATTTCTAATTCTTCACGTAGATCAGCATACATAAATGGAGCGCGTCCTGTTGCGATGGCTACAATATGTCCTTGTTTTTTCAATTCGAATACAGCTTCCTTTGCTGAGACAGGTAACTTTTTATCATGATCTAATAAAGTCCCATCTATATCAAAAAATATTACACTTTTTTCAGTCATATTAGCTCTCCTTTTGTACTTTTACTATGTATTAGCTTGTTCCTACTAGACTGTACTTCTTTCAATTAAATGGACTGAAACCTTGTGTTGTGATATCGACGCGGTGTCAATTGCTTGCAAAAATAATTGCTTACCCATATCAACTAATGGAATTTCCATTGTTGTTATGCCGAGGTACTTTGCTATTGGTTGATTATCAAATCCAACAATGGCTAAATCCTTTGGCACTATTATCCCCTCGTTTTGACAACATATTATAATTCCAGCGGCAACTTGATCATTTGTTACAACTAAAGCGGAAGGTGGATCCTTCATTTGTTTCCATTGTTGGACAACTTTCTCGCCATCTTCAAAGTTCAAGCAACCTTCAAAAATATAGGTATTGTTATAAGGTAAGGCATTGCTTTTTAAAAATGTTTGATAAGCTTTTTCACGTTGTTCACTGCTAACTCCTGTTTTACGGTTGATACAATAACCTATTTGGCGATGCCCATTGACAAACAAGTAGTCAATTGCTTCATAAAAAGACTGGTAATGATCAATATAGGTAGCGGAAATTTGTTTCTCACTAGCATTTTCTGCTAATATAATTGGTCCGTATACGAGATATCGCTTGATTGTATCCCATTCACTAATTCTGGAACAAATAATTAATCCATCAATTTGTTTTTGTTCTAACATAATTAATGCTTCTTTTTCCTTACTTTTTTGATAACTTGTTTGAATCAATACTAACTTATAATTGGCCTCTAAAGCTTGATTCGCAATCCCTTTTAACAACATGCCAAAATAAGGATGATCTGTATAAGGTAATACAACACCAATTAAGAAAGTCTTCCCTTTACTCAAATGAACCGCATTAATATTCTTACGATAATTGCTCGCTTTAACAGCGTCCAAAACAGCATCCCGTTTTTGCTCACTTACATAAGGATGTTGATTCAGGACACGCGAAACAGTTGTAACAGAAACCTTAGCCATTTTAGCGATATCTCTAATATTCGTCATTTCAATCACCTTTTTTACTCTAATACGAATATTTTAACATAATTTAGCTTACTTTATGAAACGCGTTTCAGGTCAATAAAATTCCACATTATTTCTTTCTATTTCAGGGAAGCCTAATAAAAAGGAGGTGTTCACATGGGACAAAACCATCAATTCAATCCTGGTCAAAAAGCACCGAACAACGGCATTTATGTTGAAATTGGTGAAACAGGTAGCATGGTAGCAAATCCAAAATCAGTAAGACTAGAAGCTGGACAATCTTTCCCCGAAACATCTAATCAAGATAGAAAATGGATGCCAAAACGAAAACCATAAGTAAAAAGCGAGCAAGCCTATAGTGGCTTGCTTTTGTTTTTGTGAAAAGCTTCTCTATAAGACAATCTCCTCCATTAAACACACTTTTATTTGCATGATTTCGATTATAGCAATGACAGGAGGTGAGACAGATGGCCGTATCAGAAAAAATTGATTCTAGGTTACAACTATTGTTTGAAGATGGTTTTGATGATGATGGAAACATCGTAATTAAAACGAAGACATTTAATAACATCAAAACAGTCGCAACAGCAGACCAATTATTGACCATTGCGCAAGTGCTAGTACCTTTACAAACATTAACATTACAAATGGTCAAACGTAATGACACAGAACTTATTACTGTTGAGTAGTACTAAGTGATTAAAAGAAAGGAGGTCAAACCATGAAGACACTTGAATTAAAATTCGGTAACGAACAAGATAAAATAGTAACCGTTACACTAGATAATCCAATTGAACCTGCAGATCCTGTTGCAATCAATGCTGCAATGGATAGTATAATTGCCCAACAAGCTTTTTACTCATCTGGTGGGGAACTAACAAGTAAAAAAAGCGCACGTATTGTGGAACGTAATGTAGAAGAAATCACATTATAAAATAAAGTAGGCTTAACAAATTGGGAGCAGATTATTGCTCCCTTTTTCAATAACTAGTTAAACTAAAGAAAGGAGTTAACTTTTATGCAGGAAACATGGGTATCCATTCTAACAGATGTTGGTTTTCCTATTGCGGTTACGTTCTACTTATTACATCGTATTGAAGGGAAATTGAATACATTAATTGAATCCATCCTATCCTTACCAGCAAATTTAAAATAACATGAACGTAAGAGCTATCTGCTACTTGTAAAGCAGATAGCTTTTTAAATTATTAGTTTTTAGTCGATACCAGTTGCTCATCTATGTTAACCTCGCTATAATAATGGAAGTACCATGCAGGGGGGTAAAAGAGATATGCCGATTAATGTACCTAAACAATTACCAGCAAGACAGATATTAGAAAAAGAGAATATCTTTTTAATGGATGCTGAACGGGCAACAACACAAGATATACGACCGATGAACATCCTCATTTTAAATCTAATGCCAGAAAAAGAAAAAACAGAAACACAATTATTACGTTTACTGAGTAATACACCACTACAAGTACGTGTTGATTTTATTCATACCGCAAGCTACGAATCAAAAAATGTGCATAAATCACATTTAAAACAGTTTTACAAGACGTTTACTGATGTTAAAGCTAATCGTTATGATGGTTTAATTATCACTGGTGCTCCAATTGAACATTTGGAATTTGAACAGGTTCGCTATTGGGGAGAGTTAACCGAGATTATGGAATGGTCTAAAAAGAATGTGACTTCTGTTTTACATATCTGTTGGGGTGCACAAGCAGCGCTTTATCATCATTATGGGATTAAGAAGGAAAGACGTCCAAATAAACTAAGTGGGATTTTTAACCATGAATTAGTCGTTCCTACTTCTAAACTAGTTCGCGGTATTAATGATGAGTTTTTAGCTCCACACTCGAGAAATACAGATATTGATTTAGCTAAAATTGATAATCATCCAGAGTTAATCGCATTAGATTCATCAAATGATGCAGGGCCTTTCTTAATTGTTTCAAAAGATGAGAAACATATTATGATCACTGGCCATATTGAATATGATGCAATCACACTTGCTGATGAATACCTTCGTGATAAGAATAAAGGATTAGACATTCATATGCCTACTGGATATTTCCCGGAAAATAACCCAGATAAATCTCCTTTAAACCGCTGGCGTTCACAAGCCTATTTGATTTTCTCGAACTGGCTTAATTACTACGTTTATCAAGAAACACCCTATACATGGAAATGAAAAGGCTACCGTGGCTACTAGCCCGGTGGTTTCTTTTGTCTAATTAGTCTTCACTCACTTTAGCTACTCCTAATGCAAAATGATCCCACAGGATCGCTTCTACTAAATCTATATCCTTTTCTTCGCAATCTACGATAACAATCACTTCTCCGTGTTTACCTTTTAATAATCGCCTTCTCTTTTTCAGAAATATTTCGGTAAAAATTCGAATCGAAAGTCCTAAAAGAAAGCCCAAAACCGCACCAATTAATCCCCAATATATCGGACCCCAAGCCAACTTGAACCCTATGCTAGCACCAACTACTGCAAATGCTGTCGCAAGCGCCATCCCAATATCAATCATTGAAGTCCCATCTGAACGATGGATCGTATCAAAAACCTTCCGTTCCTCTTTTCGATTATCTAAAGGAACTGCAAAAATTCTTTCTTTACTAATTCCCTCTTTTTCAAGCATAGAAAGTGCAATTTCTAAATAGACTGTATTTTCAAAAGTCGAAAAAATTTGCATTCTATTCACTCACTTTTTTCTTTTTGATATGGAACGTATGTGATTGGTATCTTTTAGTCAAATAAGCACGCTGTTCTTTCTCAAATAGCTTATTATTTTCAACAGTATTCATATAAGAATCGAACATAGCAAAGCCGTATGAAGATGGTAAAAACAATAACCATTCAGGTTTTAATACTGCTGTTGATCTTTCTAATTCTCCTAAGAACAAGAGAGAAATCGCTTCTAGTGCATGCGAATAATAAGTGAAAATAACTACCCAAACAACCACAAAAAATGCACTGACGATTCTATGTATATAAAGTTGGCCTAAACCTGGAACAAATAGGGACCATATAACGGACATCATAGGATTTCTTTTATCAAGATAATTAATTTCGAGTGCACCTATACTAAACGAATTAAACCGATGCTGTTCTCTTTCTGCTAAAAGATAAATTTTGTTCAAAT
The DNA here is from genome assembly GCF_003426095.1 of Paraliobacillus sp. X-1268. Classification (NCBI taxonomy): domain Bacteria; kingdom Bacillati; phylum Bacillota; class Bacilli; order Caryophanales; family Bacillaceae; genus Paraliobacillus; species Paraliobacillus sp. X-1268. Next base: position 697,937 of record NZ_QJSK01000001.1, read on the forward strand.
CGATCGTAGTTCGATAGCTATCCCAAATCGCAAAAAGATATATTGGTATATAAATTACTAACCATTTTGTATCTAAAACTTCTTTCGCCATAGCTATCTCACCTTGAAACGAATAGACCATAGCTTCGTTAATATGTGCGTTTATATTCACGACAACCTCCCAGATAAATAAAACAAAGCCTCGAAGATATTTAGATAACAGTAAATGACCAAATCCAGGAAAGGCTGCACTCCACCAAGCAACAATATAAGGGTTTCTTAAATGAATTTGTGTAGTTCCAAGAATACTGACATGTGCTGTATAACGTCTTGCTGTGTTATCATTCGTATAATTATCCATATAGAATCCTCTTTTATAAATTTCCATCTAATTTACTAATATTAGTTTCCCTAAGTAGCTTCTTTTCATCCACATTATTTATATTACTAGCTTTTAAGACAAAACGATAAAAGCCCATCAAATAGAATCTATTTGATGGGCTTTCTATTTTTTTAGTTACCTTTTAAAGTAAAACTATATCTGTATAGTTGATTAGCAAACAAGGTTACATCTTTGTGTGTTTTTTGACCCCAGCTATCATCGCCTCCAATACCCATTTGGGCGAGATTAATCCGTACAATAGTCTGGTCGGACTTTGGCAATTCAAAGCCGTAATTACTCTCTTCTAATTGTTTTGCTGTGTAAGGTAATACGTTTAGCTCAACAGTTGGACTTCCGATTATTTCTAAACCAGTACCATCACCACAATGAATTCTGCCCGATCTTACGCCCATCTTATTCCCACATTCTTGTGGCTTCAAATAAGGTACATATTGATCGGCTACTTTACCTTGATAAAGTCCAATTTTAGCGCCTTTTTGTTTATCCCAATACGACTCATGTGGTCCTTTTCCATACCAGCTTAATTCGTCAAATTCGACTGGCATTGTTAACTTCACACCAATTTCAGGGATTTCTGGTAACGCTTCACCTGGTTCAAAAACATAATCAATCTTCACTTCACCTAAACCACTTATTGTATACTCAAGTTCTAACTTTGAATAATTTACTATAGCCATTAGATAAACTGTCTTAACTACAATATGATCTTTATATACTTGGTAAGTAAAGTCCATTAATTCTCGCGTATCTCCCGCATATTGCCATAGTGCACTACGCTGATCCAACTGATTCCCACGGTCATTGTCAGTCATCGCACGCCAGAAGTTTGGTGCTAATCCTTCCTTAATCAGTTCTTTGCCATTAATACGATAAGAGGAAAGTACACCAGTCGATTTATCAAATGCAACGGAGAAGTTATTACCCGAAATGGCGAGCATATCATTTTTTACATCAACTTCTATGGTTTCTGCTGATGTCGCTACTTCCCGTAATGCTGGCGCTTTTACAGGCAAAGTGAATTGACCAAAGGCGAGTTCATGTCCATTCTCACACCATAAACGGTCAACCCGCTCTGTCAGACTAAGTGTTACAATATATTCACCTTGGTCATCAATCCTATGTGGCAACTGGTAATCAAGTGTAAATTCTTTTTTCTCTCCTGGTTCACAATCAATTGTTAATTCACCTGATTGTTCCACTTCACCATTCTTAGTAACCAACCATTTTAATCGGTAATCACTAACATTAGTAAATAGAAATTTATTACTTAGATTAAACTTTCTTTTTTCAAAATTCATAACACTGAATTCTACTTGTTGATAACAACGTTTCACTTCAAATATTTTCGGACTAATTGCACCGTTCCCAAAAATCAAACCATTTCCTGCGAAGTTACCATCATGTGGGGATTCACCAAAAGCTCCTCCGTATGCGAGATACGGAGTCCCGTCTGCTGTTTCCGTCAATAAGGATTGGTCTTTCCAATCCCAAATAAAACCACCTTGTAAAATAGAGTACGTATCAAACAGTTCCGTGTACTTATGAAAATTACCTAACGAGTTACCCATTGCATGACTATACTCACATAAAATATATGGTTTGGTGTCCTCTTTCGCCTCTTTTGAATACTGTTCAATACCTTCTGGTGAAACGTACATTGTACTTTCGATATCTGAAGCCGCTTCTGAGTCACGATAATGGAATATTCCTTCATAATGAACAAGACGTGATGGATCATTCTGCTTAAAAAAGTCATGCATCCTCAAGAAGTTATCACCACCAAATGATTCATTACCTAATGACCAGATAACAATTGATGGATGGTTTTTATCGCGTTCGAACATCGACTTACAACGATCTAACACATTTTCAGTCCATTCAGGACGACTACCAGGTACCGTTTCAGCCAATCCCTTTTGACCATAAACCCATGTACCATGTGTCTCTAAATTCGTTTCATCAATCACATAAAGTCCGTATTGATCACATAACTCATACCATAATGGATTATTAGGATAATGCGCTGTACGTACAGCGTTAATATTAAATTGTTTCATCAACTTAATATCAGCGACCATATCATGATACGTAACGGCACGCCCCTTATCAGATGCAAATTCATGACGATTTGTTCCTTTAAAGACAATACGTTTGCCATTTATTTTCATCAAATTATCTTTTAATTCAAATTTCCTAAAACCGACTTTACTGCTTTTAGCTTCAAGTAATTGACCACCTTGTTCATATAAGCTCAAAACTAATGTGTATAAATAAGGGCTTTCCGCACTCCATTTGTTCGGATTTTTCAGTATCGTTTTTAGTGTAGGACGAATAACACCATCGTTCTGAAAATTCACATTTGACAACAAATGTTCATCTAATACTGCCTTACCAGTCTCATCATAAAGCATTGCCTTAAGGTCGACAGACTGCCTTGCCTTAAAATAATCGAGTAATTTCACATTAACAACTAGTTCAGCATCTTGATATTTTTCATCCAAATGCGTATTGACAAAAAAATCATCGATATGCACAGTCGGCATTGTATAGATGTACACATCACGAAAAATACCGCTTAAGCGCCAGAAATCTTGATCTTCAAGCCAGCTTGCGTCACTCCAGCGATACACTTCAACCGCTAACTTGTTTTCACCATCAATAATATACGGTGTTAAATCAAATTCAGCCGGTGTAAACGTATCCTCACTATATCCAACAAAATCACCGTTTATCCAAAGATAAAACGCAGACTCCACACCTTGGAAATTCAAATAAACCGGCTGGTCCTTCCAATCAGTTGAGACAGTAAAAGTCCTTACATATTGACCTACTGGATTATAATTTGTCGGTGCAAATGGCGGAGTTATATCCTCTTTTTCTATCCAAGGATACGTTGTATTTGTATATTGCGGATAATCGTAACCTTGCAGTTGCCAATGACTAGGTACTTTTATTTGATCCCATTCACTATGGTCAAAATCCTTCCGATAAAAGTCTTTTATACGACTGGTTGGTTCATCACTATAAGCAAATTGCCACATGCCATTTAGTGATCGATAATTTTCTGAAGCAGTACGATCACATTTTTTTGCTCCCTCTATCTTAGGATAGGACATTAGTGTTGCATGTGCTTCCCTGCGATTCAATTGAAAAATTTCAGGATTATTATTCCATTCAGGGTAACCATTTTCTGGTGGGCTATATATGAATTTTTTTGTCATAACTAATCGCTCCTAACTTTATTAATCTAGCTATACACGTGTTAATTTAAATAGTTCAGATCTGAAATCACCATGTGCGCCATTCTTGCGATAGCTGTCAATTTCAATTCCTGCTTGTAACAATTGATCCCCATAAAAACAGGCCTCAATTCCATCGATTTTATAACGTGCATCTGCCTCTAGTCCTGTTAATCGAATGCGTCTTCCTGCTGGATTCGGACGTGATAGAATTTGATAATAACCGACAAGCGCTTCTTGTTTATCTTCTGAGACAACCATCCAACTTGCACTATTTTGATCGCCTTCAAATGGACTCAGTAATCTGTAAAAATGGCCCGTCTGGATTAATTTACGATTTGCTTGATAAAAGCGAACTTGTTCTGAAACCTTTTGTTTATCGGCATCACTCATGGTTGTCACGTCTAACTCATAACCAAACATCCCAAAATAAGCGACAGCAGCACGCATATCGATACTAGTTAGTCGATTCACTTGATGATTCGGAACCGCAGATACATGCGCCCCCATCGATGAAATCGGATAAACCAGCGATGTACCATATTGAATCATTAGACGCTCAACCGCATCGGTATTATCACTTGTCCATGCTTGTGGAGCATAATAGAGCATACCTGGATCGAATCGACATCCTCCACTTGAACACGATTCAAATAGAATAGTAGGAAATGCTGTGATTAAACGTTCATATAATTGATATACACCTAGAATATAACGATGCGGTAATTCTTGTTGACGTTCTGGTGGTAACGTTATCGATCCTATTTCTGTCATATAGCGATTCATATCCCATTTCACATAGGAAATTGGTGCCTCTTTTAACACCTTTGCCATTACTTGAAAAATATGATCAACAATTTCTTTTCTTGAGAAGTCCAGTACATATTGATTACGACCTTGCGAACGATTACGGTCAGCTACATGAATTATCCAATCTGGATGTTCTTGATAGAGCTGACTAATTGGTGAAACCATCTCTGGTTCAAACCACAAACCAAATTCAAGACCTAAATCACAAATTTTATTTGCTACATGTGCGATTCCGTTTGGTAATTTATCTCGATCAACAAACCAATCACCTAATGAAGTCGTATCATCATTGCGTTTTCCAAACCAACCATCATCCAACACAAACAACTCCACACCTAATTGCTTTGCCTCTTTTGCCATCGTCACTATTTTCGTTTCATCAAAATCGAAGTACGTTCCTTCCCAGTTGTTTATTAAAACTGGACGATCTTGATCACGCCACTTCCCTCTTGCAAGTCGATTTCGATAAAGTTGATGATAAATTTGACTCATCCCATTCAAACCTTGATCAGAATAAACCATCACGACTTCGGGTGTCTGAAAAGAACCACCTGCTTCTAAAAGCCAATTAAAATCAAAGTTATTAATCCCCATCATCACACGTGTGACATCATAATGATCGACTTCAACCTGAGCCAGGAAATTACCACTATAAACTAAACTAAATCCGTAGACTTCTCCTAGATGCTCTGTCGTTTCTGGACGTTTTAATGCAATAAACGGATTTTGTTGGGCACTACTTGTTCCCCTAGTGCTTGCAATGCTTTGCAATCCAGGTTGAAGCGGCCTTTTTTTCACATGTCGCTCACGTGCCCACGAACCAGATAATTGAACCATTTCATAGTTACTATCATTTAAATCTATACTTGCACTAAGCGCACGCAATAGATTCACATTTGCAGAGCCACGATTAACAAAACGTGTAGATCTCGTAAGTACATGATAGGTTTCAAAAATCGTATAAGATAAAATTAACGCTGTCTCTATCACCTGATCATATAAGGTAATCTCTAACGTTGTTGCTTCGTCTTCTGACTCCACATATGTAGCAGGTAATCCTTCCAATCCACGTTTTCCTTTATAAATCTCATGACTAACGTATTCAAAGTTGGTAATCCTACTACCATCTTGTTGTAAAATTTGATGTGCTGGTTCACGAAAATCTGTCGTACCATAAGCCGGATATTCTTGTTTGATTAAATCTAGTGAAAAAGGATCACTTATATCACTGATATAACAAGTATTATCTTTTTGAGCGGTATGAAATAAATGTGTGAAATTATCCTGGTGGTTCAGGTGTTTACCAAAATACAAATGACCTAATTGGTTATTTTCTAGTACCTTTAAGATATAACTAACTTTACTAGATTGAAGATGGAATTCTTTTGTTTTTTCATTAAATAAAATAGACATTGTAAACCTCCAACTCTATTAATTTCACGCAAAAAGCAAGCGTGAATTTGCTTTTTGCGTGCTAATTATCCTTTAACAGACCCCATCATCCCAGCAACAAAGTGCTTCTGCATAAAGAAAAACACGATGGCTGTTGGTAACGTTGCGATCGTAATCGCGGACATGATCATACCGTAATCAGGTGAGTAGCTTGAACCAAGATTAGAAATTAACAATGGTATCGTTTGATTTCCTGGTGATTGTAATACTACTAATGGCCAAAGGAAATTATTCCAACTATTCATAAAAGCAATAATTGCTGCTGCGGCATATGTTGTTTTCATTGTTGGAACGTAAATTCGGAAAAAGATACCTATTTCACTTAATCCATCAATTCTACCTGCCTCAATTAAATCTTTTGGAAACATTTTTGTGTTTTGTCGAAAGAAAAAGATGAAGAATGCGGTCGTAATGGTTGGTAAAAAGGCTGCCGCTAATGTATCAATTCCAATCATTGGTGCTGTTTGTGAAATTCGTCCAAACAGACGATACAGTGGTACCATTATTGCTGCAAACGGAATCATCATCGAAATCAATAAGATATTGAAAACAATATCTTTCCCTTTACTCTTATACATTTCAAAGCCATAGCCTGCTAATGACGCAAGAAGTAATGTCAAAAATGTAGAAGCAACTGCAATAATTGCTGAGTTAGTAAGAGCAGTGACAATATCAACTTGTTCAAATAGATTTTTCAAATTTTCAATTAGGTGTGTACCTGGTAACTGTCTTCCTTGTGTGACATCTACCGATTTATTAGTCATGCTAACGACCATCCAAAAGAATGGATAAATGGAAATGATCGTAGCAATCGACAAAAATGTATAGACTGAAATTCTTTTTATTTTTTTCACTTTTTATCACCTGCCAATTTAAATTGAATAGTAGATAGGATGACCACTAGAATAACAATCACATAGGCTACAGTGGCTGCATATCCAAAATCAGGAGTATATTTAAACGATAAATCATAAATATATTGTGAAATGGAAATAGTTGCATTACCCGGTCCACCACCGGTAATATTGACGACTTCATCAAAGATCTGAAGCGTTCCGATTGTTGATGTAATCGTTGTAAATAAAATAATTGGCTTCAACATCGGTATCGTTATCTTTAGAAATTGTTGTAACGAAGATGCACCATCAATTTTTGCTGCTTCATAAATTGATTTATCTACGTTTTGTAAAGCAGAAAGATAAAATATCATATTGTAACCAGTCCAACGCCATGTGATTGCTAATATAATTGTAATCTTTGCCCAGAAGGGGTCTGATAAAAAGTTTATTGGATCTGAAATAATCGATAGACTCATTAAAAATTGATTAGCAATTCCATCACCACTGAACATGTATTTAAAAATAACAGAATAAGCTACCAGTGACGTTACTGCTGGTAAAAATATTGCTGTTCTAAAAAAGCCTCTAAATTTTAAGGTTTGGTCATTTAATAAAGAGGAGAATAATAGGGCTAATAGGATCATAACTGGCACTTGAACGATTAAATAAATACTTGTATTGATCAAAGCTGCAATAAAAGTAGGATCATTAAATAGGCGACCCCAGTTATCAAGTCCTGTAAAGGTTAATGTCGAGCCCATACCTGATTGTAAAGACAAGAATAGTGCGTCAATCATTGGGTAAAAATAAAACAGTGTGATTGCAATAACTGATAGGATGACAAAGAGCCATCCGATATTATTCTTTTTAAAGAGCTGTTTCATACCTTGTTACTCCCTTCGATTAAAATAAGAGCGTGAGATACAATCGTCGTGATTAACGAACGTATCTCACGATCATTTTCTCTATTCTTATCTTAACTGCGTTTCAGCTTGTGATTGTGCATCATTCATCACATCAGATAAAGCTTTACCATTTAAATAGTTTTGCATTTCGTTGATTAAAATATCATCAATTGCATAGGTGTGCATGCCGTAATTGACTGCTGGAATTTCTTCTGTCCACTCTGTGAAATCAGATATAATCGGTTGATCACTAAAGAACTCATCTTCGTCTTTAAACGCTTCTCCTTGAATACCAGGAATATACGTACCAATAGCACCGATTTCTGTAACTAACTCTTCATAAATAGCTTCATTTGAACCAAATGTGTTCGCAAGGAACTCTGCTGCTGCTTCTTTACCATCTGTATTTAATACATACCATGAACTACCACCTAAGTTTGAAGCATTTACACTTCCTTCCACTTCTAAACGAGGAACTGGAACGACGGCCCAATTTCCTGATTGTGATTCTTCTGCTTTCACACTTGGTGTAATCCAGTTTCCTGTAGGTACACTAGCAACATCCCCACTATTAAATGCTCCAACAAACTGACTCCAATCTGAATTCATCTTCACAATGTTTGCTTCCATCATTTCTTTATAAATTTCAAATGATTCCTCTAATGCTGCATTATCAGCTAAATGGGGTGTGGAACCATCTTCTTCAAAATACCATGTCCCTGCTGTTTGAATCATGGTCCGTATAATCCCAAAGTCATTTGGATCTAATGTAATCATATCCTTACCTGTAGCTTCTTTCACTTTTTTTCCGATTTCCACATACTCGGACCAAGTAATATTTGTTACATCTTCAACCGTGTATCCTGCTTCTTCAAGATAATCTGTGCGTACATACAAACCAGCTACACCTGAATCAAACGGTACACCATATTGTTCGCCATCAAGGCTGGTTGTTTCTGTTTTATAAGCTGCAAAATCATCTGCATTAATATAATCCGTTAATGGATAAAAAGCATCTGGATATGATTGTAAGAAGCTTTGCGCACGATAATCTTCAATTAACACAATGTCAGGCATACCTTGCGTTGTTCCCGAGCTTAATCCTGTGTTTAATCGTTGAATTAAATCGTCTTGTGCGTTTTCAATAATTTCTAATTCTATATCTGTCTCTCCATCGTATGCCGCTTCTGCAAGTTCAAGCGCCGCAATATTAAAGTTAGGATCCCAAGCCCAAACAGATATTTCTTGAGTTCCACTACTCGTGTCCTCAGATGATGTACTGTCTGTTCCTTCTGTCTCATCTGAACTTCCATCTCCACCGCAAGCTGCTAATAGAAATACACTAACTATTGCAAATACCAATAAAAATAACTTTTTCATAATTAAACCTCCCAGTTTTTTTGTAAGCGTTATCTTTAACTACATTCTTAGTATAACGCGCGAAAAAAAAGATCGTTAGAACGATCTTTAGACTATCCTTGTAATTATTTATGCAGTTAAATAACCGGTAAGATTTATAGTTGTATTTTCTTTAGAATTTGTATTTTCTTTAGTTATTAGATAACTTTTACATCGCAACAAGCTGTTTGGAAATAAATTACAATATTTTACGAAGCAGGAAAAATTGAGTTACGATTCATCATCTAATGAATTTGTAATTAATGGTAATCGAACAACTACTTTAGTACCCTCTCCGATTGTACTAGACACTTGCACACCATAGCGATCACCATAAAGTAAAAGAATTCGTTCATGTACATTCCGCATGCCAATACCACTAAACATTTGGCGTTTACCTTTATAAACATAAGGGAATTGTTCTTTTTCCAACTGCATACCATCCCCGTCATCAACAACTTCACATACTAATGTATCCGCTTCTTGATGAATCATAATTTGGATATAACCTTCTTTCTTTTTATTAAAGCCATGAAAGAAAGCATTCTCAATAAATGGTTGTAAAACGAGTTTTGGTATGTGGTAGTGTAATACATCTGGAACGATAAAGTAATTCACCTTAATACGTTCACCGTAACGTGCTTGATTAATAAAGACATAATACTTCATATTTTCAAGTTCTTGCTCAACAGAAACCGTCTGGCTCACTTCTCCTAATGCACTTTGTAATAAGGAGATGAGTGCATGAATTGTTTCCATTGCTTGTTCGGTTTTTTCTTGCATAACCATGAACTTAACTGTTGTCAACGTATTATAGAGAAAATGTGGATTTATCTGATGTTGTAATGCCCTTAGCTCTGCATCACGTTGATTTTTCTGGGACTCTACTACAATTTTCACATAATCTTGTAGCTCATCTAACGTGTAGTTAAAGGCGCGCGCAATTTTTTCTGCCTCATAGCCACCAGTTTCTTCAATTCGTTTACTGAAATCATGTTTGGTTTGCTTTGCAATCTGTGTAACTAGTCGACTCAACGACTTCGTAATACGACGTGATACGATAAACACACCAATCACAGCAAAGAAAACAATACTACTACTAATTAGAATAATTTCACGTGTGTTAATTAGACTACTTGTTACTTTTTGTTTATCAATCAGATTCACTAAATACATATCAAAACCTGGTATGTATTCTGACAAGAACAAATAATCACTGCTTCCAAGCGTGATATCTTGAATCTCTATATCTTCATCATCACCCTTTTGGGCATATTCTAATAATTCTACGTTATCTAAACCAATATTTGCTTCATTATTACTTGAGATTACTTTACCACTTCGGTCAATAAGCAGCACATCATTGCCTGCGCTTGTATATCCTTCATAGAAACTTCTAAGTTGTTTTTCACTAATGGAAATATACAGTATGCCATAAATATGATCAGATGATAATTCAGATAAGGCTTTAGTTGAAACCAACATTGCCTCTCCATTAAGTGTTTCAGGCTTGACAAAATGATAATTAATGCGATCTGGTGTCGCTAAAGTAATTTGCGTAATCGGATGTTTTTTTAAGATTGGCAAGGAAGTTGGCCAATAAGAGTAGTTCATATTATACAATTGTTGATCTGTACTTGTGACAATCATATTAGCACCTAAAGGCTGTAAATTTGAGTAAATACTTTCTAGCTGATTAATAATTTCATAATATGAACCAGCTAAATTAAGCGAATCAAATTCTTCCTCACTTAACACACGTTTGATCGTCCCATTACTTTCAATTTGATTTGATGTTTTCACTACCGCATTACTATACGCTTCAAACTGAGAGCGTATTTGTGTATTAATTTTTGAATTTGTAATACTAAACGTCTCTAAAAAAAGCTCCGTTGACATACGAATTGAACTAACTGTAATCAACAATGATACTAACGTAATACTAATGACGGTAACAAAGAATATTTTAATGAATAAGTTATTCTTTTCAATTAGTTTAATCCATTTAAACTGTCTCATTTCAATCTATCTTTTCGGTAACTACCAGGGGATTTATTGACTCTCTTTTTAAATACTTTGCAAAAATAACTATGATCGGCATAACCTACCATTCCACTAATATCAGAAATGGAGATTTGGCTATTTTCTAAAAGTTCTTTAGCCTTCCCTATACGTACTCCTGTTAAATACTCACTAAACCCCAAGTTGTGATGCATACTAAAATAAGCAGACAAGTAAGACGGATTAAAGTGAAAGTGTTTAGCCAATCCAGTTAAACTAATTGATTCTGAATAATGCTCATCGATATAAGCGAGTAAGACAGTCATATTCGTTGTTTGTATTTTACTATCTGCTTGATAAATAATTGCCTTAATTTCTAGCATAAACTGAGCAAGTGCTTTTCGGGCTTGTTCAGCGGTATACGCATTATTAATTTGATTAAAGTATTCGTATTTATCCTTTTTAAATTCATTAGTATCATATTTTAATTGATCCATCACGACCATTACATTAAAAATAACATTACCTAAAAAAGATTTAAATGCTGAACGGTCACTCGTATAGTCATTTGTTAAATAATCAATATGTTTATTTAAATAGTAAATCGATTCATCTACCTTTTTATATTTAAACAATTCAAGAAAGTAATTTAAATCAAATGGTACTTCAGGTATGACATTGTCAGGCAAGTTGTTATATCGAAGTACACGCTCATCCGTTAAATAAAATAAATACTTGCGCATCGCGACCAATTGACCTTGATAGATAGCTGGTAATTGGTCAACCTGATTAAACTGTTCAGTTATTAACCATGTAAAGTTACTTGTTAAATGATTACGATCAGTAATCGTCGCGATTAGCATCTCATATGCATCAAATGATAAATTTATAATAAAAGTACTCGCTCGTTCAGTACTCTCAAGCAAATGGCAAACCGATTTCTCTAATGCTTGCACCATAAATTCTATTTGCTCTAACGGTTTGATTGCAGTTTGTTCGTCTTGACTCGTTACATTTAATTCGACTAAACAACACATCTCATTTGGTAAAGATGTTTTTAACAACTCTAGCTCACTTGTTGATGCATAACCCGCTAATAACTTTTTAAATAGATCACTTATCGATTTTTGGTTATCTATTGTTTCATCTGCTGTTTCTATATTGTTAGAAAGTGAACGGTTAGTTACAACGCGCTTAAGTGTATCAAGCAATATCTTACCATCAAGTTTCGGTTTCAATATATAATCAGCTACCCCATTTTGAAACGTGCTTCGCACATAATCAAAGTTATTGAAACTACTTAAAACAATCACATCTATGTGGGGCTGTTCTTTTTTTACCTTTTTTATAAATTCAGTTCCATCCATAACCGGCATCACGATATCCGTAATAATGATAGCTGGTTTTTGCGTTTCAATTAGCGCTAATGCTTCCACCCCATTGGATACTTCGCCAACAATTTCAAACCCCTCTTTTTCCCAATTAACATAGTGTAAGATGCCTTGCCTAATTAACAACTCATCATCCACAATGAGTACCTTTATTAATGATCCCATTTCTTCTCACCATCCCTAATTAGAGTAATGGGTACAAAATTACTTGTTTTTATCTATTTTAAATGAATGACTATTTTGGAGCCTAATTACTCTTAAAACCTCACATTTGAGAGAAATTGCGACGTAACATACCGCTTAGGAAATATACTCCGCTTTCCGTGGGCACGGCTTCAGCTAACTTAGTAAAGCAAAAAGCGCTTTACTAAGTGGATCTTCAGCCCGCGCTGTTCCCACAGGAGTCTACGTATATTTCCAAAGCTAGTTCAGAATCTACATGATGATTGCGTATGGAATAATGACACTTTAGCTAGACAAGCTTATCAATTGTTTATATTCAACATTACAATTACTGTTTTTCTTCAAACTTGCTTCATTCCCTAGATAACCTAATTCTTCATAGTGAATATTGCTGTTTATTTCTCCTAACTAGCGTATCAAATGAAATTGGCGACACTCCTGCAGGAACAGCGCGGGCTGAAGATCCACTCGGTAACGTTCTTTGTTTCCGAGTTAGCTGAAGCCGTGCCTGCGGAAAGGGAGTCAATTTCACTTGAGTAGCGGGTCAGGAGATTCTGTTACGTCACAGTTGATGATTGTTCCGACGTAGCTTTCTTTCTTTGTTGCCCTATCAGCAAATGGTTTCGATTGTACGATTAATCGAGTCATCACAGTCCTAAATTTTTTTCTTAACTACTACGACACTACATGGAGCACACATCTGTTGGTAAAAAATATTCCTTAATTCGAAATGTATCCATTAAACAATAATATGTTTTCAAGAAACAAGTTAACTTAAAGGCCAATCGTTATTCATGATATGTAATTTTCATTATTTTTAGCATCATATTCTTATATTGTATACGTTTTCATTATTGTTTGGCAATAGCTTTCACTTTCTTTACAATTGATCTAAGCATATAAAAATTAAAGATGTACCATTTTACTCTTTATTTCTATTGCCCATCTCATGAGTCATTTTCGTGCTACCTAAGTCATAAAAGGCAAATAACTTAACTGTTTCCTAATGTAGGACAAACCCAAAAGATATAAAATTGATTTTTTGATTGTTATGTTTAAGTGCTTCTTCTTTGATAATGACACTATTTCAATTATACAAACTCTCATGTTTTTCAAGAAGGTCTATGTGAGGAATCTTCTGATAGATTAATAGCAGGATTTTTTCTTTTATATGCTATCGGTGTGCACCCCTTTTGTTTTTTGAATAGGCGGATGAAATAACTTTGATTATTAAAACCAACATCCATTGCAATTTCTATCATTTTTTTATCTGTTTTTTGTAACAATTTACAAGCATTGCTAATTCTTATTTTATTTAAATATTCCATCGGTGTCATACGAACCAAAGACTTGAAAAATCGACTAAAGTGTCCTTCACTCATTTGAACTTGTGCAGCTAAGTCAAGCACAGTAAGTTTTTGATTATAATTTTTGTTCATGTATTTTAAGACAGTTTTTAGTAAAGTAATTTTATTTGAATCTTTGAAACTTATTTGATCATTATACTTCCATACCTGTTTATCAAACATCTCAGCAAATAATAAAAATAAATATCCCTTAATTACGAGTTCCAAACTAGGTCTTCGATTAACATAGGCATCTATTAATTTATTTACAATCTTCAATATCTCCCCTTCACTTTCATTAGGTAACAACCTAACAGCACTTGAAATAGCTGGATTTTCTAATTGCTCTAAATAATTCGACTCCATCCGATCGTAACTAAAACTTCTTAATAAATTAAAATGAAATACAATGGCATGAAGTTTAAACGGTATTTTATCAATCGGAAAGGCACCATGTAGCTGGCCGGTTGGTATATAAAAAGCTTGCCCTTCTCTTAATGTGTGATTTTCAGTTCCGACCTGTAAGTTAATCTTACCTTCTTCGACATAAATAAACTCCAATTCATGGTGCCAATGTACGTTAAATATTGCATCTCCATCTAAATAATCAACTGTGTATACACGAAAAGGAAACATATTATCTCCATGTTCCCTATCCTCCAACAACATAAATTTATCCATATAGTAGCCTCCCTTTGCTCATCATATCAGAATTGTGTTATTAAATATTAGAATAGTGCAATAAAAAGAGTTAAAATATCAATATAATTATAAATATAAAGTATATAAAAAAGTTAGGAAAAGAAGTAGATAATTCAATACACGTAATATCAAATGAATGGGGTGTCAAAATGAAATTTACGAATGGATACTGGCTTACTAAAGAAGGTTTTACGATTAATCATCCATATGTTATTCGTGATACATCGGAAACGAAGGACATATTAACACTTTATGCACCATGTAAAGTTATTAAAGACAGAGGGGATACATTAAACACTTCTTCCCTTACGATTCAATTATCTTCACCATTGGAAGATGTAATTCGAGTAAGAGCCTGGCATCATAAAGGAGCAAAAAACAAAACGCCCAACTTTGAGTTAATTGATAATTCGATTCCATTAAACTTTACTACTGAAAATGGAGCAGAAGAAACCATCTTTCATAGTGGAAATATGAAAGTAAGAGTCGAACGAGATCCATTTACTATTCAATTTTATTATGGCGATAAAAAACTTACACAGTTAGATACAAAAGGGATTGCTTGGGTTCAAGGACCAGAGAAAGAAAGTTATATCCGCAGTCAATTGAACCTCAATGTTGGGGAATATATTTATGGATTAGGTGAACGCTTTACCCCTTTTGTGAGAAACGGGCAAGCGGTTGATATATGGAATGAAGATGGTGGAACAAGCTCAGAGCAAGCCTATAAAAACATCCCTTTCTACCTAAGCAATCGTGGATATGGTGTATTAGTTAATCATCCGGAAAATGTAAGTTTTGAAGTAGGTGCTGAGGCAGTTTCCAAAACACAGTTTAGTGTTGAGGGAGAAATGCTAGAGTATTATATTGTAAGCGGTACCAATTCAAAAGGAATATTACGTAACTATACACAACTAGCAGGTAAACCAGCGTTACCACCTGCTTGGTCTTTTGGCTTGTGGCTCTCCACTTCATTTACAACAGACTACAATGAAGAAACTGTCAATCACTTTATTGACGGGATGGCAGAACGTGATATACCATTACGTGTTTTTCATTTTGATTGCTTTTGGATGAAAGAATTCCAATGGAGTAATTTTAAATGGGATGAGGATGCATTCCCAGATCCTGAATCAATGTTACAACGTTTAAAAGCAAAAGGATTAAAGATTTGTGTTTGGATTAATCCATATATTGCAGAAAAATCACCATTATTTGATGAAGCAGCTGAAATGGGCTACCTAATCAAAAAGAATAATGGTGACGTATGGCAGTGGGATTTATGGCAAGCTGGCATGGGAATTGTTGATTTCACAAACCCTGCTGCTTGTAAATGGTATCAATCGAAACTGAAAGAACTGTTAGACATGGGTGTAGATTGCTTCAAAACTGATTTTGGTGAAAGAATACCAATAGATGTTTCATATTTTGATGGCTCTGATCCAGATCGCATGCACAATTATTATGCCTATAAATATAACGAAGTGGTATTTGAGTTATTAAAGAAAGAAAAAGGCGAACAAGAAGCAGTGGTTTTTGCAAGATCAGCTACAGTTGGAAGTCAGAAATTCCCCGTTCATTGGGGTGGTGATTGTGACACAACATATGAATCAATGGCTGAGAGCCTACGTGGCGGCTTATCTCTTTCACTTTCAGGTTTTGGTTATTGGAGCCACGACATAGGTGGATTTGAAAATACAGCAAGCCCAGACTTATTTAAACGATGGACAGCTTTTGGACTTTTATCTAGTCACAGTCGTTTACATGGAAGCTCTTCGTATCGTGTCCCATGGCTTTACGATGAAGAAGCTGTTGCAGTGACGAAACACTTTGCTAAATTAAAAAATAAATTAATGCCTTACATTTATCGTACATCTGTTGATAATCACCTGACAGGTGTCCCAGTAATGCGACCTATGTTACTAGAATTTTCTCAAGATCCAAACACACATGTACTTGATCGACAATATATGTTTGGTGATTCATTGTTAGTCGCTCCTATCTTTAATGAGGAAGGTGTCGGTACGTACTATTTACCTGATGGTAACTGGACACATTTATTAACTGGTAACGTGGTAAAAGGCGGTTCTTGGCAAAGCAAAAAGTATAATTACCTTGATATGCCTATATTTGTTAAGGAGAACACGATTTTAGCTTTAGGTGAAAAAAATGATCGACCTGATTATGAATTTGCTGAAAATGTTACTTTTACAATTTATGAACTAAAAGATGACTTACTAGCAGAAACCTCTGTTACCAATCTCGATGGTAAGCAAATTGGTAACGTCACAGCTATAAAAAAAGGTAAGCATATTGCTATTGAAACGAATATGAAAGAATTAAATTATTCCATTGCGCTTAAAGGATATGATACGATTAGCTCCATTTCAAGCGGGGAGTTAGAAACAGATTCAGGAGAAGTAAAAATTAAGCTTCATGGTTCACATGAATTAAATATTGTATTGTAAATCTTTTATAGCCCTAGTATGAAAGTTGACTTATTATAATATATTTAGGAGGTGATAGGTTCCTCTGCAATTCATAGTTTTTTTCCTTGTAAGTAAGACAATGACCATGTTGTAGATAAACATTTGTATAGATACACTTGAAATCTGGAAGGTAATATACGAGGAGGGTTAATATGAAAAAAAGATTAATAGGATTATTTTTTACACTGACAGTATTTTTACTAATAGGATCTGCTTGTTCGACAAATACTGAAAGCGGTAACAACGATCAAGTTGAACTATCCATTTTTAATATTAAAGTAGAAACAAAAGATCAACTAGAAGAAATGATAGCAAAATATGAAGAAGAGAATCCCGATGTAAAGATTAATTTAACTACGGTTGGTGGCGGACAAGACGCAACATCAGCATTACAAGCAAAGTTTTCATCAAACGATGAACCTAATATCTTTTTATTGGGGGGACTATCTGATGCTGCAAAATATCAAGATTATTTAATTGATGTATCTGAAATGGAATCTGCTAAGACTGCAATTGATGGAACATTAGAGGGGGCAACACTGGATGGCACGCCTTATGGCATCCCTCTAAATATAGAAGGTTATAGTTGGATGATTAATAAAGATATATTTAATCAAGCTGGAGTAGATCCAGAAAGCATAGGTTCTTATCAAGATTTTGTCGAGGCTGTGGAAACGATCGATAGCCAAAAAGAAGAACTTGGTTTAGAGTCCGTGTTCGCTTTTAGCGGAAAAGAAGATTGGGTTGTAAGTCAATTTTCAAGTCATTTTACTTCACCTGAATTTAACAATAGCGTAATTGAAGCTTATGAATCTGAACAATTAGATCTTGAATACGGAAGTAGAATGAAAGAATATACTGACTTGTTCAATCAATACAATGCACAGCCAATATTATCATTAGATTATAGTACATCAGTGGAAGAAATGTTTGCAGGTGGGCAAGTTGCTATTATACATCAAGGTAACTGGATTATCCCATCCTTAGACAGCATTGATGAGAGCTTTGCAAGTGAAAAGCTTGGTATCTTACCGATGTATGTGGAAGATGATACTGAAGGTAAAATAATTGCAGGTCCCTCTTGGTTCTGGGGAATAAACGGTGACAAAGATGAAGCGTCTGTCGAAGAATCCAAAGCATTTATGGATTGGATGTACACCTCTGATTATGGTCAAGAGAAAATTATGAGTGATTTTAAATATATACCTGCACATGAAGGCTATGATACAGATGCAATAGCAGATGAAGTATCTAAAACTATTTATGAAATGCTAATGAACGGTGAAACTGGTGTATGGGCAAATAACCAATATCCAGATGGATTCTTTTCAACAGCTCTCTTTCCTGAATTTCAAAAGTATCTAAATGGTGACATTACATGGGAGGACTTTGAAGAAGTGACAAAAGAAAACTATTCTAAAATGAGATAAAGTGAAATTTTAATCTGGTTCAATCGTCCGTTTATCACACTTAACGTACGATTGAACCAGGATAATTTAAATGATAGAGTCGAACTTTTTTTCGACACTATGCGTTAAATAGAAAGGTTGGATATTCGTGACTTTCAAAAAAAGTTCTTATTGGATGTTTTTAATTCCTTGTTTATTAGCAATTACACTTGTCATAATCATCCCGTTTATTCAAGGTATTTACTACTCTTTCACAGAATATAACGGTTTTCAAGTTGCTGCCTTTATTGGATTAGACAACTATACAAGATTAATAAGCGATGGACAATTCTGGGATAGTATGCTGTTTACAGCAGGGTTTTCAATAGCATCTGTAATTGGTATTAACGCACTAGGACTTGGTTTTGCATTATTAGTTACACAAAAGTTCAGCAAAATCACTAGTACCTTATTCAGAACTATTTACTTTATGCCAAATCTAATAGGTGGCATCATTTTAGGTTTTATCTGGCAGTTTATCTTTTTAAAAGCTTTTGCGAGTATAGGAGAAATTACAGGAATTGATGCCTTTAATGGATGGTTATCAGATACAAATACCGGCTTTTGGGGTTTAGTTATCTTATTTGTATGGCAAATGAGTGGCTATATAATGGTTATTTATATATCGTTTTTGAATAATGTGCCAGAAGAATTATTAGAAGCTTCCACGATTGATGGTGCGAATGCTTGGCAGAAATTTTGGAAGATTAAATTTCCTTTAGTTGCACCAGCATTCACAATTAGTATGTTCTTGACACTTTCAAATGCCTTTAAAGTGTATGATCAAAATATGGCACTAACTGCTGGTGGGCCTTTTAGCTCGACCGAAATGGCGACAATGAACATTTATAATACAGCTTTTAAAATTCAGGAAATGGGTTATGCCCAAGCTAAAGCTGTTATCTTTTTGGTGATTATTACAATAATATCTGTCTTACAAATTTATATTACACGTAAAAGAGAGGTCGATTTGTAATGAAACAGCAGAAGCTATCTGTATATATCTATTTATTTCTAGGCTTTATAACTTCAGTAATTTGGATTTATCCGTTTTATTTAGTGATCGTCAACTCCTTTAAAACAAAAGGAGAAATCTTCACGAATACGTTAGGACTACCTAATGACGGAACTGTAGCCAATTATCCTGAAGCTTTTATACAACTCGATTTCGTAAGAAGCTTTTTAAACTCTGTTTTTATAACAGGTTTTAGTATATTGTTAATTGTTATTTTCTCTTCTATGGCAGCATATGCACTATCTAGAAGGAAAACGAAAACGAGTACACTTATTTACTTTTTGTTTGCAATCTTGATGTTGGTCCCATTCCAAGCAATTATGATTCCTTTAGTATCCATTTTTGGTTCTTTCGATATGTTAAATCGTTTTGGAATTTCCATTATGTACTTAGGGCTAGGGTCTAGTTTAGCTGTTTTCCTCTTCTTTGGGGCTCTAAGGGGTATTCCAACCTCTCTTGATGAAGCAGCTATTATTGATGGATGTAATAGATTTCAAGTATATCGCTATATCATCCTCCCCATGTTACGTCCAACAACGGTAACGGTTATCGTACTAAATGCAATTTGGTTTTGGAATGATTATCTCTTACCATCCATAGTAATAAATAAAGAAGGAATGTATACGATTCCTTTGAAAACTTTTTATTTCTTTGGTGAGTATTCAACACAATGGCATTTAGCATTAGCTGCGTTAGTGTTAGCGATTATTCCAATAATTATCTTATATATGTTCTTACAAAAGTACATTATTAAAGGTATAGCTGATGGTGCTGTTAAATAAAGTTGTCAAGGTTTGTTGAATCACGAAAAGGATCTATCCAGAGTTGGATAGATCCTTTTTACTTTTTACTTTAATTGATACACTCTCGCTTCGTAAGGTCGTAATGATAAGGTTGTAGTATTGCTTTCCTGAACCTTATAATTACTAAGCAATAATGACCGTTCTTTATTTTTAAATTCATCTGGTAACGTGATCGTTGTTTCACTTTCAAATAAATTCACTGTAATCAATACGGTATTATCATCGTGTGTTCTTGTGTATGCATACACGTAGTCATGTTCTTCTCCTATTAAATCATAGCTACCATATAGTAACGTCTCACTAGATCGTCGTAGTGTGATCAATTTCTTGTAATAATGATAGATGGAGTTCGGATCTTCTAAGTTTTGTTCGACATTTATGTCAGCATAATTCGGGTTAACTTTGAGCCATGGTTTGCCTGTTGTAAAACCAGCATTATTCGCGCTTGACCATTGCATCGGTGTCCGCGAATTATCACGACCACTCTTCCAAATCACTTCCATTACTTTCTGATGCGATTTCCCTTCTTTTCGTTCTTTTTTATAGAGATTTTTTATTGCGATATCGTTATACTCATCAATTGAATCAAATTGAACATTTGTCATGCCTATTTCTTGTCCTTGATAGATAAATGGCGTGCCTTGCATGAGGAAATATAAGGTTGCCAAAGCCTTTGCTGAAGTTTGACGCAAATTAGTATCATTTCCCCATGTGGAGACTGATCTTGGCTGATCATGGTTTTCTAGAAATAGCGCATTCCATCCAACTCCGTCAAGACCAGTTTGCCATTTGGTTAGTGTTTCTTTTAATGCATGAATATCTAGTCCATTCGATGAACCTTTTCCCCATAAATCTAAATGTTCAAATTGAAAAATCATATTAAAGTAACCTTTAGTTTCTCCAACCCACTGATCAGCGTCTTCTACTTTCACACCATTCGCTTCGCCGACAGTCATAATGTCATAATGATGGAGTGTCTTTTCTGCAAATTCACTAAGAAATGTATCAATACCTGGTCGATTCATATGTCCTTTAAATGATGGTACATATGTTAACTTATTCGGGTTAGGCATATCAGGATACCCTTCTGTTTTTTTTATGTGGGAGATGGCATCGACTCTAAAACCGTCTATACCTTTATCCAACCACCAATTTACCATCTTGTATAATTCATCTCTTACCGCTTTATTCTCCCAATTTAAATCTGGCTGTTTTCTAGAGAATACATGCATAAAATATTCATTTGTTTTTTCATCATACTCCCAGGCAGATCCATTAAAAATCGACTCCCAATTATTTGGTTCTTTCCCGTTTTCACCTTTTTTCCATATATAATAATCACGATAGGCATTATTTTTAGAAGAACGCGATTCAATAAACCATGGATGTTCATCAGATGTATGGTTTATCACTAAGTCCATAATGATTTTCATCCCTCGTTTATGTGTCTCTTCTAGTAATTGATCAAAATCTTCCATTGTCCCAAACTCATCCATAATATCCTGATAATCACTTATGTCGTAACCATTATCATCATTTGGTGATTGGTAAATTGGACTCATCCAGATTACATCAATACCAAGATTTTTTAAATAATCAAGCTTTTGAATGGCACCTTGGATATCTCCAATCCCATCACCATTTGAATCCATAAAGCTTCTTGGATAAATCTGATAGGCCACTGCTTCTTTCCACCACTTCTTATTCATGATCGTCCCCCTAATCCTTTATCTTAAGTTGTACACTCGTGCTTCGTAGGCTTTTAAAGTAATGTTCTCTATTGGATCTTTTTCACTTACATCATAGTTTGCTAGTAATATATTTTTCTCATTAAATGATATGTGCTTTGGAAGATGAAAGCTTACGGACTCACTAGAAAAATTACAGATAACAAGTAACGTGTCTTCCTTCCATTTTCTTGTATAGGCATAGATTTGTTCATCATCATCGAGTAATAATTCATATTTGCCATGGACAATAACTGGATGTTTTTTTCGTAATGCTATTAATTGTTGGTAATAATAAAAAATAGAATTCGAATCTGATTGTGCTTTATCCGCATTAATAAATGGATAGTTTGGATTAAGCGGAATCCATGGTTTCCCTTCGGTGAATCCAGCATTTAACGCATTCGACCATTGCATTGGCGTCCGTGCATTATCACGACTACGTGCATGAATTGCTTGAATCATTTCTTGTTCACTTAATAGATCTTTCTTTGTGTAATCTAGATAGGCATTTATTGTTTCAATATCACGGTATGAATCAATTGTTTCGAACGCAACATTCGTCATTCCAATCTCTTCCCCTTGATATATATAGGGTGTACCTTTTAGCATATGCAAACAGGTTGCCAACATTTTACCTGAGACCTCACGATACTCCTCAGAGTCATTCGCAAATCTCGAAATAGCTCGTGGTTGATCATGATTACTCCAATATAAACTGTTCCAACCATCTCTTTCTAAACCTTCTTGCCATCGCGAAAAGATTGTTTTCAATTCAGTTAGTTGCCATGGTTGTGGCGTCCATTTACCAAACTTCCCACTTCCTATATCTACGTGTTCAAAATGAAAAACCATATTTAGTTCATTTCGATTCTCACCAGTATACAAACGTGCTTGTTCAGCATTAACGCCAGGCATCTCACCTACCGTAATCGTGTCATATTTACTTAATACTTGTTGATTCATTTCTTGTAAAAATTCATGAATCCGAGGCCCATTCAAATAGTATGGTGAGCCATCACTATAACCAGTCTCTACCATTTCTCCTTCTGGGTACTGTTGATCTTTAGAGATCATATTTATAACGTCCATTCGGAACCCATCTACACCACGATCCAACCAGTAGGTCATTACGCTATACACTTCATGACGGACATCTTTGTTTTCCCAATTTAAATCTGGTTGTTTTTTACTAAATAGATGAAGATAGTATGCATTCGATTTCTCATCATATTGCCACACACTGCCTCCGAATGCTGCACCCCAATTTGTTGGTGGCATTCCATCCTTCTTAGCCGGTTTCCAAATATAATAATCACGGAAAGCGCTGTCTTTTGATGAACGTGAAGAGGCAAACCATTCGTGTTCATCCGATGTATGATTAACAACGAGATCCATCATGATTTTTATAGAGCGTTTGTGAGCTTCCGTTACCATTTCATCAAAATCTTCCAGTGTACCGAATTCATCCATGATGGCACGATAATCACTAATATCGTAACCATTATCATCATTTGGTGATTGATATACCGGAGATAACCAAATCACCTCAATGCCTAGTTTTGCAAGATAATCAAGTTTCTCTGTAATACCTTTTAAATCACCAATACCATCTTTATTACTGTCGTTAAAACTTCTTGGGTAAATTTGATAAACTACTGCTTCTTTCCACCATTGTTTAGGCATCTAACCCCTCCAAAATTTTATTATTGGGAATGATTTTCACAAAATTAATTACCTTATTTCTCTCTATATTATTTACTCAAATTCATATATAGACGGTAAAATGCTGAGAAGGTAATAAAAGCGATCAAACTACCAGTAAAGAATAGAAATAAAAAAAGTAAGCCATTAATACTTACATATAAAATAATTACACTGGTAACTAGTACCGCAAGAAAAAGAATTGGACTGCCTAATGTGAGTAAAAAGGAATTTTTAAACACTGCTTTTAACGCAATGTCATAGTGCACAAGTACTGCGAAAAAGATAAGTGTATAGACATATAAAACAATCCCAAATAAGATAAATGTGAAAAATAAAATAACATTTGTTTGCTGAAAGAAATAGAAGTCAATAATTAGGACCGACCAAATCAACGTTAATACTAAACCACTAATCAAACTGTTTTTATAATTTGTCTGATAATACTTCCAATAACTACTAATAAGAGATTTTTGTTCTTGTTCCATAATCCAATCTCTTACCATTGCAAACATCGCTGTTGTTGCTGGAAAGAATAGAAATGGCGCGAGGATTATGATTGGTATATAAAAGAAGAACGGAAAGGTTCCTTCTGCATAGATTGCACTCACTAGTAACAAAACAATTGGCAAATTAAAGGCTAGCCATAATAGATTCACGACTGAAAATCGCATAATCCATTCCGTTATTCTGAAAAATCCGCTCATCATTGTATTCATAAGTCTCTACTCCTTTAATCACCTACATCATGACACTTTTATGCAAATCATAAGCAAACGTTTGCTTTATCTATTAAAAAAAATTGCCTTTAAATAGACGCAGTGGAATCTCTTATTTCTATCTTAGTAGGTATAATGACACTTTTTGCATAGGTTGACCGTTCTTTAATCTCCTCAATTAGACACCGCGCCGCTTCATAGCCAAGTTGAAAAACATTCGTATCAATTGATGTTAAACTAGGGTTCGATAATTGTGCAACCATCGTATTATTAAAGCTAATCAAACTAATGTCTTCTGGAACATGGACATGCTTTTTTCTTAATACAGACATAATATGCAACGAAGTTAAATCATCTGTTCCTATAATAGCGGTTGGCCGATCTGGCAATGCTAACAATTCAGTAACAATTCTTTCTATGCAATCCGAACTTGGCGCTTCTTTAACGTATGATTCATTCAGCTTGAGTGCATGTAATTGCATTGTTTCTTGGTAACCTCTTAATCTTGAAATGGAAACTTCGAATTCATTATCTCCACCAATAAAGGCTATTTTTTCATGTCCTAATTTTATAAGGTGTTCTGTCGCATCTTTTGCTGCTAGAACATTATCATTATTGACGTACATGATTTCGTTTGTGTGTACAACTGGCTTACCAACTACTACAAAGGGAATTCCACATTTTAATAAATAGGGTACTACCTTATCATTCTCTTTCGAATAAGTAACCACCATGCCATCTACACGTTTCCCTTGCACCATCTTCTCTACATCATGTAAAATCGCTTCTTCGGTATCACCGGTAGTTATACTAATACTAAAGTCTTGCTTGTTCGCATAAGAACTAATACCTTGTAACACTACTGGAAAGAATGGATCATGCAAGGACTCAATCGTTGAGTTTTTCATCACAATTCCAATGTTTTGTGTAGACTGTTGTACTAAAACACGCGCGTTTAAATTAATATAGTAACCCATTTCCTCCATTACTTTGCGTACTTTTCGCTTTGTTTTTTCACTAATATTAGGACTATCTGAAATAACACGTGAAACCGTTGAAGTTGCCACATTCGCCTCTTTAGCTACATCTTTTATTGTAACTGCCATCTCTTCACCTACTTACTACTAAATTCAATTAGTTAATACTGTTATTTTACAGCACCCTCTGCTACTCCTGCAATGATTTGTTTCTGTGCGAAGAAATAACCAATAACTACTGGAATAATAGCAATCGTTAAACCAGCTAAGGCTAAATGCCATTGTTTTGTATACTGACCAAAGAAATAGAACATTTTCAATGGGATCGTCGCATTACTCTCACTTAACACAAGAGATGGTAAGAGATAGTCATTCCAGATCCATATGACATTTAAAATACCAACTGTCATCGAGATTGGTTTTAATAACGGAAAGATAATATAACGAAATGTTTGGAATTTATTTGCACCATCGATAATCGCTGCCTCATCTAGTGAGCGTGAAATTCCAGTCATTGCACCATGGTATAAGAAAATAGATAAACTAGAACCAAAACCCAAGTACATGAAAACGAGTCCAAAGCGATTTAGCAATTCAACCTTCCCAAATAGTGCAACCAATGGAATCATTACAGATTGGAACGGGATTAACATCGCACCAACAAAAAGAAGCAAAATCAGTCCACTTAGTTTACTTTTATTTCGCGCTAAAGCATAACCTGCCATAGAAGAGAAAAACACAATAATGGCAATACTTACGCCTGTCACAATTAACGAATTCATTAAGGAGTTAATAAAGTCTAAATCAACAAACGCCTCAACAAAGTTGGTTGTTTCTAGACCTTCTGGTAAACCTAAAACATCAGTAAAGATTTCTCTTTTTGATTTAAATGCATTAACAAGCATTAAATAAAACGGGGAAAGCCAGATTAAACCAAGTAATACTGCTACTATTTCTCCAAGATATTTTTTTCTCTTATGCTTCATTACATGTCAACCTCCCGTTTCTTGTTGTAATACACTTGTGTTAATGAAATTACCGCTACAATAATGAAGAATACGACTGCTTTAGCCTGTCCATAAGCCATTTCATTAGCTCCAAATGCTGTCCGAACAATATTCATCGCTACCATTTGCGTTGATTCGAATGGTCCACCATTTGTTAATGATAAGTTTTGATCATACATTTTAAATGATGTTGATAGTGTCAAGAACATACTAACTGTAAAAGCTGGAGCAACTAATGGAAACGTAATACTTCTGAAACGTTGGAAACTATTTGCACCATCTATCTTAGAGGATTCGATTAATTCATTTGGAATGTTTTGTAAATAAGCAATGTAAATAATCATAATATAACCAGACATTTGCCATACAGTTAAAATAACTAAGCCCCAAAAACCGGTAGCAGTTGTCGCTAGCCAACCTTGTAAACTTTCAACTCCTAATAATTGTCCGACATCATCAAATACACTAACGAAAATAAACTGCCAGATAAAACCTAGTATTAAACCACCAATTAAGTTAGGCATAAAAAAGATTGTTCGTAAAAAATTAGCAGACTTTAGTTTTCGTGTTACAAGTAATGCTAAGCTTAAACCAAAAAAATTAAGTAAAAATACCGTTACAACCGAAAACTTTATCGTGAACCAAATCGAGTTTAAAAAACCTTTATCTTGAAATAGATTAATGTAATGTTCTAATCCAACAAATTTATCAGCTGTTAAACCATTCCAATTCGTAAAGGAGTATATCGTACCATAAATCAATGGAACAATTACCACTAAACCTAACCCTAATAAAACAGGTGTTAAAAATAACCAAAAAGCTAGATCACGATTTCGCATGTTGATCCCCTCCGTTTGTATGAAAATATCAAGCGATGTATATACATCGCTTGATTCTATATGTTAGTTACCTATCTCTTTTCTTCCCATTTAGCAATCGAATCTTCTACTACTTCTTCCCATGTCATGTCATCAGCTAAATAACGTTGCATGTTTGATCCCATTACGTCTGTACCCCATGGATTACTTGGATATCCGCCGAAGATCCATCCAATTGTATTACCTGCTTCAGAATACGTATAGACGTCTTTTGAAAGTGGATCTGAGATCATCTCTGTATCATAACCTTCATAAGCTGGAATGAATTTAAAGTCTTCTAATACTGCTCTCTTTCCTTCTTCAGATGTATACATCCAATCTAAGAAATCCTTAGATGCTTGAATTTCCGCTTCTGAACCTTCATTATTAACTGCCCAGTTATTTGGTACGCCAACTGGAAGGCGTCCCTCTAATCCCTCAACTGGAATTGGTAACATACCAATGTTTTGCGCTAACTCTTCATCCATTTGTTGGACAGATGGGTAAACCCAGTTACCTTGTTGAATCATCGCTACACGTTCAAGCGAAAAGTTCTCTTCGACTTGTTGTGAATAATCTAGACTTAAAACAGGTCCAACAGAATATTCAGCTTGTAAATCAAGGAAACGCTTCATTTCATCTCCTCTTTCAAATGTTACTGTTTCAGCATTAAACGCTTCCATAATATCATTATTAAATTCAGGTGCTAAAAACGCATTTGCTAAATGATCACCCATAACCCATGCTTCTTTACCAGGTAATGCAAACACACCTTCTATGCCTAGTTCTTCTTTCATACCATCGATTGTTTTGACAGCCTCTTCTAAATCTTCAAAAGTGAGTATCTCCTCTGCATTAACACCTGCTTCTTCAAAAATTCGTTTATTATAAACTAAACCATAGCCTTCTTGATTAAATGGTAAGCCAAGAATTTGATCACCATCTGTAACTGCCGTCAGTGTACCCTCAAGAGCGGCCTGAGCTGCTGCTGTATCAGAAAGGTCTGTTAAGTATTCTTTATAATCGATTACATCCTGTGGACCAGTAACATTAAAAATATCTGGTGCATCACCCGAAGAAAATGCTGACTTTAGCACTGGCGCATAATCAGTTCCCCCACCTACAGTTTCAACTGTAATTGAAACATTTGGGTTTTCTTCTTCATACTTAGCGACTAAATCTTCGAATTGATCTTTAAACTCTACTTTCCCTTGGAATATCTCAATACTTACTTTATCTCCTTCTGCTGTTTCCGTGTCACCAGAACTACTATCTTCGGACCCGCAAGCAGCTAGCAAAATACTTAATACGAAAGCTAGAGATAAAAACAGAAATTTTTTGTTCTTCATTGTAAATCTCCCCTTTATTATTTATTAAAGAAAGCGTTTTACAAATTAATGTAGAATTTTGTGATTCCCTTGCATTAATTGCTTTGTTATTCAATTTAAGCAATCGTTTGCATTAACTTGTATAAACAAACAATACCATAGGCCTTTTTATAAAGCAATAACTTTTTAAAAAAATTTAAACGCTTACATTAATAATTAATTGGCTTTTTTTATCCTATTATTTCATAACGAACTTGTGGGGAACTGGCTCACGTATCACAATGCTTCCTCCTTTAACTTTAATATATATGGATTTTAAAGCAAACGTATGCACAATTTATTGATCCAGACATTAATTCATCTCTAAATGACTATTGAATCCAATCAAGCTTTCAATAGTAAAACCTGATTTCTCACCAAAAATTGAAATCAGGTTTTACTATTTTATATTGGTCTATTTTATTGGATAACGTCTCAAACAGTTACTTAGTCAAAATTAATTCATAATGATAAAATTCCGTATCACGTATGTAACCATTTTTTTCATATAACCTTTGAGCCGAATAATTATCTGGCGCTGTACTCAGGCTTATACTTTTAGCACCTGTTTCACTGACAAACTCTTTCGCCCTTTGCAAAAGCATTTCTCCTATACCTTGCTTTCTTGCTTCTCCATCTACAAACAAATCATTTAAAATCCACGCTCTAGCCATAGATATGGAAGAAAATGTCGGATATAGTTGTGTGAATCCTAGATATTTTTGTTTAGCTTTCACAATAAATATAACAGAATCCTTGGTTTCTAAACGTTTTTTAATGTAAGACTTAGCACCTTCTATATCTGATTTTTGTTGATAAAATACACGATAATCATTAAATAAATTTGCTACTCCTTCTAAATCTTCACTCGTGGCTTGATAGATCTCCATATTCAAATTCCTCCCTGATAATCTTTTGGTGAATTAATATTAACATAAATATCCAACGATAGTGGTTTAAAATCATGATTACATTTTACGAACGCTGCTTCATGTGACTATATATAATTATTAAGCGACGTTTGATTGATCACATAACGTTACGGGTATATAAATATTATACTTATAAATGAAAGAAGGTTTTCCGGATGCAAACTACTACCTTAGATTTTATTGGCATTGGTATCGGCCCCTATAATCTTGGATTAGCAGCACTCATAGATGAACAGTCAGAATTAGATGCGCTATTTTTCGATCAAACGCCTGAATTTCACTGGCATCCTGGGATGCTAATCGATGGGACAGACTTACAAGTTTCGTTTCTTGCCGATCTTGTAACATTCGCTAATCCCAAAAGCCAATACACATTTTTAAATTACTTGCACGCGCAAAATAGGCTTTATCCCTTTTACTTTTTTCAGAAATTCACTATACCAAGGCAAGAATATGATTCCTATGGACGCTGGGTAGCTGAGCAATTACCAAATTGTTACTTTCACTCTGAAGTGATTGATGTGATAGATCATCATACATATTACATTGTTAAAGTGAAGCATTGGAATGAGGACAAAGTGAAATGTTATCAAGCAAAACATGTCGTGTTGGGAACAGGAAGTAAGCCACTTGTTCTAGAGGGTACGGAAAACTTATCTTCAGCAGATGTCTATCATACGAATAATTATTTAGACTACAAATCAGAAACCCAACTTGCAAAATCAATTACGATTATCGGTTCAGGTCAAAGCGCTGCAGAGGTTTTTTATGATTTGCTTCATGAACAGAAATTCCATCACTATCATCTCTCATGGATCACTCGATCTGCTGGTTTGTTTCAATTAGATGCATCGAAAATTGGACAAGAAGTATTCACGCCCGATTATGTAGATTATTTTCATGCCCTATCTTATAA
The DNA here is from genome assembly GCF_003426095.1 of Paraliobacillus sp. X-1268. NCBI lineage: Bacteria > Bacillati > Bacillota > Bacilli > Caryophanales > Bacillaceae > Paraliobacillus > Paraliobacillus sp. X-1268. Next base: position 728,546 of record NZ_QJSK01000001.1, read on the forward strand.
AGAACGAATGAAGGCATTGGATGAACTGAGTCAACTACGGAAGGGTATTGATCAGTCTACTTTACATAAGATTTATGAACTGCTTTATCATCAATCGGTCGGAGGCAATAACCCAAACGTCACCATTCAGCCACTTACAGAAATAAAGCGTATCACAGCAAAAGATAAAAACTATCAATTGTTGTGTCATCAATGGCAAGAGGATAAACAATCCACTTATACAAGTAATAAAATCATACTAGCTACTGGGTACAAACCCAATATACCTGTTTGGTTCTTTGAACGTTTTAAAGATAAAATTGTTTGGGAAGATGATAAACATTATCAAGTAACAAGAGATTATCAACTTGTTTTTAAACAGGAGCAACCAGCTCGCTTCTTCACAGTAACAAATTTAGAACATTCACATGGTACCGGAGCGACAAATCTAGGATTAGCGGTAGACCGTAATATTCAAATCATAAATACCATTGCGGGCCGAGAAGTTTATCCACATGTACGTAAAAATACATTCACTCAATTCTAAACTGGAGCAATAATAATGGTTAAACTCTAGTGGGAAACATGCAAAAGAAAAGGCCAAATCACTAGTGATTTGGCCTTTTCTTTATATATTTAGACATATTTTCAATAACATGTCAGTTAAGCAGACTGTTTTTTGGAACGATTATATTTCCACATCATATAGCGATAACGAATTGTACAACCAATGCAGTATCCCATTAAAGCAATTCCTGCAGCTAATACAACCATGAGACTAAAAACATATCCTAAAACATTTAAATTAATAGTAAAAAATAAGAGCGATACTCCTAAACATATCGTTGCTATCCATTGATTGAAGATTTGCTGTTCCTTATCTTCTTGTTGATAGCTAGTTACTGGTTTTCTTAAAAACATTTTGCCAAAAAGAATAATTGGGTTTTGTTTTGTAGCTAATGTATATACGCCAATTATAAATGGTAAAAGTAACAGCGACTTAACGAAGATTAATGCGATGATAACGGTAGTAACGATGAAAGATTGATTTAATTGGACTAATGGTTTTGGAATAGTCATCTCTTCATCCCCTTTTATTCTTATTATACACACTTGTTTAATCGGAATAAAGCATTATGGTTTAAAAAAAACCACACTTCTTTAAACTTCGAAGTGTGGTTACTATTAATTGGCCTTTTTCATTTGCTTACTACGTAATTGTCCACATGCTGCATCAATATCGGAACCTTGTTCAACACGAACACCACAGTTGATTCCAGCATTTAATAGTGTTTCATAAAAAGATACGATGGCATCTTTTTCACTACGATCATATTGGTTATCCTCAACAGGATTATATGGAATCAAATTGACATAGGATAAATGGCGTTTATTTTTCAAAAGTTTTGCTAACTGCACAGCTTCTTCTTGATGATCATTAATATCTTTCAGCAAAATATATTCAAACGTAATTCGTCGATTTGTTTTCTCTAAATAATAATCAACTGCATCCATTAACTTCGCAAGCGGGAATGCTTTGTTAATTTTCATAATGCGTGTACGTAGTTCATCATTTGGAGCGTGTAAAGAAACCGCCAAGTTAACTTGGAAATTCTCATTCGCAAAGTCGCGAATCTTATGTGCTAATCCACTTGTAGATAACGTAATGTGTCTTGCACCAATTGATAGACCTTGTTGGTCATTGACAACACGTAAGAAATCCATTGTATTATCATAATTATCAAACGGCTCACCAATTCCCATAATAACAATATGACTAACGCGATCACCATTATTTAATTTATCTAAATGATGTTGTACTTTCATAATTTGTTCTACTATCTCTCCACCCGAGAGATCACGATTTTTCGTTAGTAAACCACTTGCACAAAATGTACAACCAATATTACAGCCTACTTGCGTTGTGACACAAACCGATAAACCATAGGAAAAACGCATTAATACCGTTTCAATCAAGTTACCATCTTCCAGTTTAAATAAGAACTTGATCGTTCCGTCTTTTGATTCTAGTTTTAAATCTTCTGTCAAAGACTCTATATAAAAATTAGCTTTTAATAAAGCGATACTTTCTTCATTAAGATTTGTCATGGCTTCAAACGTTGTCACACGTTTTTTATACAACCAATCCCAAACTTGTGATGCCCGAAACTTTTTTTGCCCACGGTCAACTAGCCACTCTGTAAGCTTATCTTGTGTCAATCCATATATGGAATATTTATCGCTCATAGTTACCCCTCTTTTAAACCTTATTAATAAAAAACTCCTTTGTCTATACTACATACAATCGTCCTATCTATCAAGTATTATAGCCAATTAAAGATTAATTTCTTTGTATTTTGAAAAATTCCTTTTATTTTTTTCTTACAAAACATTGCTTTTTGGAAAATCACTTGTTATAATGAACTTAGCTATTTTGTTCGACAAAACACTTCAAGTAACTAGCAACGTGAAAGTTTTCGTTTTGATGCATGAGCAAGAATAGTAATACATTGTGTGGACGATCCACACTAGGAGGAAAAGTAATATGGCACAAGGAACAGTAAAATGGTTTAACGCAGACAAAGGTTTTGGATTTATCGAAGTAGAAGGACAAGACGATGTATTCGTTCACTTCTCTGCAATTCAAGGCGAAGGCTTTAAGACACTTGAAGAGGGTCAAACTGTAACATTCGACATCGAAGAAGGCAACCGTGGACCACAAGCTGCTAACGTTGAAAAAAACTAATAACAGCTATTAAATAAAAAACGAACCAGATTAATCTGGTTCGTTTTTTTTGTGTTGCCAATGTGCTCCTTCATCCATATGTGCAAATGGTATAGCTGTATCAACCTCACCTGTAACATGATTTATGGACAGCACTATCCCTTGTAACCACTTTTCAAAGTCTACTTCTGTTGGATCTTGATCAGCACCAAGTGCTATCCATACCTTTAAATCATTTGGAAAGTAAGCAGTAGTGTGTATCGTTCCTGCCCAATTACGATATTCATCCGAGAAAATTCCACGCTGACGACCATTTAATAACTGAAATGCTTGCTTTGCACTTAATCCTGAATCCGCTTCTTTTGCAAGTATCATTTCTCTCCGTTTAGAATCAACTAAATAATGACGATTCTCCTCTTCCATTGTCTTAAAATGATTGGTACATATTGTTGATTCTCTAACAAATACATTACGAGGTGTTGCTTCTACAACATATGTTTTTCCAATCTTGTCATACAGAATATAGCTAAATGAATGGCGATGCGGTATTTTTTTTAGTAACGCTATTGCTTCCAAGGCGGTCGCACATGTTTCTAAAACAAAACGACCATCATATGTTTTTGGATGATAGTCATAGTTACGTACAAGATAGCCATCACCTGTCATTACAGAACAACCGGAACGTTCATAATCAAGCCGATATCCACCAAATTCATGCAGAACTTTTTCGATTGGCCATTCTAAACCATCCCGAAGACCTTCTAGTTCAAACCATATTTTTGGTGAAATTGATTTAATCGCCGTTTTTGCTTCCTCTATATCAATTGAAAAACGCGGTTTTCTTGTTTTCCACTGTTTTAGACGATTTTTAATATATAAAGAATCCTTTAATTCTTTCGCTTGTATTAGACCAAAATCATAATGAGAACCTCTAAATTCAATCATGTCGCTATAAATCTGTTTCAAACAGTATCCCTTCTTTCTCTAGTCTATTTATGTAAGAAAGCCCTTTGGGTATTATATCCAAAAAAGCATCTAACTAATAAGTTAGACGCTCTCATATAAACTAGTTGGATCAGCTAATAAAAAGTTTATATGTATTAAATTATTTTAAAGGTAACCATTTCAATACACGTTGGATATGATAATCCCAATACCCCCACTCATGTGAACCACTATCAAAAGTTGAAACGACATCTAAATCAGTTTGATCACAAACTTCTTTAAATAGTAAATTATCATTATACAAGAAATCCTCTGTGCCACACGCATGATAGATTTTAGGTTTCTCACCATCTGAGGCATCTATTTTCTTGATTAAATCCAACACATCATGCATCGTTCCCTTTAAATCCTGGTCTCCATAAGCGTTATATAATGTTGCAGCCATTGGATTAGGTTCTTGTTGATTAGCAACATGACTAGCAATATCTAATACACCAGATAACGTTGCTACCGCTGCAAATTGATCCGGTTTATTTAAAGCCCATTTCATTGCTCCATAACCACCCATAGATAATCCGGCAATAAAATTATCTTCTCGTTTGTCAGATAACGGAAAAAACGAGCGCGCAATCCTAGGCAACTCTTCTGATATAAATGTCCAATAATTTTTTCCATACGTCATATCGGTATAAAAACTATGATCAACATTTGGCATTACTACCGCTATTCCTAATTCAGCTACATAACGTTCAATCGAAGTACGACGCGTCCAGATTGTATGATCATCACTAAGCCCATGCAATAGATAAAGCGTTGGATGCTTTTGGTCCTGTCTTTTATTGTTTTGCATGCCTATTTGATTAGCTGTTTGCTCTGGTAAAATTACTGTCATCGATGTATTTAACATAAGTGTTTCGGAAAAAAAATCACATGTAATACGTGCCATTGATATCAGTCCTTTTCCTAAAGATTTTTACTACTCTAGTATAGAACATTTTGGAAAAACACGCACACGCTATTTATAATTCTTTTTCGATAATTTCACTAGATGTTTAAGATTTTCTTCTCAATAACAATCGTAACGATTTTTTACTTGAACGGGATGTTAGCATATAAAGAAAATCACCAGCTGAAATTACTGTATCACCTGTTGGTGTAACTAGCTGTTCCTCTCTAATTATCGCATTCACGAGTGTGTCTTTCGGAAAGGAAATATCGTTTAATGTTTTACCAACAATTTCAGCATCTTCTTCTATTTCATACTCAATCATTTCAGCATTAGCTTTTCCTAATGATATCAACTCTAACGTATGAATCGGAGTTGTTTTCTTAGGACCAAATAATCCTAATTTTTGAGCCAAAGGAGCTATTGTCGTCCCTTGAATAAGACAGCTCGTTAGTACAATAAAAAAGACAACATTGAAAATTTGCTGACTACCTTCCACTCCAGCAAGTAAAGGAAAGGTTGCTAAAACAATTGGTACTGCACCTTTCAAACCCGCCCATGATAAAAAGATTAGTTCTTTCTTTGTATAATGCATAGAGATAGTTGAAATAGCCACTGCAATTGGACGTGCAATCAGCATTAAAATAATAGATAACGTTACACCTTGGAAGATGATGTTCCATTGAAATAGTTCAGATGGGAAAACGAGTAATCCTAAAATAACAAACATTAGAATCTGCATCATCCAAGCAAAACCTTCAGAGAAACGGAATACAGAAAAGCGATAGGCAATTTCAGCATTTCCCATAACGATGGCTAATACATACACAGCTAACAAGCCACTTCCATTTAAAGCAGAGGTTAAACCATATGTTAATAGTGCGAAAGAAATAGCAAAAATCGGGTATAAACCACTTGAATCTAAGTTAATCTTATTTATTGCCATGACCGCAATTTTTCCTAATAACAAGCCAAGAAGTAGTCCAAGACCAATTTGTAAAAAGAATGTTATGATTAACCAAAAAATATTTGTACTAGGATTCGTTATTAATTCAATCATTGCAACTGTTAAGAAAACAGCCATTGGGTCATTTGATCCAGATTCGGCCTCAAGTGTTGTTCCAATTCTCTTCTTTATCGGTTGTTCTTTTAATACAGCAAAAACTGCTGCCGCATCCGTAGATCCAACAATCGCCCCAAATAGCATTGCAAGAGTCCAATCAATTTGTAGTATGTATTTTGCAGCCACCGCTACAATCGCTGATGTAAGTACGACACCGAGCGTTGCTAATGACAATGATGGCTTCATTACTGGTTTCAGATCACTCCAATTTGTTTGTAAACCACCTTCAAATAAAATAATGATTAGAGCAAACACACCAATTATTTGTGCTGTTTGCGCATTATCAAAATAAATAAGTCCTAATATATCACTACCCATTACCATCCCAATCACAATAAATAATACTAATGCTGGAACACCAAATCGAGAAGATAATTTGGTAGTAACTACACCTAAGATAAATAAGGTTGCGAATAATAAAATAAGTGAGTCTGTCTGAAAAATTCCATTAATCATGAATTATTTCTCCTTTCTATAAATTAATATCAAGTTTTACTTCAGAACTGTCTATTTTTGAAATACCGAGATAATGCCGAGTTTCAGTTGTTGTTTGATGTTGTAGACGTTTTTTTATAAGGGAGATTGCAATGCCATTTGTATAAGCATGATAACCGAACGTTTTTCGAAGTGTGTGCATACCAATTGGTTCATCTATTCCAGCTTCTTCTGCCGCATAATGAATGATACGATATGCTTGTTGACGTGTTATTGGAGCTTTTGATTTGCGTGATTTAAACAGAAAATCTTCTCTTTTAAGATCTGACTTTTCTATTACTTCATGAATTAATGCTTGTAGAGATTGGTTAAAATAAATAGGTGGATCAAGATAGCTTGATTTTTGTAAATAAGGATGAATTTCATTTGCCTGACTCATAACTTGATCTACACGAATGTTAATCAAATCATAGATTCGCATACCTGTATTAATACCTATTAAAAATAAACAATAATCACGTTTTGAGCGTTTATGTAAAATTTGTTTCATTGCTTCTAGTTGATCTATTCGTTTTATTGGTTGTACAGTATGCATATTATCACACCACCTTATGTTACATAATATAATTATAACGTATATTTATGTAACATTAAATTCATATGCTTTAATCAAATAAAAAAAGCATGGAGAAATGCACCCCATGCTTTACTTATAAGTATTTTATCCTTTTGGTTCTTCATCTAACTCTTCTGCTTCTTTTTCAATTTGTTCCTCTAAATCTTGTTGTTCTTGTGTTTGTTCTGCTTTTTCTTTTTCCTCAGCTTCTTTCTCCGCTTGTGCTGCTTCCTCTTTCGCTTCTTTTTCTTTTGCTATTTTTTCTTCTTCTTCTTCTGCTTTTTTAGCTTCTTCTTCTGCCACTTCTTTTTTCTTTTCATCTTCATCATCTGTCTTACTAGTAGTTTCTTTATTTGTCGCTACACTTTCTGATTTTGTTTCAGTGCTATTACTTGATGTACTAGAATAACTAGAGCTATTGTTAGAACCAGCGCCAGTGCTACTACTATAATTAGTCTGATCTTGTGTTGCAACCGTTGATTCCTCCGCGACTTCTGTACTATCTTCATCCGTCTGATCTAATTCTAACTCTGCCAGCTCTTCTTCTTTTTCCTCTTCTAAGTCATCCTCTTCGTTCTCAGTCTCTTCAATCTCAATTGTTTCTTTTAAAACAATTCCTCTATTTATATCTTGTGCTAATTTTATTGTCTTTCCACTTTTACTATCACTTAATTCAACGTCTTCTTCAACATCATTTTTAGCTTCTTGTTGACCTGGTTGACCACTTAATACGAGTGGCACAATTACGCCAATCATTAGAATTAATAATAGACCAATAAAAACAATCCGAAACTTATTCATAACTTTCCCCCAAAAACCATTTTCCGCTCATTACTTCTATAGTTACTTTAGCATATTTTGTAGCTTGAAAGGGTATTAACAGAGAAATTTACCAAAAAATTTCTTTATAGCTTACTCTTGGAACTCTGATAAAATGGAAGTGCAAAGATATATTGACTTTATACAAGGAGGAATAACAATGAAATACATTAATGAAAGTATCGAGGGTTATAAAGGAAAGAATATACCTTATACTTTATACGGAAAAACTGATTCTTCACACGATTTAGTGATAATACTTCCAGGTGCTGGTTATACGGCTAACAGTCCAATTTTTCATTATTCTACTGGAGTATTTTTCAATAAAAATAAAGACATCTTAGCGGTTAATTATTCTTATAGTGATCCGTTTTATAACAATTTCTCTCAAAATGAATTATATGAAGCGGTTAAAAGTGATTCGAAATTAGTCATAGATAAGATACTCAACACTAACTCGTATATAAATTTTTATATTATTGGTAAATCCATAGGAACCATTGCAATGAGTTCTGAATTGAAAAGAACTATTTTCGAGAATGCTAAAACTATTTGGTTAACACCTCTATTAGATTTAGATGAGGTTTTTACAACTATGGTTGATAGCAAAAACAAAGGTTTGTGTTTTATGGGTGACAGAGATCGTTTCTATACAGAGGAAAAGTTCAATAAAATAAGAACAAATAAAAATATTACTTCAAAATTAATTCCTGGGGTTAATCATAGTCTTGACCATGAAGAAGACATAGCTAAGTCAATAGATACTTTAAAAGACGTAGTAACTGATATAGAAAAATTTTAAATTACTTTTAACTTTTATACTTGTGAAAATAAATATAAAATTAGAGATGAATAACTTGAGGAAGAATGCTAAACAGTTAATCCATTCTAATTGACCGCCACATTAGTTGCCGTCGCTCTTGAAAAAGCTTTGTATGTATATTTTCTTTACAATCAACTATCAAAAGTAATATCTTTGCTTGAGTAAACATCTGCAAACCAACGTAATACGTTGTTATGATGATTTATGATTTGTTTAGCGTTGATGTCTTGTGAATCCCAAGTACTGTGTGCATCTGATGCTAAACTGACTTTGTAATCCATACTAAATGCTCTTCTGCAAGTTGTATCAATACAAACTTCTGTTTGTATGCCTGCAATTATTAAATGTTCAATCCTATGTTTTTTCAATTCAGCTTCTAAAGACGTATTTAAAAATGAATCTGGAGTAGTTTTTTGAATGATTATATCTTCCGTGTTTGGCGTGACTTCAGAATGAATCTCCCAACCTTTTGTACCATATTCTAAGGGCTTGCCAACAGGTGCATTATGTTGTATATAAAAAATAGGTGTTTTAGCATAGCGTGCTTTTGCTATTAAACTTTTTAAGTTTTGTAATAATCGTTCAGCTTTATATACGCTATTACCTTCTTGAAACATTCCATTTTGAACGTCAATAACCAGTAGTGCTTTCATCCTTTTTTCCTCCCTTAAAAAAGAACGTTTGTTCGTTTCTTGTTTATCATATACCATTCTTTTAAACTTATCAAACTAAGTAACTGTTTACAAAGAAATTCCAACAATCAGATCGATGAATATATTATCTTTCTATCCTTTTTTAATTTCAAAAAAACCATTATTGCAACTATAAAATTTGCAATGCAAAGTATTATAAAGACGGTAGTTAAGTATTTTCCTCCTAAAGTTGGTGAGTCAGATATTGTTAGTCCTAATAATAAATATAAGATTCCAAATGAACACTGAATTATAATCAGATTTCTCTTGTTTTGTTTTGATAACAAATAGCCACTTAGCATTAAAACATACGATAGGCTTACTATTAGCAATGTTGGAAATAGTGGTTTGAATTTAGCTGCATATATGAAATGATCTAATTGTGATATATCAGCACCTGTTGTAAGCTCATTAGTAAACAGCTTTGAAAAAAAAGCGGAATACTTCCGTTCCCAAGTATTATTTCTTATTTCACTTCCTTCATACCACGTAAACACTGTTGAAAAGACAATTACCACTAATGCTAGCAGATATTGTACAATATATTTCATACTATTCCCGCTTTCTTTAGTAAACTAAATAGACTTACATACTAATATCGTCCAAAACTCCTCATTTATTTTAACATAAAATTACAATTATTCTTTAAAGTTATTAAAATAATTGTAAAAAAGTGATCTAGCTTTTTCGCTAGACCACTTTTCTTTCACTTATTCTATTGCTTGACTACCCCAGATTGTAACACCGTTATCAGACATTGCCGAGAATGTCATAACTTGTTCAGATGAAAATGGGTTCCACTGCGAAAGGAATACACCATCATAACTTGTGCCATCGATAACAATCGTTATCTGATTACCTTCTAATTCCCATTCACCTGTAACTGAACCGCTAATCTCACCATTTGCTTCTAACTCTATTGCTTCTGATAATTTAGCGAACTCGGATATATCTTTTCCATGATTAATATATTCATAACTACCCGTTACTTTATCCTCACTATATGTCTCTATTTCTTCGCCACCATAGCGGTGAGGAGCAACAACTGGCCAACCGTCTTCATTAAAGAACATTTGGTGTACACGCAATTCATGTTCTTCACCACGATCTGGAAAGCGTGTATGGAAATAAATGAAATACTCATCTGTTTCTTCTTCATAATAAGTAGAGTTATGACCAGGAGATACATAACCATCTCCTTCAGAAAATGTGAAGTTACCCATTATTTTAGCGCCATATGGTGCAACTGCTTCATCATCAAAGAAACTTCCAGCTGCTCCTTTCGCTTCAATCATATCTTTTCCTTCTGCATCAACAAACGGACCATCAGGGTTTTCAGAACGAGCGACACGCATATTATATCCACCAACGGCATCTAAGCCACCATAAGATAGAAATAAGTAGTAATAGCCGGTATCAGCGTTGTATTGCATAAATGGCGCTTCTATTCTACTATGATTTCCACCTAATAGTTTTTTGCCATATCCTTGATCAGGTAATGGTTCTCCAGTAGCTGCATCCAGTTCCAAGATGAAAATCCCTCCTGAATAGGATCCATAGACCATCCAAAGCTTACCATCTTTATCGTAAAATACGTCTGGATCAACAACATTTGGATCTTGTGTTCCATCATAAGTATCACCATCTTCACTAAGCTCTTCGGTCATACCAGATTTCAAAATAATGCCTTGGTCCTCATATGGTCCTTCAATAGAATCAGATGTGGCAATTCCCATTGCTGATAAAGGTGAATCACCTCTACAGGCATTGTAATACATATAATATTTCCCATCTTCTAATTGAATGACATCTGCAGCCCAAAAGGTATCGGTCTCAGCCCAAGTTAGCGCTTCTTCCATTTCCTCAGCTGCATTTGGTATTAGTACATTACCTTCATGTACGCCATTAGACACTTGGTCCCACTCTATTAAATCATCTGATTTAGCGGACATTAAATGTGATCCAAACACATAAAAAGTATCATCATCTTTGATAACGGATGGGTCATGTACCGTTACATTTTGATAATTAGGTGCATCCAGATCTGTTGCTTCCATATCTTTGTTAGCGTTTTCATTACAACCCGTTAAAAAAAGACTACCTACTATAGCTATTCCTATTAATTCTAGTTTCCATTTATTTTGCTTCAACAATATTCCTCCCCTTGGTTGCATGTCTATCTTCTTTTTTATCATACCTTAATTATCATTAGATTTCTAGATATATTAGGAAATATATACGTACTATTTTTCAAAAATGCTTTTTTAAAACGTCACTTGTCCTTATAAGGTAAAAAGCGCTAGTAGTTAAACTAGCGCTTCATTACTAGATACCTAAAGCGGCCAATACCGCAACTAACAAAATAATTGGTGTGAAAATAAAGAACCAAAAGAACAACAATACCAAAGCAGCTATAATAGCCATTCTATTCCCTCCTATCAATCATTTATTAAACTTGTGGAGGCCTCACACTGTTAATCTATGATTGATAGAGAAAAATGAATGGACAATTATCAATTTTTTTAAAAATGGTTATTTTAATAGGATTACCTTCCCTATATTTTATAAATAGGTGTAGGTATACACGCTATTTTAACCTTTATATAAGACAAAAACACGGTCGAAACATTTCTATTTGCGTATCTATGTACTATAAAAAATAAAGGTAGGTGTAAAATTTGAAAGATAATATACTATATTTCGAGCGAACGGCTCAAGGTCGTTTTCGAGAAGTAAAAGCGAAAAGATTTAAAAATTCAACGATTAATCAATCAGTAGAAGACCAAACCATTCTGGAACAAATCAGACTAGATTGGAAGCAAAAAAATCTTCATACAGAATCGATTGATAAATTAGAAAGTCTTATTACTATTTTTAGACAACCTGAAAATAGTGCTCGGTTAGCTCAACTTTCCCAAAAAATAAAAGCATTCTTTATGCATGATACAACGAAAGGAGTAATGAAAAAAATGACTGATACAAATCTAAGTAAGTTGATGAAAAAACTAATGGAAAATGGAGATACACCGGAACTAATGAACAAAGTATTAAAAGATCCAGATTTATCTAAAGAAGCAATGTCAATGATGCAAGATATGCTTCAAGATGAAGAAAAATTAAAGTCCATGACCGATATGATGACTTCCTTATTAGATAAGGAGGTGAAATCCGATGAAGAATAAAAGAGAACTGATTGTACAAATGCAAAATAATAGGAAAGTAAGTAAAATTAAGCTAAGTGAATTTAGAGACAAAAAAGATAGATGGGTTAAAAATATACTATGTAAAGAATAGTTAAGAATTGTAGAAGTAGGTTCGCAGTCGTTGCATGTGACCTACTTCTTGTGTATTCTAATGTTAGAGAGATTGTGATGTTTACTAACATCCTACATACAAAGGGAGTAATGAAATGAAACTTATTGCGACAGATTTAGATGGCACATTATTGAATGAAAATGGGGAAATTAGCAAAGAAAATGAAACAGCATTAAAGAAAGCAATTCAAGCGGGAATAAAAGTAGTTGTTGCAACTGGCCGGTCCTATTCCGCTGCAAATAAGCCATTACAAGCAGTTGGGATAACTTGTCCTATTATTTGTTTAAATGGTGCAAATGTTTTTACAGAAAAAGGGGAAAGGTTACGTAATATCCCACTTTCTAAATTAATCAGCAAAAAAATTATACAGCAATGTCAGGAAAGTGAAGCCTATTTTGAATTATATACCAATCAAGGTATCTATTCTCCTGACCGCGCAAAATTCATGGAAGTCCTTTTGAATATCATGCTCTCTTCTCACCCAGAAGTTTCGCGTGAAGAAGTGGAAGAGCGAGCAGCATTGCGTTTTCAAGAAGAAGAGTTTAAAATAACAGATGATTTCAACGGACTTCTTGCAGATAAAGACATTGAAGTCTATAAAGCACTTGCCTTTTCTCTAGAAGTAGATACATTGGAAAAAGTAAAAAAACAGTTTTCAGTCAAGGATAACGTCATCATTACATCTTCTGGTTTTGACAATGCAGAATTTAATCATCCAGATGCACAAAAGGGGATTGCTTTATCACTTTTTGCAGCTGAAAATGGCATCGCTTTAGAAGACACAATGGCAATTGGTGATAATTTTAACGATTTATCCATGTTAAAGATTGTTGGGCATAGTGTCGCAATGGGTAACGCTGAAAAGGCCATTAAACAAGCATGTAATTTCACGACAGTAAGTAACAATGAACACGGTGTTGCTAAAGCAATTGAAGTATTCATAAATAAATAAAACAAAGTCCACTATTCTTAATTAGGAATAGTGGACTTTTTATTTTAATGTAGATCACATAAACGAAATGAATGAAGTCTCTCATATATTAATAATTAACCAAATTAAAAAGAAACTAAGTAACATGGTGATATTTGATACAGTCCCAACAAACTTTTTATCATAACCAAATTCAACTGCATAAGGCAATAAGGACATTGAAGTCGGTAAGATTAAAGCAATCAAGAGTGTATAGCGAAACATTAAATCAACTGGCAACCAAACAAAGAGTGCAATTCCAATAAGCAGACCAACTCCAAATCGAGCTACAAGGAACTTCCCAACTAAATACAAATATTTTTTATCAAAAGTAAAATTCAAATAAATACCTAATAATAATAAAGATAATGGCATATTCGCACCAGAAATAATAGAAGCTGTATCAATTAATACATTTGGCAATGGAATATGTATAATATTTAATAGAAATACAATCATATATGTCATCAATGGAATTGATTTTACTAACTTAAGTGTAATTTCTTTCGTTGTGATCTTGGTTTCCTCACTTGCATAAAAACTACCCATTAAATAACTTAATCCAAATACAATAAAAGCATTCCCTACATCAAACATTCCAAAATATTTAATCCCTTCCGCACCCCAAAGCCCTTCTACCAAAGGATAAGCGAATAAGCCTACATTATATCCTGGTATCATCATAAGTAACATGCCTCTTGTACTGTTCTGTTCATTTCTAAAAACAAATAAACCGATGGATACGAAGAAAAAACCTGCAATAATTGCCGCTATTACTAAGAAAAATAAAGATGGCTCAATCACAATATCTGAAAATGTTACTACAATTAAGCTTGGTAATGTAAGATTAAATATAAGACGTGCTAGTCCTTCTCCATCACTTTCTTTGATTATTTTTGTTTGTTTTAATAAATAACCTAAACCAATAATTAAAATGGAATAGATGAATTGCTGATTAAATCCGTCCAAATTAAAATCTCCCTACATAAAGTGATAGTCGTATATAATTAAATAATAACTGTAATCAGTCGTTCTCCTACCACTATATTCTCTTCATCTATTGGTAAAACATCTGTATATTCTCCTGTATTCGTTACAAGAATCGGCGTGATGATATCATATCCCCGTGCAGTAATTTTTTCGATTTCTATTGTTGCGATATGCTGACCTTGCTCTACCAGGTCACCTTGTTTGACGAATACTTCCATATATTCACCATCTAATTGCACTGTATGAATCCCTACATGAATCAATACTTCTACACCTTCTTGTGATGTAAAACCGATCGCATGACTCGTTGGAAAGACACTTGAAACTACTCCCGTTACTGGCGCGTATAACTTCTTATCAATTGGTACAACCGCAATACCTTTACCAACCACACCTGAAGCAAACACTTCATCTGGTACCTCTTCTAATGAAAGAAGTGCCCCATTAAATGGACTTGCTATCGCTACATTCTTTATGACTGTTTCTGTTTGATTATTAGTTGCAGTTTGTGCGCTCATTTCATCTTGATATCCAAAGAAATAAGTAAATACAGTAGCAAAAATGAAACTTATTGCTATTGCTAATAAAAATAATGTAAAACCGCGTCCAAAGAATACCGGTAAGGAAGCAAGTCCTGGTACTGCTAAAGATGAAGAACTTGCGCCTGATTGCCCAGCAATTGCACCACCAATCCCTCCAGCAATACAGCCTATAATGAATGGTTTTTTATAACGTAGTGTAATTCCATATATAGCGGGTTCTGTCACCCCAAACAAGCCCGCTATTGCCGCAGGGGCAGCGATTGATTTAACCTGTTTTTTCTTTGATTTAAGAAATACACCAAGCGCCGCTCCAGCCTGAGCAAAAATTGCTGGCGTTAACATCGCAGTAAGGGTATCTCCACCAAATTGACTTAAATTATTAACTGCGATAGGAACTAATCCCCAGTGCAGACCAAACATGACAAGTATTTGCCACGAGAAACCTATTACAATTCCTGCTACTACTGCACTATTACTATAAATCCAGCTATATCCATCAGCAAGACCTCCACTTACATAGTTACCAAAAGGACCAAACACTAATAAAGTTAACGGAACCAACGTCGCAATTAACACTAGTGGTGTAAAAAATGTTTTTATCGCACTAGGAAAAATTTTATTTAGTAGTGGTTCTATTTTAGACATGACAAAAACCGTCAAAATGATCGGTATAACAGATGTTGCATAGTTCGTTAAATAAATAGGTAAGCCCATAAAAGTTAATTCTAACCCTGATTCATATGTAGTGATCAAATCTGGATATACTAATGCTCCTGCAATAACAAAAGCTACATAAGGATCCGTGCCAAATTTTCGTGCGGCTGTTATACCTAATATAAGTGGTAAAAAATAAAACAAACTGTCACTTGCCGCATGTAAAATTTGATAGGTACCGCTATCTTCATTTAACCAGTTTAATGCAAGGGATAAAATCAATATGCCTTTTAAAATACCGACACCAGCCATTGCACCTAATAATGGCGTGAAAACACCTGAAATAATATCAATAAAATAATTCAGTATAGAGTTGTTTTCTTGCGTTTTAGTTTGTGTTTTACCGTCTAACTCACTTTGTTTTATTATTTTCCGATAGACGTCACTAACATCATTCCCAATAACAATATGTAGTTGACCGGCACTATCCATCACTTGTATAACACCTAATAATTGTTGTATTTCCTGTCGATCAACTTTAGATTTATCAACTAATTTAAATCGCAATCTGGTTGTACAGTGATGTAAAGACTCAATATTTTCTTCTCCACCAACATAATGAATAATTTTCTCAGCTAACTGATTATAATTCATACTAGATCCCACTCTCTTTCCCTAATAAAAAAACCTAAACTAACAGTTCGATACAAACCAACTACGCTTGAGCAGTTTCTGTATGAAATGTAGTCTTAGGTTTTAGCTAATCAATCTATTTGTTTGATTGTTGCTGTTGTACTTCTCTATTGGTAACACGATGAATATGGATACTCAAGTAAATTTTTTCGTCATCTGATATATCCCAATCGTATGATTTAGCTACAAACGCAACAATTTTTTCACTACAATCATATGCCTTTTTATATTTCGTTTTTATCTGTTCAAATAAAAAGGTATCCATACTTTCCTGTCCCTTACCCTCATTTCGTATGAATCGTAAGGCAAAGAATTTTAAGTGTGTTAAAAATCTTTCATAGTTAAGCGAAGTCTCATCTATTTCAATATTATAATGATATTTCACAATGGTTAAAATACTATTAACCATCTTTGTAACTTTCACGGTTGCTTCGACATTTTCCCCCGAGAGCTGACTGTTAACTAAGTGTAAAGCAATAGAACCTGCTTCGTCTTCTGGAAGATCGATTCCTATTTCTTCTTTAATAATAACAAGTGCATCTCTTGCAATTTGATATTCTTCTTTATAGAACTTTTTTATTTCCCATAATAGGGCATTCGGTAAATTAACCCCTTGTTTAAAGCGGCTAATTGCAAAACTCAAATGATCAGTAAGGGCAACATAAATATAATCATCTAATTCATACGGTAACCGTTTCGTTGCAAAATTAATTATTTTATAAGCGATTTCAAAATACTGTTCTGGGATCTCACTTAAAAGTTCTGCTAATTTGTCTGTAAAACCTTCTCCTTCTAAAACAAAGGTCTTTTCAATTTTTTCGCTTTCAATTTCTTCACCGATCTTTTTTTGAAAAGCTAGGCCTCTCCCCATCACAACTAACTCTTTTTGCTGCTCGTTTTCCGTTACAACAACATTGTTATTTAAGATTTTTTTTATATTCATCTACATTCGCCCTTTTAAATAAGTTTTAAAGTCCTTTATCCGAACTACGAAAATAAGGTTAATCAATTACTTATCAACGTGAAGCTATCCATTACTATATCATTTTCTTCTTAGATGGTAAACTACAGTATTTCCATTCTCTATATGACAAATTTATGATAAACTTTTCATTATAGCGTCTACTACAAAAGGAGCCTACCATGACAAATTATAAAATATTATTTTTAGATATTGATGGAACTATTTTGAAAGCAGATCACACGATTGATGATTCGACAAAAAATGCAATAAAACAAGTAAAAGAACAAGGAATAGAGATCTTCTTGGCTACTGGTCGACCACTACATGAAGTTATAGACATTGCTGAAGAACTAGATGTACATTCTTTTATTGGCTACAACGGTGCTTATGCTATATATCAAGATAAAGAAATATTGAACAAACCCATGAAACAGGAGACAGTCGAACACTTCCTTCGTGTTTGTGAAGCGAATCCGCATGAAATGGTTTTATATACACATAATAAAAGTTTGATGACATCAATGGAAGCAGATGTTATTAAAGATTTTTCTAGTTACTTTGATTTAAAAGACACATCACTATATACATCGGCATATGTGGATAATATTTTAGGAATTACACTAATGAACCTAAATGAAGATGATCCCGGATTATATGAAACAGATGAACCGATCTTTTTCTCGCAGGTTAATGTTGAAGGTCTAATGCATAGTTATGACGTAATCCGAGAGAGTGTAAACAAAGGTCGCGCTATTAAACATGTTATTGAACTTCTTGGTTTCGAAAAAGATAGTACGATTGCATTTGGGGACGGGATGAATGACAAACAAATGCTTGCATTTGTAGAAGAAGGTTTTGCAATGGGAAACGCGCATACAGATTTGTTCGCTTTCGCAAAACATCGTACAACAAGTGTCGATGATAATGGTATTTTTAACGGACTAAAGCAATTAGGTTTAGTTAAATAAAATACGCTGTTAAACTTAATGGAACTTCCGCAAATTAGGAAGTTCCATTAACCTAGATTATTAAATTAAAAGTTTTATTTACTCATACAAACCTACCACTATAGTTGAACAACAGTAGTGGTAGGTTGTTATAATAAAGGAACCGTTTGTTTCAGGTCAATATGTATGATTTTTCAGTTAACCGATATGAAATCTTTTATTGTCCTGGCATACATTTTGGGTTCCTCAACCCTCGGAAAGTGGCCACTTTGATTAAACACAACTACCTTACGATTGGACTTTCCGTTCGTAAACGAGAGCAGTTGGTCATCACCCGTTACCCAATCATATTTACCTTTCATCAGTAGCATTGGACAGGTAATAGAATCGAGTTTCGTTAACAATGATTCAAATATTTTCCCCTCTTGATAGAGTTTTTGTTGATGATTGAAGGCCCTTTTCCAATTCACCTCTGGAATATCGGATTTTTCAACAAGTCGATCAAAAAAATGCTTATCTTCACCATGGACATACAAATTGTCTTTATTTTCACCTAAATCAATAAGAAACTCTATACATTTTTCCCATACCTTTTTGGTATCCGTTATTTTTGAAGCTATCAGGCACTCTTTGATCATCCCATCTTTTCCTAATCGTTCATATTGCTGAACTGCTCCTGTAATTAGAGATCGCGCAGAACTTCCCAAATCAAACGTCGGACATTCAAACAAAAGATATGTCACCTGCTCAGGATATTTTAATTGATAGTGTACTGCCAAATATCCACCAATAGAATGACCAATGATACCCCACTTTTCGATACCAAGTTGTTTACGGATAGTTTCGCAGTCCTCTACCAGATCAAGAAGTCCGAATGACTCTTTATCTTCAATTGGATCCGATCGTAGCACTCCTCTTTGATCAATTGCAATGACCCTCATGAATTTTGAAAGCTCTTTAGCTTGCTGTTCGATGAAGTCATAGGAACCAACTCCAGGGCCACCATGTAAATACAAACTTACAGGTAGATCGGCATCGCCGTGAACCTCATAATAAATCCGCTTGTTTCTAATCGTTATATACCCAGACAAAATCTTTCTCCTTCCGTTCTAAACCGATTGATCTATATTGTGAAATGAACATTTCGATCCACTGTTCCACATATATTTTCTCATTTCATGAATTAACATGCTACTTTTCCTTTTTGGATTAGCTTAATTATGTTAGCTGAGCAATTGTATGCGTGAAAACAGCAATATCTCGATAAGGAGAAATACTACTGACTTGCATCTCCAGTTCAGTCATTTGTTTATTCCAATCAGGAGCAAACTTAAATTCGTTGTCTATGTATCCGTATAAATTATGAACACCATAACGATTCACGACCTTAAATCCAGCATTATTCAACCATTTCTGAATATCATCATTTGTATAGAGTGACGTTTCTGCACCAATCACTGCACTATAATCTGATTTTTTCCCAATATAAGTTAACGCTTTTGCCGGTGATTTATCTACTATTGCCTTTTTCAATACGTTTGCCAATGGATTATGAGTAATTAACGATAGATATCCTTTATTTTTTGTCTTATCAGCCAAGTCTCTAATCGCTTTTTCGGGATTGTCCACATATTCAAGCACATTATGACAAATTAAAAAATCAACAGTACATTCAAAAGAATCCAGTTGTGTCATATTTAAATTCCTAAATTCAATAGCGACACCGCTATCAAGTGCTTTCTCTTTAGCCATGTTTAACAACTCTTTATTAGGTTCAACTGCCATTACTTTAAAACCTTTCTGTGCTAAAGATAAAGCCGTTAAGCCAAATCCGCATCCAATGTCTAAAACGTATTTTTGACCACTTAAATGTTGTTCTATTTGTGAGAGAACTGTTGAGTAAAATAACTTTCCCCAAGGCATTTCTGTGTAATTACGATAACTTTCTAAACTATTCGAAAATGCATCAATGTTATTTGTCATTATAATCTCTCATTCTATTTTAGATAAGTATATCATTAATTACCATATTTTGTATTAAAATATTTTATACTCTCTTGTTATAATTAAATTCATTCCAGGACATTAATTCCTGTAAATCAAATGAGCAAAAACATACTTTAACAATGTCAACTAAAAAAGAGCATAAAAAAACCAAAACACAGGGGGTATTTTGGCTTCTTTATTGCTAATTTTACATAGCAGACACTTTAAAATAAACGGAGAGCAATGAAATGAATATTGTAAGTATTGTTGGGATACTCACAATTTCTATGTATTAAATGTAACACAGGTTTCTAGAGGTTTCGCTTCTTTTGTAAGATATTCTTACGTACTATTTTCAAAAAAACAAAAATGCATGTAAAATGCTGTTCCTATGCAATTTTATAATTATATAAAGCCCAATTCATATTAATATAGTCATTTGCCCTCAACACTTATTGTTTTTTACATAGTCTATAAGTAGTTAAGACAGTAAGGTGGTGATAGAACATGGGTTATCATGGTGGATATGGTGCCGGCTATGGTGCTGGTTGTGCTACTCCTGTAGCGACAGGTGCTGGTAGCGGATTTGCGCTAATAGTTGTGTTGTTTATTCTTTTAATTATTGTAGGTGCGTCATTTTATTAAGATAATGTAAAATTAATGAACAGGCAAAGCAAGGTAAATTACTTGCTCTGCCTTCTTACATATAAGAAGATTTTCTACATCTTAAGACCTAAAACGCTCCTCTTTTGGACCGATTTTTAATCGATTACTTCCCTTACTCAACATAGTCTGTTACAATTTTAATGTAGGTGAGAATTGTTACAATTTTATGACTTCCCCAAGTTTCTATATTGCACAATTTTCTCACCTACCTTTGGGAATACTAACGTTATTATACTAACGTATTTTATATGATCTACAAAAAAGTGTACATATTTAACCGGATTATTATTAAAAATCCAAAAGAAAAAAGCATTACGACCTTAATGAAGGTCGTAATGCTTTTTTGTATGTCTAGCCTTATTTGCTTACATATGCTGATAACATCCATAATGTTTGGTCTACACTAGTTTTGTAACCAATTAACATATCTTCTGTGATATCATCACCTGCTTCTCCAGCAAGTTCGATCCCTTTTGCTAAATCACTTTGGATTATCTGATAATCACTAATTACTGACTTAACCATAGATTCAGCTGGAACATGCTCTGTATAAGGCTCTTCCTTGATCGTTGCATTAGCTAAAAATTCGCTTAACGTAGAATAAGGATTTCCTCCAATAGTTAAAAGTCGTTCTGCAAATTCATCAAACTTTTCATTTACTTCATTATATAATTCTTCAAATTTTTCATGAAGAACAAAAAAGTTATGCCCTTTTACGTACCAGTGATGCTGATGTAACTTCGTGAAAAACACACCATGTGTTGCTACTAATTGATTTAATTGATCTTGTAATGTTTGATTTTTAGTTGTCATATAAATTCCTCCAATTAATTATAATTGTTATCATTTTATAATCATTATAATCTAATGACTTGAAAATGTCTAGTCTTTTCCAAGATTTATCCCACAAATTAACTAATTGTGCATAATGAATTACATTTACTGTTCCTAGTTCTTCATTAAAATATGCAAAAGCTTTAACAATGAAATCTACACTTTGTTAATTATATCACATATTAAAAAAATAAAATCTATATAGATATTATTCCATTTTGTCTACTGCTTCCACCATCTGTTCATAACTCAATGCTCCTAAAGATTTATCTTGAATTACACCCTGCGAATCAATCATATAAGTAATTGGGATTGGTCTAACACCATACGTTGTCGCTACTTCTAGTTGTTCGTCTAAAAGAATAGGAAAAGTTAATTTATTTTCTGTAATAAAATCCGTAACATCTTCTATTTTAGCCTCTGATTGTGTCAAGTTAACCGCAATAACTTGTACATCCTTTTCATTATATAATCTTTCCATATCAGGCATCTCCGTTCGACAAGGCGGACACCAAGTTGCCCAAAAATTTAGCATTACTCGTTCCCCACGATATGCTGTTAGTTCTATATTCCCCCCAGTTGCTGTTTTTAAACGAAAGTTTGGTGCCATGTCACCAATATCTAATCCTTCACTTGTTTGTTGCATCTGGTTTTCCACATTTTCTGTTAGCTGTATGATTTCAACTTCTGTTTCCTTATTGTTTATAAAGTCATATACAGCCCAACTAAACGTGCCCGCTAAGATAAGGATCATCATCTTCTTTTTCAACTAAACGCCTCCTAACCTAAATTGGATAACCATGTATCTTGAATAATTTTTAGTAAGAAATTTGATAGTTTAGCTAACTGGCCAGTGAATAATAACATACCAAATAATAACATCATTGCACCGCCAACTCTTGTGATAATCCCGGTATAACGCACAAGCCATTTCGCATAACTTAAGAAAAAGGTGAATATTAAAAATGGTAATGCGAAGCCAATAATATAAATAATTGTATAAATAGCTCCCTGAGTCGGATTACTAGTTGCGATAACCAATACAGAAGCGAATATCGGACCAATACAAGGTGTCCATCCAGCAGCAAAGCCAATACCAATAAAGAAACTACCAATTAAGCCTGTAGGTTTGTTTTTAAATCTTTTACGTGTATCTTTCATAAGTGGCATAATTTTTAACCAACCACCTACAAATAATCCCATCATTATGATGAATATCCCTGCCATTCGTTGCAAAAGTATTCCAGAATGTCCGGATAATATGTCTTGCAGCCACTGTCCGAATAACGTAACGCCAATACCTAAGCCTAAAAAAACCATTGATACTCCTGATAGAAAAAAAACAGCATGGAGTAATAAACGTGCCTGTACATTTATATCTTTGTGTTCTTGTAATTCTTTTACACTCATTCCAGTTATGTAGGATAAATAAGCAGGAAAAATGGGTAAGGTACATGGCGATAAAAAAGATAACATTCCGGCACCAAAAACTATTCCTATAGTTAAATCTATTCCTTGTTGCATAGCATACCTACCTTTCTACTTTAAAATATGATTGTCCATTATTTTTCATTCCTATTTAGAATAAACAAAAAAATTCACACAAAAAAGAAGCCAAACAATTTTAATGTCTAGCTTATCTGAATATTTATTTTGGAATATGTCTTCACAAAAATTATTATTGTTTAAGATTCTAGTTGAGCGAAACTGCGACGTAACAGAAGGCCCTCTTACCCGCTTCGTCAGCAAATGGATTCCCTTTCCGTGGGCACAGTCTCAGCTAACTCGGATAAGCAAAAATCGCTTTCCGAGTGGATCTTCAACTTGTGCTGTTCCCACAGGAGTGTCATCCATTTGCTTCCTTAGCTGATGTCTAATTACAAACGATATCCGTATAGATAGAAAAGATGGATTAAACTAGATGAAAATAATAATTTACATGCTAATTTCCAGCTAATAAAACATGATTTAAATCCATTCATTTTTATGTGCAGATTTATACTCTCTGTTAGCGATAGGCAGATGAATATTAGCGTATCAAGTGAAATTGGCGACACTCCTGCAGGAACAGCGAATGTTTTTGATGGGATGAGTAATCGCAATCCCACGGGCTGAAGATCCAATCGAAAACGTACTTTGTTTTCGATTTAGCTGAAGCCGTGCCTGCGGAAAGGGAGTCAATTTCACTTGAGTAGCGGGTCAAGAAATCCTATTAATTCACAGTTAATGATAATTTCAGCGCAAGGACGCTATGTCGTAGTTTATAGAAATTCAGGCATAAATTATAATTTTCTAGAAGATAGCTTTTATTTTTCACAAACTACAATTCCTATGGGGTGATAGTCTAATGTTGCATGGTCTCTTGGTTCGATTAGTGCACCATTTTGGACGTAATGGGTGACTGTTGAATAATCAGTGAATAAACGTTCAAACTCTTCTGGGGTCAATTGATGAATATGAAACGGTGAGCCACATGGTTTACCTCTTCCATTACCGAAAGGAGTAGACATAATTAATTTCCCCCCGGGCTTTAATAAACGATACACATTCGATAAAAATTGCTCTTCTGCTTCTACATGTTCAATTGTTTCAAAACTAACGATCGTATCAAATGTACCATAACGCGCAGGTAAACTCAGATCGGTCACATCTTCTTGAAAAAAAGATGATTTTGGATGATAATAATGATATTTAGCATACTCCAGAGCCTCGTTATTAATATCAAATCCAATTACTTCAACTATTTCTTTCTTTAACTTTTTCGCAATAATATGGGTACCAAAACCCGTTCCAGTAGCAAAATCTAATACACGTCCACTAATAAATGAAAGCGCAAAGTGATATCTTGCAACGTGCTCAATTAATAAATCATTCATTATGCTCATATTTTCAGGAATAACACGTTCTCCTGTATCCTCTAACATTCTATTCACCGCTTTAATAAAATTTGTTTATGACATGAAAGTTTCTGATCTATTCTAGTATAATAGACCAATCACAGAAAGCAAACTATTAAAGTAAAAGGAATGCTATAAGCTTGTCAGATGTATACCAACATACTGATTTTTCTGAAGAGAATGACCGACTGTATATACCAAAGCTTATATCGATATTAGAAATTGCTGAATCCACAAAAGATAACTATGAAGAAAATATAAAAGATGCTTATGTGAAACTAGACTACTTAGAACTAGAAGACTTAAATATGAAGGTTTAGTGGGGGCAAGTCGTGAAACTTGATAAGATAAAAATTAATAGAATTTACTTAAAAAAAGATAAGTATCCTATAGAGAAGACACTTGAACAACGTCTCACTTTAGGATACTCCTTTACATACTTTAATCCTGTTTCATGCAGGAATCATCGTTAAAATGGTTAAACTATCTACATTTGTGTAATTAACATAGCAGAATTTTTATTTAGAATGGTCCCCAATTAATGAGAACACCAATTGATAAGGTAATAATTGCAATAATAAACCAAATAACAAATAACGGAAACATAAATTTAATCCATTTTGTCCATGGTACATTAGCAACTGCAAGACTTGCCATCAATATACCTGATGTAGGGAATATACTATTAGTCAATCCATCCCCAAATTGATAAGCTTGAACTGCTACTTGACGCGTCACACCAACCATGTCTGCTAAAGGTGCAAGCATTGGCATTGAAATCATTGCTTGACCACTACCAGAGTTAACCAAAAAGTTTAATACGCCATTTGAAATAAACATTCCTATTGCTGATAGTATTGGCGGGAAGTTTTCAAGTGGTACGCTTAACGCATAAACAATGGTATCAAGTACTTGTCCATCCTCTAATACGATTATAACTGAACGGGCAAGACCAACAACAAGTGCCCCATAAACAAGTTTCTTTGTGCCATCCATAAAGGTTATTGCAATGGTATTATAGTGCATACCCGCAATAATACCAGACACAATCCCAATTAACACAAAGAAAGCAGCCATATTACTAATTGTCCATCCTAATTGTGTGGAGGCATAAACAAAAAAGACCAAACCAAGCCCAACAAAACTAAGCATTAATTTATGTCTAATAGTAAATTCATCTTCCAGTTTTTCTACTTCGTCTTCATCTTCATAGACACCCATTAAACTCTTACTTGGATCAGCCATAATTTTTTTAGCGTAACGCCATGTGTAGCCTATCGTTATCGAAAGAATAATTATGAAAACAACAAGACGTAACAACCAACCTGAGAAAAGAGGTAAGCCAGCAATATCCTGCGCAATCCCTACTGTGTATGGGTTAATAAAACCGACATTAAATCCTGCAAAGTTTGCACCAAATGTAATGGCTACTGCAACAATTGGATCTAATTTTAATGTACGAGCAATAATAACACCAATCACAACAAAGGCTATTACTGCGTTAGCAACTGCTCCAACTGCTCCACCTAAGGCGAATAATGTAGATATAATTGCAATCATCCAGAATTCACGCCCACGAGTCAACAGTACTGCTCGATTAATAGCACCTTTTAACGCTCCAGATCGTTCAATAATTTCAAAAGCACCACCAGTAAATAATACCATGAAAATAATATCAGCTGATTGTACCATCCCCATCTGAATAGCATTGAATAACGTCATAACTCCCAGATTTGAACCGGCAACTGCACTATATGTACCAGGTAGAACACGCTCTACGCCATCTATCATTTCTCTTTCGAATGATCCTGATGGGATGAGATATGTAGCTACCACACCTAATAATAATACGAGAAATAGGATGACATATGTATCAGGCATTTGCCATCTATTATGCGCATCAAATTTTGTTTTTGCCATTTTATTAATCCTCCCCTTCTCCGATTTATTAGAATATTCAATTTATATGACTTACAATTATACAGTTTTTTTTACATGATTCAAGTCTAACTTTACGATCAAATCGTTCGCTATAATTCAAACGTTTTCTGCACCAGTTTGCTTTGTTGTTTTTACTTTTTTTGCTCAGCTAAAAGAAACGCTCCATGCCAATGCATGAAGCGTTTCAACTTTCACTTGAGCAAAACAGTGAATGAATCCACCGCTTTTATTATATACTCTTGTCTATTGCACGAATCAACTTATCTTCTATTTCTTTTGCTAATGCCACTAATGCTTCCTCTTCTACTAAATCAATTAATGCTGTTGGTTTTGGCATACCGATTTTTGTCTTACCTGTATCTTGATATAATACAATTTTACATGGTAAGAAGTAACCAACCAATTGATTTTTAGTTAAAAGATTAGCGGCTTCCTTTGGATTACATACTTCTAATACAAGATAAGGTTGTTCAAAATCAATTCCTTTATTGTTTAACGTTTCTTTAATATCAAATTGCCAAAGGATACCGAACTTCTCTTCTTTTAAATTCACCTCTAAGGCTTGTACCGTTTCTTGGATTGTTTTATTTGATTCTACCGTATAATGAAACAATCTAATCTACCACCTTTCTCTTGCGTAATATTATTCGCCTTTTTTAATCCAAAATTTAAGAACGTCGCCTTCATCTGTATCTTTTACTAATGCATGTCCGCCTGATTTAGCCCATGCAGTTAAATCACTCTGTGAACCTTGATCTGTTGCATGTACTTCTAAAATATCCCCAGCTTGCAAATCTGCCATTGCCTTCTTAGTCTTTACGATTGGCATTGGACAAGCCAAACCTTTTGCATCTAACACTTTTGTACTTTCCATTTCTAATTCCTCCTAATTGTTTTTACACTTTTATAGTTATTACTCTACTTCACCAGGCCAAGCAAGCATGCCACCTGTCATATTCGTTACATCATATCCTTTTTCAGTTAAAAATTGTCCTGCGTTACCACTTCTAGCACCAGAACGACATATCAAGTAGTAATGTTTATTCTTATCTAATTCATCCATCCGTTCTTCAACTTCGCCTAATGCGATATGTTTTGCTTGTGGGATTTTCCCTTCTTCCACTTCAAATTCCTCACGAACGTCAATTAAGTTTACTTTCTCTTTGTCTGCTATTTTATTTGCTAGTTCTTCTGCCGTAATTTCTTTCATTATTTACACCCTCCATTAATTATAATTAGATAAACAAGTTAACGTTACCCTCTTGGGCATCACCGATATATGCGGCAACCCCTCCATATTCTAGTTCGTCTAGTAACTCTTCTTTCTGTAAGCCTAATAAATCCATTGTCATCGTGCAAGCAATTAGCTTGACGTCTTGCTCTTTAGCCATATCAATTAAGTCTGGTAATGGCATCGAATTATGCTTTTTCATTACTTGCTTAATCATTTTTGGTCCCATTCCCATGTAGTTCATTTTTGATAAGCCCATTTTATCAGCACCTTTAGGCATCATTTTGCCGAACATTTTTTCAAGGACACCTTTTTTAACAGGAACGTGATTTTCTTTCCTTAGTGCATTTAGACCCCAAAACGTATGGAATATTGTTACTTCATGATCGTATGCCGCTGCACCATTTGCAATAATGTAAGCTGCCATTGTTTTATCATAATCTCCACTAAATAAGACAATTGTTGTTTTTTTTGTTGCTCCCATATAGTTATCCTCCTATTCTTACTTATTATAAATACTTATACGTGTACAGGTATTTAATTGACTATAAAAAAATAGCTTAATTATCTAAAATATCCAACCAAATCTTTATTGCGGTTCCTGCAATTAATACCGCTAAAATAATTTGTAATAGTTTTGCATTTGTTTTTTTACCTGTTTTAGCACCAAGTGGTGATGCTAGTATACTGGCGACAATCATAATAACCGCTGGCATATATTCCACTTGTCCTGTTGTGACTTTCCCAATTGTCGAACCGATCGATGAAATAAAGGTAATTGCTAAAGATGAAGCGATTGTCATTCTTATTGGTATTTTTAGGACACCGAGCATAATGGGTACAAGTAAAAATGCGCCTGCTGCACCAACAATACCAGCTCCAACTCCGACAATCAGTGCTAGAAATGCTGCCAACGGTTTGTTGAATGTAACGTGATCAAAAGGAATGTCATCCGTTCCCTTTTTCGGTATAAACATCATCACAGCAGCAATTAAAGCGAGGACACCGTAAACAAAATTAATTGCTTCACCTAGCATTAGTTTTGATCCATATCCACCTATTAAACTACCTATTAAAATGCTCACTCCCATATAGATAATTAAATCTTTATTTAAGTAACCACCTTTACGGTATGCCCATACGCCACCAATCGTTGCAAAAAGAACTTGCACTGCACTTATACCCGATACTTCATGAGCAGAAAATGCTGTTATTCCAAAAAGTGAAGGTATATAGAGTAACATTGGATATTTTATAATCGATCCACCAATTCCTAACATTCCAGAAAGATAAGACCCAATAAATCCAATTAGAAAAATGACAAGCACAAATTCTATATTCATATCACTAAAAACCATTTACGAATCCCCCCTAATCCCCTTTATCGGATAGCACAGCGATTAGGACCAATTTCCATTTCACGTTGTTTTTCATTATCTGGTGTTACTTTCCCCATATTTGTTTCTCGAATTTCGTGATATGCATTAGGCTGTGGTGGTAAATTTTCCGTTACCATTTTTCTAAACGCATTTTCATTTTCTATATTCAATCCGTGATTTGAAGCAAAAAGATCACCTAGTCTAGCAGCTACTGTGCCATCAGTATTTAATTCATCAATAATCATAAAGTGTGCTGGCAATACGATCAAGTCATCAGACAGCTCTTTGTAGCGCTCATAGAGACTTTCACGCAAATCTCTTACCCAATCCTCTGCCATACCCGCTAAGTCAGGACGGCCTATGGAATCGATAAAGAGGATATCGCCTGTTAGTAAATAATGCTTATCAATAATAAATGAAGTTGAACCAATCGTATGACCGGGTGTATAAAGTGCCTGAATAGCTATTTTTGTTGCACCAATAGTAATAACTTCACCATCTACCAAACCTTTATAATCAAACGTAACGTCTGTTGCATCTTTTGGAGGTAACCAATACGTTGCACCTGTTTGTTCAGCAATCGCGCGCCCTCCTGAAATATGGTCTGCGTGTAAGTGTGTATCCAGAACCTGTGTTATTTTCACACCTTTTTCAGTTGCGAAATCCGTGAATATATCTGTCATTCGTACCGGATCAATCACCACTGCTTCTTTGCCTGAAATGACCATATAAGACAAACAACCTTTTCCAATCCGAACGAATTGATACAATTCTCCACCGTCTTTCAGATCTGAAACTTTAATGGCTTCAAGATGTTCACTCCAAGCTTTCATACCTCCTTTAAGATACGAGGCAGTTAATCCAGCGTTAGCTAACATTTCTGCTACCATTACAGACGAACCTTCTTTTGCACAAACAACTAGTATAGCTTTATCTTTTGGAAGTTGGTCTTCGATACCCTCAACCCCATCAATTAAATCAAAATAAGGGATATTTAAATAAGTGAAATTTTCTCCTTCGATCTTCCAATCCTTAAATGCTTCCTCTGTTCGTACATCTAAAATGAATAATTCTTTTTTATTAATCACTTTATGTGCTATTTCTTTTGCTGTTGTTTCAGTTAATTTCATTTATAAAACCTCCTATTGCCAAGCATTCATGCCACCTCTGACATTCGTCACCTGGTTATATCCTAATTTCTTTAATTGTTTGCATGCTTGCTGGCTTCTCATTCCACTTTGACAAATAATAACTAATTCTTTACCTTTACTTAGTTCAGTCAAAGCTTTTTGTTTCAATTCATGTAGCGGAATGTTTTTAAAGCCCTTAATCTTATTGCCATTAAATTCGTTAACCGTACGAACATCTATCAATTGTTTCTTTTTGTCCTTTAATTCTTTTTTCAATTCTGTTGTCGTAATCATTCGAATTCCTTTCGCAGGAAACATTCGTTTTATTACTAGAAAAGTAAGTAAGATAACGAGACTAACAAAGACAATTTCCACATTTTCCACTCCTTTCAAAATTAACTCTATATACCTATACGGGTATAAAATTAGAGAAATAAAAAGTTCGTCAACATGACATCGACTTACTTTTTATATCATATACCCTACAAGGTATAAATTCAAGTGTTAAATTTAATTTTATTTTTCAACCTAATTACTACCTCCTATAGAAGCTAGTAATTAGGCTTCATCCATTAGACTTTTTATTTAATTATTGAATGTTCTCTGCTAATTAAGAAAAAACAGGTAGTTTTTCTTGATAGATCTTCATCACATTTTTTTCTAATTCATTACAATCAACTGGTCGACTAAACCAATATCCTTGAAAATTGTCACAACCGAGCTTTTGTAGTATCCGAATGTTAGCCTCTGTTTCTGTGCCCTCTGCAACAACTTTTAATCCAAGTGCTCGACTCATCTCCATAATTGCTTGTACGATTGCAAAATCATTTGGATCTTCATGAATACTTCTAACAAAAGCACGGTCGATCTTCAAACAATCAATTGGAAATTTTTTAAGATAGGATAAGGAGGAGTATCCAATACCAAAATCATCTACAGATAGTTGAATGCCTACTGCTTTTAATTGTTTTAAAACCCGCAAAGATAGTGATAAATCATTCATTAACATATTTTCAGTAATTTCAAATGTTAAACGGTTAGCAGGACATTTTGTCTCGGCTAAGATTGCTTTGACTTTATCCACAAAACCCTCTTCTTCCATTTGTCGATAAGAAATATTAATAGAAGCATTACGCTCCTTACCTTGCTTGATCCATTGAACCATTCCGAGACAAACTTCCTTAATAATCCATTCGCTTATCGGGATTATCAAACCGGTATCTTCAGCAATCGGAATAAATTCACCTGGTGAAATCATTCCTAATGTTCGGTGTTCCCAGCGAATTAATGCTTCGACACCGTCTACATTATTATTTTTGACGTTCACTTGTGGTTGGTACAGCAACTTAAATTCATTTCGATCCAATGCGTGATAAAGATCATTTTGTATCGATATCGACGTATGTGTTCCTTGTGATACTTCATCAAGATAGATGTGATAACGATGTTTTCCTTTTTTACGTGCAGTTTGTAATGCCCATTCAGCTTGAAATCGCATCGTATCTGCTGATTGATCGTTATAATAGACAATTCCAATACTAACGGTCGCGACAAATTCTTGGACATGATAATGCCATGGACCTTCCAAAACTCGTAAAAGCCCCTTCACTTGTCGTTTTAATTCATCTAGATCAGGATACGCTTCTAATAACACAGAGAATTCGGATTCACCAGTACGAGCGATCATGGTTACAGCTAACGACCTTTTCATGACATCTGCTAACTTAGTTAACACTATTTCTTCCGCGCCACCACCATATAGACTACGAATTTCTTTCATTTGATCAAAATCCAACAACAATAAGTTAAAAGGCTTTCTGTTGTTTATTGTTGTTTTGAGCGTCTTTTTAAAATAATAGTTATTTGGTAATTGTGTTAGCGGATCATAATATAATAGACGATTTAATCTATTTTCATATTCCTTTCTCTCGGTAATATCACGCGCTACTAGCAATATTTTAGTTTGTTGTTCTTCACTATCATAAAATTGACTTCCACTAATATCTAATGAATGCCAAGTATCATTAATTGCTTTAAGCTCAACTTCAATCGTATCTGGTCGGCCATATTCCCTTAATATTTCAATAAAAGAAGTTAAGCGACTCAATGATTCTTCCGTTAATGCTTTCTGTACATCGACAAATTTATCAACAGCTCCAAGTAGACGAACATTCGATGGGGAAAAGTATTCTACTTTTAATTGTTCATCTAAGAGACAAATCATATCGGAAGAATTTTCACCAATGAGACGATATCTTCGCTCACTTTTTTGTAGTTTTTCATTATATTGCACATTTTGCATTGCCATTGCGAAAATCGATGAATAACTCTCGAGTACACGTAAATCCAATTCAGTAAAGGGTAAATCAACCTGCTTATACACCTTAAAGATACCTATTGTTTCTCCTTCTTTTGTTTTTATTGGTGTGGACCAAAACGATCGGTAACCATTATTTTTTGCTATTGGCCAAAATGCTTTAAATCTCTCATCTCCTAAAATATCCTCAACTACAAGTGTTTTTTTAGTAAATGTTTCTATCTTTTCTTTATCGCCTAGCTTATCGCCAAAGAAGTCATATACAACTTTTTTAAACGATTCAGTTACTAATGTGGAAGCGAATAATTGATATGTTTCGTTATCCTCATTCATTCGAAGAATAGTACATGGCACGTTTAAATGTCTTTCAATCGTTTGCGTAAATTGCGAAAATATCTCGGAATGGTTTGTAGTCGAGAGCATTGTCTTTACAAAATCTAATTGATTTTTAATTAAGATTGTTTGATTCTTTTTCTCTGTAATATCGTTTTGAATACCAGTAAGGTAGTTCAATTGGTTATTGTCATTAAATATCGGTGTAATTTTTAATTCATTCCAAAAAATCGATCCATCTTTTTTGTAGTTTTGTATTTCTAATTGAATCGACTCTTTTTTGATTAAAGCCTGTTTGATTTTATCTTTTGATTCCTCTGAGGTAGCTTTCCCTTGTAAAAAACGAGGGTTTTTACCAATCACCTCGTTACTTTTATATCCGGTGACTTTTTCAAAACCATCATTTACATAGACAAGTGGATTGTCATTCTTTGAAGGATCGGTAATCATCATACCTGAAGGAGCTTGTTCAAACAAATGACGAAATCGTTCATTTTCGCTAATTACCTGAAAAAGCACTTGTTCTTTCAACAGTCGATGATCTATTTCATCTTGAAGCTTTTTGACTAATTGACGAACCATGAAGAACAATAAAATGGCAGTAGCTAAAACATATATGAAACCTTTGTACGTTTGAATAATTGTTTCCTGTGAAATCGATTGCAATAAATAATCAGAAAAAACAATCCATAGTGTTCCACTAATTAGATATATAGCACTTATTCTTAAAGCAGGTTTCATCGTGCATACACACTCCTTTGACAAACACGCATAATTTCTAATGATTTGAATAGTAGTAAATTCGTTTTACCTCCTTATTTATTCCCTTTAAGTTGAACATTAACACTTTTAAACAATAAAAAGGCCTGCTAAAGGAACTAGTTACCTTTTAGCAAGCCTTTTAGTTAATTTTTTTCTTTCAATGCATCCTTCAAATCATCTCTCGTATTATGTTTCCATATTGGTACTTTTGTATGATAAGCGGAACGTGCCATCATAAAACCGGAAATGGGGGCTGTAAGAAACACAAAAATAATTGTTAATAAAATCTTCCCGCTTATACTATTCTCTGCAAATACAAAGAATAAGAATACACCGATCATAATGCCAATAACACCTAGTGTTGCAGCTTTAGTTGCTGCATTAATACGTGTATATGCATCAGGTAAACGTACAATAGCAATTGCACCTAACAGCATAAACAACGCACCAAGTAGTACAAAAAAACTAATTATTATCTCTGTCAATTACAACACCCCCTTCCATATACTTCGATAAGGCTATTGTTCCTACAAAAGATAAGATACCCAATACTAATACTACATCTACGTATACTAACGTATGTTGAATGATCATTAACATACCAACAAAACCTATCATAGTTACACCTAATAAATCTAAAGCAACAATACGATCAAAAATAGACGGTCCGATAATCATTCGAATGAAACATAATACGATGGCAACAGATAACAACATTAATACGATCCAAGCAACCGTTTCTAGCATTATTCTGTCACCTCCAGAATCCCTTTTTCAAAGGTGGATTTTATACCTGCAACGACAGCTTCTTTACTGTCAATATCTAAGGTATGAATATAGAGCGTTTTTTGATCATCTGAGAAAGCCATTACAAGTGTACCTGGTGTCAATGTTATCAGGCTTGCTAACAGCGTTACTTCTAATCCCGATTTTAATTCTGTTGGATAAGCGATGATCCCAGGATTCATTTTTAATCTTGGTGTTATAATAATTCTTGCAACATCAATATTTGCTATTACCATTTCTTTTAGAAAAAGTATAACTAGTTTAGCAAAAGCGATAATTTTAGAGAAATATATATCAAATTGAAGAAAGCGTCGGAATAAGTATAATAATAAAACACCTATCACATATCCAATAAGAAAGGATGAAAAAGTAAATTGACTTGTTAATAACATCCATATTAACGCTATACTAAGGTTTAATAAGATTTGTAAAGCCATTGCACTACCCCTTTAATTCATGATCTATTTTGAACCTAAGACCGCATTTACATAATTAGCTGGATCTAGAATTTGATCAGCAACACCTAGTGAGTATTGAAATACTGGTTCCGCGAAAAATCCTAAGCAAACTGTTAAAGCTACTAATGGAATAATAGGACGTAATAAGGAAAACATTTCTTTCCTATTTACTTTTTCAACTGGTATAGTTGGTTCTCCCCAAAATGCATACATGAAAATTTTCATCATAGAGAACAAGGTTAAAATACCAACAACTAATGCCACAGTAACAATCACATAACTCTGTTCTTGTATAGCTGACAAAATCAATGCGAATTTACTGAAGAACCCACTAAGTGGCGGAATACCAGCAAGAGACATAGCTGATATAAAGAAAAGCCATCCTACCCATGGATGAGTTTTTAATAAACCACCCATTTTCTTCAAATCTGTCGTTCCAGTAATTTTTTCTGTTGCTCCGGCAAATAGAAACAATGCAGATTTCACAATAATGTGATGTGCAATATAGTAAATAGCACCTGCTAAAGCTAATTGCGTGTAGATGCCTAATCCCATTACCATGTAACCAACTTGACTAATGATATGGTAAGAGAGGATTCGTTTGAAATCAAATTGCGATACAGCACCAAGGACACCAAAAAACATCGTAGCGCCAGCAAGTGCCAAAATAATAGTATGTGTAAACCCTGTATTATGAATGAATATTAATGTAAACATTCTAATGATCGCATAAATACCAACCTTCGTTAGTAAACCACCAAATAACGCAGAGATTGCTGCTGGAGGTCCGTAATATGACTTAGGTAACCAAAAATATAGTGGAAACAAGGCGCCTTTTGCCCCAAAAACAAACAAAAAGACGATCGCAATAACATTTAGAATGCCTTCCTGTCCCATTACTTGAACGCGTTCAGCTAAATCAGCCATATTTAATGTTCCGGTTGTTGCATATAACAATGCGAGTCCCACAAGGAAAAACGCAGATGCAACCATATTCATCACAACATATTTAAAGGATTCACGTAATTGATACCCGGTTCCACCGTGAACAATTAATACATAAGAAGCGATTAACATTACTTCAAAGAAAACAAATAAATTGAATAAATCACCAGTTAGAAATGCGCCATTCACACCTGTAAGTAAGAAAAAGTAGAATGGATAAAAGTAAAATTTCTCTCGTTCGCTATGAATCGTTTTAAATGCGAAGAATAAACAAACCACACCAACTATGCTGGAAAGTAAAACCATCATTGTCGCTAACATATCTGCTACTAGCACAATACCAAATGGTGCACTCCAATCCCCAACTTCTAGCGTGATGATTTGGCTTGCATCGACATATACGATATAGCCTAAGTATATCGCTACGCCTAATTGTGCTATAGCT
This sequence comes from Paraliobacillus sp. X-1268, assembly GCF_003426095.1. Classification (NCBI taxonomy): domain Bacteria; kingdom Bacillati; phylum Bacillota; class Bacilli; order Caryophanales; family Bacillaceae; genus Paraliobacillus; species Paraliobacillus sp. X-1268. The sequence continues at coordinate 764,834 of NZ_QJSK01000001.1, forward strand.
GCAGTTCCAGCGATCACACGTTGTAATTTATGTTTTTTTGCAAAAAAGATTAATAGCGTGCCAATAAACATTGGCAGCAATATTGGCAGCATTAAAAAATTACTCATCTGATCTTCCCCTTAATTTATCTAAATCATCGGTTTGATGTACTTTATAGGTACGATATGTCATTACTAATAATAATGCTGTCATACCAAAGCTAATAACAATTGCTGTTAAAATTAATGCTTGTGGTAACGGATCTGTGTAACTAGAAGCCTCTTCACCTAATAGCGGAGCTGATCCGACACCAAGTCCACCCATCGTTAAAATGAGAAGATGCGCACCATGTGAGATCAGTACGGTACCTAAGACAACACGGAATAAACTTTTTGTTAAAATTAAATAAGTTGCAACTGAAAACAATATACCAATTAATACGACAATTAAAATTTCCATTAGTCCTCATCCTCCGCAATCGTTGTAATAATTAATAGAGCTACACCAATCACGACGAGAAATACACCAATATCAAACACTAATGCAGTCGTTAACTCTGTTTCACCAAGAATAGGTAGATTTACGTATTCAAAGAATTGGGTTAAGAAGGGATAACCAAACAACGTACTGCTTACTCCTGTCCCCATTGCAATGAGTAATCCTGTACTTATAAAATACGGATAATAAAATGGTAACACTTTCTTGATTGTTTTTAGATCAAAACTAATGTACAACAGTACAATCGCTGATGCTGTCATCAACGCACCAATAAAACCGCCGCCAGGATTACTATGTCCAGCGAATAAAAGATAAAAGGAAAAGGAGAGTACAATGAAAACTGCAATTTGCGTAATTGTATGCAAAGATAAATTATTTTTCATTTTAAACATCTTCCTTTCCACTCATACGTAATTTAATTAATGTTACAACACCTAACGCAGCAATCCCCAATACTAGAATTTCTAGCATCGTATCAAGACCACGAAAGTCAACTAAAATGACGTTAACAATATTATCTCCACCGCCAAGATCATGCGCATTATCGATATAATATTGGGAGATAGACTCAAATGGTTTTTTATTTCCAAATGACAAAGCACTTAAAGCCATGACCGTTACCAACGCACCAACACCAACTGAGATAATAACATTAACCCATTTAAATGTTGGTTTAGACTTTTCTTTTCGTAATTCCGGTAAATGATAGAAACAAAGCAAGAACAATGCAGTTGTTACCGTCTCAACTAATAGTTGAGTTAACGCTAAGTCTGGAGCACGGAATAAAACATAAAATAGAGAAACTAAAAACCCGACAAAACCAACAGATATAATTGCAACCACCTTGTTATTTATGAATGGTACTACTATGACAGCTGCTGTGACGACAGCAACCACAAACCATACATAAAGAGGAATTGGTGCAACATTTATTGTATCAATTGCAAAAGCATTAAATCGATACATCGTATAGAAGGTTAACCCAAGTAAGAAGACATACATGTATACAAAATAATCACGTAACAATCCTGTTATTTGGATATTTGTAATTTTAGCTGCAACAACAACCAACTTCTCTAATAAGTAGTCATAGGCATAGTTGACTGGATCTTTTTGATGCAAGCGTAAATACTGGTATATTTTTTGCCATTTTGGCAGTGTTAAATAAAGCAATAAACCAACTACAATGATACCAATTGTCATATGCAATGGTGCATAATCGATTCCATGCCATGCTGAAATATGAATATCAAAATGTTCCACTCCAGTTAAGGAAGCTGGATAAATCGCTTGAACTGCTGGTTCAATGATACTGTGTGACAATATGTTTGGAAATAGACCAAACAAGACAACAAGACTAGCTAAAATAATTGGTGGGATTAACATACCAATTGGTGCTTCGTGTGGCTTTTTTTCTAATTTTTCAGGCTGATATTTACCTGTGAATGTTTTAAACACAAGAACCATACAGTAGATAAAGGTAAACACACTTGCTACCCAAGCAATTACCGGGAATAATATACCAAATGTTTGCATATTAAAGTCAGCAATTTCGGTAGCGTTTAACATTGTAGCTAAGAACATTTCTTTACTTAAGAAACCATTAAACGGATAAATTCCTGCCATTGAAAAAGCACCAATAATCGAAAGGGTGAAGGTAATTGGCATAAAGGTCATTAAACCACCCAATTTCCGAATATCCCTTGTGCCTGTTTCATGGTCAACAATACCAGCAACCATAAATAAACTACCTTTAAAGGTCGAGTGGTTAATCAAGTGGAAGATCGCAGCAACTGTTGCAGCGGTATAACCAGCTTCATAACCGTAGTATGCAGCAGCAGAGCCAACCCCTAACATACTCATAAGCATTCCTAATTGACTGATCGTTGAGTATGCTAAAATCGATTTCAAATCTGTTTGTCGAACTGCGTTAAATGAACCCCACAGTAAGGTTAATAGACCAACACCTGAAACGATCCAGAACCATTCAGGGGCACCTGAGAAAACAGGACTTAATCGAGCAACAAGATAGATGCCCATTTTAACCATTGTTGCAGAGTGCAAATATGCACTAACTGGTGTTGGTGCTTCCATCGCATCCGGTAACCAAATATGAAATGGAAACTGTGCCGACTTGGTAAATGCACCTAGAAGGATAAGTAACATAGCAGGGATAAACAAATTACTAGCTGCTACAACGTCTGCTTGTGCAATAATTTCAGTTATTGTAAATGTTCCTGTCATAACATATAACAAGGCGAAACCAGCGAGCATTGCAAAACCACCGGTCACGGTTATGAGCATTGACTTCTGTGCACCATAACGGGATTTCTCTCTGTGATGCCAATAACCAATTAATAAAGATGATGACAAACTTGTCAGTTCCCAAAATACATACATAACCATTAGATTTCCAGATAATACAACACCGAGCATCGCACCCATGAACATTAATAAATAGAAATAAAAATTATGGAGTGCTTCCCCTTTTTTGGTTAAATAGAAAATGGAATATAAAACAACAAGTGCACCTATTCCCGTAATCAATAACCCAAACAGTAAGGACAAACCATCTAAACGTATATCAAAGTTTATACCGAGTGACGGTACCCAAGTTAATTTCCTAACAACAACTTCACCTGCTGAAAGTGTCGGAATAAAACTTATTAGATAGGCAAATAAAATAGTTGGTAAAATTAAAACAAACCAACCCGTGTGAATTTTTGGTATTTTGTTGTACAACAACGGCACAATTAATGCAAATAAAAACGGTACGATAATTGCAATATGTAATGCAGACAAGTGTCTAGACCTCCTCAAATTAAAAACGTTTATTTTTCATAAAGTAGTAATCGATTATTTTATGAATCCTCTTTATATCAAACAATATAAAAAAGTATACATGATTTATTTTTCACTAGCAATTAGTTAACATGCATATGCATTGCATTTTAGACTTCATTATTAAATATGAAGAAACACAGCATAAAAATCTTTTATTTTTTTTTATGTTTTTTCATTACGCAACAATGTAAGCGTTATGCATTACATAAATAAACCCGATCAGCAAGCTGATCGGATTTTTGAAACTTACAATTTAAAACGAGCAGTAACTTTATTTAAACTATCCGCTAGTTTTGCTAATTTACCTGAACTATTTGCAACTTCTTCCATCGATGTACTTGTTTGTTCGATCGAAGCTGCTGTTTCTTGAATTCCTGCTGCTGATTCTTCCGAAACGGAAGCAATTTCTTCAATTGCATTATTCATTGTATCACTATTTTGGTTTATTAATTCTAAATTATTCGAAATATCACGAATACCTGTAGCCATACCATTTAATTCACTGTGCATCTGTTTAAATGTTTCTCCAGTTGAAGTAACTTGGCTCATACCTTTTTCAACTTCTTTATGCCCACCTTCAAGCGAAGACGTTACTAATTTAGTTTCTTTTTGAATATTCCCTACTATGCCTGTAATATCCGTTACAGAAACGCCAACTTGCTCTGCTAACTTACGAACTTCATCCGCAACAACTGCGAACCCTTTTCCATGTTCACCTGCACGAGCAGCTTCAATTGCTGCATTTAAAGCTAATAAATTTGTTTGCTCTGCAATGTCTTTGATAACACTTACTAGTTTTGAAATTTCTTTTGATTGCGTATCCAATCCTTTAACCTGATTAACTGCTTCTGTCACAACATCAAATATCGAACGCATTTGCTCAATCGAGCTATTCATTGATTGACTACCTTCTGTTGTTAACGTAATGACTTGTTGTGAAGCTTGATATACATCTTCACCTTTCTTATTAGCATCTTGAATTTTAGTTGAGAAATCTGCCATTGAACTCGCAAGGTCTGTTGTTGTATCAGCTTGTGATTCAGCACCAGATGATAATTCTTCCATTGTCGTAGCAACTTGATCACTTGCTTCTCGCACCTCATTAGAAGATTGTGTCAGCTCTTCACTTTGACTTGCGACAGCTCCAGAAACTTCTTGAATTTCAGCAACAATTTCTGTTAAATTCACTTGCATTTGATTCATAGCCTCAATCAACTGGCCAACTTCATCCTGTGAAGTAACTTCTAACGGTTCTATTGATAAATTACCACTCGCAATTTCATTCATTTGTTCATTAACACGCTTAATTGGCTTCGTAATAATTTTAGCTATAAATAATGCAATGATTACAGCAATTATGAAAAGTGTTATACCAATAACAATACCTACTGTACTGTTTGCTTTATTTTGAACTAAAAGCTCATTACCAGCTTCTCTAATGAGGTTTTCTCTTGTTTCTACTAAAGAAATAAAACCCATTACAATTTCTTGTCCCATTGGCTCTACAGTACTTTTAAAATACGCCTGTGCTTCTACTTCATTTCCTTGATCATATAATGTAAATACATTCTCTTCAATTAAAGCTCGCCATTCCTTGCTAGCAGCAATCAACTGTTTTAATTCATCTGAATCGCTATAATTTAAGGCCTCTTCTTGTAATGCAACACTTTCTTCAGTAAGTTGATTAAACAAATCTTTATATAGTGGATCCCCATATAAAAAATATGCACGTGCAAATCCTGTTCGTTGAACTATATTAAATTTTAATTGCTCATCTGCAATTAATAATGGCAATTGATGATCTGTAATATCCTCTGTATCTGTCTGCATAATATTTGAAGAAATAATATTATAAGCACTATAACCAAAGATTAATACGATAATAATTGAAAAACCAAGTAAAATTTTAGTTCGAATCGATTTAAATTGTGTTAATTTCTTCATTTTATACTCCCCTTTATTTTTATATTAATTTGTTTTGTTTTGACTTTACTATTATCGGTCGCGATTTATAAAAATGTATAGTTTTTTAAATGTTTTTCTTTCTTTTTCGACATATAATCGACAAATAACTATTTTTATGTACTTTTATAGAAATTATGATAAACTATCCCCATCTTTTTTAAGACAAATTTAGCATACCTAAAATACAGAATAGGAAAGGAATAGATCATGACTACATTTCAGATAATTAAATCTATCAACAAACTAGATCACTTTATTAACCAAAATAACCTAGCTTTTCTCTATATTTCAAAGCAGAATTGCAGTGTTTGTCATAGTTTATTACCGCAAGTAGAAGCTATTATGAGAAGGTATCCAGAAATCGCACTTGGACATGTAGCGGTGGATCAATTGCCTGAAGTTGCTGGCAAGTTTTCTATTTTCACTGTCCCTGTTCTACTGTTATTTGTAGATGGAAAAGAATATTTACGAGAAGCAAGGATCGTCCAACTTGAATTGTTTGAAGAACGATTACAGAAAATCTATCAGGGGGTAACCGAATAGTTTTATTATATTTAGACGCAGTCATTATCCTATTTTTATATTTACTAGATATCTATCTCAATCCTTTCCTATTCTATTGCGTATAGTAAAGTATCTTCAATAGAAGGGAGGAATTAACTTGAGTACTAATCTAAATACAGAATTTGATCAATGTGTATGTGACATTGTCCAACAAATTGTCCATGCACAAGATGAAGTTGCGAATAATAATAATCATTGCGTAACGAGTTGTGAACAGTCTATACAACAATTACTTTCACCACAAACACAAACGGTAAATGGTACTAATACAACGATACCTTTCATTCTTTATTGTCAAGATTGTAAACCTTTTATTGGTAATGGTGTCTTTCAAGATGAGCTAGGAAAGTCAGGCAACACTTATTTTGGGTGTGTCGAAACACCTATCTTCCGCGCGAAGAAATTTGTCGAAGGTAGTGAATGCTGTGTCAAACTAGAACTATTACTTCCAGTTACAGCTGGTGGATCTACTCCATGTCCGGGTGGTCGTGATGTATGTGATTATTTCCCTGGTAATAGTATTAAAGATTTCCAATCTACCGGTATCTGCATAACAGTAGATTTAAATTGTTTTTGTAGTATCACTTGTCTTGATCCAATTACTCCTCTTCCTGTTTCTTCATTTACTATGCACGAAAAAGACTAAGTTTATTTTTAATAGGGCGCTCTACTTGAGCACCCTATTAAAAATAAACTATTTAAGGGATCTCAATTAAATCTTTTGATGTAATCATACCTATTAACGTTTCTTCTAGCTTACCATTTTCCGTGATCAGCAATGCGTCAAGTTGTTTTGTTTCTTTTATTTGCTCTAGGAAATAGTGCTCGGCTTGATATATACTCATTGATTTACTAATGAACTTATAATTGTGTGCTCTATCATCATCTTTTATGACCTCATATGCTGCGGTTTGAAATAAATGATCTGCATTTCCTTTTGCATGTCTCGCTAACCAATGCGTGATACCTTTATCTGTTAACAAGCCAATGAATTCCTTGTCACGATAAACAGGAAATTGGGAATAGTCTGTTTCGCGGATAACCTGTAAAACATCATTTAAAGTAGCCTCTGCTTGAATTTGACGCATTTCCTTAAAGAACCTAGGTATTACTAATTCTGGTGCAGTCAGCTTCTCTTTTATTTTTTCCATTCTTTCGACTACATCATCGTGTGGCTCCGCAATCGCATAATTGGTATCGGTTCGTTCATGAATAATAGCATTCCGTAGCTCTGCATATTCTAATAAATCGTCTTGATACCGATCTACTATCGCATTTGACCTTTTTAACAATTGAACAGATCGATAAAAAGAAAGGTGTCTTTTTTCATTAATTGCTTTATCAAAAAAAGCTTCAATTTTATTAAAAGCAATAATAAATCGTTCCGAGTTTTTCATTAACTTGTACTCCTCTCAGTAGAACTTTATTTGCTTACACTTTACACGTCAGAAACAAAGAAAACAAATACTGTGTGTAAAATCTCAGGTTGATGGTTGAACATATGTACAAATAGTTGTATGATAAAATTGTATAATACTTCACAGACTTTGGAAAAGAATAAATGACATAAAATTCTATAGGTTTTCAGGTGATAAAATGGAAATGGAAGCATTAAAACAAGTTGAAGAACTAGCATTAAAGAAGCAAAAAACGTTTCAACATAGTCGTTTGATCTATCTCATTCGGGCTGCATTGGCAAGCATGTTTATTGGTTTTGGTGTTATTGTTGCCTTTAAAACAGGAAATTATTTTTATCTTGAAGGTTCTCCTTTTGCTTATCCTTTGGCCGCTATTACATTTGGTGCTGCGATTATTTTAATTGTTTATGGCGGTGGAGATTTATTTACAGGTAATACGTTTTATTTTACGATAACAGCTTTAAACAAAAAAATGCACTGGATAACTGTCTTCCGTATGTGGGGAGCAACATATGCAGGTAATATTATTGGTGCAATTGGCTTTGCGATCTTTATTTATGCAACTGGTCTTTTTGCAGATAGCTCTGTTAATACATATTTACTGGATGCGGCAGCCAAGAAAATGCACATTCCTTTTTGGGAACTCTTTTTTCGGGGAATATTGTGTAATTGGCTTATCTGTCTCGCCTTTTTCATTCCGATGAAAATGAAAGGAGATGGCGCAAAATTATTTACAATGATGCTTTTCGTATTCGGATTTTTCATTTCTGGGTATGAACATAGTATTGCAAATATGTGTACATTTGCGATTGCATTAGTATTAGACCATCCTGATACTATTTCTATTAGTGGTGCTATTTTTAACTTAATACCTGTCACAATTGGTAACATTATTGGTGGACATTTCTTAATGGGTTGGGTATATCATTATATTAATAAGCCCTATATGGACGTGAAATAGCAGTAAAAAATCTCGTTACGTTCACTATCAAAATAGGATACAACCGACTAATAGTAAAGAGGTCACACAAATTGTGTGACCTCTTTTTTTTAGCTCTTTTCTATCATATTGCTTAGATTTAATATAACTAACTCAACTTACTCAGTTAAAAATTAAACGCTAATCGTTTGCTGTATTGTGTTTGGATTATATTTATTCTATTACGTACATTCTTTAAAAAGGTCTGATTTCTAAAAGGTTGTTGTCAATGAAAGAATTAACATAGCAATTACCTTTTACCAGAGTATATATCAACTGTGACGTAACATTTTGGTCTTACTCGCTACGCAAACAAATGCTTTCCCTTTCCACGGGCACGGCCTCAGCTAACTTAATAAAGCAAATGTTTTCGGTGGGCCCCGAGTAATCGCAGGTCCAAAGAACGCTTTATTAAGTGGATCTTCGGCTCGTGGGATTGCGATTACTCATCCCATCAAAAACATTCGCTGTTCCCGTAGGAGTGTCAAGCATTTGCTTCCTTCGCTAATTAGTGGAACTATTTTTAAGCGTAAGACACAGAATCAATCGAAATATTTTCAAGAGACTAATGACTAATGTGTTTATTTGTAGTTCATAAAATGTGTAAAGACAAAACTAGCGGATCAAGTGAAATTGGCGACACTCCTGCAGGAAGGAACAGCGTGAGCTGAGGATCCACTCGGAAAGCGTACTGTGCTTATCCGAGTTAGCTGAAGCCGTGCCTGCGGAAAGTGAGTCAATTTCATTTGAGGAGCGGGTAAGAACTTTATGCCTCTTACCACAGAGTTCTACTTATTCAATGTTACTTCTAAAAATAAAAAGAGCATATTCCACTACTATGCATTGCAAGTTAGCGAAAGACATGTTATGCTATTATGTATAACAAGTTACTGATAAAGGCAGATGATTTTTTTGGCAATTCGAAGTCAGTTATATAAAGGAATTTTAGAAGGATGCATTTTAGCAATTATTTCACGACAAACAGTCTATGGTTACGAATTATCGATTAAATTGGAAGAACAAGGCCTAGAAGTCAGTGAGGGGTCAATTTATCCAATTTTATTACGTTTACAAAAAGACAAATTAATTGCCGGTGAAATGCGTAAATCAGTTAGTGGTCCTAATCGAAAATATTACACCTTAACAGAATCAGGAAATGTTGCACTTAAACTATTTAAACAGAATTGGGAGATGATTAAATCACCCGTTGATCAACTATTAAAGGAAGATGGTGAATTTTGATGCACGTAAAAGAATTAATTGAAGAAAACAATCAAAAACGTAAACAGTTAAATAAAGAAAACTTATATTATTATGAAGAAATGCTTGTATATATTCGTCTCTCCTTTGATAAATCCGAACAAGCAACAGAAGAAATATTAACCGAGCTATTAGATCATTTACTAACAGCACAGGAACATGGACGTTCAGTAGAAGATATCTTCGGTGATAATCCGAAACAATATGCAGATGAGATAGTAGGTGAATTACCAAAAATGGTTACGAAAGAACGAATTACTTTTGTTAGTACTGGAATTTTATCGTTTTTAGCTGCACTTATTTTTGCATCTAGTATTATTAGAGTTGTTTTATTTTATATCTTTGGGATTGGTGAAGCACTTAGAACTACCTATCTTCCATCCATTCTGATACAAGGTATCCTTTCCGTCTTGCTGGCTTTATTATTCATTTGGCTATGTGTTCAATATCTACGTTGGAGTGCATTTAAAAAGATTCACAAGGTGAAAGAGTTTTTTATTCTCTGGCTAGTTGGTACAATTTCGATAAGTACTTTGTTTGCTGTCTTTTTTCTTATTCCTGATTTTGGTATCCCAATTAACATACCTTATTGGGTTCTTCTTATCGCAAGTCTAGGTTTATTTCTTATTAATTGGCGTTTGCTAAAAAAATAAAAGTATCGATTAATGAAACGATTTACCTTTTCCTTCCGTATATATAGTAGACTACTTTTTCTAGAGAGGAAGATATTTTTTGAGACAATCACCAAAAGAGCGGATTGCAGAAGATGCGATTAAAGCTTGGCAATTAAATGCTACATTAATGGCACTCATCCCACTTATTGTTACAATTACTTTATTTGTTTTAGCTAACATTTTTTCTTTTTCTTATTGGTACGCAATTGGTTTATTGGTAGTAACAATAGTAGAAAGCATCATCACTATTTTCCTTATTCCGAAGATACGTTGGAACAGGTGGCGATATCAAATCTATGATCAAGAGATTTATATTCAACATGGTATTATTATTGTCACGCGTACACTTGTACCGATGATTCGCGTCCAACACGTCGATACTAAGCAAGGACCAATTTTAAAAAGGTACGGTTTATCAAGTCTAACGATTTCAACTGCAGCAACAACACATGAGATACCCGCATTACTTGAAGAAGAAGCATCCGCATTACGCGATCAAATTTCTGAATTAGCGAGGGTGGAGCAAGATGATGTCTGAAGCAAAAAGACTGCATCCAGCGGCAATTATTTTTCGTGCAATCAACACGATAAGACAATCTATCTTTGGCTTACTTCCGATTATTTTAATAGCTTCTAATGATGGATTCTTCAAGTATGTCATACTAGGCGTTATCGTTTTAACTATTGTTTTCATCGTTTTGAACGTCATAGGTTGGATGAAATTCACTTATCAGCTTGACGAAGATCAATTACGGATTGAACAAGGTATTTTCATTCGTAAAAAACGGACGATTTCTAAAAATAGAATTCAATCGATAGATCTATCACAGAATATCATCCACCGTATTTTCGGATTAACTAAAGTACAAATTGAAACGGCTGGTAGTGATCAAGATGTTGATGCGGCACTAAGTGCGGTTACATTTACGGAAGGTCAATGGTTGCATGATCAATTAAAAGCAAAGCGACCTACTGCAACTAACAGTGAAGAGAAACTCGTTGAAGAAGACACAAAGCCTGAGGGCGATTATCCATCTCGAACAATTTCATTTCGCAAATTATTTATTGCAGGATCAACATCAGGAAGTTTTGGAATTATTTTAGCTTTACTAGCTTTTCTTTCATCTCAAGTTGAAACACTTATTCCAGATAAATTCTACCAAGAAACAACCACTTGGCTTATATCACAAGCGATTGAAACAATTGTGCTATTATCGATCCTATTCTTTATTGGCGTTTGGCTAGTTGGTATATTAGGTACGATGATAAAATATGGAAATTTCACAATTACGAGATATGAAGAGGAGTTATATATTACGCGCGGATTGTTAGAAAAGAAACAGACAACTATTCCGTTGAAACGTATTCAAGCTGTCGGTATCACACAATCTATTATTCGCCAACCGCTAGGGTTAGCAACTATTTTTGTAGAGATAGCTGGTGGGGAAACAGATAAACAAGAAGGAACAAATACGATACTGTTTCCTCTATTAGGAAAAAATAAGATACACGACTTTTTAGATGAAATAATTCCGGAGTATAGTAATCTGCCTGAGAACTATACGCCCTTACCAAAAAGGGCATTACCATACTATCTTTTACGTTCAATTTGGATTCCCTTACTTGCATCAATTGCTGTAGGGATCTTCTTTATCGATTGGATATGGATTCCACTTATCGTATTAGCTTTATCTATTCTGTTAGGTATCCTGACTCACCGCACAACTGGTTTCAAGCTTACCGAATCCATGTTAACACTGCAGATGCGTCAGTTATCAAAAGAAACAATTATGCTAAAGCAAAAGCGTATTCAAGCTTTTGAAAAGAAACAGCACATACTTCATCGCAAACAAGGGCTGGCCACTTTAAAAGGCTCTATCCTTAATAATTTTTTTGGGAGAGACTATATATTAGCTGAGCTTGAAGAAGAGGATGTCGATCGAATTGCAGATTGGTATTCTTATAATAATGATCTCAAAAAGCCAACAAATTAGAAGTAAGCAAGTCGAGAAGATGACATTTCTGAAGACTGCAAGAAAGAGCCAACGAAGAGGTTTGCATGATTTGGTGATTTTTCCCCATCTACTTATAAAAAAACAGGGTGCCGACTACTACTTTGTCGTTACCCTGTTTTTTATTTATCTTGTCCGTGTTGTGTTAAAAAGATTGATACACACTCAGCGTCCCATTGTGTTCCTGCTCCACCTCTTATAATGTCATATGCACGCTCTTTTGGCATTGCATTTCGGTATGGCCTGTTTGAGGTCATCGCATCAAATGCATCTGCCACTGCAATAATCCGACCGAACAATGGAATGGCTTCTCCTTTTAACTGATCAGGATACCCCTTCCCATCAAACCGTTCATGATGTGATCTAACACCAGGCAACATTTGCTCCATTGCTTCTTGTGGTTTAACTTGTTTAAGAATATTTTCACCCAAAACTGGATGTGCTTGTATTTTAGTAAACTCTTCGTCTGTTAATTTACCATCTTTCAGCAAAACACTATCTTCTACACCTATTTTACCAATGTCATGAAGAAGACCCGTTTTGCGTAAAAGAATTAATTCCGTTTCATCTAGACCCATTTCTTTTCCTATTTTCACTGCATTTTGTGAAACCCGTATCGAATGACCAGCTGTATATGGATCGCGTGCATCCAATGCTGCAGCCAAAGTGGTAATAAAACTTTCTAAAAGTTCTTGATTAATCGTGTCTTTATCCTTTAAAGAGATGACCATGTGATTAAATCCATCGATTAGTTTTGAAAAATCATTGGAATAATTATCTTGTGCACCTACTGCTAAGTTACCTTCCTGTACTTTTTTCATCGAAACTTGTAATTCTGTTATTGGATCTTGAATTGATTTAGCAAATAACCATGCACTCAAAGAGGCGAACAACATACTCATGACAATAATTGCTCCAGCCCAATTCCAATAATCAGCGGCTATTTCAGGTGCCACCTCTTCTAAGCGAATTTGAGCAGCTACCGTAAATAATAAGATTGGTGATACACCAATTACTAAAGCACTAGCTATTAACGTTTTTCTAATTGTTACAAATATATACCCATGTGTAGATAGTTCAACTTGGTGCATCGTCCTTGCCTTTTTTCTTATATCAGCTAAAACTGGTTTAATCGCCTCAATGCTCAAGTAATATTCAACAAGTCCATGCATAACGGCAACTAAGGCAGATCCAATATACGCATATACCACATATTGATAAGAAACGTGTAAGATCCCCATTTGAATAAATAGAATAGAGATAGCTCCAGCTGGAATCGAAAACCCAAGGAAATGAGGTAACAAAATTCTACGCACAGTTAAAAATGGAAAGCGATGTGTTTGTTTATACGCTGCAGTAATTTCTTCCATCGAAAGTTCCCTATCAGACGTCGCAAACTTAATCAAGTGTAAATCTTTATGTAGCACATATAATTCCGCCCCCATCATGATAACAAGCGAAAGAAGAATCGTAGCGAGCATAACAGATAGCTCAACTTCAGGTATTTCTAACGTTGTAAAGATAAACGTCCCTCCGACAAGTAAGACAGCAACAAAGGAACCAAGTAAATAATTTATAATAATACGCCGGACAAACTGGTGATAAACGTGCATCAATACACCTACTTCTTCTGTTTATAAATGGCGAAAGTTCCGCATGGTTTAGCGGAATCTTCTTTATGTGTTAATGATCAAATTAATAAACATTCATTCTCATAAATAAATGTATATTGTATATCGATAAATAAATAGTATGAGCTAGATAGTGGATAACTAAATGTTCGGATTAATTCTCTTGTCTCAATATCGGAGTATATATCAGATAATATGCCTTTTTTCCATATTTTCATTTGCATCATGTTTTCTAAAAAGTACGGGCGAAATGCCCAGTTTGATCCTTTACGATCAGATTCAATTTCCCAACTTGTAGATTGTTTTCTAAAGTTAGCGGACACTTGTTGCCCATTACTATCACAAACGTACATCCGGAAGCTTTCTTGATTAAAGTTACTCGTTACCACCTCTATAAAGCCATCAACATTTTCCGGGTCTTTCCACTGTGGTAGTAACTGTTTCAGTTTTTCTTCCCAAGACAAAATATAACCTAAACGCTCTTCAATCAATGATTTCTCCCGTTGGATATATTCCGAAACTTTTTTACTAATACTTACGTTTACTGTCTCGGTCGAACCAAGTTCAAAAGCCGGTTTAGCTAAATAGAAGCCTTGATAATAACGGCCACCATTTTTCCATGCAAAGTATTGCAAGAAATCATCTTCAATATTCTCGAACAATAATGCTGCACCAATCCGATGCGCTAGCATTGCAAGTGAATACATAATATCTTGAAATCCTTTTTCTTTATAGCTACCAATTATGCGTGTATCTATTTTTAACATATGCGGCTCCAGTTGGCGAATCCGATCGATATTAGCACTTTTAGCACCGACATGATCAATCGCAATCTGAATGCCATATGTTTTATAATAAAGTAATAAGTGATTTATATTTTCAAAATCTTCATCTATGTCTTCTTCTGTCACTTCAATCACAATTCGATTCATTGCAAAGCCTTCTTTTTCAAACTTTTGTAATGCTTGCAATAAATCTTCTCCATCATTCAGTAGTAATTGCTTTGCATTACGATTAATACATAAAAAAGACGTTTGATCTGATGCCAACATTTCTCTAATTGCAATATGTAAGAGATGTTGATCAACTTCAACTTTAAATTCATCTGGTACTTCTATATCGTGAAAAAAATCGCCTAAACTTACCCATTCTTCGCCATTATAAAAACGGCCTAATACTTCATAACCCGTTATCGAATGGGTAATCGCACTAAAAATGGGCTGGTACGCTGGTTTTACATGATCTAAATTACCGACAATATCTAGTGGATCCATGTCTTTCCCCTCCTTTACAACACTACTATTGTATCATAATTAGCAACAAAAATTTCATTCACAGCTTTTCATTTTGATAATTATCAGAAAATTTAAACAACAGATAAAAATGGGAAAGGGAGCAATGATCGCTATCATCATTGCTCCCTACATATTTACTTATCTATTTTAGTATATATTTTTTTAAAATAGCGATAAAACACGTAATTTAATAAAACACCTATAACCAAGAGAACTTCCACAACAATTAATAGTGGATTATTTTCGAACCTTGTAACTAGCAAATAACCAAATCCTAAACATACGAGTAACTGAAAGCCACCCATTACTAAAAAAATCTTATATTTGAAAAAATCTTTCAATTTTAAAAGCCCCCAACTAATAGTAATAACTTCTTTTACTATATTAGCATAATTGATCAACTTTCGCAGAGTGAATCAGTCATTTAAGTATTGGTATTACTAGTAGTTGACTTCACACTTCTTTTAAAATCATCTTACGAACTTGAGAGAAACTCTGTGGTGAGAGTCTTATAAATTTTAGACACGCTACGGTAGCAAATGGTCTCCCTTTCCGTGGACACAACCTTAGCTATCTATAGAAGCAAATGTTTTAGGTGGGTCGAGTAATCGCAGGCCCAAAGAACGCTTCTATAGAGAATCTTCGGTTTGTGGGATTGCGATTACTCATCCCCCCCTAAAACATTTGCTGTTCCCACAGGAGTGTCAACCACTTGCTACCTTCGCGGGATAAGTGCATCTTTTTTTATAGAGGTGATAAAATCACTATTCATTTTTTCTTACGCTTGCTTTAGTTACCCATTAATTACGAATAATAGCGTCTTTTACGCAATTTCAATTAACGGACTAAACCTAAACCTAGCGTATCAAGCGAAATGGGTGACACTCCTGCAGGAACAGAGCGAGCTGAAGATCCACTCGGAAAGCGTTCTTTGCTTATCCGAGTTAGCTGAAGCCGTGCCTGCGGAAAGGGAGCCCATTTCGCTTGAGGAGCGGGGCATAAGTTCTGTTATATTGTGAACACAGCCAACGATCAGCTTATTTTTTAAGCGAGAAAGTTGAGTAATTATACCTGTTGGCTAGATTTTTTATCATATGCTTTTATCAGCGTCTTTCTTTTTTTAAAACAGCTAACTCATAACCTTGAATAACTACACATGAATCTAACAGGCAACTTATTTCCGTTACTACTTGTGAGTGATTACTAAGTGACTTTTCCCATCTACCAAGGGCAGGCATTTCTATTTGAATTTTATCATTGGTTGGGTTTATAAAAACAACCAAATCTTCATCCGCTCCCGCTAATAGAAATCCAAACACTGGGTTTGGAGAGTGAATGATATGCAAACGATGTTCCATTTCTACTACATTTCCAATTTGAAATAAATGAGATGCTTTTCTAAATTGAATTAAGCGTCTTACCCATTGCACATTGTGCTCCTCTCTCCCGCGCTGCGACCAATCCAATTGATTAATCTTATCACCTGAGAGATAGCTATTTTCGTCACCATTCTTTGTGCGAAAAAATTCTTGACCTGCATGAATAAATGGGATACCTTGGCTTAGAAGGGTTAATCCTGTTGCTAATTGATGCATGTATTGTTTATCTTTATCTGAAGTTGTCGGATTGGACAGAACGAATCGATCCCACAACGTATGATTATCATGACACTCGACATAATTAACCGATTGAAACGGATTGGAAAACAATCGATCGCCAAATCGTTCGTCACTGGAACCGGCAACGAGCTGAGGTAATTTCTCGATATATGTGCCATAACCATTCACATAACCTGTATTTAATTGATCAAATAACGTTCCTTTTATTGCGTCACGAAATCTGTCATTAAAAAAACTAATACCTTGCAAGTGATCACTTTGAGCCATGGAAGATTTCTGTTCAGGTAAAAGTGGTGTATCTAATTCCCATCCTTCACCTAGCAATAGAATTGGACGGTCTTCTTGGTTGCATCGATTCTGAATCGCCTGCATCGTTTGTATGTCAATTACCCCCATTAAATCAAAACGAAAACCGTCGACACGGTATTCCTTTAACCAATAATCGACACATTCCAGAATAAACTTGCGAACCATTCTTCTCTCTGTTGCAAGATCGTTTCCTGTGCCTGTCGCGTCGCTAACTGTATCATCCGTTTGGTATCGAAAAAAGTAGCCTGGTAACACTTTTTCAAAATTAGAATTTCCGAAATCATAGACGTGATTAAAGACGACATCTAAAATGACGGACAATCCCTCTTTGTGAAAGGAATGAATCATTTCTTTGCATTCTTTCACACGTAACACTGGGTCTGTTGCATCTGTTGCGAAACTTCCTTCCGGCACAAAGTATTGGAGTGGATCATAGCCCCAATTGTAGCTTTCACTAGGATTTAATTCATCTACTCGCGCAAAATCCTGCAGTGGCAGGAATTGAACATGTGTACAGCCTAATTCACTTATATAAGACAAACCTGTTGAATAACCCGCAGGATTTGTCGTGTTCAATTCTGTTAGTCCAAGAAATTTGCCTCGATGGCTTTTACTGATCCCACTTTCTACCGAGCTTGTCGCATCACGAACGTGAAGCTCGTAAATAATTGCATCTGCTTTTGACACAGGCGCATAGGTATGGGTTCGAAAACCTTCTGGATCTGTTCTGCGAAGATCTAAAACAACGCCTTCTTCACTGTTTGCCGTCATACCTTTTGCATAGGGATCGTTGATCTGTTGTTTTTCACCATTTACTGTAGCTAAAAAATAATAACGTGCTAAATGATAGTTGCCACGCACGGTAACTGTCCAAACACCTCTTGTTTCTTTATACATGATGTGTGCTTTCTCATTTAAGACTAGCACCATATTTGTCGCTGTCGGTGCCCAAATCGAAAAGGACGTTTTTCTACGACCATACTGCGCGCCAAGTTTCGTATCACTTGCATCATATTTTTTCTCAAAAGCGACCGCACGTACAATCCCTCTTGGATGGATTTGAAGCTCCATGTCTTGCCAATATAACATCATATCCTCTTCACAATCTACGCTTTGCTTCAGTATGATTGTTGCTACCTTTTCATTCCATTCCGTTGATTCGATCTCAAAGTTTCGCTGCTTGTTTTTTATAACTGGGTTTATTGTCGTTTGTTCTGGAATCTCTTTAAATTCGACACGTATTTTATTTGTATCATCTAACCAAGCGCAGCTTTTTTTCATTTGTTTGTCCTCATTTCTACTTACTAGATAATCTCAAATTAGGTTATAAAACATCGATCAAAAACGTATATCTAACAATAAGAGAACTGTTCCACTGCAAATGATTATGCGAGCACAAGCTAAATTATTTCTGTTTTATAATGTGTGTTCATAAAGTCCTTAAATTAGAAGCTAGCAGGTCGAGGCGGTAAAGTTTCTGATGAACGGAAGAATGAGCCAACTAAGCGATGTGCCGCTTACCATTTGAGGCCTTTTTGAACATTCTCTTATACCATTTCACTAAAAAAGAGTGTCCAGGGGGGTTCCATGTCAACTTTTACATCTGACTCAGACGTGTTTTTATTTCATCAAGGCACTAACTATTATAGTCATCAATTACTCGGTTGCCACCAGAAAATACAAAACAATATAAAAGGACTACGTTTCGTTGTCTGGGCACCCCATGCCGTTTCATTAAGTGTTGTTGGCGATTTTAACGACTGGACTGGTAATGACTATCCGTTAGAACGGATTAATTCAGCAGGACTTTGGATAGGCTTTTTCACTACAATCATGCCAAATGTATGCTATAAATACCAGATCACAACGTCAGATGGTTCGATTTTATTAAAAGCAGATCCATATGCACAACAAGCTGAAGTTCGACCACGCACTGCTTCAATCACACCTAATTCTGAGCTGTATATGTGGAATGATGCAGCGTGGCAACAGAAAAAACAAACGTATTATTCCTATCGTGAACCAATTCTTATTTATGAGATGCACCTCGGCTCGTGGCGAACAAAAGAAGATGGTAGCCTTTATTCTTATCAAGAAATAGCCGAACAATTGATTCCGTATATAAAAGATCTTGGTTATACACATATTGAATTACTACCTCTTGCAGAACATCCATTTGATTTATCATGGGGCTATCAAATTACTGGCTACTATGCGGTGACAAGTCGTTTCGGCAGCCCAAATGATTTCAAATATTTCGTTGATCAGTGCCATCAAAACAATATTGGTGTGATCATGGACTGGGTACCTGGCCATTTTTGTAAAGATGCCCATGGACTAAGGCAATTTGATGGAGAGGCTTTATACGAATACAGTGATACAAGTAAGGCAGAAAAAAAATCATGGGGTACGCTTACCTTTGATTTTGGTCGACCAGAAGTACAAAGTTTTCTTATCTCAAATGCAATTTTTTGGTTAGACACGTATCACATCGATGGACTTAGAATTGATGCGGTTGCTAGTATGGTTTTTTTAAATTTTGATCGGCAAGATGAGGAAGAAAAGCTGAAGAATAGTTTTGGAGGCGATGAAAATTTAGAAGCGCTTGCGTTCCTAAAGAAATTGAATGAAGTTGTCTTTAAGTTTTCCCCAAATGTATTAATGATGGCGGAAGATAGCTCAGACCTTCCTGGTATTAGCAAACCTACCTATCTTGGTGGTCTTGGTTTTAATTTCAAATGGGATATGGGATGGATGAACGATTTCCTTACCTATATGGAATATGATCCTGTTTATCGGAAATGGCACCATAATCTTCTAACATTTTCATTTATGTATATGTACAGTGAAAACTTTGTCCTACCACTTTCACATGATGAAGTTGTCCACGGAAAGCGTTCCTTGTTAAATAAAATGCCAGGTGATAGGTGGCAACAATTTGCTAACCTACGATTACTTTACGGCTTTATGATGGTACATCCAGGTAAAAAGTTACTCTTTATGGGGGGCGAATTTGGTCAGTATATCGAATGGCGAGATCAACATGAGCTCGATTGGTTACTGTTGGAATACCCGCTTCATGCCCAATTACTTGACTATGTTAAAGCACTCAATCATTTCTATCGTAAGACACCTGCGCTTTTTAAACTAGACCATGACCCAAAAGGATTTGAATGGATTGATGCAGATAACGTTGATCAAAGTATCATTGCGTTTAAGCGAAAAAGTGATAAGCATTCCGAAGCTGTTTATATCCTATGCAATTTCACACCACACGTTTACTACGATTACAAAATTGGCGTTACAGAACCAGGAAAATACCAAGAAATATTTAATTCTGACTCCTCTATTTATGGTGGTTCAAATCAATGTAATACAGACTTACACGACAGTTTTCCAACAGAATGGCATGGCTGTGCAAACCATATTAAAGTAAAAGTTCCACCTTTAGCCATATCTGTTTTTAAAAACTATCAGGTCTTATCTTTGGAGGTAGATTGACCATGAAAAAAGAATGTGTGACGATGCTACTAGCGGGTGGTGTTGGAAAGCGATTAGGATTATTAACGAAGAATCTTGCAAAACCCGCTGTTCCTTTTGGTGGAAGATATCGCATTATCGACTTTGCTTTAAGCAATTGCTTAAACTCCCATATGCATACAGTTGGGGTACTTACCCAGTATTCTCCACTTGAACTTCATAAGCATATCGGTGTGGGAAAACCGTGGGATTTAGACCGGATGCATGATGGATTAACAACCCTTTCCCCTTTTATCGAGAACAATGGTGGGAACTGGTACCTTGGCACTGCCGATGCAATCACCAAAAACATTAATTATATTGAAGGCTATGATCCTGAGTATCTACTCGTCATCTCTGGTGACCACATTTACCATATGGATTATGATAAATTATTACAGCACCACAAAGAGAACGAGGCAGATGTGACCATTTCCGTTCTTGAAGTGCCATGGAAAGAAACCTATCGATTTGGCATACTGAATACAACAGATGATTTACGAATCTATCAGTTTGACGAAAAACCAGTCCATGCGACTAGTAATCTGGCATCAATGGGAATCTATATTTTTAATTGGAAAGTCTTAAAAGAATACCTTCTGCAAGATGCAAAAATAGAAGATTCTGAACATGACTTCGGCAAGAATATCTTACCAACAATGCTCGCCGATGATCGCTATCTTTGTGCCTACCGTTTTGAAGGCTATTGGAAAGATGTTGGTACCATTCAAAGTTATTGGGAAGCACATATGGACTTGTTTGATAAGGATTTAGCACAGTTATTAAGTAATAAAGACTGGTCAATCTATTCCCATGATTCGCAATTTCCACCACAACTTATTCACGAGCATGCACTTATTCGACGCTCCCTCGTAAATAATGGCTGCATAGTGGCTGGAACTGTTGAAGAATCCGTTTTGTTTGAGAATGTTGTCATCGATGCGGGAGCGGTTATTCGCCAAGCAATCATTCTTCCAGGTGTTCGTATTGGGGAAAATGTCCAACTAGAACGTGTGATAGTTCAAGAAAACGTCTCCATCCCTGCTGGAACGAAAATCATTTCAAATCCAGACGAAGAACCAATTGTGCTATCAAATGAAAAGATAAAAGCAATGTGAGGAGGTGCATAGAATGGACACAATGATGGGTTTAATTAATTTAGAGCATGAACAAGATTTCTTAGATGAATTAACCTATTTTCGCAGTGGGGCTTCTGTACCGTTCGCTGGACGTTACCGCTTAATTGATTTCACTTTATCTAATATGGTCCGCTCCAACATTCAAGAAGTTGCCGTTTTTGCTAGAAGTAAATACCGCTCCCTTATGGACCATCTTGGGTCTGGAGCAGATTGGGACTTAGATAGACGACATGGCGGTCTATTTATACTCCCACCAGATTGGAACGATCCGACCGATATTTCTAAAGGAGATTTAAAACATTTCCACAACAACATCGATTATTTTAAACGTGGGAAATCAGACTATGTCTTAATAAGTGGAAGTCAATTCATTTCAAATACAGTTTATCATGATCTTTTCCAGTTCCACCTTGAAAGAAAAGCAGATGTAACACTTTTAACAACAACTTACGAAAATTTGCTCCCAGAACATGGAGCTTGCATGAAGGTAGACAAAGATGCGGATGCATGGGTAACAGGTCTTTCAAATGATAGCAAGAACCCTTGTGTTTTCACTGGGGTTTATGTCCTACACAGGGACCTCTTACTCCAACTCGTTGATGAGTGTATTGCCCATTACAAAGGTCATTTCTTTTTGGATGGGATAAAAGCAAATTTAGATCGACTACACATACAGTCTTATCAATATGATGGTTACAGTGCAATTGTTAACTCTGTATCGAGTTATTATCGAAATAATATGGCTTTACTTGATGATAAAGCCTATAAAAAATTATTTTTTACTGGGGAACATGTATTGACTAAGGTTGGGAATCAGGCACCAACAACGTACCATGATCAAGCAGACGTCACAAATTCTTTAATTGCAACCGGTTGTGAGATTAATGGAGAAGTAGCTAACAGTATTTTATTTCGCGGTGTCAAAGTTAACGCACGAGCGGTGATTAAGAATTCTATCATTATGCAACGTTGCATCATTGAAGATGGTGCCCACTTGGAAAATGTGATTTTAGATAAAGATGTAACGATAACAAATGATCAAGCACTTCACGGCGCCAAAGAACAACCTTTCGTGATCGCAAAGAGAAGAAAAGTTTAAAATTTGGAAAGGAGCACGAACGAATGGTTCATGATATTTTATTTGTTGCTTCTGAGTGTACCCCTTTTGTGAAAACAGGCGGTTTAGCAGATGTGGTTGGCTCCTTGCCACAGGCGCTCAATCAAAATAAAAACATAAACGTGTGCGTTATCCTGCCACTTTATCAAGAAGTTATCGATAAGTGGCAGGATGAATTAGAAGAAGTTGCCTCTGTTTTTGTACCAGTTGGTTGGCGTGATCAGGAGGCAAGTCTCTATAAATTAACCCACCAAGATATCGTCTATTATTTCATTGGAAACGACTACTACTTTACCCGTAAAGGTGTCTATGGATATTATGACGATGGGGAACGCTTTGTTTTTTTCTGTCAAGCTGTAATCGACGCGATTCCAAAACTAGAATTCCAGCCCACCATTCTTCACGCCCATGACTGGCAAGCAGGTTTAGCACTAGCATTCGCAAAAATCCAGCAACCCATTAAGGACATAAAGACTGTCTTCACGATCCACAATATTAAGTATCAAGGTATCATGCAAATCGATGCCTACAACGATCTATTCAATTTACCAGCTGATCATATTAGTGGATTGGAATGGAATGGTCTAATAAATTGCATGAAAGCTGGCCTTTTTCATGCTGATAAAATTACGACCGTAAGCCCGAGCTATGCCGACGAAATTAAAACACCATATTACGGAGAAGGACTCTATCCACTTTTGAATGATCGTCATAACGATTTAGTTGGTATTATTAATGGCATTGACTTAAATGAATATGATCCAATGACCGACCCGCACCTTCCCTACAATTATGCGTATTCACGACTAAAGAAAAAAAAGAATAAAAAATACATCCAGGAAAAATTAGGCCTCCCGATTGATGAGGAAATACCTTTATATGTCATGGTCACCAGATTAGTTGAACAAAAGGGACTTCATTTAGTCGAGGCGATCATTGATACATTTTTACAAGAAAATGTGCAATTTGTCTTATTAGGCACTGGCGATTATTCATTCGAAAACTATTTCTACCATGCTGCAGAAAGAAATAAAGATAAATTAGTGTCCTATCTAAGCTTTGATGAAGGATTAGCACGACAACTCTACGCTGCAAGTGATTTCTTTGTCATGCCTTCCTTGTTCGAACCATGTGGATTGTCCCAACTGATCGCCTTGCAATATAAATCCATTCCCATTGTAAGAGAAACGGGAGGCTTAAAAGATACCGTAACGGCTTATAATGAAATAACAAGAGCTGGAAACGGATTTAGTTTCTCCAATTATAATGCACACGAATTGTTAGACGTCTTGCGCTATTCCTTAGAGATCTATCATGATCCAGATCAATGGGCTTCCTTACTAAAAAACAGTAACAAAAGTCAATTTGGCTGGACAGATTCCAGTCATGCATATGCTGATCTATATCAAACGTTAGTTGAGGATACGTAACAATTTCGTTTTTAAAAAAGGAGGCGTTTAGCCATTGCCAAAACCTACCGTCGATCAATTTATTGTGCTAATCAAAAATAAGTTGAAAAAGCTTTACAAGAAAAAAGTCAAAGAAGCATCACCGGATGAGATATATGCAGTAATATGTGCAATTGTTAACGACGAAATAACAAAAGATTGGCATCATACGGAAGCAGTCTATTCACATAGGAAACCAAAACAAGTTTATTATTTATCAATGGAATTTTTAATTGGACGCTTACTTAAAAGTAATTTATTAAATACAGGTATGTTAACTATATGTGATAATGCTTTAATCGCTCTTGATTTTACTCCTGAAACTATTTACAAGGAAGAACAAGATCCTGGTTTAGGAAATGGTGGACTCGGACGATTAGCTGCATGCTTTTTGGATTCGATGGCAACCCTACACTATCCAGGTCACGGCTTTGGCATTCGCTATCGCTATGGGATGTTTGAGCAGCGTTTTATTAACGGCTACCAAACAGAACTGCCAGACTATTGGCTAAAAGATCCGTATCCATGGGAAATGAGAAAAGCCGAAGAAGCGTTTGAAATACAGTTTGGCGGAACCGTTCATATGTTGGAACAAAGCGACGGAACTCTTGAATTTAAATATGATAATACCGATAAAGTATTAGCTGTTCCTTATGATGTGCCAATAGTTGGTTATGAAAATAAGGTCGTCAATACATTACGCTTATGGAACGCGGAACCAATACTCACAGCAAATCAGTCAATTACGGATAAGGATCAACCTTCCTATTATAAGGAATTAGAACATAATCACGCAATCGAGCAAATATCTGGTATGTTATATCCCGATGATTCGAACGACAGTGGCAAAAGATTACGAATTAAACAACAATATTTTCTTGTCGCCTCAAGTCTTAAAAAAATCATAACGGACTATAAAACAAACAACCGACTACCACTGACCCACCTCCCTCAAAAAGTGGTGATACAAATAAATGATACCCACCCAAGTCTGGCAATACCCGAACTAATGCGGATACTAATGGATGAAGAAGGATTAAGTTGGGATAAAGCTTGGCATATTACAACAGCTGT
Organism: Paraliobacillus sp. X-1268; assembly: GCF_003426095.1. NCBI lineage: Bacteria > Bacillati > Bacillota > Bacilli > Caryophanales > Bacillaceae > Paraliobacillus > Paraliobacillus sp. X-1268. The sequence continues at coordinate 790,178 of NZ_QJSK01000001.1, forward strand.
TTTTGCCTACACGAACCACACGATTATGCACGAAGCATTGGAGAAATGGCCCACCACAATGATGCAAAATTTACTACCTCGCCTCTATATGATTATTGTTGAAATTAATGAACGCTTTTGCCAAGGAATATGGTTCGATCACCCTGCATTACGCGACGAGATACCCGGTATGGCAATTATCGCAAATGATCAAATCCATATGGCACACCTTGCCATTATCGGCAGCTTTAGTGTGAATGGTGTTGCCAAATTGCATACAGATATTTTAAAAACACAAGAAATGAAAAACTTTTATAGTCTTTTTCCGGAACGCTTTAATAATAAAACAAACGGCATTACGCATCGACGCTGGCTACTAATGGCAAATCCACGTTTATCAGATCTCATTTCAGAAACAATTGGAAGGCGTTGGGAACGCAGGCCACGTGAATTGACCCACCTACTTCGTTATGCAAAAGACCAACCATTACTAGCGAAACTGGAAAACGTGAAGAAAAAGAATAAACAAGACTTAGCAACATATATCCACCAAACAACCGGCATTTTAGTAGATGATCAATCTATTTTTGACGTCCAAATCAAACGACTACATGAATACAAACGTCAATTACTCAGTATTTTTCACGTCATGTATTTGTATAATGAAATAAAAGAAAACCCTGCCTTAGATATCACACCACGAACATTTATTTTTGGTGCAAAAGCAGCACCAAGTTATTATTTCGCAAAAGAAGTAATTAAACTAATCAACACCGTTGCATCTGTTGTTAACCATGATCCTCAAGTGAAAGATAGACTTAAAGTAGTTTTTCTGGAAAATTACAACACCAGTTTAGCCGAAAAGATCATTCCTGCAGCAGACGTGAGTGAACAAATTTCAACAGCCGGGAAAGAAGCATCTGGAACTGGAAACATGAAGATGATGATGAATGGTGCCCTAACTATCGGAACATTAGACGGTGCAAATATTGAGATTAAGAACCAAGTTGGCGATTCTAATATATTCATTTTCGGCTTACAGGCTGAGGAAGTTTTTAGCTATTATCGAGATGGTTCTTACAATCCAAATGAAATCTATCAAAATGATGAACGTATAACGCAAATCATGGATCAACTGAGAAGTGGAGCATTCGGGCGGAACGTCGAATTTACCGATATTTATTACCACCTCCTTTCCACCAATGATCCATATTTCATCTTAAAAGATTTCGATAGCTATGTAGAAACGCAACAACTCGTTGACCGCAACTATCGCGATCCAAGTAAATGGTTTTCAAAAACACTGATCAACATCGCGCATTCTGGCAAATTCTCAAGCGACCGAACCATTCAAGAATACGCTACGGGAATTTGGAAGATACAAAAACAATAACGTTTGACAGCTTAAATAGTGATTCGTGATCAAATCATTTAATTTTTAAATAATTCCTTTTGACATGACGTTAAAAATAAGGTATATTACCAAATGGGCGAACGATTATTGTTAACCTTATATTTAATATTCGTATTTAGAGGTGTTTAAAATGGAAAATGTATTTGATTACGAAGATATTCAATTAGTTCCAGCAAAATGTGTCGTGAATAGTAGATCTGAATGTGATACATCTGTTACATTAGGTGGCTATCGCTTTAAATTACCAGTAGTTCCTGCAAACATGCAGACAATTATTGATGAAAAAATTGCTTTATATTTAGCCGAAAATGGTTATTTCTATATTATGCATCGTTTTGAAACAGACAAACGCACGGCTTTTATTAAGGATATGCAAACACGCAAATTAATCGCTTCGATTAGTGTCGGCGTAAAAGAAGAAGAATATCACTTTGTCGAGCAATTAGCGCAAGCAAAACTGATCCCTGAATTTATTACAATTGATATTGCACACGGTCATTCGAATGCTGTAATTGAAATGATTCAGCACATTAAAAAGCACTTGCCAACAACGTTTCTCATTGCAGGCAATGTCGGAACTCCCGAAGCGGTAAGAGAATTAGAACACGCAGGTGCTGATGCAACAAAAGTTGGCATCGGACCAGGAAAAGTATGTATTACTAAGATTAAAACAGGCTTTGGTACTGGTGGTTGGCAGTTAGCTGCACTACGTTGGTGTTCGAAAGCTGCAAGCAAACCAATTATTGCAGATGGTGGAATCAGAACCCACGGTGACATTGCAAAATCCGTTCGATTCGGCGCATCTATGGTCATGATTGGCTCTTTATTTGCTGGACACGAAGAATCACCAGGAGAAATTGTTGAACAAGACGGGAAACTTTTTAAAGAATACTTTGGCTCCGCTTCTGAATTTCAAAAAGGCGAGAAGAAAAATGTTGAAGGTAAAAAAATGCACGTTGAATACAAAGGACCGCTTCAAGATACATTAAATGAAATGGAGCAAGACCTCCAATCCTCCATCTCCTACTCAGGTGGGCGAAAATTAGAAGCAATTCGCAATGTCGACTATGTCGTTGTGAAAAACTCAATCTTCAACGGAGATAAAGTTTATTAAATCGTAAACGGGAAAGAACTAGTTTGTTAGTTCTTTCCCGTTTTTTAGCTTCCTTATTAGCATGCTTCCGTCGGATTATCACCTGCTTCCGCCGGATTACCACCTGCTTCCGTCGGATTACCGCCTGCTTCCGCCGGATTATCTCTCAAATACGATGCTTAGAATAGAGCTTTGACTTTACTTAGATAAGCATTTTCCACCAAAAAGAGTGCTATAAAAATTATATTAAGTTATACTTTTTTAATCGATTATTGTAGAGAAATGATATATAATTGAAAGGAAATGAGGAGGTGAATAAGAAATGGAAGAACGATTTGATCGCATGGAGAACATGCTTGGCCAGCTAATTACCATGGTTGGAGCGATGAGTAAAGAACAAAAGGAAATGAAAGCTGATATTACTGCTATCAAAGAAGAACAAATTCTTATGAAAGCGGATATTGCTGATATCAAAGAAGAACAAGCTTCTATGAAAGCAGATATTGCTCATATCAAAGATGAACAAACTTCTATGAAAGCTGATATTACTGCTATCAAAGAAGAACAAACTCTTATGAAAGCAGATATTGCTCATATCAAAGATGAACAAACTTCTATGAAAGCAGAGAACGAAGATAGACACGTAGAAGTTTTAAAAATGTTTTCAACGATGGAAGCGGATCACACCTTAATCTGGGGAAAAGCTGTCAACAACGAGCGCGATATTGCCAAAATGAAAACCCACGTTTTCCCTCACAACAACTTTTAGTTCAAACTCCCATAACAAAACGTACCAGATTAGGTACGCCTAATCTGGTGAATTTCATGCTACATATTAACTTCATACCCTAAACAAAAGCTTATTTAGGTCTCTCGATAGTAAAGATCTCTCCGATTTTCGCATAATCATTTCCTGCTAAACGACTAACAGCACCTAAACCGTGTGGATCAATTCTACCATCTTGATAAATCGCTTCATCTATGTGAAATTGGACTACTCTTCCAATCACTAAATCACATGTGGATTCTTTATCGCCCAATTCAATTACCTGTTCAAGCACACATTCCATACGAATTTTTGCTTCCTTCACACCTGGCACTGAAATCTTCGTACTTTCTATCTCAGTTAAATTTGCTAATTCAATTTCACTTTGATTAGGCGGTAGACTTGCTGCCGTTTGATTGATTTGGTCAACATTTTCCTGATCAACAATATGTACAACAAACTCACCTAACTCACTAATATTTCGTGCTGTATCCTTCCGCACGCCTTTTGCCCCTCGTTGTAAGGATATTGAAACTAATGGTGGATTAGCTGTTACCGCGTTAAAGTAACTAAATGGCGCACCATTTAATGTACCATCCTTTGCCTTCGTTGTTACAAAGGCAATTGGACGTGGAATGACACTCCCAATCAAAAACTTATAATTATCTCTTTCGCTATTTTCTGATGGCTCAATAGAAAGCATAGTGATACCCCTTTTTCATTTAATCGATTTAAAATTAGTATAACATGTATATGATAAGAGACTAAGCGCTGAATGACTCAGTGCTTAGTCTCTTACTTTCATCTATTTCATATTTTCCTTCGCCATTTTGACCATTTCCTTAACCATATTCCCACCGATGGAGCCGCCAACTTTGCCAGCATCCTTTGCTTTCATTTCACCATTGTAACCTCTCGTTAATTCAATTCCCTGTTCTTTAGCGATTTCATATTTTGCTTCTTGTTCCTTATTTACATTAGATAGTTTTGCTTTTAATTCATCTAAACCTATTCTTGCTTCTGGGACAAGTATCTTATTTCTTCTGGACACGTGCCTTCATCTCCTCTAATCTTTATGAACATAGTATCCCTAAAGATCAGCTAATTATAGATGCCAGTTTTAACAAGTCTTTCGTCAAAAAATCAAAGTGTTTTTTTACTCATTATACAAATCAAATGACTCTTCAAAATCGTCCCATTTAACGGTTACTTGTATCACTTCATCTTCTTGAATTTTTGCTCCACCCCTCGAACTGCCTCTATTAGTTGCTGCCTTTTTCGGACTGCCTAATTCATTACTATACGTAGTTCCCCCTCCACCACCATTGGAAGTTTCATATGAATAATTCAGCTGCTTGATTGATGCATATATACTTTTATCCCCAATAAAACTTAAAACGAATTGATCACTATCATCATGTGCGTAAGTTACTACCCCGTTCTCTTTATCCCAGACTTCTTTACCATTAACCGTGTATGCAGCTCGCCAATTTTCACTTTCACCTACAAAAGTATAGGCATAATTTGTGGTCTCACGATCTTCTTTAATCAAATGACTAGCTGTATAAATACCGATACCAACAAAAGCAATAAGTAAGATACACACTTTTAATAGCTTCATTTCTACCTCCCGAGAATATCCTTATCTCATTCTAATAATGGTGAAAATATCAATCAAAAAACGTCATATGATCCTTTTCTTGTTTATAATACGCTAGCCTGTCTTGAAGCGTTCCAGTATGAAACTCGAATTTATGACCATCTGGATCAGTAAAATAAATTGATTTTTTATCTCTCTTATCCCTTGGCCGTCCAGGTAAAATAGTTACATTACATGCTTTTAATTTTTCATATATAAGATCAAATTCCTCTTCTTTAATTGAGAAAGCAATATGTGTATAGGAGTCATGTATTTCATTACGCGGAATATCCTTTTCAACATTGAGAGCAAGCCAAATACCAGCCACTTCAAAATAAGCTGTACTTCTACCCCTCACTAATAATTTAGCATCAAATACTTTTTCGTAAAAATGGATAGATTTATCTAAGTCGGAAACAGAAAATAAAAAATGATTAAGACCTTCGATCGCCAATTAAAACACCACTTTCAGAATACTACTATTATACACATTCTTCATTAATATAGAATGAAATAAGATATATAATACCATTTATTGAATCAAATCATTTACAATTGCTATGTCAACTAAAATAATTACAATCGTTATAAAAATGTTGCTGTATATAAAAAATTGTTTTTCCCGAATGAACCATGAAACGATAGAGATTAAAGTGAATAATATTATTGAAGCTTGCAAGTTTTGAATTTTTATTTGTTTTTGTAATATTTCTAACATTTCCTCGGAATTCCCTATAAAGATTCCACTATTTGTTGGTTTTCCATACCAACTATAATCAGTAACTTGATAATCAGATGTCTCTTCAACATAAACAATATTTTTATAGCCTAATGAAGGCATATTAATTGAAAATGTAAAAAGAAATAACCCTACAATGAAGATTAATAAATAAGTTACACGTTTCTTCATTAATTTACCCCCTTCATTCAAGTGAAAGTCTAAGATAGTTTAAACACATTATTTTACAATTTACATAAATATTTTAACATGAATTTACTAATTAAATAAATTTTTAAATTGCATTCAACGGCACATATATACTTGATCACGAACTTATGACCGTTGTTAATCACCAATTCTATTGCGTACCTGACACATTAACTGATTAATATTTATCTAACGTTACGCCAATAATAGAGGCTCTAATTATTTCTAAATCTTGAAACCTTATTAATTCCTCGGGGGTACCACTTATCTTTTTTCACTAAATAACGAAAAACAATATTAAGTTCTATATTCAGTTCATCATTTTTACCCTTGTCTCCCATTTTCCCTCCCTCTATATCTATAAGACGTATTCACCAGTAAAAAAGTTTACAATTTAATTAAAAATACTACATCTCTATTTATAAAAGATGCAGTACATGAATGTAGCATTAAATTTTCGCTTTCCTTTTTTCTATTTTAATTGTAATCAGCAAGTAGATACCAAAGAAGATCGGTATTGACCACGCGCCCCATAATAGCTGTGCATCATCAGACAGGCTACTTTTACTTAACAAATAATCTGGTAAATACATAATGATTGGAATAATAATAGAAATCCATGTTTTACTCCATATTGAAACTCCAACAAGCACCAATACAGAAACTGCTATCATAACAATTTTAGCAGTAATACCAAATTGAATAGCTGGTGTTTCAATAAATCTATCTAAATAGATTAAACCAATAAATAAACTAAGCGGGAAAAAGCCAAGAAACGCAAATGCGCCATATTCTTTTATTTTAGATTTTGTACTAGCTACGTATTTAAATGTAATTGCTATCAGTACTATAAATAATACCATTACCAGAAAATTTCCGACTAATCTCAATAAAGAATATTCTACATCGCCTTCAAAAGCATATCCTAATATATCATAAGCATATATAGCTACAACTAAAATTGGAAGATACTTCAACCAGCCTTTAAGATCAAACGGCATTTCTTTTGCTATTTGTTTCATATAAGCGCTTGGTGTCTTCCCGATAATATCTTCAACATTCTTCCCATTTGTTTCTGCTTCATGTAAATGGTCTTCTAATTCACCAACAATCTCATCAATTTCATTTTCTTTTTTTCCACTTGAAAATAAATATAGCCTTAGATCATCTAAGAAATCTCTGCTTGATTTTGATACGTCCATACAACTATCCTTCCTCTCCCAATAATTGATGTACACTACTTGAGATAACAGACCACCGCTCCTTAAACATTTCTAATTCTTCCATTCCCTTCGATGTTAAAGAATAATATTTTCGTTTTGGTCCTCCAGATGGAAGTTCCTTTTGATTGGTTATCACAAGCCCCTCTTTTTTCATACGAAGCAATAATGGATATATACTTCCTTCACTGACCATTGCAAAGCCATAGGCATCTAGCTTTTCAATCATTTCATATCCGTAAGTTTCATCCTTTGCTATAATTGATAAAAGGCATCCTTCTAAAATCCCCTTTAACATTTGGCTTGAAGACATTAACATTCCACCTCTTAAATAATTCATCAACTAACTTGTTAAACAATATAGTTACGCAAAAAAAGAGGTGATCGCAACTACTTTGCATTACAAGTTAGTTATAATTTATCACATACCATAATTTAGGTCAAACTTTTTTGAATCATTTATTAATGATTTATATATTTTGCTAACAGCTCATATATCTTCTGGAAGGGTGCATATAAATTCGTAACGACTTATATATCTAGCGGAAGGGCGTATATATTTCCGTTCTGGCTCATATTTACTCGAATCCCTCTTATATGAGCCGTTATTCAACTACAATTTGACTATTCTAACAAACTACAGAGGCTCTTATTAAATCACTTACTAATTCGAACAAAAAAAGCTTCTCCATTAACTGAAGAAACCTTAAGCATTCTACTTGTCCATCAATTGCATCGTTGTGATACAAGTATCATCACTTACAAATGTAGCTATTTCAGACTCTACCTTCTTACCATCTTGTTCAATTGTAACGTGATACGTTTTATCACGAGGAAGCCATAAATCAATAAAACCATTTGCCTGGGACGTCATGACTTCATCTAGATAAATATTACCCTCTGTATCTTCAATGTGTACATCAAAATTTTGGTTAGCCAATTCGCCACGACAGCCTGTTAAACTGTGTATAGCACAAGGATGTGTTTCTTCAATATAAGGAGCAATAGAAACAAAGAAATCATCTTCTGGTAAGGCATATGTTGATTCTCCATCGCTGTTCGTTACGACAAGTTGTTCTGACGTAATTGAGGCAGCTTCGGCTGTTTTGGCACCGATACTGTAATCGTTCACTAATTCTCTTATATTTAGTGTTTTATTTCCCTTAGAATCATCTCCGTCAGAACTTACTATAATGAAATATGCCATAACTGCTATTATAGAAATCCCAATTACTCCAAAAACACTTTTTTTCATCTCTATTCATCTCCTATCTCCCATTCTGTAAATCAAGTTCACTTATTCACATAAACTATCTTAACATAAAAAGTAAAAAGAAGTGTCTATATATTTAAATTAATTAATCAGGAAGACAATCAGATTTGACTGTCTTCTACATTAATCGTTTAGAGCTATTTCACTGTAATTAGACTCATTTGACTCTGATTTAAAAAACGGATCGCCAGGATGCTTGTTCCTAATCCACTATCAATATAAAGATACTTGTCATTTCCACGTTTAAATATTCCTTTATCAAATGCTGGAAAGAAGCCTTGATCTGGTGCAATAACACCACCAATGAACGGTAATCGCACCTGCCCACCATGCGTGTGTCCACTCAATGCCAAGTCTGCCGGGCTTTCTATGAAACGATTTGATGTATCAGGTGTATGTGACAGCAACACTGTGTAGTTGACTTCGTCTAGGCCTTCTAAGGCTTTTCCAAGGTTGTCATGTTCTGTTGAGCTATCTCCAACGCCAACAAGGTTGATTGTTGCATTTTCTATGGTAATTGTCGTATGCGTATTGTCTAGCATGTTGACATTTCGTTCTTCTAGTCCTGCAAAAAAAGCTTCTGTTTCTGGGTTATCCCACTCATGATTTCCTGATATAAAATAAGTATTCTCATTTACTGCCATAAGTTCGTCGACTAGAGCAAATACATCCGTAAAATCACTTGTTTTCCGATCAATAAGATCACCAGTAATCACAATAATATCCGCATTTAAATCCATTATCTTATCTAATAATTTTTCATTTTCATCACCAAAAACTTTATTATGTAGGTCACTTATCTGCAGAATAGTAAAGGATGAACGATCCAGAATCTTGTTCGACTCAAATTCAACCTGATTTACTTTAAAAAAGTTCGTATCATAGTAGACTTTAAATACTATAAGTAAAACAAATACTAGACTAATATAAATAAAAATCCGTTTCTTTTTCATCGAACTACCTCCATCTTAATTAGCAATATTTTACCATGTCATCACCTTATTGTCTCTAATGTAAAACAAAAAATAGCTACCGCTAAAAAGCAGAGTAGCTACACCATTTTACTTATTCATATTGTGGTATCCCAACTTCTGCATCTTCAATTAACCACGTTGCACTATAGTTATCCGTTTGATAAGTTATCCGATATGGACCTTTTCCAGATGCAGTGAAATATAGTGGTCCATTTATTGTATTACCTGGCTCAACTTTTCTTTCATGTACAAGATCATCCAATCCATATATATCTAGTTCTTGTCTAGAAAAATCCTCAACGATAAACGCTCTTGCAGAAGCATATTTACTTAAAGTTGAAACATTCTCAAACGAAAGTTCCATTCGCACGACATATTTTGGGGAATAGATTTCATCCTCTAACCTTCTGGTAACGGTAGTCCCACCAGTGAAAGTGATATTAGCCCCACCAATCTCCACCTCTTCACGCATCGCAAATGTCCCTAAATCCGTTCGATTTGCTTCCAGTTCTTCTTCACTTTCCACCTTCCGTTGTTCAACTGATTTTTCAAAAGTAATAATTTCTTCTCCTTCAGAATCAACAAAACGAATCGTTGGTTCAGTTTGATTTCGGTAATAGGTAGAAGCCTTATATGCTTGACGAAGATTTTGATCCAAGAAATCTGCTTCACCTTCACTAATCTCCTCTTCTGAACCAATTTCTTGTAAAACAATATAGCTTGCTTCGATTGTCTCATTATCTAGTAGTTCAAGCGTTAAAACACCAGCACTTTCTTTCGCTTCAAACCATTCTAAATATTGCTTGAATTCATCTTTAGTTAGACGAATCTCCTTTTCCTCCCAGTCTTCTAAACCGATCTGTGACCAGTCCCGATCTGATTCAACTGTCTGTTCTGTGTCATTCGAACATGCTGTTATAAAACTGATTAATAAAAAGATAATTACTAGTTTTTTCAAGATGGACTCTCCTCTCAGTAGGTGAACGCGCTTTTATTACCTGTCATTCTATCATTTAATCACAGTGATGTCTCAAATAAAAGGAAATTTATTACTTTTTATCAAATAAGATTAACTACTTCTTTCGCTTAATCTGCTATAATTAATTGGAGATCTTTTGAAATAATGTTTAACGTTATACACCCTGATATTAAGGTAGGTGATCAAGTTTGTACTCCGTATCATTTGATCCATGGGGAATTGCAGCTTTAGTAATGTTCATTGGCATCAGTTTTATGTTGAGAGTCTATAAAGAAAAAAATTTAGAATTAAAAAAAGAGAATGATAAACTAAAAGAAGCACTAGAATATTTTCAAAAAAAATACAACGATTAGAACAAAAGCGTTAAAAATCTCCTTTTGTTACCTAATTTCGAGGTCATCGATGAAACTCTCTATCGCGCCAAGGAGGCCTCTTTTTTTGCATCCTCCAAATTCAATGAAATCCCTTCATATTTAGTTCCTTAAAACAATTTTATAATTAATAGTCTACTAGATTTCTGTTATAATCCCAAATAAAGGGAAGGAGAGTTATAATTAGTTATTACTTTTATTTGATTTAAATGGAGGGGAATACTATAAAACAAAAAATTGAAAACATCATACACATAGTTGGTTGTTTTGTCCTTGTTATTATTTTCACAATGCAATTGATTTTCATGAATACTAAGAATAATGTTGATCTTCTAGATTATACAGTATTGTTTATTTGCTTGATAGGTTTTCTAAATGCGCTTGTACGTTTAATTATTTCAAAAAAAAATAAAAAAATATAATAAGGAGAGATTTTATGATATTAGAGGCTGTTGCCCTTCAGGTTAAGCAAGGAAAAGAATTTGAATATGAAGAAGCATTTCGTACTGCTTCATCCATCATTTCTTCAATGAAAGGATACATATCGCACGAATTACAGGCTTGTTTAGAGGTGAAAGGAAAATATTTATTGTTAGTTAAATGGGAGACACTTGACGATCATACAATCGGATTTAGACAATCAAACGGCTATCAAGAATGGAAAAAACAATTACACCATTTCTATGATCCATTTCCAGTGGTAGAACATTTTGAAAACGTCAATTTTCGTTAGTTATATATAAATCATGAAAAGATGTGGCTATATTGAAAAACAAAAATGATATTATCAAATGTATTCAGGATGACAGTGAAATGATGACTATTTTACAGACAGCAAAGACATTGAATTTGCCTGATTGGTGGATCTGTGCTGGCTTTATACGGGCGAAAATTTGGGATACCCTTCACGAATTTACAGTTAAGACCAATCCGACTGATATCGACGTGATTTATTTTGATAAAGAAAATACAAATGAAGTTACAGAAAAGAACTTAGAAGCTGCGTTAAAAAAACTGCTGCCTAATGTACCTTGGTCCGTTAAGAATGAAGCAAGAATGCACCTTCCAAATGACATAACACCCTATAAATCATCTGAAGATGCAATCTCAAAATTCCCAGAAACAGCCACTGCACTTGGAGTTAAATTAGATGCGCAGGGATATGTCATTCTAACTGCCCCATGTGGCATTGAGGATGTTCTTCAGTTAGAAGTAAGACCAACTACTTATTTTAAAGCATCAGAAAAACGTGCGCTACTTTATGAAGAGAGAATAAAACAGAAGAATTGGCAATCTATTTGGCCAAAACTAAAAATCCACCACATGTAACATGGCTTTCGATTAACTTGTGAAAAGCTAAGTTATTCACCCGTTATCTTTATCAAGCTCATTTGGCTTTGATTAAGAAATCGGATTGGAAACCATGTTGTCCCAACTCCACTATCAACATAGACATATTTTCCATTTTTCATAGGATAAAGCCCTTTATCCAATTTAGGAAAATAACCCTGTCCAGGCGCAACGATACCGCCAATGAAAGGAAAGCGTATTTGTCCACCATGTGTATGGCCACTAAGTGTTACATCTATTGGTGTATCTGCTAGCATCCATGATATATCTGGCGCATGTGATAATAACAAAGTGTAATCCGCTTGTTCACGACTCTGCATTGCCAGATCTAGATCCGCATGCTGTGTAGTGAAATCCGCCACACCAATCAACGTGAGCCTTGTATTTGCAAGGGTGATCGTGCGACTTTTATTATCAAGTAAGATCACACCTCGATTACGTAATCCATTAAATAGTTCTTCTCGTTTCGGATTATCCCATTCATGATTTCCAGATACAAAATAAACACGTGGATTGATTGCAATTAACTTTTCGACTAAATGAAATACATGGACTAACTCTTTTGTCTTCCTATCAATTAGATCGCCCGTCAGTACAATTACATCTGCATTAATTTTGCTAACTTTATTAATGAACATTTCATTATTATTTATAAAAACTTTATTATGTATATCGCTTAACTGTAAAATCGAAAAGGAAGATCCTTTGGGTATTTTTTTAGTTTGGATATGAACAGGTTGTACTTTAAAGAAATTAGTATCATGATATATTTTAATTACCGTAGAAACTACCGCTAAAATGCTGGATATAATAATGAATTGTTTTCCCTTTTTCATCTCTACATCTCCATCTCTATCTGTGATCAACTTACTTAGTGTCATTATTTTACCATTCGGATGCTTGATTGTCTTTAATCATTAGCATTTTTTTCTAAATAATCAATGAGTCAACTACTAAGACGTGTAGTTGACTCGTTTTGTTAAGATCGGGATAAATGTGCTAAAAATTCCTCCGCAACAATACTTGGTTGATCAATCATCGAATAATGATTAGCATTTGGAATTAGTTTAAAAGTTGAGTGTGGTACTGTTTGATGTAAAAGGTAGCCCCAATAAGGAACAAGATAGCGATCATGCTGCCCCCATAAAAACGTTGCCGGACATGTTAAGTTTGGCAAGTATGGTACGAGGTCTTCTGTTTGATGATGATTAAGTGCAAAGGATGCTTGCTGAAGCTCTTCAGGTCCTGTTGGTGTTGCGAATGGTTCCGTAAAAGCGCGCAGTAACTCAGGTGTTAGCATCGAAGGATAATAGAGTCCTTCAAGTAACATTCTTTCAATAAATAAAGGGGACGGCACAAATTCTTCAGCGACAGGGTAACGAATCGACACAACTTTTGGAAGTGGCCAATTCGCAAAACAAACGCCATCAATTACGACGAGACTTTTTACTCTTTCTGGTTGTGTAACCGCTAGAATCTGTGCAATGCCTCCACCAAGATCATGTCCGATAACATGTGCCGCGGGTATATTATACTGGTCTAAAGCCTCAATAATATACGTAGCCTGTTTTGGTAATGTCAAATCATTTGCCGGTCCACGATCTGATTCCACATAGCCGATTAGATCAACTGCAAGAACCGCATACCTTTCCTGTAAGTAAGGAATAACAAGATCCTATAGATGAGAGTTAGTCGGAATCCCATGAATTAATACGACAACCTCACTACAGTTATTTTCATTGTAAAAACGTGTGTTCATTTGATAATTGCCTACCTGTACTTTATATTCGTGATGCACGATTATAACCACCTTCCTTTAGCCCATTCTCTAATCTATGCAACACAACAAACTAGTTGCGTGTCCTCCTTTTTTTGATTACCTTATTTGCTCGCTCCGCCGAATTATCCACTCCTTCCGTCGGATTACCGCTCGCTTCGCCGAATTATCTGCTTCTTCCGCTGAATTATCCGCTCCTTCCGTCGAATTACTATTTCCCATCTAGGTCAACAGAAACTTAAGAAAATCTAGTATCTATTCATAGAAGGATTCTGTGGACATATACATGTACAAACGACACTTTGTATGGAGAGGGTTTTGTAATTGAGCTATTTGTGGGGAGTAGATTCAACAACTAATGTAACAAAAGATTTATATAACTCTGTTTTAAAAAAATATGGAAAACCGGAATACTGGGGAAGATATATAACATCGGTGGAAGGTGTTACTGAAGGGTTAACCCAAACAGAGGTAGAACTTTTACATAATAGTGGGACAAAAATTTTACCAATTTACAGTAAATTCGCAACTGCTATAGGTAGTAGAGAAGGACGAACGATGGCGCAAAATGCCGTTTTCCATGCTAGACGACTTGGTATTCCAGAAGGCACGATTATTTTTGCAAATATTGAGAACCTATTAGAGGTAGATAAGGATTGGGTCGTTGGTTATGTAGAAGCAATGTATCCAACTGGGTATAAACCAGGATTTTATAATGATCCGAATCAGGGTGATTTCAGTTCTGCATACTGCCAAGCAGTATCAGAAAACGATCAAATAGCAGTCCAAGCTGTACTTTGGAGCGCGGAACCTGATACAGGTATTTCAAAACAGAGAAAAGCACCGAAGTTCGAACCATCAACACCAAATTGCACTGCTAACATTTGGGCATGGCAATATGGGAGAGATGCTCCAACATATGCGATTAACACGAACCTGATCAATCGGCGCTTACACAATATTTTGTGGTGAATAATAAAATTTATATACAAAAAAGTCGGTACCATTGCTGGTACCGACTTTTTTTATACACGCAATTAAAATCACGTGTCATGTACGTTTTGAGGCGAAGAACCGTTGACCACATTCAACGTTTAGCCCTAGAGCAAATCCTTCGACTTACACAAAATAGCTCATCGCTATAATACTATATCACGCTTAAACAAAAAGGACAATGTTAAATTTATCATTCTCACTGATTAAATCACCAGCACGCATTTCATAAAAAAAGCACTTATGCATAATATACATAAGTGTTTTTCACTAATCAATTGTATGTTTTCCAAAAATCAAAAATCGCTGCTGTTAATACTTTCGCACCATTTTCAAGTGCTTTTTCATCGATATCAAATTTTGGATGATGGTAAGGATAAATAAATCCTTTCTCCTCATTCGCGGATCCTGTGAAGAAATAGGTTCCTTGTTTTTTTTCAAGAAAGTAAGAGAAATCCTCAGCACCCATTGTTGGTGGTTCTGCTTTAATATTTTCTGCTGGTAATACATCTTTTGCTGCATTAACAAGCAATTGATTCATCGTTTTATCGTTTTTAGTGGCTGGGTAACCAAATTGATAATCAATATGATAATCTGCACCAAATGCTTTGCATGTATGTTCGGTAATCTGCTGGATCCAGTCATGCATTTCTTGACGAACAGTTTTATCAAATGTCCTTACTGTCCCTTCCATTATGCCAGTACCAGAAATAACATTAGCTTTACTGCCAGCTTGGAACGAACCAATCGTCAAGACAGCCGCCTTTAATGGATCTACTTTCCGGCTCACTACTTGTTGTAAGTTACTAACAAGTTGACTTCCAATCGCAATTACATCGGTTGTATCATGTGGAAATGCTGCATGTCCACCAACACCCTTTATTTCGATCACAAAGTCATCAGATGATCCAAAAATATAGTCATCACTATGAGAAATATGATTAACCGGAATATAGTTTTCCATATGTGTGGCAAAAATAGCATCGACACCTTCTAATGCACCGGCTTCGATCATCGATTTCGCCCCACCTGGATCTTCTTCTTCCGCATGTTGATGAATAAAGACAACGGTACCTTCTAGCTCATCTTTTACACTGACTAAAGCTTTAGCCATTCCAAGCGCAATCGCCGTATGGGCATCATGGCCACAAGCATGCATCACACCAGGATTTTGAGATTTATATGGTACATCATTTTCTTCTTCTATTGGTAAAGCATCAAAATCCGCACGAATTGCTACGGTTTTACCAGGTTTAGCGCCTTTTAATGTCGCAATAACACCTAAACCACCAACATTAGTCTGTACATCTAATCCTAATTTTTTCTGATAGTCCGCAATAAATTTAGCTGTTTCATGTTCTTGAAAAGACAACTCTGGATTCATGTGTAAGTGTCGACGTATATCAACCATTTCGTCATACAATTCGTCTAGTTTCGAAAAAATTTGTTTTTTCAAATGAATCGTCACTCCTATCTTACGTTGTTCGTTCTTTTGTCTTATTCTCAACTTTACCTAAAATGAAATCCGCAATAACTGCTAATAATACTGCAGGAATAGCACCAGCGTAGATTTTCACATCTGATTGAAGACTAATACCAGAGATTATTTCTTTTCCTAAACCGCCTGCTCCGATATACGGCCCAATACAAGCAACTGATACTGCTATAACAGAAGCAACACGTAACCCTGCCATTAAGAATGGAATCGACAGTGGTATCTGAATTTTTGCTAACAGTTGTAACGATGTCATACCAACGCCGATACCAGCCTCTGTGATGCCATCTTCTACTTCTCGTATGCCTACATACGTATTTCTTACAATTGGTAATAAAGAATAGAAGAACAATCCAATAACCATTGTTTCAAATCCTAAACCAAAATAAATCATTAAGATTGCTAACATAGCTAAACTAGGTACTAATTGCAAAATGTTTGTTAAAGAAAGAATATATGGTGCTACTTTTTCAAATTTTGCAGCAAGAATACCTAAGGGAATACCTACAAGGAGTGCAAGAGCAATCCCGTAGGCAACCATTAATATATGTTCTACTGTTAACGCTAATAGTTCTGCATAATTTTCTAGCATATATTGACCAAGTTCAGTGATAAAGTTCATGTCAAATCACCTTTTTTAAAGATTTTATTTTACAAAATAGTGCAACACTTATTCAAGCATACCTTTTTCTTCTAAGAATTCTGCTGCAACTTCTTCAGGAGTGCGTCGATTAATATCTACTTCGTGAATTAATTGTGTCATTTCTTCCGTACTAATTAAACCAACAATGGAATCAAGAATGTCGCTAACTTCTGGATATTCTTCAATAATTTCATTTCTTGCAACTAGTGATGCATCATATGGAGGGAAGAAGTTTTCGTCATCCTCTAATAATTTTAAATCATACTCTAAAATTTGTGGGTCAACTGTATAAGCCGTAACAACATCTAATTCATCATTATTAATACCTTCATACATAAGCGAAACTTCCATACCTCTTACATCTTCAAAGCTATATCCATATGCTTCTTGATAGCCTGTATAGCCGTCATTTTCTCTTTCAATCCATGAACTATCAGTACCTACGATTAATTCGTCAGCATATTCACCAAGATCAGTCATTGTTGTAATATTATTTTCTTCTGCAAAATCACCTTGGACTGCAATACCGTATTGGTTACTAAATCCAATTGAGTCATACCATTTCATGTCATACTCTGCACCAAATAATTCTTGTGCCTGTTCAATCGTTTGTTGTGGATCTGTTGAATATTCTACTTCATCTTCATCAAAGTGGTTATTGTATACTTCACCAGAATAAAGTGTTGCGATGTCAAACTCTTCACGATCTAAAGCAGCCATAATTTGTGGGCTTGCTTGAATATCTTCTGTAATATTTACTTCGTGATCTGTTTGGTTTTCTACTAATAATTTAACAATTTGGCTCATGATTTTCGGATCTGTATAGGATTGTGCACCGTATTCAAGTGTTGTTCCGCCATCAGCTGATTCACTATCTCCACATCCTGCTAGTGCTAACATTAATACTGCGAATAAACTTGCAAATAACATCTTTCTCATAATGTATTGTCCCCTTTTTCATTTTTATTTATTTTAGGCTTTAGAAAGGCCTTTTTCAATTTTTGCAAAAACAAAATCTAGTAATAGCGCGATACCAATTGCTAGTATCGTTCCGGTAAAAATCATTTCTTTATCATTAAACCCAATACCAGCAAGTACTAGTCCACCTAAACCACCAGCACCAATTACAGCAGCTAAAGTTGTCCAACTGATTACATAAACTGTTGTAACGCGAATACCTGACATAATATAAGGTATTGCAACAGGTAACTCTACCTTAAACAAACGTTGAAACGTATTAAAACCCATTCCTTTAGCAGCCTCGACAATACCTGGATCTATCGACTGGACCCCAGCATATGTATTCCGTAACAAAGGTAGGAGCGCATATAAGAAAAGCGCTACGACAGCTGGTTTAAATCCAATACCTAAAATAGGTATCATGATTGCTAATAAGGCAATCGTAGGTATTGTTTGAAAAATATTAGCGATATTAAATATCACGTTTTTCAGCTTTTCATTTTTCATTTTTGTCATATAAATGGCTAATGGAACAGATATAACAATAGCAATTAGAATAGCCGTAAAGGAAATCAAAATATGTTCATAGGTATAACCAAGTATAGAATCATATTTTCTCTGCCAAAAATCAATGTAATCTAAAATTATTTCCATTTAAGCCACACCACTCTTACTCTCATATATTTGATGAAGAGTTTTGAACAATGTACTGTTTTCAATAATTCCAACAAATTTCTTATCTTCCGAAAGAACAGGAATAATAGATTTTGATTTGCTTAAGTCACCCATCGCTAAATTAAGATCAGTTGTTTCATAGATAGTAATGACTGAATTATCAACTATTTCTGATAGGCGTGCCTCTTTATTTGCTAAAGCCTTATAAAGACTTAGTACACCTAAATAATTCTCTTGACCATCGACAACTGGCAGTTCTGCAACATTGTTGGCAACCATTTCTTCTATTGCTTTTTCCATAGTTAAATCGGGAGAAAGTGTAATAGTCTCTGTTACGAGAAGATCAGCTGCAGATGGTAGTTTTTTAGCTTTACCAAGTCTATCTGATCCAATGAATTCTTTAACGAAGTCATTAACTGGGTTAGTTAGAATCTCCTCTGGGGATCCTTTTTGTACAATTTCGCCACCCTTCATTAGAATGATTTGATCTGCAATCTTGATTGCTTCATCCATATCATGGGTTACAAATACAATTGTTTTTTTGATTTCTTTTTGAAGGCGAACGAGTTCATCCTGTAGTTGTTCTCTACTGATTGGATCTAATGCACTAAAGGGCTCGTCCATAAGAATTGTAGAAGGTTCTGCAGCAAGCGCTCGAATAACACCTATTCGTTGTTGCTGTCCTCCACTTAATTCGGAAGGATAACGTTTCATGTAAGTTTCTGGTGCCAAATCCACCATATTTAGTAACTCTTCTACCCGTTTTCTAGTACGTGATTTATCCCACTTTAGTAGCTTTGGAACTGTTGCTACATTATCGTAGATCGTCATGTGTGGAAATAAACCAATGCTTTGAATTACATATCCCATTTGTCGGCGAAGCTGTATCGGATTTATATCATTGATATCTTTATCATCAATCAAAATTTGGCCATCCGTGTGTTCTGTTAACTTGTTAAGTAATTTCATTGTTGTTGTTTTACCACAACCACTTGGACCGATTAATACATTAATTTTGCCTTCTTCAAATGTAAGATCAATATTTTTTAATGCTTGAAAACCATCATCATAAACTTTGTTTATCTGTTTTAATTGAATCAAGAGTTCTCCCCCTCATCTTTCAAAAAGTAATTTTTCACGTGCTTTCACTCATACAATTATATAGTTGATCTGTAAAAGAATAAAACCCCGTATAAACTTATAATTGCACAAACTTTATAAAATATTAAGTTTATAATGTGTACAACATTTACGTTTATACATTTACTTCATTTTTCTCTGTTTTCCGACACGATCAGACACTTCCTATTTTGTTCCAACTATGCTAATCTGTTACTAACTAAATTTAGAAGAGTTGGTATTGATGGAAAATAATCACTATTTAGAAACAGTTTATAATCGCACGATAGAGCAAGTAGCTGAAAATATGAAATCTTATGGTTTCCCTGGTACGATTGGTCGTGTTTATGCCTTCATTTATTTTGCAGGCGAGCCACTTGACTTGGGTACACTAGCGGACAAAACTGGTATGAGCAAAACCAGAATGAGTCAAGTATTAAGAGAAATGGTCGATCTGAATCTTGCTGAGAAAGTTTTCATTAAAGGTTCTCGCAAAGACTTTTATACGGTCGATCCAGATTATTATCAGAATTTCATTTCTCTATTCACATCTAACTGGAAGAAAGTTGTGCAACGCAACAAACATTCTGAACAAAAGAATAAGCTAGACTTAAAGAAAGCACTTCAAGATCAAACGCTAGATGCTGAAGCAAAACAACAAGCACAAATACTTATCGATGAATCCGAAAAGTCCCAAGAATATTTTGAGTGGATTGAACGTTTAGTCGATTTATTTGAATCACACGACATCTTCAATCATGTTCCTAAAAAAGATGAAAAGTAAGATTTAATAGTAAGCATCGATTAGATGCTTACTATTTTTTATTTCCTCGGAAATTCTTTTAAACAAAATCCCTTGGAATTTCTGTTTTCCATTGTTTATGAAATACCTCTTCTTCATTTTCATAAGCTGTCAATGTATTAGTCAGATAGAAAGTCTTTTCATCACTAGTCATTTCACTACTACTAACTAGTTTCGTTTGCCATTCGGCTCTACCTAATTTCAATTCCCAATCACATTTTACATGTGCAGACAATGGCCTATTTTCTTCAATTGTAAATGTATTTGCATTTGTACTACCATATTCTATACCGTTATGTGGCAGTCTTCGTTCCCCTTCATCAGAAAAGTCTTCTAATTTCCATACACCGTTAATCAGATCATGTCTTACTTCACGCGTACGCTTTTCTTCACGAAGTACTTCTTTTTCCATTATTTCTGCTGTTTCTGGTGCTTCAAAGTTTCCAGCGTTAACATCTTCAGCTTGCGGTGTTCGTACAGGTATCGTTAACCTTGTCTCTTTCCCACTATAAAGTGTGAGCGTAACCGGTTTTGCTGACGGCCAAGCTTGTGGCCAAGAGGTTGGTGAAATTGCTACTTCAAGTTGATGTCCTTTAGGTAAGTTTTGTCCTAGAGCATCCAATTTAATTTCAACCTTATACTTCTTGCCGGGTACCAGTTTTTCTGGATGCTCATGTGACGAAAGATGTGTCAGATTTAACATCCCCCAGCTAATTAACGTTGATTCTCCAGTTGGTGCTTTATCACAGAGCCGAACATTTAACAGTGCATTTTCTTGATCTGATGAAATCTCTGCATGAAATATAGGATGTCCTAATAGTTCGGTTGTTTCTTCAAGTGGATCGGAAGTATAAACAACTGATTTCCCGTTTTCAAGACGCTGATCGCCAGGCAAATCACCAGGTTGACCGAACGGACAGAATACACCTGTATAAAAACCATGTTCTTGCACACTTGGTATCAGAACTTTCTCGCCTTCCCTAGCTTCATTCATTAGCTTTCCATCTTTTAGCCACAATGATTTATCTTTTACATTTGTAGATGGCCATGATGTATCACCTACCCATTTACCTGGGCGTTCTGTATAGGTTACTTGTGGTAATGCGCTATCTTGGATCCACGAAGTTAATTTTGGTTCATCCATTATTCCAGTATCAATTCCCTTTAACCACTGATCCCACCAACGCAAACACTCTTGTAAAAAGCCAATAGCTGGATCTGGTGTCGCAACTTCTGGATATTCATGTGCCCATGGGCCAATTAATCCTTTACTCTCTTTTGGCAAGTTTTCGAGCAGACGGAAAACGGTATTCGTATAAGCATCTTGCCAACCACTAATCGCAAATACAGGGATTTGAATAGCTGAATAATCTTCACATATCGATCCATGCTTCCAATAAGCATCTCTCCGTTGGTGTCTCATCCATTCTTCAACTAATGGCGGCGTGTTTTCAAGTCGATCCAACCAGTTTTCTCTCCAGCTTTCACCTACTACTTGTGGATCTTGTGGTCTTGCATTATAAACAAACATAGTGGATGACCACCAAAGCATGTCAGAAGCTAACACGTTACCACCACGATAATGCACATCATCTGCATATCTGTCATCTGTGGAATCTAGTGTAATAATTGTTTTTAATGCAGGATGTTGTCTTGCTGCGACTTGCAAACCATTAAATCCACCCCACGATTTACCGATCATTCCAATTGAACCTGTTGACCAGTCTTGTTTAACAACCCAATCGAAGATCTCCAATGCATCATCTTGTTCTTGTTTGATGTACTCATCAAGTAAAATGCCATCAGAGTCACCTGAACCACGAATATCAACACGTATACTTGCATAACCATGGCCGGCAAAATAAGGATGTCTTGCTGAGTCTCGGATAGCGGTAAAGTCATTTTTTCGATATGGAATGTATTCCAAAATAGCTGGTACCGGTTTCTCTTTTGCGTCTGTTGGAAGCCAGATTGTCGCAGCTAACTTAGCACCGTCAGACATTGGAATCCATACATGTTCTATTTTTTTAATTTTTCTTGGATAATCTGTTTTCACTGTACGTTTATCTGAATCTTTAATATTAAAAACCACTTTGCACAACCTCTCGTCTTATCTTATGGTGTAATTAATTTCTTTTTGTTTATCTGTTACAACGACACGTCGGACATAATCATAAACAAAAGAAAGCGTCTTTTGGACAGCTTCTTCCTTGGTATACCTTCTGCGTCGATTTAACACGGTATTCATCATACCCTTCCAAATCATCAATGTTGTATCAGCTAATAGATCAACATCTTCCTCTAAAATAAATCCTTCTTCTACAGCATCTTTTAAATAGAGGCTACTTCTTTTAGAAAAATTTAATTCCAATACAATTGGTTTAATTTCTTCGGGTAACCCAATTAAATCTTCTTTGTATATCTTGTAATAATCTTCTAATAAGTCATCCACAGATCCACCTAGATCTTCCATAAAAATAATTTCATAAATCTCCGGTCTTTCAAAAGAATGCTTACAAAAACATTCCCATGAGTATAACCAGTTCTCTATCGTATTTTCACCTTTACTTAAATAATCTGGTAAATCATTTATATAGTCTGTTGTAAAACGCATCGATGCAAAAAATTTTAAATGGGAAAGATCTTTAAAATAATTATAAGCAGTAGAGCTTGTGAAGCCAGCTCGATCTGCAATTTTGCGAATCGTGACATGGTCCATTCCATCCTGCTCAATCATTTCCGTTGCTGCATCAAGAAAATAACGCCACATCCTTGCTCGTTGTATTTCCTTCTTTTCACTGTTCATCTTCGCTTCCCTTTCTACTAGCATTTATCTTCTACTTATTGTTGGTAAAATTGATTCATTTTGTGAACGTGTTTTTCTTATGAACATGTTCATTATAACAAACTCACTTTTTTTGTCAAAGGTCGATCGGTAAAAAATGATCTTGTGCTCCGTCGGATTATCGCTTCCTTCCGCCGAATTATCATGCGCTCCGTCGGATTATGGCCCTCTTCCGCCGAATTATCATGCGCTCCGTCGGATTATGGCCCTCTTCCGCCGGATTATCGGGCACTCCGCTGAATTATGGCCCTCTTCCGCCGGATTATCGTGCGCTCCGCCGAATTAAAGCGTCTATCAGAAAAGCAAAAAAGGGCCAGGACCTGTTAAGCGACAAATTGTCGCTTAACAGGTCCTGGCCCCTTTTCACAAATAAAAAAGGACTCTACAGAATAGAGTCCTTTCATTATAAAGCTATTACGCTTTGTTTACATTAGTAGCTTGAAGTCCGCGTTGGCCTTCTTCAGTTTCGAATGTAACTTTTTGACCTTCGTCAAGTGATTTAAATCCTTCGCCTTGGATAGCTGAGAAATGAACGAATACGTCTTCTCCTCCGTCAATTTCGATGAAACCAAAACCTTTGTCTGCGTTAAACCATTTTACTGTACCTTCTTGCATGTTTGTTTCCTCCTATGTGGATATATTCCACAATTTATTACTATCAATGCTCAATTAGATATCAAAGGCGAAAAGTTTAAATACTTACTCCTTACACACCAAACACAAATAACTTCTTTACTATAGCATGGGATTTTTTTAAATGCAAGTTTTTTCTATTTTTTTGCATCAATTGGAATTTTTATAGCGATTATTACATAATTACTTACGCACCCGGTAATGTAATATTAAATTCCGTGCCCGTTCCTATTGTACTGTATACCTTAATCGTTCCATTCATCTGATGAATCGCATTATAACTAACTGTCATACCTAAGCCCGTCCCAGTTTCTTTTGTAGTGAAGTAAGGTGTTCCAAGTTTTGTTAGTTGCTTTTTAGTCATGCCACAACCACTATCCTTGATAGAAACAATAACATTATTTTTATTAACTCCTGTTTCAATCGATAACACACCACCGTCTGGCATGGCCTCTATACAGTTTTTAGCAATGTTTATAAAACTTTGTTGCAGCTGATTTTGATTATACTTCACAACTAATTGGTTATTACATTTAGTTATTATATCGACATTATGTATGGCTGCGTAAGGCGATAATACACTGACAACATATTCAATATCTGACTCCATCGTAGAAACAACGTAACTATCAGGTTTTGCTTTTGTAATAGATAAATAATCCGTTATAATATTTTCTGCTCGTTCCAATTCCTTTAATGACAAAGCAGCATAACTCATTCTGCTTTGATTTGAAAGATCTGGCGTCATAAGCAATTGCAAAAAGCCTTTTGTTATAGTTATCGGATTACGGACTTCATGTGATACGCTTGCAGCCAATTCACTAACGACCTTCAATTTCTCTGTTTCTAGTAATTCTTCTCGAATTTTTATAACTTGTATTGAATTTTGTATGATATATGCGAATATAAGCATACTTAAACCTTGAATGATAATGAAATTTATTGAGGTAAGGTTCTGTTCAAAAGATAGGGGTTGAATCGTTGCATGAGATAATAGAACAATAGCTATAGATGAAAAAATAGCGGCTGCAGTAAGTGATGTTATCTTCCCTTTGATACCAAAGCAATCATATTTATTTTTAAATAGTGATATGAAAATTAACATAAATGTAGTAACTAAAAAAGTGATATAAAAACCTTCGCCACCAATAAAAAGCCGATTAACCAGTATTGTTAAATATAACACTAGACCGAAACGCCAACCAAAATAAAACAATCCTATTATAAATGGAATTTGTCTTAAATCAAAAATAATCCCGTCTGAAAACCTAATTGGGTGAGCCATACAAAATGTAATAGTTAAACTGAGTAAAATAACAATTATAAAATCAGTATATTTATGATTTGATTTTCCTTTATCAAGCCAGAATGTTTGAAATATAAAGTACGGTATAAATATAAACAAAAAATTAATCAATAATTCGTCAAAATTAAATATCATTCAATCACCCCTCTATATATACGTATTTTCCCACATAGTGGTTTTTTTTACAATAACATTAGGAAAAAATTACAGATAAAAGTAAATAAACGAATAAACTTAACACTACTTTTACAATAAAATAAAATGTTAAACTCCAAAGTCACTAGTTCCGCTTTTAATTAATTTTTCTGTCTGCTTCAAATGAACAAGGTTTTTATTCAAATAAACCATACGATACATGACATATGTCATCTAAAACATGAGCATTTGTGACTTATTACGCGTCGATATTTCTTGTATGATGGCAGTAGAATAGCTAACATGAAAAGGAGAATAATACTATGCCTATGCGAACGCTAGTATTTCAAGGTTATATGTGGGGTTATATTTTAAGTAAGGCAAATAAATCATTTGCTATAAATAAATTAAATAAAGCTGGTAAAAACAAAGAAAAATTAATGCTTATGGATAAAATAATATTAAAATGCACTAAAAAATTAATTAAAATTTCAGGTGCTGACTTAACCGTAACAGGTACGGAAAATATTCCGTTAGATGAACCTGTCTTATATGTTGCAAATCATCAAGGTAATATGGATATTCCAATTTTATATTCGACAGCACCACAAACAATGGCCTTTGTTGCAAAAAAAGAAATGGAGAAAATTCCGTTATTGGGTTATTGGATGAAAGAACGAGGGTGCGTATTTATCGATAGAGGTAATGCACGTAACTCGCTTAAGGCAATTAATCAGGCTATTGCAAGTTTAAAATCAGGACATCCTCTCGCGATTTTTCCAGAAGGAACGCGAAGCAAAGGGCCAGAGATTGGTGATTTTAAATCAGGCAGTCTACGAATTGCACTTAAGGCAGGCGTAAAGGTAATCCCCGTTACCTTTAAAGACTCGTATA
The DNA here is from genome assembly GCF_003426095.1 of Paraliobacillus sp. X-1268. Lineage (NCBI taxonomy): Bacteria > Bacillati > Bacillota > Bacilli > Caryophanales > Bacillaceae > Paraliobacillus > Paraliobacillus sp. X-1268. The sequence goes on from NZ_QJSK01000001.1 coordinate 816,441, forward strand.
AATTAATTGGTAAAAAAGGTGGCAATACACCAGCGAAAGTTGCTGTTCACTACTCTGATCCAATTGATTCACGCGACTTCAAAGATACAAGCGAACTAGCATCAGAAGTTTTAACACAAATAAAGAAACATTTATAACTTATCAAATAAAAAACGCAGATACTAACCAAATGACATCATGTCCATTTGCAGTATCTGCGTTCTTTTTATACTTTTTTCTAAAAGATTAATGTTTGTATAAATCATCAACCATCTTTACTAAAGGATCTATTTCTTATCCGCATCTGGGATAAAAATTTGACCACGTTTTTCTTTCATCAATAAAATTTGTAGAATTGTTCTAGATAAATCACTTGCTTTATAAGGTTTTACTAGATAATCAATAGCTCCGAGTGCAAAGCTTTTATCCTTTTCTTCAAGGGCAGAAGATATAATAATCGGAATATCACTATATTTAGCATCCATTTTCTTCAGTTCACCCATAAACTCCCAACCATCCATTTCACCTTTTTCAAGATTTAAATCAAGTACAATTGCATCTGGCATATGATGACTCAATTGATTGATAGCATCTAGTGCCTTAGTATAGTGGTAAACAGAGAATTTATTTTCCCTCAATTCCTGTTCAATCAAAGTAGCAAGACTATAATCATCTTCCACCACAAAAACAGTAAAGGCATTTTCTACTACTTCATTTTCAGGAGAAGTCTCTGTAGTAGCTATCGACTCAACTAATGGTAAGGATAGCGTGAATGTACTACCTTTACCGTACTCAGAAGAAACAGCTACATCCCCATCATGTGCATGGCTAATCTCCTTCACAATTGAAAGGCCAAGTCCTGTTCCACCTATTGTCTTGCGATCAGAATTATCAACACGATAAAATTTAGCGAATAGGTTAGCCAATGCATCCTTAGGAATTCCTAAGCCTTCATCTTTAATTGCAGTTTTAAGATAGTTTCCGTCTTGATATAACTGAATAGCTATTTCTCCACCATCTGGACTGTACTTGATGGCATTGCTGATAAGATTGGTAAATACTTGTTCCAGCTTATCTTGATCACCAAGCACCGTGGTATGGTCAGAATCAATTATTACGTTAAAGTGATGAAGTGACGCGTTTATCTGTTGCGTATCGACTACTTTATCAATTATTTTTACTAGATCAACATATTTTTTTGCGTAGCTCTGTTTTCCTGCTTCCATACGCTGCACATCAAGAAAGTCATTTATTAAAGAAGTTAAACGTGTTGTTTCTTGATAAATGGTTGTCAGGTATTTCTTCTGTTTTTCTGGCTTTAATGTACGATTCAGCATTAACTCTGTATAGCCATAAATGCTAGCTAATGGTGTTCGTAATTCATGACTCACCGTGCTAACAAATTCCGACTTCATTTGATCAATTTCTGCTTCTTTTGTAATATCTCGGTGCACAAAAACAGTACCAATTTTCTCTTCTTCATCAAATAAACTAGTTGCATATACTTTATAAATTTCGTTTTTGTTTTGTAACGTATACTGGAAGAAGTCATCCATTTCTTCAGCTTCTATCGCTCTTGAGAAAAATGCCTTAAATGCTTCTTTATCTTCTACGTGTGCTACCATTTCATTTGTCCATTCAGCAGCTGACAGACCGATAATTTCTGCATTCCAATCTTGACAACTAAAGACCGAGCGTAATTTTTGGTTTACTTGAACTGTTTGCCCGTTTAAGTCTACCAATTGAATGCCTTCTAATACAGTATTTAAAATAGCTTGATTGCGTTTGCGATCACCTTCTGTTTTATCGTACATTTGTATATTTTCCAACGAAATTGAAATCTGTTTAGTAAACCCTTCGTACTCTTCAATTTTATCCGTAGGAAAAGGTGTTCCATAACGACTTAAAACAAGTACTGCTCCGACTTCATTTTCCACATCTATTACAGGGAAATATAAATCATAAGCATAACTTTTTCCTTCATGAAGACCTTTCTCATCTTGTTCTAATTCACGTGTAACGGTAAAACTATTTTTGGACTGCATTAATCTTTCATGTAAACCATTATCTAGATTAGCAAGAAATTGCACTTCTCCAGCTTTTGATACGCCATAGGAAGCAAAATCTTTTTCTTCTAAAAATGAAATAATACCTTGATCTGCTTCTGTTACTTTACACATATTCACGATTATTTCTTGTAATACTGTTTGTTTATTTAATGAATTTGAAATTCCTTTGACAAATTCATTTCGAAGCTTCAAGTTATTTTCACTTTGTTGTAAATGAATAAGTACATTTTCTAACTCTTCTTTTTGCACTTCTAATTCATCTTGCTGTGCGATCAATTCTTCATTTTGGCCCAGAAGATCCTGTTCCTTACTTTGTAAAGTTTTAACCATCTTCTTAAAGGCATCTGACAATTGACCCAGTTCATCTTTTCGATCACTCATAAAATTCATATCGGCATCTTTACCAGTAGCAATTTCATTAGCCACTCCTGCAAATTCACTTATCGGTCTACCAATATTGATAAACATTGTCCGTGTCATCCTGAATAACAGAAAAATAATGCCTGCTAAATAAAGTCCGACCACCAGCAACACATACCCATTACGCTCAGCATGTAATTTATAATTCGATTCAATTTGACCATCGACTTTCAACCGATAGCTACGTACTTCTTCCTGAAAAATTTCTAGCTTATTTGTCACGCCATCATTCGCAATAGTTTGAATCTCGTCGACATTTCCTTGTTCATAATCAGCAATCATAACAGGGATTAAATCAGTATAATAGTACGACAAAAACTCTCTAACATTTTCAATAAAAATAAAGTCTTCATTTGTTACCGCTACTTCTTGAAAATCTGCTATAAAGGAACGTAATTTATCTTCCTGTGCATATCCACTATCTTTTAATACCTCATTATTATAGGCAAAATAGCCTCTAAAATCGAAAAATGCTTGATTAAAACTCGTATCAATTCGTTGGATAATCGTTTCTTTTCGCTCGAGTGTTTCATCTTGGGCTGCGTGATATGCATTTAACTGGATATAACCAATCGTAATAATAACCGCTCCAATTATGATAAAGAGGAGAAAGCGAGCCATTAAACCAACAAATTGCAAGGATAAACTTTGGTCTAAATAACCTTTAATTTTCATTTAAAATTTCCTCTACTTTATCTAATAAGGCTAATGGACTGAACGGTTTAGCCATAAAGTAATCAGCTCCAACTGCTAATACTTTCTCTTGTTCATATTGCTGATTTTTTGCTGATAACATCAGGATTTTAACACTATTTTTTAATGGATTCTTTCGTACTTCTTCTATTACTTCCACTCCCGTAACTTGTGGCATCATATAATCCAATATAAGTAGGTCATAATCATTTTCAGCAATTTTCGTTAATGCTTCTTTGCCATCGGCCGCTTCATCTATTTCAAAGTCACCATCTTCAATCGTATCAACAATCAACATACGAAGGACTTCTTCATCCTCTGCTAATAAAATCTTTTTCACATTTATTCCTCCACCAATTGAATAGTTTGATATAGCTCCTGCATGATATAATAGGACGGTTTTAAACGCTCATGATAGGTGGGTTGATTCCAAGTGTCCCATTCATAATACGCTTCAGCTTGCTGGATTACTTCTTCATTCTCCAATGCAACCATTCCAATTGTTATTCCATCAATGAAATTGCTACTTGCTAAACCACCGTTATATATATCACCAATTACCTCTTTTAAACTTGGATCTTTTACATTTAATAATAGCCATGGAATCTGTATTTCTAGCATCATTTTATCTGCACTAATGCTTATATCGGTTAAAGAATAATAATCTTCACTAGTTGGGTTGCCATTTCCGAAAAGAAGTTTTCCTGTCTCATAAGATTCAAACGGTAATGTAACATCCTTCGTAGGAACGATTAACTCCTTGTTTAAAGCTAAACGAATCGGATGAAAGACACCATTATCTTTTTGCTTGGCATATTCATTTGCTTCAATCATTTCTAAATCTTCGCCATATTGATAGTAAAATACATCATAATAACTATCGACAACTAGCCGCGCTTCTTCTGGATTTGGTAACTCCAATTTAAAATCTGTAGCAAAATCAAACGAGACTTGTTGGTCGTTACCTAGAGCTAAATCAGTTTGTCCTTGCGCTTCAATCGTATCAAATGCAAGATAGAGATCATCCTTGTCCCAATCAATTGGTCTTTCTAAATCGATGCGAATGTTGAGATTTTCTTCATCTGCGTCTACGTATAATTGATTTAAGAATGATTCTGAATCAGAAGCTTGATAGACTGGATCTATCCCTTTTCGCTCCCAGTCTCCGGTATTCCCATCAGCATAAATAGCCGTATCTAACGTACCTGCATCGTAGCTCAGCAAACCAAAATGTTGTTCATTTGTTTGGGCGTCATTCCAGTAAGGCCTTCTGTCTGGATTATCATAATCCATCGTGTTCCATGTTCGCTTGAACCACTCATCCTGCCAAGAAAATACCAGACCCCCTGCATAATCTTCCTGTACAATTGACTCAAATAGTTTTTGATTACTATTGCCCTGCTCTACTTCTGATAGAAATCCTTGATCCATACCGTGCACATTTCGATGGGTTAGACCACGTGAAGCAGGTACACCAAACTCTGCTACAAGAACAGGCATTTGATGTGCTTGTCTTAACTCATTTAAGTAGCCCGCATAGTTATTCTTTTCACCCGTCTGATCCAAGTAATTGGTGTAGTCAGGATCTAGGTTTAAAAAATCAGGATAGTACGGATAAACGTGATAAGAAGCAAACATACCACTTGTGAACTGATCCGTTGTACTTATATGATTCGGATTAATCGAAACGAGATCTTCTTGTTCTAATGGTTCAACTGGATGATCCAGTAAATCAGTTGTAACCCAATTGGTAAAACTAAGCGCATGTTGCCAATCATATTGCTCTGTTTCATATGCAGCCGTATATTCCATCATTTGAGCAAGCCAGATCTCAAATGGAGAAGCAACTGTTGTTTCCACAAATTCGCCAGCTAACTGCGACATCCCTTCCCATTTATCATTTGTACTTTGCACAACATATGGGTCCCACTCTGTTCCAAAAATAATCCCTAATATATAGGGAGAAACATCCTTTGTATAGCTACCAGAGGCATGTCCTGGGCGTTCTGGTAAGTCCGCATTACCATGAATGACATCAACTACTCGCTCTATTTCTGCTTCCACATCTTCGACTATTTCAGGTGAAAAAGCATCCTGGGCGCTCAACATATCTTCTTCATTCACCCACAGACCGTGAAATACGTATAATGGGTTCTCTGCACGTTGGTTATACGCATATAACGCTTCATAAAATCCTGGTGGATGAATTGTATAAACTCGAATGGAATTGGCATTCATATCGCCTATTTGTTGAAACCAGCTAAAGTATTCCTCTTTCGTAATAGCTGTTTCACCAGGAAAAGACCCCGCTTTTGTGATGCCCATATTTACACCTTTAATTAAAAAATCTTCCCATTCGCCATCCTTGTATAGTTGAATATAGGAAGAACCTGTTTGCGCATTTGTTTGTATACCATTATTCTCGACAATACTAACTGGTTCTTGTTCGACTGTTTTTTCGTCTACCTGATTCAGAACCGATTTCATTAATGGTACATAAGCATCCCAATAAAAGTCTTGATTACCTTGGAGCTTACGTAGAAAGCCTAATCCTTCAGTTTGATATATTCCAGGGACTTCTGCTTGATCTGCATAATCTCCTGCAAAATAATACGTCGTAAAGCTAGCATTTTGTTGCTGCACAATTGCTGGAAACTGCGTTGGAATACCAAAAGATTCAAGCGTAGCCTGTTCGTTCTCCTTTACAGGAAGTGAATAGGTAGCTAAAACTTCCTCCTCATCATTTGCAGCGATCACGTCAAACCAATAGCCATAACTTGTACGAATTTCCTTGCCAAAAAAGGCTTCACCGTTTTCTGTTGATTCAAGTTGGATACCTTCTGCCGTGAGCCCATCTTCTGAGACCACATGGACAAAATCCTCGCTATTAATAAAGACAAACCCAGAACCTTGATAGTCCCACTCTTGTCCTTGATTCGCTAAGTTTTCTTTTACCCAGTTTGGCACTTCCGTATTCGTTAGATCAGAGAAATACCGCCCCATCCAGCCACTCCATTTAATATTTAATAGATTATACATTCTATCTTGAATAGCAGGTTCTGTCGGGCTTGCAAATGTATTAAATTCTGCAATAAGTGTATTGCCATTGTCATACAACGTCTCTTCTAATCTGTCTACTTCCTCATCTTGTAAGCCACCATAGATTAATTCTGATTGATCACCAGTTTCATTTGCACCATAGAATTCATCTTCATAAACCCCATACAGATCAGTTAAATAAATCAATGGATATCCATCAAGTTCTTCAGGTAAATTACTAATCGTATATTCTTGATTACTTGTTGGGTGAAACCCTACATAATCTTGTCCCATTACATAGTCAGTTCCATCTGTTTTCTGATATTTATTGTTATTTAAAATCCAAGTAAGACCTTGATGCTCCTGATAGGATAAATTCGGAACGGTTTTATCGACAATTAATATATCAAGCTCTTCTGCGGGCTTTAGCTGCCAAAGCCAAAATGGACTAGTAAGTACAATAAGTAACAATACAATATAGAGAATAAATAGACGTGGACCTTTAATTGATAGCTTTTTCATTTCGATACACCTTTTCTTTTCATTTCGCCCCAACTATGGTCACGGCGGATAATTTGCCATATCCCTTCACATCTCCAAAGAACCGTAAGTGGGCGATACCAAAGCGTTTCTGTTAGAGCAAATAAAAATAACTTAACGATATCTGATACTTTTGGATATTTACGCAGACTCCATTCTTCTAATAAAACAGATGCCATTGAAAAAACAGAACCATAAAGTGCAGATAATAAAAATAATAAAATAGCGAATTCAATATACACGCCACCACTAAAGAGAGTGAATAGAATGAACAGATAACCCGAGAGTTCGACAATTGGCCCAAAAAACTCTACGATCCAAAAATATGGAAACGAGACAAACCCAATTGCCCCATACTTAGGATTGAAAGTAACTTTGCGATGACTCCATAAACTTTCAAAAAGTCCTTTATGCCAGCGTCTTCTTTGACTTCGTAATACACCAAAACTTTCTGGCACTTCTGTCCAACAAACTGGATCAGGAACATAAACTATTTTCTTTTTTAAACCTTTTTCTTTAATCAAACAATGCAGGCGTACTACTAACTCCATATCTTCTCCAACCGTATTGCGCTTATAACCACCCGCCTCTAAAACCCAGTGCTTTGAGAAAACACCAAATGCTCCAGAGATAATTAACAACAAATTATGGCGACTTAAACCAATTCTTCCCATTAAAAAAGCACGCAAATACTCAATTACTTGCATGACAACAATTGGCGCATTGGAAAGACCGATTTTAACTAAACTACCATTTCGGATATCACACCCATTTGCAATTCGTACACTACCGCCAGATGCAATTACATCCTCTCCTGAATCTATAATGGGCTTCATTACTTTCAAAAAAGCATCACTTTCTAAGACTGAATCACCATCTATCGAACAAAAATAAGGATAATGCGATACATTTAACCCTGCATTTAATGCATCTGCTTTTCCTCCATTTTTCTTATCTATCATATATAAATTTGGAAGGATTTTAGATTGATAAATAGCCTGTACCTCTTCTGTTTGAAGTTGTTTTCTAACTACTTTATCGATTTTAACCATTTCATATTTCTCAAGCATAATCGTTAATGTCTGATCTTTTGAACCATCATTTACAACAATAATTTCAAATTCGGGATAATTTATCGTCAACAATGATCGGACACTTTGGACAACACCAGCTTCTTCATTATATGCAGGCACTATAACAGAAATAGGTCTTGTAAAACTCTCATCTAGATAGTTTTCATATGGCTCCGTTCGATTTAGGCGATATTGTTTTCTCACTTGAAGCGTTGAGAAAAAAAGAATAACCGTATAAAAGGTAATTACAATAATCATATAAATTGCAATTCCCCACGCATAGAGTTGGATAATTGTTTGCAAATCCATTTAAGTGATAACTCCTTTATTCAACCATTCATTCGCCATATCACGTGCATACGCATCCTGACTTTCCTGTGTAATAGTTGTTAAAATTTCGAAACCATCTTGAAAACTAGCTAAACTCTCCCCTGCTTGTGACCTTACCCACCAGGATTCATCATGAAGTAACTTTTTTAAGCAGTTTTGTGAACGTTGATCTTGTTCTATTTTCAACAACCTGGCAACAAGCATTCTTTCTTGCCATGAGCTAGATTCACATAAAGGTAAATAGTCCGTTATATCATTTACATATCCAATCTTTACAATAGCTTTTAATGCACGTATTTTTATTTCACCTTTATATTCTTGATAGATCGACTCTAAAAAGGAAATAGATTCTATATCTTTCGAGTTCCCTATTTTTTCTACTACTGCATATTGAAGCGCAGGTGCTTCTTTTTTAAAATTATCTAAAAAAACGTTAAATTCATCATCTTCTACCCTGCGAAGAATAGTACGAAGATCAAATTCTAAAAGTTGTTCGCTTTTTAAATCGATATAATAATAAAGTTCTGGATTTTTAAAACGTGCTAATATAGATAAAGCTTGGACAACTTCTTCCTTCGTCACTCTCGGATGATCCACTATGTTTTTCTTGACATCTTCGGCTAATCCATCCATATATAAGTCTTCGATAAGAAACAATGTATTCATCCGTTTACTCCACTGTCTGCTTTTTAGATAACTACGATATGTCTCGGTTAAGTAAAGTGTTGCATAGTTGGAGAGATTTTTCTTTTCATCTTCCCCTTCTAATACATTTGAGAAATCACTTAACAGTTCCTCTATCGCCAATTTTCTTTCTTTCCCACTTGGACGAAGTAATCGGGAGGAATCACCCGTAACTAAATAGTCATAGACCGAGGCTTTATAATTTTCTTTATACTGTTTAATTCGCTTACGACTTCTATTTTCTCGTGCTTTTCTAATTAGTAAATAACCTAAAAGAAAAGTCAATAACACGAAAATAAAAACGGTTAATACCGATAAAGCAAAAAGTTCTCCACTTAGCATAGTTACTCAATCCTTTGAAGTAAGCGTTGAATTCTCGCTTGCAATTCGTTAATACTAAACGGCTTTGTTAAATAATCATCTGCACCCAAAGCTAATGCACGAACAATATCATTTTCACTTTTTCGACTGGTTAACATCATAATATTGAAATTTGCAGCATGTTTTTGACTTTTTAATTTTTGAAGAACCTCTATTCCATCCATGACAGGCATGACACCATCTAATATAATGAAATGTTTCCCTTTAACTTCAGGTCGCTTCTTCTCAAAGAATGCTGCACCATTCTCAAAAACTTCAATATCTAATTCAACACGTACAAGCTTAATATTGTTAAGTATTTTTGTTAGAATCGTCCTGATTATGCCATCATCATCAATGACAGATACATATATCTTTTTCTTTGAAACTTCTTGTAGCGTATCATTCCCTATTTCAACCCGTGCTCTGCCATTTTCCTTTGCCTTGTATAACGCTTGATCTGCTTGTTCTAGCGCAACTGATAAATCTGTTGCTTGGTCTTGCACAGTATATACACCTCCTGAAAAAGTAAGCGAAAAATAAGATTCGTTCGCACGATGTTTTACTGTAGCATAATCATCTATCATTCCTTGTATTTTCTCTTGTACCTCTTGATAAGAAATGCCAGCGAATAAAATGATAAATTCTTCTCCACCATAGCGAAAAACTGTATCTGCTTTTTTTACGTTTTTCACCAAAAACTGTGCAAAATCGTACAGTACTTTATCGCCTACTGAATGTCCATAGGTATCATTAACTTGTTTAAAATGGTCAATATCAAGCATTACTATGCTAAATGGTTGCTGTTTCACAACAAACTGATCTGCTTGTCTTTGGTAAACATCCTGTAATTGCTTTCTATTATATACTTGCGTTAATTCATCAATTGAAACAGACTGATCAAATAATTGTTTCCTCTGTAAATGCCGGTTAATTCTCACAATAAATTCTTCTATATCGATTTGCTTTTTCATAAAATCATCTGCACCTGTTTTAAATGCTGCGATTCTTTCTTCTCTATTACTATTCACACTAAGGATTACCTTTGGTACAAATTGTCTCTTATTATGTTCATGAATATCTTCTAATAATTCAAATCCATTCTTCATCGACATATCGAGATCAATTACTAAACAATCTGGTAAAAGGTCGAAATATTGATTCGTTGCTTTTTCAGGATCTGTATTGGTTAGAACCATCCAACCTTGTTTTTCTAATGCGTCCTTTAGAATAATTAGCATCGAAACATCGTCACCAATAATATGAATGAGCGGCGCTCTTTCTAACCAGGCATTCGTTGGCTCGATATCCGCTTCCTCTTCAAAATGTTCATAGTGATAACTCAATTGGATTAAAGGATACAAATATTCCCTTAATTCAGTTACGAGCCAGTGCCTATCTTCTTCTTCTTTTACTTCGATAATTAATTCAGATGAAAGTTGGTACAACCCTTCTAATTCTAACGTACCAGAAGTTCCCTTTATCGAATGAAGAAAACGATACACTTCCTCATTCGGTATATTCGCTTCATTATCACTCTCAAACCAAGCAATTATTTGTTTTTTTATATTATTTAACAGTAAATGTTTATATTTCTTTAGGTCCATTGTGGTTACTCCTTTAAAGCTAGAATGGGAACAAGTATGTTAGATCTAAAAGAGATACACGCTGTATAACCTGATCACTTTTCTCTATTATTTTTTGTTCGTACTATTACCTTCTATATTAACATGTAGTTCTGAATACCGATATACTCTTAAGCATAAAATAGAGGAACCATTTATTTAGTTATTCCATATCTATATAGTATTATCTTGAATTGAAAGGGCGTGAGCAAAATGAACGGTAACAATTTTGAAAATAGGATTGCGCCTAGTACAGAAGTGACCTTTGATAAGCAACGCCTGTTTTTCAATAAGTGGGAAATGTATAAGTTATTAGCCCAATATGATTTACCTTTTCAAATGCCTTATACTGCTATTTTTTCCATCCAATCGTTTGATCAATTCACCTCTAGGTCTATTCCCTTTTATGTAAAACCAGTCCATACATGGGCAGGTTTGCATATCACACGGATTACGCCTTTTTATAACGGCTATCACGTAAAACAACAGAACGGATCAGAAGAAACACTCCCTACGAAGCAAGCCTTGTGGCAAAAATTGGCCCAATACTATCAAAATACGCTTGCCATCATTCAACAACAGGCACCTACTATCGCTTTTAATTCACGGGCGTTTGACATTCGTGTCCATCTACAACGAGATGAACATGGTCAATGGCTTTACGCAGGAGATTTAACCCGCATTGGTGGGGAGAAATCCATTGTTTCTAATCATTTCACAAATGGTGGTGGCGTAGTAGAAACGGAATTCGTACTGCAACATTTATTTCGATACTCAAAAGGAAATAAAGTGTTAAGAACGCTAGCAAATGCCACATTCGCCATTTCTGAAGTTCTTGATAGTCAATATCCATTTGTCGACATTGGTGCTGACTTTGGTCTCGATCGAAACGGAAATCTCTGGTTATTTGAAGTCAATACAAATGATGCTAAAGGACGACCAGCTTATGATCTTTTTAAAAAACTACCCGATAAAAATGTTTATAAACAAATGATTGCAATGGATAAAAGACGGTATAAAATATGGAAGAAAAGCAACATGTATTTTTAATGGGTTTTATCATTATTAAAACGCGGATTAGGGGATCTAACAGGAATTAATATAAAGATAGCTAAGAGGATTGAAATCATTTTTTAACTACTCATAAACTAATTAACTATATTTGATATAGTATAATCGTTAGCAGAACAAACGGGCAACACATTTTTTAAAAACAAGCACTTTTACAAGAGATTTACCCTCTCATAATCATTACTTCTTTCATAGAATAAAGAAGTATGATGAAAGGAGGTTAAAAAAATTGAATGAACAAAACAAGCACTCAAAATTATTGCGTAGAAATTACAGTTACCAAAACAATGGATGTAAAGCATGTGGACATAGAATTTGCAGATGCAAAAAGAGAGAATGTCCAGAACTTGTCTATAAAGCACACAGATGTAAGGTAAAGCATAGTGTAATTAATATAATTAGCGGACCTCCAGGACCTATTGGACCTACTGGACCCACCGGACCTCCAGGAGGACCCACAGGGCCTACCGGCGCTACCGGACCAATTGGACCTACTGGCGACACTGGTGCTACCGGACCAATCGGGCCTACTGGCGACACTGGTGCTACCGGACCAATCGGGCCTACTGGCGACACTGGTGCTACCGGACCAATCGGGCCTACTGGCGCTACTGGTGCTACCGGACCAATTGGACCTACTGGCGACACTGGTGCTACCGGACCAATCGGGCCTACTGGCGCTACTGGTGCTACCGGACCAATTGGACCTACTGGCGACACTGGTGCTACCGGACCAATTGGACCTACTGGCGCTACTGGTGCTACCGGACCAATTGGACCTACTGGCGACACTGGTGCTACCGGACCAATTGGACCTACTGGCGACACTGGTGCTACCGGACCAATCGGGCCTACTGGCGCTACTGGTGCTACTGGACCAATTGGACCTACTGGCGACACTGGTGCTACCGGACCAATCGGGCCTACTGGCGCTACTGGTGCTACTGGACCAATTGGGCCTGCCGGCGCTACTGGACCAATTGGACCTACTGGCGATACTGGTGCTACCGGACCGGCGATTGGATTATCAGAATACGGATATATTTATAACCTTGGGGCTCAAGTTGTTCCTATAGAGGCAGATGTTGTTTTTGACTCAAATGGATTAATCACACCTGGAATTACCCATGCTCCTGGGACCTCTGAAATCTTAGTAACCACTCCAGGAGATTATGAGGTTACCTTCTCCACTTCTGGTGTTGAACCTAGCCAATTCGCATTATTTTTAAATGGAGCAAATGTTGATGGAACTGTCTATGGATCTGGGGCAGGTACCCAGCAAAACGATGGTCAAGCTATAATTGCCATAGCATCTGGAGATGTCCTCACACTTCGAAATCATAGTTCTACTGCAGCTGTTACACTTCAAACTTTAGCAGGAGGCACACAAACAAATGTAAATGCTTCGATTGTTATTAAAAAATTAGATTAGTTATAATGGATATAAAGCACTTAATTCAAGATGATAAGATAAAAAAAGACGCTCAGACATTTTGTCTGAGCGCCTTTTTTATGCCTATTCTTACCTACTCGTCTTCATCATCTAAAATTTCATCAAATGCTTCAGAAACTTTATCAAATTCCGCGTCATCTTCAATAGCAGTTAAGTCACCGTCTTCATCTGTTTTAAGGAAAAAGATATCAATATCGCCTTCCTCTTCCTCTTCTAGATCTGCTAGAAAACTTACAGCAAGATAATCCGTTCCCTCTAACGTAACATTCGCCAATACTTCTACTGTTTGTTCCAATTCTTGCTCATCAATAATGGTAAATACTTCACCAACTTCAATTTTATCCATCATAAACCCTCCCATGTACTATTATGTACTGTCATATATAGCATAACTTAAAATTTTCAAAAAATGCAAACTAAACATGAAAAAATTACAAAAAGTATAGAATACATATTTAAAACGTACATAAGATAGATAATGACTAATAATTTTATAAACTGGGTATAAAAAAACTACTAAGCTACCATACTAGTAAAAACAAGGAGGAATTCACTTATGATTTTAGCATACAGTATATATATTATTAGTTTAGGAGCTGCTTTTTTTGCGAGTTATAAATATGTAACTTATACGATGAAAGTAACACATATCAACCTTCACACAAATTTAATTGTAGCTAGTGTACTTAATCTAACACTCTATTCTTTAGCAATATTTAACTGGTTTCTGTACGCATTCCTAAGAAGCGAAGCGCAATTTATAAACGGACTTAAATTAGGGATTTGGCTATACATTACAAGCGAAGTTTCTTTAGTAGCCATCATGTTGTACAAGTATAAGCATAATGAAGTAATGAATTTTGTCCAATCGACCTGGGACTTTATAAAAACAAAAAGTTCAAAAGCCTATAGAGGAATTAAAAAATTGCAAAAAACATAAAGTAGGGATTCAGCATTTCAAACTGAACCATCAGCACTAACGCGTACTTCACCACAGTGAGTATATCAACCTTACTTAAATAGTTTCTTAATTAGTTTAAAAATATCAAAAGATGTTTTTTGATGGACTTTATTGTATGCATATTTTTTTGGATTCCTTGCCCAACTAGTTCCTTTTGGCATCTTTAAACCTGCGCGATGAACTAATTGCCTCTTTACACTTGTTCTAGCTGAAATCCTCTTTTTTAGACTCGGTTTTCGTATACCAAACTTCATGAGATTTGCTCCTTTGTTGTGCGACTAACGATACGTTACTTTTCGTCTGATTTAACTACTCGCGTCTTAAAGCGATTAAACTTCTGTAGCTCAAAGTAATGGTACCTTTCACTAGATTATAGCAGAAAATAAATGCAGCATAACCTCTTTATAATTGAATCTCCAAGATAAGCCCCTCCAAATAGCTGCGAAGGGGCTGTTTGTTTATCTACTAATTTAATCTTGTTTATAAGAAACATCTACTAACACTGGAACTGTAACAAATTCCATACCTTCATCTTTCAGTGTTGGTATTAGTTGGCGAAGCGCTTCAATCGTGTTGGTTCGGTCACCCTCCGAATCAGCGCCATCGTGCATAAGGACAATTGCACCTGGATGAATATTACTTAACACATTATAAGTGATCACTTCTGGCGCAGCCTCTTGCCAGTCTAATGAATCAACTGACCAACCAATCACCGAGTAATTCATATCCTCCAGTTTCTCAACTAATTCATTATTTAAAAAACCATATGGCGCACGAAATAATTTCGTTCGATAACCGATTTGCTCCGTTAAAGTAGCTTCGGTTCGGTTAACTTCATTCTCAAGTGTGGGAATATCCCCTTCTTCTACAAGGTTCGGATGCCAATATGTATGATTACCAATAATGTGACCTTCAGCAATTATCCGCTGTACAAGCTCGGGGTACGCTTTTGCCCTTGCACCCATCAGAAAAAACGTCGCTTTAACATTATACCCTTGCAATACATCTAAAATCTGTGGCGTAAAACGTGGATCTGGCCCATCATCAAACGTTAGCGCAATTCTATTCTCGGATTGATCGCCACTTAAGACAATCGTTTCAGGATATCGCTCTTGTAAAATAATATTGGAAACTGGATAACGAACGCGCTCCGATAATTCCGACCCACCTTCTGGTTCTGGTAAGTTTTCTTGACTTGGCTGCGCATAGCTTATTACACCAGTTGTAGTCCAAATTACGAGTAAGCCCATTATAAAAACTAACCAGCTACAGCTCTTCTTATTCATTTGTCCATCCTCCACATATAGTAATATCTTTATCCTTCTATAAAAAAGAATCTTTATTCATCTATTTGTGGGAGGATTATAACAAAAGACTACAAGAAACTTCATTTATAACAAATACATGATGTAATATGGTCGTTTACCATTCCACTAGCTTGCATAAAAGCATAACAGATCGTTGGTCCAACAAATTTAAAGCCTCTCTTCTTTAATGCTTTACTCATTTTGTCACTTATCTCTGTTGTTGCAGGCACATCACTAATATTTTCCCAACTGTTTATAATTGGTTTACCATCGACAAATGACCATATGTAGTCAGAAAAGCTTCCCTCTTCTTCAATTATCTCCAAATAAATCTTAGCATTCGTTATAGCTGCCTGAACCTTTAATTTATTTCGGATAATTCCTGGATCTTGTAACAATTCCGCTTTCTTATTCTCATTATATTTCGCGATTTTATCTGGATCAAAATGATCAAACACAGCGCGATAATGTTCTCTTTTTTTCAGTACTGTATACCAACTCAGACCTGCTTGCGCCCCTTCTAGTATAATTAATTCAAATAACTTCTGGTCATTGTATTCAGGAACGCCCCATTCATTATCATGATAATCGATATATAATGGATCATCATTCACCCAATCACAACGTTTCATTAACATCACCCCATCTATATCTATTGTATCAAATGAAATCAACTGAACATATTAACCACAATCGCTACTAACTTTTCCAATAAATTGGTCTAATCTTACAGTTAATATGGTAAACTAAGTACAAATAATTTTCTGCCTTTTTTAATTTAACTAAATCCGCATACTTGCGTGTATTCTAAAGGAGAAGAAGAATCATGAAAAAACTTTGGTTCGTTTATAGCTTATTATTTTTGTTTTTAGTTGGTTGCAACTCAGAATCTGAATCAGAATTGTCTTATTCAGAAGTGGAAATATCAAATCTAGAGGCTGATGCACGTGATTTTTTTGAAAGTAATACAGGTACATATGGCAACTATCTTTATACTGCTGGGGAAGATAATATATTTGTAATGATTAACGGAAAAAACGTTACCCAAGGCGAAGAAGCGATTCATTTTACCGACTTAGTGTTGAAGGAGATGGAGAAGTTCTAAAACTTAACTATAAGGAAGTAAAAACCGATGATTATACTGATGAGACCTTAAAATATAACCTTCTATATAGTGTAAAATTCGATAAAGACTATGAAGTTATTCAAATTTTTGAAAATGGCGAGGAAGAATCATTCACAATTGTATCAGGAAATGGAAATCAAGACCAATAGAAACAAACAAGTAACTTCGACTATGATGTGCAGGTTACTTGTTCACCTGATTCTATTTACAAAACATCTTTAACTTAAGGATACCTTTCATAAAATCATCAAATGAATTATAGTAGCGTTGGTTATACCATTTTGGAATAGTCTCCAATATCCAAGAAGGAATTGCCTTACCCTTGATGAGATGATAGTGTTCGTTATATGCTAGGTTTAAATGCTCCCAACGCGAGTCATCACCCTGCTCCAGATATTCAGAAACATCAATTATTTTCGCTCTTCCATTCTGTAAAATCACATTTTTAAAATGAATATCCCTCGGATTAAGATCAGCTTCACGCGCAAATTTCCGTGCTTCTTCAACATCATCCATTACTTGCTTAGGTATAGGAATGCCTTGTAAAAGACAGTCATACAAAGTAATGCCTGATTCAAAATCCACTACTAAATATCTATCCGTACTACCATAGCATTTCGAAAAAAAACGCGAGCCTTCTAATCGTTGATAAACACTTTCTTCGGTTTCTATTTTCATTCTTTTATCATCCGCATATAACTTAAACGCATGGGTTGGAACAGAAAGTAATTGAAAAACGGCGGCATCCGTTCCAACCCCAATGCACCTTAATTCTTTTGCACTTCCGTGTATAGTAACAGGTCTGTTATTAGCATTCGACGTAACTTTAATAGTTGAAAATAATTTATCTACAGATGTGAAGTCTTTTTCCATAAAACACACCCTCATTCACTTTTCATTAAACAATAGATAGAAACAAGAAACAGTGACGTAATAAAAGTACTGTTTATGTCCATACGCATTGTTTATAAAAATATCCTACTATAAGAATGTGGCAAAAGAACGGTAAAAACCCTCTATTTAGAAAACATTAAAAAACTTGCATAACAACACTGTCTATGTATGACATTATGATATGCAAGTGATTTCTTTCCAATTATATCCCGGGAAATAATTATATTGTATTAACGACAAACTCAAATAATACGAGTCGTAACAATACCCATAATTTGATTGATTTTTTCTGTTAAGCTTGGAATAATATCACCATCCACATTGTCCTCAATATCAACCATTGTATATGCATACTCTCCTCGGCTTCTATTAACCATATCAGCAATATTTAAATGGAAGGTAGATAGTACGGAAGTAATTTGTCCAACCATATTTGGAACGTTTTTGTGAAATACTGTTATTCGCTTTCTCCCTGTGTAAGGAAGGTATGTTTTCGGAAAATTAACAGAGTTTTTAATATTCCCTGTTTCGAGAAAATCTTTTATCTGACGTGCAGCCATAATTGCACAATTTTCCTCTGACTCTTTCGTAGATGCACCAAGATGTGGAATTGGAACAACATTCTTCATCTTAAGTATATTTTCATTTGGGAAATCGGAAATGTATTTACCTACTCTACCACTTTCAAGAGCAACTGCCATATCTTTTTCATTAACAAGCTCACCGCGTGAAAAGTTAAGAATTTGGACACCTGATTTCATTAATTTAAATGTGTCTTCATTAAACATACCACCCGTTCCGTCAGTGAATGGAACGTGGACCGTAATAAAATCGCAACTAGCAAACAATTCTTCAATCGTCATTGCCCGTTTTACATTCCGTGATAAATTCCATGCTGTATCAACAGAAATAAATGGATCAAAACCAATAACATCCATATCTAATTGAAGTGCATCATTTGCGACAAGTGCACCAACTGCTCCCAGACCAATCACACCTAGTGTTTTCCCTTTAATTTCTTCACCAACAAACTGTTTTTTCCCTGCTTCAACAAGCTTCGGAATGTCTTCACCTTTTCCATCTAATGTTCGGGTCCAATCAATTCCAGCAAAAAGATTACGAGATGAAGCCATTAAGGTAGTCAATACAAGTTCTTTTACAGCATTCGCATTAGCACCAGGTGTATTAAATACAACAACACCCTTATTTGTAAAACTGTCGACTGGGATATTATTAACACCCGCACCTGCTCGAGCAATCGCCTTTAAGTTATCACCAAACGTTCCATCATGCATGTTAAAACTACGAACGACGATCGCATCAGGATTGTCATTTTCATCATCTAATTTATAATTATCTCTAAATACTTTGAGCCCATTTTCAGATATAGGATTTAATGTTTTTATTGTATTCATTTTTTCTAATGTAATTGTGTTCATATTTATTCCTCCTCATGATCTTATCTTCCATTTCAACAAGACTTACTGCGTAATAGCCAACTATCCCCCTTTTAAAAAACAGAAAGAGGTAAGGGAAATAATTCCCTTACCTCTGCCCAGGCGAACGGCTAAAACACTATGTGCTCCCTCACGGTTATCCGCGTTTCGCCAGTCACACATAGACTTGTCTTTTATTTTTTACTCGTATTTCAATAAAAAAAGCCTAGAATATGCAGAATATTTTCCACATCTAGACATACGGAAGTTAAAGAACCCTGCCAAGCATCAACTAATGCTGAACATGGAAAGGCGGTTACAGAAATCAACAACCTTACTTTAACTCGTAGTCTAGTTCTTTAACTTGGGAACCAGTTAGAAACGCTCAGACCATATTACCGAGAATATACGAGGATTATTGCTTTGTTAGGTACAAGGATAATATAACAAACCCACACTAGATAATCAATAAAAATCTGAATATTTCTAAAAGGGAAATAACATGTTTATTTATAATATTTTTTCTCCAAACCTAATTCATTTAACTCATAAAAATGCATTTTATTGTTTTAAAATATAATATTATCGCACTATATTTTTCGTTAAAAAACCTTTAAACCTAATGAATTATGGGACTTGTTTATACTCATTTTATCTAATAGATATATTAACACGTGCAGAAAGAACTATTTTTTAAAGGTTATTTTAAGTTTCATTCAATAAGTTATCTACAGAGAGTAAAAACAATATAGAGGAGTTGCAACAGATTGAAATCGAAAACATCATTTTTTTTAGAGAATACGTTAGTCTATAGATGGCTAATTATCATCGCTTTACCATTTTACTATTTTACAGATCAGTTTATTACACAGAGAGATGTTATTTTTGCAATAAATTTATCAATACTTGTTCTTTCCGCTTTGTCTTTTCGTAAAATTTGGATCCAAGTAATTTCAAGTGGCCTTATCTCGTACATAAGTAATTTTACCGTTTCAGAATGGAACCCACATATGTTTTTGTTTCATTGGTTCTCATCTTTCGTAGTATCTGCTTTGATAATGACCTTAATCGAAAAGTATCTTAATGAAAAAAGGAATACAATAGATTTGATTAATAGCTTAGCTAAATCTTTAGATTCAAGAGATGAATATACGGCATTGCATTCACATAATGTCGCCACTTATTCCAGAAAAATCGCAAAAGAAATGAACCTTAGTAATAGTGCCTGTGACAATATTTACTTCGGAGGTCTACTCCATGATATCGGGAAAATTGGAGTTTCAGAACACACATTAAATAAACCAGCTAAATTAACTGAGCAAGAATATAATCAGATAAAACAACACCCGCTTATTGGCTTTAACCTTGTTAAACATATTAATAGATTTGAATCTAGCGGTATTCTAAACATGATCTTACATCATCACGAACGCTATGATGGTAAAGGATATCCACATGGATTAAAGGGAAATAACATCCCACTGGAAGCAAGGATAATGGCTGTAGCTGATTCATTCGATGCGATGACTTCAAAAAGAGTCTATAGAAGACAAGCTGATTGGGAAGAAGTTTTAAAGGAACTTACTAAAAATAAAGAAACACAGTTTGATCCAATTGTAGTAAATGCTTTTGTAACAGTATTAAAAGCAGAAAAATTTCAAACTACTTACAATAAGGATCAAAATCATAGAGAGAAAGATATACTTACTCACAACCAAGCAATTATTTAGTTTTATAAATCCAATTGATAAAACAACATACTTTACATACAACGGAGGAATTTATATGAAAAAAATATCAACGAAAATTATTATACTATCCTTAATTAACTCGATTATTGTTGCAGCAATTAATGTTGGAAGTTCGCTTTTTATGACTTCAACTAATGATGCTACTACAGAGGCTACAGGAGATATGGCTGCAACTCCAGGTTTTATGATTCCAAATACTATTATAATTGGACTTGCTGTTTCGCTTATTATTGGTGTAATACTTTCGTATATATTAGGAAGAATTATTTCAAAACCTATTTTGCAAATGACAGAAGTTGCCGAGAAAACAGCAAGCTTAGATTTACAAGATGATGAAGCATTCCTTGAAGCAATTCAAAAAAAGGAAGGCGAAATTGGTAAAATGGCAGCAGCACTAGGACAAACTCGAAAAGTATTAAGAGAGATGGCGATCCGATTACAGGATTTTTCATCTACGGTTTCCTCTCATTCTAGTAGTCTTAGTAAGAATACAGAAGAAAATGTCCAATCCATTACACAGGTTGTAACTACGATTAATGGTATTGCCGTAGAAAACACCGTGCACGCACAAACAATTAATGATAGTAATGCAACCTTGTTGGAGGTTGTTAACCTAATAGAAGAAATGACGAATGAAGCTTCTCGTGGATCAGATTATGCCGTTTCTTCTATAGATGCTGTTTCAGAGGGACAAAAGTCTATTGATTTACAGACTGCAAAAATGGATGAAAATATAGAAGTGTCCATGCTTGCAAATAACTCAATTAATGAGCTTAGTGAAATGATTAAACAAGTAGGCGGAATTGTTACAGTTATTGATTCTATTGCAGAACAAACAAAACTATTAGCGTTAAATGCCTCAATAGAAGCAAGCAGAGCAGGAGATGCCGGTAGAGGATTTAACGTCGTCGCAGGGGAAGTTAGAGACCTCGCTGATAAATCAGCCACAGCAGCGAAAGAAATAGCGAGTTTGATTACAAAAACAACAGAAAAATCAGCTGCTTCGGTTACAAATATTAGTAAATCAACTGCACTAATTCAAGAACAAAAAGATGACCTTAAGATTACAACATCTACTTTTGAAAAAATCAAAACGGCTTATGATAGCATTGTTAAAAGTTTTAAACATACTGCAACATCAGCTGAAACAGTTAATCAAAAGTCGAAACAAATCTCTATCCAGATGCAAGACATGACCAAAACGGCAGAAGAATTTGCTGCAAGTACAGAAGAAATTTCAGCTTCAGGACAAGAACAATTAAATGCAACAGAGATAATCTCACAAGCGACAAATGATTTACACCAATTAGCTGGAGAGTTAAATATAGAGATTAATAAATTTAAAGTCTAAAAATAAAAAGGAAACCTGATCTTAAACAAGATGAGGTTTCCTTTTTTGTTACGACTCTTGATTATTCCCAAACGCTTCTGGAATCATCGTGAATCCTTCGATTATTGTGTCTTCTTCTACTTCAATCATAATGCACAGTTTACCATTAAAGTTAACCTGCCTAACGTATTTTAGATCCTGCGGGCTTAGTGAAATGTTAGCAATCTTCGTACTAATTTTGATAGATTTGGAATTATATTTTGGTAAGATGCTACTTGCTTTAAGCTCATAATTATTGTCATCAATAACCTTATTAAAAGCTGCTTCTACCTTTTCCGTATTCACCTCTTCTACCCCACTCATTTTTAAAACGCGTTCAACATCTTGACGGTCTAACTTTGGTGGCTCATCCTCTTCGTTATCCTGGATTACGCGATTAATTTCTTCATAAACATTTGCGAGTGTTGCTGTATTTAATTGATTTCCAGTTACATCTTTAACAATTTCCTCAAAAACGATTTTATCTTCTTGTGCAGTCATCGTCTCCTCAGCATTTAACACTTCTTCAATGAACTCTGGATCTGGTTCATGTGCTTTACCTGATAAATATAAAATGTGATTGACGTCAGCTGCATTATCGGAAAAACAAGGGAATAAAAATCCGGCAACTGGCGTATTAAGGTTGATAACTGGATCAACTTTTACATTATATCTAAATTCTTTCTCGACATAATCAAATTGCAATTCCTTTTTTGGCTCTTGAGTATTATTAATACTGCATAAGATAAACGCATGTGAATAGACAGTATCACGATCACTTTGCTCCGACTCTTCACTACTTCGTTTCATTGGCTTTAAATATTCAGCCCGAATGAATGTAACGACAACATCATTTTCATATTGTTTATCTTGGAGCATTTTTTCCACTAGAAGAAGCATCTGTGCTTTCCAGTCCTCTACCTCACTGCTCAATAACCCTTGATGAAGAATAAGTTGACTACTATTCTCCACTTCTCGTTGAAATTTTAATTCAAATAACTTTTCGTCTAATTGACCTGTCAGTACTTTTTTGAAATTATTTAAAAATAATTCTTGCTGATCTTCATCTAATAATTCAAAAGGCTGGCTTTGCTCATGATATATTTCACTTGATTCCTTCATAATGTAAACATTATAAATATCGGTTATTTTAAGTAAGTCATTCCCTACTTTAAATTGTCTTCGAATATTTGCGATATCTTTTTTGTTCATCGTTTGTCCCGCTCCTTTTACCGTTTCTACCATTTTTTCTATTTTTTTAATTGTATATCCACGCGCTTTATGGCTATTCGATCACTTGGATAACTTACTAGATATCATTATCTTACTAGATTATAGCACAAGCAAAACTATTATAGGAACGAATGTTTTGCTTAAACTATACAACTTAGAGGAGTTATTTAATGAATTTCACATTTAAAAGAGGAACACATCCTTACCCGTAAACCATAGTTATTTTACTCTAGTTTCTAATCTACAGA
This sequence comes from Paraliobacillus sp. X-1268, assembly GCF_003426095.1. Lineage (NCBI taxonomy): Bacteria > Bacillati > Bacillota > Bacilli > Caryophanales > Bacillaceae > Paraliobacillus > Paraliobacillus sp. X-1268. The sequence goes on from NZ_QJSK01000001.1 coordinate 840,102, forward strand.
AAAACAAAAAGTAGATCTTCTATTAAAATGAGATCTACTTTTTATTTATGATGCACATTAATTATTTTTACATCTCTAATCCAGCTATACCGAAGCCACCAGGTCCAGCATGAGTAGAAATCATAGCACCTGCTTGTACCCAAATAATATCCTTGAAACCTGCATCTTTTGCAACTTTATTCATCCGTTCTTTAATTGTCTCATCAAGTCCGATCGAGTATTGGAAATAAAGCTGTTTTCTGTCAATGTTATAATCATTTAAAAAATCTTCGACAAGTTTTTCTGCGACTATATTAATCTTCCCACGATATTTTTTTGTTGATACAAGTTTACCCTCTACTAATTCAATTCGTGGTTTTATCTTTAGCAAGGCACCACCGATATAAGCGACATTACTAACACGCCCACCAGCTCTCAAAAAGTCTAATCTACCTGGCACAAATGCCAGCCTTGCTTTAGGAACGATCGACTCAATTTTTTCTATTAATTCTTCGGGTTTGATCATAGGATCTTTAGCTAACAAGTCAGCCGCATAAAGTACAATTGCAGCTAATCCTCCGGTAACATTTAACGCATCAATTAGAAAAAGATTATCAAAATCTTCTGATGCAATTATCGCATTTTGAAAAGATGATGAGGCTTTTGATGTATAACCAATATGTATAATTGTACAATCAGGATGGTCTTTTCTAATCTCAGTAAAAAAAGCAGTGTATTCATGTGCATTTGTGGATGTTGTTGAAGGGATTTTTTTCGTGCGGTCATAATGATCATAAATCTCCTGTACAGGTAATGATCCATCTAAATAATCCTGTCCATCCATGATCACGTGCATTGGAACAACCTTTATGTCGTATTTGGCAGCTAATTCTTCTGGTACATCAGCACCGCTTTCTGTCGTTAAAATAATTTTTTGCATATCTATCTAGGTCCCCTTTCAACTTTCATTCTGTTAACTATTATGCCTGAATTTCTTGTATTTTAATAAGATTACCGGCTACTTTTTTTTACTTTATCAATTAGATTTCTATTATACCCTCTAGAAGCCGAAATAAAGTCAGTCATATGTTTTTTACATTGTAACACTTTAAAGCATAACTGCATCCAATAGCGCATTATAATTGTGTTGCAGCTTAATTTATTTATTCTCTAAAAAATACTCCCTTACTTCTTTCCAATTACTTACCCTAACATAGCCTGTTTCATTGATATTATGTGGAGATGTAAACACGATTCCTTGCCCAATAAAATGTTTAAAATGGCGAACATTATCATCAATAAGATAATCTGCATTTATAATGCTTTTATCACCACAAAACACGAAATTCAAATCATTTAAGAAGCCAAAATGCTCTTTTAACCATTCATATTTAGCGTTAAAAGATGGCGGGAACTCCATAGCGGCTGTGACAATAAAAACTTGATAATGCTCCATTAATTCTCTTATTACCTTAACACTATCTTTAATGATACCTAAGTCACGAAAGAATAAAGGATCTGCTATTAATCTATCTATTTCTTCCTTTAATTCAGGACGTAAATCAGTTAAATTTGTTCCATTTAAATCTTTACTTGTAATATGTTCATTATACTTTTGATTGTAAAGTGATACATGTTTAGATAAAGCATCAGCTATAACTTCATCCATATCGATTGCTATTCTTTTCATGGATTGTCCCTCCATCATATTAGATTCTACTTCCTTAATTCCCTATAATAGAATTTATTATTGCACTAGGGGTAGACTGTTCATCTATTATATAATCCGCCAAATGCTTGCTTCCACTGGGTATTTCGTATTTTCTTCTATTAACCCAAATAGAATTCCATCCAGCCTCTTTAGCACCGACAACATCATTTCTATAAGAATCTCCAATATAAAAGGTTACTTCTGGTGAAATCCCCATCTTATTCTCTACATAGGTAAATATCGCTTTATCAGGCTTTGAAATACCTAATTCTCCAGAGATAAAGATATTGTTTTCATTAATCCAGTTAGTTAATTGTAATTGCTTCACCTTATTCGCTTGGTGTACAGCAGGTCCATTCGTAATTATCCCAAGCGTTATTCCTTTAGCAACTGCATGGTCAAGTAGTTTTTTCATTTCCGGATCAATTACTATTTCCGCTTGATTTCGTTGATAAGTGGATTGAAATAATAAAGCATCTTTTTTGGAAATATCTATTCCCATACTGGCAAATGCTTTACTAATTCTATACACATGCATAAACTTTTTGTCCATTTCACCGTTAGTAACCAGATCAAATACTTCATCACTATAGTATCTACTCTTTACAAATAAGATATCAATCGCTAAGTCAAAATTAAATTCCCCAAAAACCTCTTGATACGCATCTTCAAATGGTTTTAATTGATCATACAATGTGTCATCAACATCAAATAATAAATTTATCACTTACTCATCCTCCTTAAAGGTTCGTGTTAGTACAATAAGTAGAAGGTTTAAGACATATGCCTTAAACCTTCTACTTCTTTATATTGATTTATAGACGCGCACAACATTCTCAACGGTAAACCCGTATTCGCTTAAAATTTTGTCTGCAGGGGCACTTGCGCCAAAGCGATCAATAGTCACGGCTTTTCCTTTTAGTCCAAGATATTTATCCCATCCAAAGCTGGATCCCATTTCTACTACTAACCGCTTTGGAACATCACTTGGCAGGACTTGTTCTTTATAACTTTCATCCTGTTGTTCAAACACTTCCATACTTGGCATAGAGACGACCGCTACATCTTCCCCTTTTAAGCCCAAGCGTTTTTGAGCCTCAATAGCTAAATTCACTTCTGATCCAGTGGCAATGATAATGCCATCTGGTACTTCCTTCTTAGCAGGTGAAAGTAGGTAAGCACCTTTTGCAACAAGATGTGCTTTTTCTTTTGTCCCTTCTATAACAGGTAAGTTTTGACGCGTTAATGCTAAAACTGTTGGTGTTTCTTTAGAAGTAATTGCAATTTTCCAAGCAGCCACTACTTCATTTCCATCAGCTGGTCTGAATAGCTGTACATTAGGTATAGATCGCACACTAGATAGCTGTTCAACAGGTTCGTGTGTCGGTCCATCTTCTCCCACAGCAATTGAGTCATGTGTCAAAACTAATGTGATTGGTGTTTTCTGGATAGCAGCTAAGCGTAAGGCAGCACGTAAATAGTCAACAAATACGAAGAATGTTCCACCATATACTTTCGTTCCACCATGCAAGGCAATCCCATTTAGTGCACAGGTCATACCAAACTCTCTTACACCAAACCAAATATTTCTCCCTTCATATTGACCTGGTCGAAAATCTTTTTCACCAGCAACCATTGTATTATTGGAAGATGATAAATCAGCTGACCCACCCCAAAAGTTAGGTAATACCTTTGAAAGCGCATGAATTGTTTCTTTACTAGAAACACGACTAGCAGAACCTTGACCTATATCATAAACTGGTAGTCCAGCATCCCAGTCATGTGGTAATGTGTCATTACATGCCGCTTCAAACTGTGAAGCTAATAATGGAAACTCTTCTTTATAATTAGCGAATAGTGCATGCCATTTATCTTCTTCTGCTTGTCCCTTTAAAGTAATTCTTTCTTTGAATATTTTTTTTACATCTTCAGGTACATAAAATGATTTCTCTTTATCAAAACCATAGAACTCTTTTACTTTCATTGCTTCTTCTTCCCCAAGCGGAGCACCATGTACGGCCGCTGTTCCTTGCTTACTTGCTCCATATCCAATAATGGTTTTGACTTCAATTAATGTCGGTTTTCCTTCCTCATTTTTCGCGGTCTCGATAGCCTCTGAAATGGCATCCATATCATTTCCATCCTCGACTAAAATATATTGCCAACCATTCGCTTCATATCTTTTACCTACATCCTCTGTAAAAGATTTGGAAGTGGGTCCGTCTAAAGATATATCATTCGAATCATATAAAACAATGAGTTTCCCAAGTTTCATATGTCCCGCCATGGAACTAGTTTCTTGTGAAACGCCCTCCATTAAATCGCCATCTCCACAAAGTACATACGTATGGTGATCAACAATCTTGTGATCTGGCTTATTATACGTTGCTGCTAAGTGTGCCTCAGCCATTGCCATTCCAACTGCCATTGAGATCCCTTGCCCTAATGGACCAGTTGTTGCTTCTACCCCGTCGACATGATGCACTTCAGGATGACCTGGCGTATTACTATTCCATTGTCTAAATTGCTTTAAATCAGCAATACTAACTTTATATCCAGACAAATGTAGTAAACTATATAACATAGCCGATCCGTGTCCTGCAGAAAGGATAAATCTATCTCTATCAACCCAATTTGTTGAAGTTGATGGATTTATTTTTAAATAATTGGTCCATAAAACATATGCCATAGGTGCAGCACCCATCGGCAGTCCTGGATGTCCAGACTTTGCCTTGTTAATAGAATCTATACTTAACGTACGAATGGTATTTACTGCTTTTTGATCAATATGATCGAACAATTGAATGTCCCCCTTTAGAAAGCCAATCAAATCATTGACTGGCTTTCCATTTAGATTTATAAGTTTACTAGATAATTAACAATTTAAAGGATTTATTTCAAACGTTTCACGTTACTTCACACTATTTTTAATTCTTGTCGTAGCTCCTTTTAAATTGTAACACTCTGCATAATCTCTAATTGGGCGTTTAATATGATCAATAACATAACGCTGTCCATCTACATTTACTTTGCTTAAATTGATATACATTTTTTCAATTTCGACTTTTACTTCATCATCATTGAATGTATAGTGACCAGCTATATCTAATATCTCACCTGATAGTTTAGGATCTTCTATTATCTCTTTAGTAGTCAGATTCCTTTGATCACCAATCATCCATTTTCTCCAACGTTCACTATTAATTGCGTGTTCTAACAAAACAGCTCTTGTATTTGACTTGTTCACTACTAATTCATTCTCAGCTAATTTCTCTTCAAGTGCCGCTAATTTTAAATAAGCTCTTGTTTCTTCTGTTCCATACTGTGGTGCAACATTTGTAGCTGCTATGTCTGATGGGATGTGTTCTAGTAATGACACATCATCTAAATAATCTCCGTTGTGCTCTTTTAGACCGACACCATAGCGTTTGGCCATTTGTGCTAAATCATAAGCGTTGCTAAAGTTAAATTTTCCAGCTTGCTCGGTTTTTCTTACAAGTGTACCAGTTTGCCCTACAATAAATGTTGGCATTGGTAAGTCACGTTTCTCTAATTCTACTTTTAAGCGTTTAATAAACGTTTCATAAGTTTCAGTTGTTGTTAGGCCACCATTTGTTTCTTCGGTTCCGACTTCATAGCCAATTTCAGGAAGGTTACGCGCTTTTCTTTCCTTTTCACAGAATTCAATTAAATCTACCGTTCTCTCCAATACAACTTCTAAAGGAATAACCTTGCCAATTTCAAAAGGGTCTTTCGTTGGGTCAATCATTAATAGATCGAATCCTGATTCAATGTCCGCAATATACGATTTCTTACCCATTTCCATTGCTTTCTCAACTGGAAGATGATCATTTCTTTCTTTATCACGTTGCCACGGTCCACCATGATCTCGACAAATATAATATAGACCTTTGTAATTTATTTTCTCTGCAACTTCTTTTACTGCTTCTACAAAAGTGAACTGGTTCCATCCATTTACATATCCACCACCAAGCTCATCCATATCAACCTGATTACGACTTGCTATGAACATTACTGGATAATCATCATCATTAGAAAGCTCTAAACTAGCTTGCAAACAGTTTTTAGACATTGGTCCAATACCAAGAATAGTTGCACTATTTCCACTTTTTTGTAATTCTAGTAATCCTTCTACTGTTTTTTTTATCGATAATTTCATTTGATTGTCCTCCAATAATTATATTTATATTTTTTATTCAAAAGTTGCTTTTAATTTTCTTAATAAAGGATCAGATTTTTTGATAATATCTGAAACTCCCATTTGAACAACCTTTTTCCCTTTAAACCTATCCATTTCTCTAATTTCCACATCGTTTGTTAGAATCACGCATGCTGCTTCTTTTATTTCAGCTTCATTCAAACGGTTTTCTATACCTGAAGAACCTTGTGTTTCTACCTTTATATCAATCCCTAATTTTTTAGCCGATAGTTCTAAAGATTCTGCACTCATATACGTATGTGCGACCCCACTCGGACAAGATGTTACAGCAACAAATTTCATAATCTAAAACTCCCTTCTCTTTATAGTTGATCAATTGAAATATCTAAGTCTTCGAAATCATCATCGTTACTTTCAGTTGATTGTTTGTCTTCTACCGCATCCTTCTTCAGTATTCTTAATGCAATCGCTGTTACCAGTGCACCTAATAAAACGGAAATCACATAGCCAAATCGGCCTTCTACAACTGGTAAGACAATCAATCCTCCCCATGGGGCATGATTTAATACTCCAAATAAGAATGCTGAAATGTTTCCAACTACAGATCCCATAATGATAGATGGAATTACTTTTAGTGGATCAGCAGTCGCAAATGGAATTGCTCCTTCTGTAATTCCTACTCCACCCATAAAGAGTGCCGCAATACCTGAATCTCTTTCCAAACTATTGAATTTCTTCGGGAAAATTAGTGTTGCTAACCCTAAACCAATTGGTGGAATACATATGGCTACACCAACTCCACCCATTAAGAATGGTAGTGTATCTACTTGTGTTTGCGCGAAAGTTGCAGCTACCTTATTGATAGGTCCACCCATATCAGATGCAATCATAGCTCCTAGTACGCCACCTAATGGAACCTTTGCAGATCCTGACATTCCATTTAGCGATGCCGTCATCCATTCCATAAATAATGCAATTGGTTCACCTATTAAGAAAACCATGATAAATCCGACAATAATCGTACCACCTAATGGATAAATAAAAATTGTACCCAACGTTCTAAATGAAGAAGACAATTTAATTTTCTTCAATTGTTGGACAACATACCCTGCTAAGAAACCTGCGATAATACCACCAATGAATCCAGCACCAATCTCATTAGCAAGAAAAGCACCTATCATACCTGGAGCTAAACCAGGTTTATCCGCTATACTGAATGCGATAAAACCACCCAATATTGGAATGAATAATGTCAAACCCGCTGAGCCAATTTGGTTTAATTTAGATAACCATCCACCATCTGGAACTGCTGCTTCCCCACTTAACATGACAGATAGGGCAAAGAGGATACCACCAGCAACAACGAAAGGAATCATATAAGAAGTAGCTGTCATCAGATGTTTCTGAAAATATTTAAGATGTTTCATTTTATTTCCTCCTTCACTTTTTGATTGAGAAGTTCAATAAGAACATTTTCATCCGCATTTTCAACTTCAGCTCTGAAGTCTTCATGCATTAACAATCTTGCAAGTTTTGAAAGAATCTTCAAATGTAAATTATCCTCATTTTGTTTCGGTACACTTATTAGGAACACGGTAGTTACTAACTCACCATCATCCGTCCACTTGATAGGATTAACGAGTCTACCTACTGTAACCGTCGATGACTTCACTCCATCACTTTGGCTATGAGGCAGGCCAATTTCGTGTCCTATATATGTTGGAATTTCATTTTCTCTATCAATAACATCTTTCAAAAAAACTTCTTTACTAGACAAATAGTTTTTAACATCTAAATTGGTTATTAATTCGCTAATCACCTCTTCTTTGGTTGCCACATCAATATTCGATACAACCAAAAAATCTACTGTGTTTATCTGTTCCATTTCTCTCCTCCTCGGGAATAACATAAACTACTATCAGTTCAATTGAGTAAGTAAAGACCGAGTAATGACTGCGCATTCATTATTGTTCCCTCTGTGTCTATGTATCAAGAATAACTTGATGTAACCGTTCTCACAATTTAAAGAATTCGAAAGAACTTTTTACAAAAACTTATCCTACATCCAAAAAGCACATGAATAGAATTCTATTCGGTTTTTAGTAACTGAAGATTTTGTTGGCAAGTGAAAAAAAAGCCCATCAAAAAGACCAGGAACAAATTTATTCCTGGCCTCCTATCTTGTTATTCAACCTTCTTTTCATACGCTCTAATAATTTTAACTGCTTCAATGGGGCTTTCTGCACTTTCTAATTGTGCAATAAAATCTGTTTGATACGTCATCTTTGTAAGTCCAATAACTGCTGGTATCTGCTCTTTTTTGTCTTTACTAGCCAATAAAAATATAATTTTTGCCTGTTTATCTCCAAATGAAATAGATTCCTTACATATTAGGAGACTGACACTGCTAACCTTCACTAATTTATTGTTATTGCCATGAAGTAGTGCAAATTCTTTATCCTTTACTGAATAAAAACCTAATTGTTCTTGAATTTTTATTATATTCTCCATATATTCATTATCAATAAAGCCACTCTCAAACAAGACTTCTCCACCTAGTTTGACAGCTTCACGCCATTCTATTTCTTTCCTGATAATTTGAATCGCATCAATACCTATTAAGTCACTTAAGGTCAACTTCTTTTCCGGAATTCTCACATGAGAATAACCGAGTTCGTCTTTAATTATATCCATTACCTTTGTCTTCGTATTATTATCTAAAAAGTCTAATCTTCTATTAATAGAGAAGTAATTGGTAAGGATATTCTTTTTAGACAAACCTGCCATCTCCAAATTAGTAAAGTCAGATTCATTCATAACAGCATTAATTTTCACCATAGGTTTATCGTTGTCCAATGCTAATTTAGAAGTGGTGATAACTAAATCAACGTTATCCCAATCATTAAAATCCTTCAACATATATAACGGGATAGTTTCTACGTAATTAATTTGATACGTACTATTTAATTTGTCCTTAACCATAGCGATAACACCATAACCCAATCCACATACAAGTAAAACATTCTTATATTGTGAGGTTGTTGTCCGCTGCATACTCGCTAAAAAGTGAATTGCTATAAGTGTAATTTCATTTTCATTGTGAATTTCATTCAATAGCTCCACACCTACGATTGACTCTTTAACCGCTTCTTTGATGTACGCATGTTCTAGAGGAATAACATCAAAAACTTCATCATAAATTTGAACGCTACTGCGAATCCTGTGAAGTAACGGTGCTACATGATTTAAGAGACCTTTGTATAATATAGAATCTTGCTCAAAACTGTTATTTAAGCGGACAGACATTTGTGCTACAAGCTCGTTCACCGTTTTTTCTGTAGTTATTAAGTCCAATTCTTCATTTAAACTAGTATATTTACTAGTAAAAAACACAAAGCTCACCAAAATATCTAATTCATCATCATTCAGTTTGTAATTTATTATTTCTTCTAGATCTGAAATAATTTTTTTATTAAAAAAAGGTGCAAACTTCAGATTAGTACCATTCAATGGGTTTTCAACTTTATTTTTAACATACCAGATAAAAACAAATATATTGGCCAAATACCAATAATAAGAATCATCATTTAATACCCAACCTATTTGCTTTAATAAACTCTTCGTCCAGTCGTTAATTTTAAAAACATTAACTTGTTTAAATGCTTTTTCTAGTTCTATTAGTATAGAATGCTGGTAACTATATGAAAATTTATCTTCTGACTCAAAATATTCGATATACTCTCGAAATAGTCTTACCTGCTCATTCAATATGCTTGTTTCATTACCTATAAGATGAAAGCCACGATCGTATTCTAAAATAAATCCTTTTTGCTTTATATCTGACTCGATCAAGAATAAATCATTTTTTAATGTCGTACGTGAGACCATAAACTGATCAGACAGCTTATTCAAATTCAAACTATCAATATTAAAAAAAATTAAGAAAGATATGATATTTGTTCTTTCTGCTTGGTTAAAAAAATAATTTTCTTCTTCCTGAAGATCAATATAGGTTAATGTGCTAGGAATGACTAACTTACCTTTACTTTTTTTAATTATTAGATCTGACTTAATCGACTTTAAATGTTCATTGATATTATCAATATCGTAACGAATCTTACGTTCACTTATACCTAACTCTTGACCTAATTCACGAAAACTAGATTCTTCTTTTCCTTCAAGATACTTTATTATATGAATCATTCTTCCACTAATCATGTAGGACACCTCACTATATTTATAGACTATCATGATCAAGTGAAAAGTAAATGGAACTTCCTAACATGGGTTTTATTACAAGTTGTTGTTAAACGATTAATACTATACCTATTTACTCTTATCCATAACGAAAAGCAGCAGGATTTTAGCGAATGCCTGCTGCTTTTTCAACTTGTGTCTGGTGTGATAGGTCAGGTTTACCATCTACATGGCGAGTGCTGTTTCCGAAGTAAACATCGAAATGACCATTTATTCCGTTATTCTGAATGTATTCCCGCTCATGTGGCATAAAACTCATGCTAGCAGCAATTGTTCTTCCATCAATCTCCAAAAGTACTGCTCGTGGCGTCCAGGAATAACCACCCCAAACTGACTTTGCAATTGCTGAATCATTACTCGTGACTGTTTCGGAATCGGCATGATTGGCACCAATCGTACGTGTAATCGCAAAGGTTTCACCTGTTACAAAGTCAATAACTGTTGCTGTCTTGCCTATTCCAAACACATATTGAGCTTCTGTCCACCAATCGAGATATTCCCCATGGTTTTCACTAACGACTGATTTTACAGCAATGTTGTGTACAGGAACGGTTAATTGTTGACCAATTACTAACATACTAGTTGTTGTTAAGTTATTGACTCGAAGCAATTCACTTTGCGGAATACCGTAACGGATGCTTAAGTTCCAGATATTATCACCAGATTGAACCGTATGTGTCGTATAGGTAATGGAATTATTATTTACTTGGTCAGGTGTGCTAATGCCATTTGGTATCGACAAATTCTGTCCTACTTGTAGTACATCACTTCTCAATTGATTTTCAATAAGGATATTTTGGACTGTTACACCAAACCTATTTGCGATAAGAGACAGGTTGTCACCCGATCGCACAGAATAAGAAAAGGTAGACCGCACTTCTTCTACAGGTTCTGCTATTGGAGCTTCTATTGTTGGACTTGGAATAGTTAATACTTGACCTATACTCAAAATATCCGTTGATAAATTATTAGTACTTTTTAGCGCTTCAACTGTCGTTCCGTTGTTCTTTGCGATTACAGATAAACTATCTCCTGATACGACCGTGTACGTTTTAGCTTCTTGCTTTGTCTCTTCTACCGGATCTGGTGTGGTTGTTACACTTGGTATTGCTATCACTTGACCTATACTCAAAATATCCGTTGATAAATTATTAGTACTTTTTAGCGCTTCAACTGTCGTTCCGTTATTCTTTGCGATTACAGATAAACTATCTCCTGATACGACCGTGTACGTTTTAGCCTCTTGCTTTGTCTCTTCTACCGGATCTGGTGTGGTTGTTACACTTAGTATTGCTATCACTTGACCTATACTCAAAATATCCGTTGATAAATTGTTCACACTTTTTAGTGCTTCAACTGTTGTTCCGTTGTTCTTTGCAATTACAGATAAACTGTCACCTGATGCCACCGTGTACAGAATTGATGTGTTTGCAACAGGGTTTGGGGTTGTTGATTGATCATTAATTAATCTAGGTATAAGCAGTGTTTGTCCTAATTTTGTTGCATCATTTGTTAGACCATTAGCTTCTTTAATGGCTTGGACTGAAGTTTGATAGTTTTTGGCCAGTACCGTTAAGTAATCACCTGTTCCAATCGTATGAAATGCCTTTGGAATGAATAACTGGTGATTGAGTTGTAACGTATTTGATGGGAGCTTGTTTGCACGTTTAATATCATCAATTGAAGTGTTAAATTCTCTTGAAATCGTCCACAACGAATCTCCAGCTCTCACCTCGTAGTAAATTAGCTCAGATTTTTCAACATCATTAGTTGGCTGTAATTCAGTGGCTTCTACGGGTGATGCATCATTCATCAAAGGGAAAGCGGTGATTACCATTCCACCAATCATAACCTTAACAATACTTATTTTTAGATTTGGATAACGATTTTTTGCTATTTGTTTAGCTTGTGTAACTAAATTCATTTTTGAATCTGGTATGTGACCTAATTCTTTTGCAAATTCAGTTTGATCATCATTGAGATAAATAACTAATGTGTAATTATCAGTTGTTTGATCTGTTCTTGTAAGTTCATATCGATTAATATTATCCACTATTGGCTGCTCTCCTCCATGGCAAAAATGTTTAGACCTAGTTTGCACAATATAGAGGAATTCATTAAAATTACTCACAAAAAGGTGGAGAGCCATTACTTGATAATGCTTTATGTAAACCACTAAAAGTATGCTGGTAGAAGTTATTGTTTAATTGGATGCGTGAACCTTTTTTCTTAATAGCGAATTTAATTGTTCTGAGTTAAAAAGCATCATTACAATACAAATAACTATGAAAAACGGGAAGATTCCTATTGTTGTATAGGATGAAAGAAAACCAAGAATAGGTGGAATAAATGTGCTACCTGTATAAGCTAAGGCCATTTGATAGCCCATGATTGACTGAGAATGTGTCTTTCCAAAACGTGCTGGTGTTTCGTGTAACATACATGGAAATATAGGTGCTAAACCAAACCCAACCAAAATAAAGCCTGTAAGCGATAAAATAGAAGGTAAAGGCAGTAAAAGTAACGTGGCACCAAATAATGCGATAATTTGACCTGTTCGAATAAGCATGCGACTACTCATCTTAAACGTAACAAACCCGGTTATAAATCTACCAATTGTTAATCCTCCCCAATAAAAAGAAACCCACTGTGCTGCAACCGATGCTGGCAAATTCTTAACATTTACGAGAAAGCTACTTCCCCAAAGTCCCATCGTAGATTCAACTCCGCAATAAAATAAGAAGGTCAACATTGCAAATTTCACTCCATTAATCTTCAGAGGCTTTACATGTTTCGCATTCTCATCAACTGGTATATCAGTGATATCTTCCGAATGATCATTCAACGTTATATCGCTTTTTTTCGAAACAATAACCCACAATGGTATCGAACACAGAATAATAATAGCTAACCCAAATTGAATCCCTGAAATGGCAAGATAACCAGTTCTCCACGTATTTTGTCCCGCTATAAATTGCGCCATGATGATCGGACCAAAGGTAGCTCCTACACCCCAAAAACTATGTAACCAACTCATATGGTGCGCCTTATAATTTACAGCAACATAATTATTTAATGCGGTATCCACAGCTCCTGCACCTAAGCCAAGCGGAACTGCACATACAACTAACCAACTGATCGATGGAGAAAAATAAAAGCCCAGCAAAGCACTTGCTGTCATTAAGCCACTAAAAAACGTGACCTTTCCCGTTCCAAATCGTTTAAGAACTTTTCCACTAGCTAAACTGGAAACAATCGTACCACTTGCAATTGTCATAAATATCAACCCAGCTGTCTCAAGCGGAACACCCAGATCCTGTTGCATTACAGGCCATGCGGCTCCTAATAACGAATCAGGTAACCCTAAGCTAATAAAAGCCAAATAAATAATAAGTAAAAGTAATAATGTCATCGTATCTCCTCCAAAGATGCAGGGGACGGTTCTCTGGTTCTTTTCACTATAACAAAAAATGTGATGAAACCACAGATTAGTTTATAATATGTCGTTTCACATAATAAAAAGCTGTATATAAACTTCAAACAAAAAAGACTTCAATCAAAATTGATTGAAGTCTTAGCTATGAAATTAATTATCAAACTTATTTTTTACATCCTCAGGCAATTCTTCTGCCTGCACTTCTTCCCAACCTTTCACAAAGGCACCTTTTGCGGCTATCTTTAAAAATGCATTTTCCTTTAAATCTTTGCCTGCACTGAAAGCTAATTCTGTTTTGTCTCCGTCTTCATGATAGCCAGTTAAATCATAGTAATATCTTCCTTCATCTACAACAGGCTCTTCATTGATTTGGACATAAACATTTCCAACATTAAGGAAGGGATTGATACGAGCCATTTCTTCTTTCGGAAAAATAACCAAAAAGCTAACGAAGATAACTACAACAGCAATAACACTGTTTCTTACTTTTTTATTCAATTTCTCCCTCTCCTTTTTTTACAATTCAGAAACAATTGATCTATACTTCTTTAAAAGACCATTCTCTTTACTTGCTTGACATAAAAAAATCGGACAATCAAGAAGTAGACCACTTGTATCAAAGCAAAACTTCCTAATACTAGTGAAGATTCTACTGTTAAATTGTAATTGAACAAACGGGATAAAGCAGTAAGTGCTACAGCACCATGAAGTAACGCTACAACAATTGGTGAGAAGAATAGAATCGCGATTTGTCTGTTGACTACCTTTTGAAGCTCGGATTGTGTTAATCCAATTTTTGCAATACCCTGGAACTTGCGCTTTTCTTCATCCAGATCTGTAAATAAACGAAAATATAGAAAGCTACCAGCGGAAACAAAGAAGACAATTCCAATAAACAAGCCAATAAAAAGAATCGGTCCGTATGCTTTGTTAATTTCATAAATTGTATATTCATTGATGAACGTTTTATATTGTAAATCGCCATCCAAGTTATTTATCTTTCTGCCTGCCTCAATTATTTGATCCTTTTGCCCTTCTTCCGCTTTCCATGCGACACGATGATCCTTGCTTACAGGTGATCCAAGTTGCTCAAAAACCGAGTTATTCACCACATAATACCCATTTGTTGATGATGGTAATACATCTGATTCTACTACTTTTATAGGTTGAATTTCTTGTTCGTCTTCTAGTTGAATACTTGCTTCCATTAACACTTGACTAGCTTTTGGGCCCTCCTCCGCGATCTGACCCTCACCACTTTGTTCCACTACAATGGCCTCATCTTCCTCCGGGTGTAGTTCCTTGTCACCATTAAGTGTTGCAAAGCGATTGTAGTCAGAAGCGCTTAAGATTAATACATTCCCATCAGCTATCTCAAAAAAGTTCAGCTCAAGCGTTTCCATCTTTGCATCGATGTTTTCCTCCTGCAAGATAGCATTAATTGTCTTCGTATCTTCCTCAATTAACGTTTGACCGTCATTAAGAAACGGGCTATACGTAATGGAATAAGGATTATTTTCCTTTGTTCCATTAATTATCGATTGGAATCCAAATAAAGAACCAATAGCACTAAAAGCAACTGTAGAAATAATAGCCACCATAAAAAATGTCCTTGCGTTATCCTTCAATCGAAAGGACAGGTCAGAAAATAAGAGCATATTTGTCTTACGCCAAAAGATTGATTTATTATTTTTTAATAGGCGGATAATATATACACTTAATTGGGTAAATAAGAGATAAGTTCCAAGCGATACTACTAAAATAACCGGAATCATCGCATAGACAACATAAATACCCTCAACCAATGTTGCAGTAATATATCCCGTGATAAGTAGGAATGCTGCGAGCACCGATAGCATAACAGATGCTTTTGGTTCGCCTTTAGACTGTTTATCCCCTTTCATTAAATTAACTAATCTTTTCGTACGTAGAACAAACGAAACAAATATCGATATACAGAAAAATAGAAAGATAAAGCTAACAAACGTCACAACAATTGCTAGTGTAGGAAAATAAAAATCCAGTGTCTCACTAATAATTAATACGTTTTCAGCAATCAAAAGAATGCCTTTTGCAAATACCAAGCCGATTAGAATCCCACCGACTGTTGCGAAAAAGCCGATTAAGATATTTTCCAAAAACACCATCAGACGAATTTGTTTATTCGAGGCTCCAAGCATGATTAACAAGCCAAACTCTTTCTTTCTCGATTGTAAAAAGGAACTCATCGAGTATAGGACAAAGAAGAAAGAAAACACATAAATGATTGCTCCCGCAACACCCATTCCCAGTAGTATATTTTTATTGATTGAAGTATCTGAAAATGCTGGATGGAATGCAAAAATAGCAAAAGTAAAAAATACCATTACTGTGAACATACTACTAAGTAAGTAGGCTATATACAGCCGTTTATTACGCAATACATTATTAAACGCGAACTGACGAAAAGTCATTTCCATCGCCTCCCATCAAGGAAAGCATGTCAATTATTTTCTGAAAGAATGCTTGTCTACTCTCCCCACGATGAATTTCGGAATGCAACTTTCCGTCTTGGATAAAGACAACTCGGTCAGAATAGCTTGCTGCTTGGGGATCATGTGTGACCATCAATAAGCTCGTTTGTTCCTGCTTATTAATGTCTTCAAGCATATTCATGACATCCTTTGATGCTTTTGAATCTAAGTTACCAGTTGGTTCATCGGCTAACAGTAGCTTTGGATGATGAATCATCGCCCTAGCAATGGCTACCCGCTGTGCTTGACCTCCTGATATTTCGTAGGTGCGTTTACTCATAATTGAAGTAATACCAAGACTCTCCGCGATTTTATGTGCCTTTTCTTTCATCTCTTTTACACGCGCACCATCTAGCGTAAGTGGTAAGACGATATTTTCTTCGACAGTTAGTGTATGCAGCAGATTAAAGTCTTGAAAAATAAATCCAAGTTCGGTTCTACGGAATTTAGCTAACGCATCTTTCTTCAGCTCATGTGGATTTTTCCCTTCTACTTCAACTTGTCCAGTAGTAGGTGCATCGTTGGTGGAAATAATATTTAGTAATGTCGTTTTTCCACTACCAGATGGACCCATAATCGCAACAAATTCACCTGTTTCTATTTCTAAACTAATATCTGTAAGGGCACGGTAGGCCACTTTTCCTTCGTAAATCTTACTTACATTTGTAAGTGTGAGCATAATCATTCTCCTCTGCTAAGTTTCTACAACAAGTATAGCCGAAGCACGCAGCCTTAAACTATCGATTATGCTTTCACTAACCTTACATCGTTGTAAGGTTTTGTGTAGTTGAAAAAATGATTCGAATCGTCGTTCCCTCTCCCACCTCTGTTTCTAGTTCAATTCCATGCTCTAGCTTTTCAGCCACTTCTTTTACCAAGTAAAGCCCCATACCTGTTGATTCCCGGTAATTCCGGCCGTTTTCCCCGGTATAAAATTTCTTGAAAACCCGTTTCTTATCAACAACTGGAATACCAACTCCAAAATCCTTTATTTCAAGAATCGCCTCTTCATCTCTCTCATAAACGGTCAGGAGAAGATGCTTCGCTTTTCCAGTAGAATATTTGACAGCGTTATGTACAAGTTGTGTTAATAGGAAAAAAAGCCACTTCTCATCCGTCTCGACTGTTATACCTGACCTTTGTTCCTTTAATTGCGGATACACTTGATGTCGGATGTAAAAACGCTTATTTTCTTGATTCACTTCATGGATTAGCTTGGATAGGAGGACTGGCTTAATCTGAAAGTCTTCTGCAATTGTTCGAAGTCTCGCCATATAAAGCACAGTATTTAAGCCACTGCGCATCCGATCTGTTTCCTCACGAATGCTAGATGATTCAGGTTCATCCAACGTTTGTGCAGTTAATTCAATAACAGAAAGTGGTGTTTTCATTTGGTGAACCCAGCGATCCATAAACAACAAATGCTCATCCTGTCTATCTTCTGCTTGTTGAAGTTCTTCCTGGTACAAACAATACTGTGTCAGAAGCAACCGATCGAGTGCTTCGGATATTGGTGTTTGTTCCGTAGTCTCGAGTGATTCGACCATTGTTTCCAGTGGATTTTGTAACCTTTGATAGAATTTTTTTCGACTCACGTACCGAAAGATGAGAAATGCTGTTAAAAACACGAGGGATAGAAAAATAGCGTAGATGATTACACCTGTCCCACGATAGCCATCAAGCCAATATAGTGTAGGAATCATCAAGCATTGAATGAGTTGAAACACAATGAGAATCAGATGTTCACGAAGAAATAGTCTCATAATTCCTCATCAATCCAAGTCACGTTTAAACGATATCCTGCGCCTCTAACCGTCTCTACTGCATTTTCTATCCCTAACGCTTGAAACTTATTTCGAACGCGCGTAATGTTAACATTCAACGTATTTTCATCTACATAGGCTTGGTCATCCCAAAGTTTCTCCAATAAATCCTGCCTACCAGCAACCCGAGGATAACGCTCCAGCAACGTTTCGATGATGTCAGTTTCTTTTTTTGTTAAGGCAGTCACTTCATTTTTAAATCGAAGTTCCAACCGCTCAGGATAAAAGTGCAAGTCTCCTTGAGTAACCACTCTTTCTTCATACTTCGTTGCATATTCACCATATGCTCGGCGCATCTGACTTCTGATTTTCGCCATGACAATATCGGGATGAAAAGGCTTCGTAATAAAATCATCCCCGCCATTTTCCAATGCCATGACCTGATCCATCTCACCTGTTCGAGCCGAAATGAAAATGACCGGACAAATCGATTCTTTCCTAATTTGCCTACACCAATAATACCCATCATAACTTGGTAGGTTTATGTCTAGTAATAAAAGCTTAGGCTGCACATCACGAAATGTGTCCAATATCCGTTCAAAGTCTTTAGCAACTGTGACTTGATATCCATATTTTTTCATATAGGAAGATAAGAATTCTGCAATTTTCATGTCATCTTCCACAATCATAATTTTCTCCATGTTTGGTTTCTCCTAGCTCAAAAGTTATTTAATATGTTTACCTTAATTACCCATCTTTTATATTGTTTATCGCTATTCTTTCTGTTATTGTAAGTTTAAGTTTAACTTTAACGTTTCTCCATATTTTCGCTTACGTTTACTGTACCATAATTTTTTCCTCAAATACCATATAATAATTAGTACCTATCACACTGACTATCCTTACGTTTTCGTTCACCTACATTATTTTATACATGATTTAAAAATTACATAAAAAGAAGGTGCTTATTAGCATGACAAAGAAACAAACAAATACTTTAAAACCTTTTCTCTCTCTTATACTATCTACTAAAATACCAAAAATCGCACTAACTCTAGGATTAGTTGGAAGTCTCGTTACCACACTAGTAGGGCTTTCCATTCCACTCCTGACAAGAGAAATGGTCGATGGCTTTTCAATGGAATCATTAAATGTTTTTCTAATTGGGATCATCATACTCGTTTTTATTTTACAGGCAGTCACCGATGGATTATCCATGTATGCCCTGGCATATGTCGGGCAAAAAATAGTCGCCAATCTTAGAGAAAAAATGTGGTTCAAGCTTTTACGCTTACCAGTAAATTATTATGACAAAAATAAAAGCGGGGAAACGGTTAGTCGTGTTGTTAATGACACTGGAATTGTCAAAGACTTAATTTCCCAACACTTTCCACAATTTATTGGCGGCATTATTACCATAATTGGTGCTGTTACGATTTTGCTATTTATGGATTGGAAAATGACGTTATTAATGTTAATTGCTGTTCCAATCACTGTTCTTTTTATGGTGCCACTTGGAAGGAAAATGTCGAAAATATCGCGTGGTTTGCAAGATGAAACCGCAAGTTTTACAGGAAGTGTCCAGCAAACACTTAGTGAAATCCGATTAATGAAAGCTTCCAATGCAGAAAACACAGAGGAAAAGAAAGGTCTATCTAGAATTAATAAGCTTTTCTCCTTTGGATTAAGAGAAGGACTCGTTTTTTCACTGATTGCTCCACTGATGTATCTTGTCGTCATGGTCGTTATAGTCGTTATTATTGGTTACGGTGGAATTCGAGTAGCAGATGGAACGATGACCACTGGCTCGCTTGTTGCCTTTTTACTCTATCTTTTCCAAATCATCTTTCCGATTACATCTTTCGCCATGTTTTTTACTCAATTACAAAAAGCAATGGGTGCCACGGAACGCATTATTGATATATTAAAAATTGACGAAGAGGAAGGTCAAAAAGGAAAAGACCTAGATATCGCCAATCAAGCCATCAATGTTAGTAACGTATCTTTCTCATACAGTGAAGAGGAAACTGTCATAAAAGATATTTCCTTTAACGTGCAGCCAGGAATGATGGTTGCTTTTGCAGGTCCAAGCGGTGGCGGGAAAACAACAATGTTCGGACTGCTTGAGCGCTTTTACGTCCCAACATCAGGTGAGATTACAATTGGAAACACACCTATTAAAGAGCTGTCTATGCGTTCCTGGAGAAGTCAAATCGGGTATGTTTCTCAAGATAGTCCTATGATAGCAGGTACGATCCGTGAAAATCTTTGTTATGGATTAGAAGATCGAACAGATATTACCGACGAGCGCCTGTGGGAAGTTGCGAAAATGGCCTATGCTGCAGATTTTATCAAAGAGTTTCCAAAAGATCTTGACACAGAGGTTGGCGAACGTGGCGTGAAAGTTTCCGGCGGTCAAAGACAACGAATTGCAATCGCTCGTGCATTTCTGAGAGATCCAAAAATTTTAATGATGGATGAAGCAACTGCAAGTCTCGATAGCCAGTCGGAAGGAATCGTTCAACAAGCTTTAGCTCGTTTAATGGAGGGCAGAACAACCTTTGTTATCGCTCACCGGTTATCAACCATCGTAAATGCTGATAAAATTATTTTTATTGAAAAAGGACAAATAACCGGAATTGGCACGCACCAAGAACTCGTTCAATCACATCAGCTCTATAGAGAGTTTTCCGAACAGCAATTGACTTAATAATGGATGCAGGGGACGGTTCTCTGCTTGCTCAAATCTTTTAAAAGAGGTGATCAGACTATGAAAAAAATGCTAACAATCTTTCTTGCTTCTTCCATTGCTTTTGGATCTTTTTTGTTTATTGTCTTTCGTGATTTTACAATTGGTATCCTATCAGGATTATTTTTTGGTTTCTTTATGGCTATCATTTTAGGGGCTATCAACTACTTTTCAGTTAAATCTATTGGAGCAGATACGGAAAGTGGTGTAAGGCAAGAAAATGAAATGGATTTACACTTAACTTACAAAGATTCCTTCGAACTGTGTAAAAAATCTGTTGATAATCTCAAAGGTGCAAAAATCAAATATGAAGATTATGAAAAGGGAATTATCCATGCAAAGACTAGGATCAATGTTATGACGTGGGGAGAAAAAATAGTCTATCGTGTTCAAGAAGTTAATGAAGATGTTTCTAAAGTAATTGTTAAAAGTGCACCTGTCGTACCAACTACATTGGTTGATTATGGACACAGTTTATCCAATATAAAATCTATTTCCAACTACTTAGAACAAAATCACTAAAGTTTTCTATAGACAGAAGCAGGGGTCCTACTACTTTTCAGTTGTTAAATTTAGTAAAAGGAGAGAGCAATTATGATGAAAAGTAATTCAGATAATTGGAATGCTAATTTATATGATGAGAAGCATGTATTTGTATCTCAATTTGGAAGTGGGTTAGTAGAGTTATTGGCACCAGTTAAAAATGAACACATCCTTGACATTGGTTGTGGAACTGGAGACCTGGCAAATAAATTAGCTAATAATCAGGTTAATGTTGTAGGAATAGATAAATCAGCTAACATGATCAATCAAGCGAGGGCAAAATATCCTCATCTAACCTTTAGAGTTGACGATGCAACAAACTTAAAATACAACGATCAATTTGATGCTGTGTTCTCCAACGCTACGCTTCATTGGGTTAAACCGCCCGAGCACGCCTTGCGTTGCATTTACAATAGTCTGAGGGCAGGTGGGAGATTTGTTGCGGAGTTTGGTGGTAAAGGAAATGTACAGTTAATAACTAATGAGATTATCAATCAGTTTAACGTAATAGGAATGGAATATGAGCGTAAAAATTTCCCATGGTACTTTCCCAGTATATCTGAATATTCAATTTTAATGGAAGAAGCAGGTTTTAGAGTGGTATTTGCTCAACATTTTGAGCGGCCAACACCTTTAGATGGGAAAAATGGATTAAGAAATTGGATTGAGATGTTCGCAGGTAATATGTTTGGAAGTGAGACGAACGAGACAAAGCAATTTATAATCACCAAGGCAGAAAACAACTTAAAAGAAGTCTTATATAAGAATGGTAGATGGTTAGCGGATTATAAAAGGATTCGAGTTGTCGGAATGAAGGATTAGACTCTTAAGTTTGTTGCTTTTTATTTTTTTTTTAATCGAAATAGAATGAAATAACAGTTGCAATAAATATATTATAAATGAGAGAAAAACTATCGCCTGTAAATCTTTAGAACATGAAGCATTACATAATTTATATTTCAATATCAATATGGTATAATTTAATTAAGATTAGCAGAAAACTATAAAAAGACCACAGCTACCAACTGTGGCCCTAGATAATCAGTTCCCCCAGAGGGATCGGCTATCCTTGTTAGGAGCAGACCTCACCTAATCACTTTACGGGTAAATAGGGAGGTCTATTTTTTATTGATCATAGAATTGGTCAATGCGAGTAATGCAATCAAGAAAGTGCCAAAGCTAATCAGCACCACGAAACTCTCATACATACCCATAAGCATCACCCCCTTTTAAGTGGGGTTAGCCGACCGCTCCCTAAAAGAACATTATCCTACTAGATTGTACCATAATGAACCAAGAGAAGGAACGTCTGTTCTTTATTCAAATATAATTGCTTAAAGTTAGAACATTTAGTAAATATCTCCGTTTTTACTCTTGAAACTACTAAAGATTTGATGAAGGATATAAACAAGGAAGCAGAGAACCTTTCTCCCCTGCTTCCTTTTCACTCAAAGTTATCGAGCAATGCACGAACTTCATCCGTTGTCTTTGTTTCCATTAATTCATTTCTTAATTCACCTGCACCTCTAAATCCTCGAACATAGATCTTAAAAAAGCGACGAAGCGGTTTAAATAGACGCGGTTCAAGTTCGTTCGAATAGTGATCATGGAGATCAAGATGCAACCTTAATAGATCTAGTAATTCCTCACTAGTAGGCTCTTTCGTATGCTCATCAAAGGCGAATGGATTTGTGAAAATACCACGTCCAATCATAACCCCATCAACACCATACTTATCAACAAGTTCCAAGCCCGTTTGACGATCTGGAATATCCCCATTGATTGTCAAAAGTGTATTTGGTGCCACCTCATCACGAAGTTTTTTAATCTCGGGAATCAGTTCCCAATGCGCATCCACCTTACTCATCTCTTTTTTTGTACGAAGATGGATCGATAGATTAACGATATCTTGTTCCAATAAGTGTTTAAGCCATTCGCGCCATTCCTCTACTTCGGTGTAACCAAGTCTTGTTTTCACACTAACAGGCAATCCACCTGCTTTTGCTGCTTGGATTATCTCTGCGGCAACTTCTGGACGACGGATAAGACCGCATCCCTTTCCATTTGCTGCTACATTTTGAACTGGACAACCCATATTAATATCCACACCGCGAAAACCTTCTTCTGCCATTCCAATACTCATTTGCCGAAAATACTCGGGTTCATCTCCCCATATATGAGCCACCATTGGTTGTTCATCTTCTGTAAAAGCTAAACGTCCACGCACACTTTGGTGTCCCTTTGGATGACAATAACTTACCGTATTTGCAAACTCTGTAAAAAACACATCCGGTCTAGCTGCTTTACTCACTACATGGCGAAAAACAACATCTGTCACATCTTCCATTGGTGCCAATATAAAAAATGGCCGTGGTAAATCAAGCCAAAAATTATCTTTCATATCTAAATTCAAATCCCCTCATTATTAACTCATCATGATAAATCTTGATGTAATCCACAAAAATAAAAAGCAAAGGAATCTCTGCTTCAATAACACTTATACCATGATTCAGTACTTTTTATCAACCGAAAGAAAATTTCGATAATTACATCCCTTAATAATACCAAACAATAGACTAAATTTAAAAGTAAAACGAGCAGTACCCAGGTTAATAAATTATAATTAACAAAATATGGTTGACTCGTTACTCTTTTCATTATAAACTAGTAGAAATTTTATACTGGAGGCGAGGCAATGGCAACTACTAATTGGCAAAGACAAGATGTGACAGAACATTATCTAGAACAAATTAGAGGTGCAGTTCCTTATGGCGCTGATCAAGCGAAAATTATGCTACAAGTAATTAATCATTTCTCTCCTAACCCGAAAAAAGTGATCGATTTAGGATGCGGAAATGGCTTTTTAGCTGAAATTTTACTTAAAACGTATCCAGATGCTCACGCACTATTACTAGATCATTCAGAGCCCATGATCCAGGCCGCTACTGAGCATATGCATGCATACAGTAATCGTTGTGACATTATCCACGCTGACCTTAGTAATTCTATTGAAAAATTTGCAACACCTAATTCAATTGATTGTATTGTTTCCGGTTTTGCAATTCATCACCTTCCGCACGAAAAGAAAAAGGAACTTTATAGGGAGATATATAATCTTTTAACAGATGGCGGGATATTCATAAATATTGAGCATACAGCTTCAGCCACTCCAGAGGTAGAAAAATTATATGATGGGCTGTTTATAGATCATCTTGCTATTCATAATAATAGGGAAAAGCACGACGTTGCAATTGACTATTACAACCGTCCTGATATAGAAGATAACAAATTGGAAAGAGTAGATATTCAGGTTAACTGGCTCAGAGAAATAGGTTTTAAACATCCAAATTGTTATTTTAAGTGGTTTGAACTTGCTGTCTTTGGCGGCGTAAAATGAAGTAGGGGACGGTACATTATTAAGTTTTCACTCAATCAATTCGACATGAGTAACAGGAAGGTCTTCAAAATCTGCATACTCTTCCTTCATTTCTGTGAAGTGTATCCAATATTTAGTATCTATTGCGTAGTCATCGGTAACTTCTTTAGAATATTGAAGTCCTTTCGCAGGTTCTTCCATTACTTTGACCTGCACTATATTAGCGTCTTTTGTTTCCACTACAGTTAGGACTGGCATGTTTTCGTAATCAGGATTAAATATAGAGATCGTCTCGATTGAAGTGGTGTCCATGATCCACTCTATTGAATCAGTCGAGTATTCTAGAACAGCAACATTTAATGAATTGTTCGTATCTGTGAATACATAAATAAAATCATTTTTAATTTCATAATTGACAATAGTTTGCGGTGGATAATCATGTTGATTCATTACTTCTTCTATTTGTCCCTCTAAACTAAGTGCAGGCTGTGTTTGTTCTTCTTCATTCTCTACATTCGTACACCCAGCAAAAATTAACGCTAAACCAATACATAGTAAAACTTTCTTCAAAAAAATCTTCCCTTTTTACTATCATAATTTTAAAGACACCTTTTCGTTTTATACATTGGCGGACTTGTAACAGCTGGGATCGACTTTTTTTAAACCGTATTTCTTGAAATAGAAACTATTTTGCTGTTTTTTGGTTACTCAGTCCTTTCAAATGCAACTCAATCATGTGTTGTTTATATTTCAAATTTATCAAAATGTGTTTTCCTGTTCAAGCTAAACACCCATAAACAAAGAAATTAGTATAAACATATGTCCATAAGATCATATTAAGGCTGGAAGTTACAAATACATTTCAAAGTTAATTATGGAGGTTTTTTATGGACAAGGTTAATCATAATGTTCAACTTACTTCAGCAGAGATAGCAAATCTTTGGACACAATATATGAACGATACTATGTCAATTTGTATTCTTACTCATTCTATTGAGAAGGTACAAGATAAGGATATCAAGGATCTACTTGAATTTTCAATTAGCATTGCAAAATCCCATATTAAAAAAATCAACAAATTTCTTATTGAGGAGAATTACCCAATTCCAAAGGGGTTTACAAAAGAAGATGTGGACCTTAATGCTCCCCCATTATTTACTGATACTTTTATGTTAGTGTATATGCACGTTATGACATTACACGGGCTGACTGGGTACGCTGGAGCATTAGGAACTTCAGCACGTGCCGACCAAATAAGCTACTTCATTCAATGTAATAAAGATACAACGGAACTCTATGAACGGATCGTAAAATTAATGTTGAGTAAAGGAATCTATAGTAAGCCCGCTCACATTAGTACACCAAACCAAATTGATTTTGTAAATAATCAACGCTATTTAACTGGATGGTTTGGGAAGAAAAGACCACTAAATGCAATGGAAATTAGTGGGTTAAGCTATAATATGCAAAAGACAGTAGTTAAAATTGTCTTAGAAATTGGTTTTGAACAAGTCTGTACATCAAAAGAAGTTAAAAAGTATATGAATAAAGGAAAAAAAATATGCAAAAGCCAATTCACTAAAATGAGGTCTCTTTTATCTAAAGAAGATTTAAGCTCTTCCCAATCATGGGTGTCAGAAATTACAGATTCAACGGTTTCGCCCTTTTCAGAGAAACTAATGTTGTTTCATATTGTCACATTGGTTTCAGCGGCAGTAGGTTTTTATGGGGCGGGTTTAGCTGTTACCCAAAGAAGAGATCTAGCGCTAAAATACACAAATCTAATTGCTGAGATAGGGTTATACGCAGAGGATGGAGCAGAACTCTTGATAAAATACGGATGGATGGAACAACCGCCTTTAGCTGATGACCGAGAAAACTTGGCGAATAAATAAGCTTATGGGATAAAGAAATGGTCATTATAATATATGGCTTAGCTCTAACATAGACTTTATCCCATTCCTAATTAAACAGATACAAAAAAGATTACCTTTTCACACACTTGAATTTTTTTGCTCAATACGAACACTTATTGAGGTGAACCACCCCTATAGTTGAAGAAAGATGGGATTGCTTCTTTAAGGTGCAGAGTTTTTTCTTATTTTCACTTATCTTCTACTTAAACCGTATAAACTGCACCATATTCCTTTTTTATACAAGTAGCACAAAATTCAATTTCTGTTCCTTCTTTAACCCGTTCGTCTAAAGCCTTATCTGTCCATTCGTAATCGGTCAGTTTATTAGTTTCTTTTTTCGTATCTGAAGATATAAATGAAAAATGAAAGCTATGTTTTATTTAAGCGTTCTTTCGGACTTTTTCGTCCACAAAACATCACTAACTGATTCCGGCACACCGCCATCCCCTTTCATCACCGCGCCGTAATGGTACCGTCACCTTCCAATATCAGCGCATCAAGCTGCTGAAAAGACACTAGTCCTTGTTTACGAACAGCCGAACTTATGTCTTCAAACTTCAGACGTTCCTGTCGCAAGGTTTCTTGGTTAAACTCCCCCTGGGAATAGAGATAAACCGGTTTCGCCTTGGAATGAAGCAGAGAAACGTGAAGAAGGGGACGGTTCTTTGCTTCCGAAGCAGAGAACCGTCCCCTTCTTCCATAATGACTACTTTATTGCATCATTAAGCCAGTTTTCTTTCCATTGAAAATAAACGCTAGTTGCTTGGGACGATTTAAATATACTTTCTGGATATGGTAAAGCAAGTTTCGGTTTGCACTCTTCCTTAATAAAGCGTAGATCAGCAGATTCACCATCAATTGGCGTTAACTCTCCCCTAATTATTATACATTCAAAAACAAACACATTATATTCTACTTGGTCACCTTGAGGATAGGTAAACCGAAAATCCTCGCCACCAAATAAACCTATTAATCTATATGGTTTCACCGTCAATCCAGTTTCTTCCCAAACTTCACGAATAAGTGCTTGCGCAGGTGTCTCTCCTGGTTCGATTGCTCCCGATGGTAAACTCCAGTGTTCACTTTCTTTAGGATATTGAAACAAAATTTCATTATCCTCATTCCTAATAATTGCCGCAACGCTTGGCATAAATATTAATTCTGTACCCACTTTCCCACGAAGTTTTTTATAGTAATCCGATATTGGCATAAGAATATCCACCCTTTAAAAATGTTTTATGTGTCATAATTAAATGAAGAACATAATATTTCTAACTCATTTAAGTATAAAACTAACCTATTTTGAATAACTTCCTTACTTCCCATTTGTTGTAACACTTTATGGCTTGGCTGCGTATTATTTAGAATTTCATAATGCTCATATGTTTCAAGTAACATCCATAAAATATATTCATCCATTAATCTTTTTTCTTGAACTATATATTCATCCTTACTGAAAGAATAGAAATAACCTTGTTTAAAACCTTCAGCAATTTCTCCTAGAATACCTTTATTCTCTTCATATGCATTATGTAAGTACCTTGGGACATTGGAATATGACGGCAACAGAAACTGATAGCAAAAAACAAAATAAGCTGCGAATTTTAAATCAAAATCCAACTTTGGTAAAGGATCAATTATTGATACTCTTCCAGAATGTAATATTAAGTTTTCAGGAGTTATATCCCGATTTACTAATGATATTGTTTGAGCGTAATTCCTTCTGTTTCCAATCAATTTTTTTATCTTTCTATTAACTATTCCCCTATTAAAACTCAATCTAGATTCATTTAATGATTCTAACACCATAAGATAATTATTATTATCATTCTCCCATATTATTTTGCTTTCTTGCTGATTTTCTCCACTAAGATACGTCCCATTCCAGTGTAAATTTCCAAAGCCTTTTATTTCTGACTTACTTGTGTGTATTTGATTAAAAGATTGGCCTAATTTTTCACCATAAGCAAATCCATCTGTTTGTTCCAGCAATGCTATTTCCTGTCCCTTTCCCATATAGGTTTCTGCTGTGAAAACTATGTCGGGTTCTATAAAATATCTAAATTATGTAGGACAAATGTTTTGATGACTTTTATTAGCCTGTTCATAATACGCCTTAGTAGCTTCATACTCCGTAATTAACTCATTCTCATCAAAGTGTTGTAACTCGCCGTAAGCTATTTTCTTCTTGATTCTTATGACAAGGTCATCGCTATCTATTCTGTCTAACTTATAAACTGTGTGCCAGGCAACTTCACCAATTTTAGCTATGTGATCATGCTTTATGTCTTTAAAATTCAATTTATCTAAAACCCTGTTCCAAATGTTATCTGTATACATAATTATCTCCCCTAGATAGTTAAATAGTTAATAAAATACTGTCATTGCTAAACTAAATTCAACAATTATCCTAGTAGAATAAAACAGGATAAATACTCCGACTTTGGACGAGGTTGACGTAAAAAAACGAAGTAGATTTTCTACTCCGATAAAAGTCTAACTTTTTTCGTCACAATAGCCTTCTTTATAAGTTTTCACTCAATAAATTCGATTGAATTAACAGGAAGGTTTTGATTTTCGAAGTCAGCATACTCTTCCTTCATTTCTGTGAAGTGTATCCAATATTTAGTATATATTGCATAGTCATCGGTAACTTCTTTAGAATATTGAATTCCTTTTGCAGGTTCTCCCAATACTTTAACACTAGCTATATTAGCGTCTTCGGTTTTTACAACAGTTAGAACCGGCATGTTTTCGTATTCTGGATCTAGTATAGACATCTTCTCGATAGATTTGTAATCCATGATCCACTCTATTGAATCAGTCAAGTATTCTAGAACTGCAACATTTAATGAACTGTTCGTATCTGTGAATACATAAATAAAATCATTTTTAATTTCATAATTGACAATAGTTTGCGGTGGATAATCATGTTGATTCATTACTTCTTCTATTTGTTCTTCTAAACTAAGTACAGGCTGTGTTTGTTCTTCTTCATTCTCTACATTCGTGCACCCAACTAAAATTAAGACTAACCCCATATATAGCAGAAGTTTCTTCAAAAGATCACCCCTTCATCACCGTATTTACTATACTACTTATGATAACACAAAGTAAAAATATGTTAAATTAGTGTTTCACACTACGAAAAGGGAAGTTGAGAAGTTTCAATAAATTGAAATCCCCAACTTCCTTCGTAAATAATATTTTGGCTTTTAAACATATAACTAACTATAAATAGTCTGCTTTTGTAATTTTTAAGTAGTTTCTGGTTTAGCTTTGATTTTCTGTTTAAATGATAATTCACTCGAATATAAACGAAGAAGTGATACGCCGAATGTGACAACTGTGATTAACAACAAATTCATAATAAAAGGACTAATAGAAGCACCACTATAAATTAACCTCATATACCCTTGGATCGCATTAGATGCTGGTAAAAAGTTGCCTAAATGGCGGTAAAAACCTGTTAGCATATCAGCTGGGATGATATTACCTGCTGTCATAAGTTGTAAGGGAACTAAAGCTGTATTAAATAATGCTCCCAAACCACCAAATAAAGCAAATGACATTTGTGTAACACTTATACTAGCCATATAAACTAATATATGAAATCCCCACATCTGCCAAAAAGAAGCTACTGTATCTGCGAACAGCATGGCAACACTTGTAACAATTAATGAACCAAAAATTGATACAAGAAGTAGCAATAATTGTCTTCCCCAAAATATTTGATATTTTGTATGGTTCTTTTGGATAAACATAGAAGAGAGGTTAAATTGTATATTCATAGTCATAACACCAATATACGTAACAAACCCTAATATCATTGGAAGCATTGTCACTGCAAAATTATTTATGCTGTTAGTCTTTACAATATTAGTACTTACGATTGCGTCATCTGTATCTGTAAATACACCTTCATTAATACTTGATGTAATTTGTGCTACAGATGATTCAGCAATAGCTAAGGCGATTTCTGAATTTGCTTGATTAATATAATACGTTAATTCCGAATTCCCATCATTGGCGTCATTAATAAAGTTTTCAGGAATTGAAACGATCATAACTAATTCCCCATCATCCATTTCCTCTTGTGCTTTAGATAGGTCAGCATATTGTTCGGTTTGAAATGGAACATAAGTCTCAATCGACTCTGCAATTGTCTCACTATCCGCACCTTCTTGATTAACTATCCCAACTGTTAATTGATCAATTCTTTCCGTTGCTCCATCATATCCTGTCATCCAAATAACAGTGAAAAACAATGGAAGACCAATAGCAAATACCAAGCCCAGTTTTGTTTGAAAAATTTTAAAAAAGTCCTTAAAAGTTGAATAAATACCCATTTATAACATTCCTCTCATGATGAAAATACGATGTAATAATACATGCATAGGACATAATAGGTTATGCATGTATTTAGTGTAAAAAACTCCAGCTCATTTTGAACTGGATAAATTGTTGAATATCTCATTAAGAGATTCTATTAATTGTTCTGACTTGTTGTCAGTTAGAAGTTGATTGAGTTGATTATTTAAATCTTGTACCATTGGAGAAACAGTATTATAGATATCTTCTCCATTTGGAGATATAAATAATTTAATAGCTCTTCTATCTGATGGATCTTTAGAACGTATTATCAATTCCTTTTTTTCTAAACGATCTAACGTTTTACCTATACTTGTTTGATCTTTTCCATGCAAAGCAGCCAATTCTTTTTGAGATATCCCTGGATGTCTCCTTAATTGATGAATTACGCCAAATTGTTCTGGAGTTATAGAATAATCTCGAAGTAAATTAGTTAGATATTTCTGATATGTATAAAAAGTTCTTGATAATAAGAAGCCGATTGAGTTTTGCTCTATATCAAAAGGCATTACTAAAACCTCCTATTAAATACTAGCACATGCATTAATAGCCTATGCTAGTATATGATTAAAATTAACTGTTGTCAATTGTAATCTATTTTACTTTCACAATCTTACTATAAAAGCAAACACAAAAAAAGGCACCCATTTTAATGTGTGCCTTTTTAATATGATCGCTAATTGCATAGTTTAAAAGTTATCATGCATAATCAAGTTTCATTTAAAAATTTAATGATATGCCCTAATACGATAGCGGGAGCTTCCTCTTGTATCAAGTGACCTGCATCTGGAATAGATTTGAATTTGGATTCACTAATTTTTTCACGTAGAGCATATCCCTTTTCAATGGGTACCCACTCATCTTTTTCTCCCCACAATATCAAAGTTGGAATACTAATTTCATTATAAAGATTTTCCACTTCATCTGTGTAAGTTTGGTTTGCTTGGGCAATCTGTCTGTAAAATGCAGGCTGACCGTGTTCTCCTAACCAATATTGTGTAATCCCCTCTTTTGTCTCGTCACTCATTTTACTGTAATGTGCTCCTTGAATATAAGTTGAAACTATCGATTTATGTATAAATGAAGGAACTCCTCTAAATGCCTCTTCATGTTTATTAACATGTGAAAAGAAGGAAGAACCCCATGGTCCAACTGCAACTGGATCCATTAATATCATTTTTTTGAAATGAACTTTATTTAATAAATGTGTTCGCAAAGCGATCGTACCACCAAAATCATGACCGATAATAATTGGTGAATCTAACTCCCAATATTGAAGAAGTTCTGTTAAAATTTCATTTTGAATACCTAACGAAACATTCTGATCCTCTTTTTGTTCAGATTGACCATATCCTAATAAATCATAATAATAAACTGTGTACCACTCACTCAATGCCGGAACAATATGTCTCCAGTTGAATGATGACCATGGAGTTCCATGAACTAATACCAATGGAGGACCTTGCCCAATCACTTCAAAACGAACCGTACCATGAGAAGAATCAAACTGTTTTGTTAATTCCCATTTTTTCACATTATTACCTCCTAAGATGAATTAAATTTATTTTTATCCAAATGTAACCCAAATGGCTTCCCTGAAATAGAGAGTACATTGGTAACCTTTTATCATATAAGGTGGGTTTCCCAACAATAATACCATATCCAATTTAATTTAAAACATATGCTTTCTATTAAATTATTTTCACATTTTACTTTCTATTTTATAAAACTTCCACTAATTCATCCAGTTCTTTTGTGATTTGACTGTTTTCTAAAAGATTGTTGTTTTAATTATAATTAAATAATGTAAAAAGTATTTGACATTATTTAATCTGTTGCTATAATAATAAATGTCAAATACTTTTTACATTTTAACGAGGAGGAAGCAAAAATGGATTGGGTTAAAATTGTGTATTCTGTTATATTATTAGTTTGCGGAATTTTGATTTTTATTGCACCATTTTCTCAAAAGGGTGATGAAAGAAGGAATTTTATCAAGACGAAGGCTCAATCATATGCATTTATCGTAGTTATAGGTATGTTACTTTTAGAAGTTGGAGAGTCAATTTATCTAACTATTCAAGGGAACACTTCTTATAATAGTAATGTAAATTCGCCGATAGTTCTGCTGACAGTGATTTCCATTATATATCTGGCAACATTAATTTTTTACAGAAAAAAATATGGTGATTAAATGAAAAATAACATTAAGCAATTAAGAAAATCAGCTAAATTATCACAGGAAGAACTGGCTAAACATTGTAAAGTATCCAGACAAACAATAAATGCAATTGAGAATGATAAATATGACCCTACGTTACAATTAGCGTTTGAATTAGCCTCTGTATTGGACACCTCAGTAGATCAACTTTTCATAAGTAATTCTATTAGAAAGTGATAAAAAGGCCTCATATCGAGGTCTTTTAATGCATTGCTCAACACGTTATCAAATGCTGAATCTTTCACTAATTCGAGCTAATGAAACCAATAAAGGTAGTTGTTTTTCAAACAAGATTGATGTCTTTTTAACTTTCTACAAATTGGAACATGCCAAACCTAATTATAGGATTAAGCTTGTTTCAACTCTACTTTTCTTTTATAATTCACTATAGATTCACTAGTGATGAAACTAATTCTTCTGCCACTACAGATAATATTGCCATCACTACCGCTACTGCACTAGCTCCTATATTTGTCCAAATAAACACTTGACTTCTTGAAGCCCCAAGAGTTGTTATTGCACCAGCACCTAACTGGCTACTAAACAAAATAGATGATAAAAAACATACTCCGTTTGCACCAAATCGATCGAAGGTACTTTTTATTCGAGGGTTAATTTTCTTAGGCGTACTTTCGCTCTTTCGAAATTTATTATATATCTTATTAAATAATTTGTTAATTTCAGTTCCAAAAAACATAAATAGAAAGACACTAAACGCATTTCCGAGAATAGCTACTATTAATGCTACAAAAGGCGGAAAGTTAAAAACAATGATTGCTGTCGGAACTGTTAGAAATACTTCAAGAAAAGGAACCATACTTACAAAAAACACAAAAAGAAACTGAAGATAAAGGTTTTCCATATAATTACCTCACTCATTTTATTAAGTCACTTGACTTACAAACATTATAATACAACTGACTTAAAAAATCAAAGGAGTTATCCTATGCCTAAAAAAATAGATCATGCTGAAAGAAAAAATCAAATTGTAGAAGCAATGTTTCGCATTATTCACCATTCAGGTTTCGAAAAAGCAACTTCACGTGAAATTGCCAAAGAAGCAGGCCTTTCTTTAGGTTCTGTTCAATACTTTTTTCCAAAACAAAAAGACATATATATGGTCGCAATGGATGTTATCTATCAACGATTTGAGGAAAGAATGCAAAAGGTCATGCAGAAGGATCAGGATGTGTTTGAAAATGCAATTCGCATGATAAAACAAATTGTGCAAGCAAATACAGAAGAAGAAAAAATGGAAAATGATATTTGGATGAAATTTTCCGTAATGGCAACAATGAACCCAGAATACCACGAGACGAAGGATAAATCTCGAGAAGTAAACCTTAATTTTGCAAAGGAAGTATTAAGGATGCTTCATACAGAAGGGTACATTAAAAATCTTATAAGTATTGAAGACAGTGCAAATTCATTAACGATATTCATCCACGGCTTAGTATTTGAATCTGTCATTTACGCCAACTTATACGACGATCACGTTATTGAAAAAGAAATCAGAGAATATTTACGAAGGATTTGTAACTACAATTAATAAGTACAGTTTGTTTGTTCTGTTTTCAATTCCAATAATTGCATGGGCGGAAACCTTTTACGGTTGCGCCCTTTTAAATGTAATTCTTTTTATTTTGGTTGAACTTACTAAAGTTCTTTATCCATTTCATATCCATTAATAAAATATTCTATTGTTTCTAATTCGTCTTCATTTAA
This sequence comes from Paraliobacillus sp. X-1268, assembly GCF_003426095.1. Taxonomy (NCBI): domain Bacteria; kingdom Bacillati; phylum Bacillota; class Bacilli; order Caryophanales; family Bacillaceae; genus Paraliobacillus; species Paraliobacillus sp. X-1268. Next base: position 874,842 of record NZ_QJSK01000001.1, read on the forward strand.
CTCTCTATTTACCATTTGTTTATACTCTGATTTTATTTTCTCAGCGTCACCCTCATACGTCTCAGTATAGAACCCAACTGCTTTTAACAATTCTATTTCTTGCAAAAACTCATTTCGATTCATATTTTCTGAATGTGAAAGGATATATGTTTCTGCATCAAATGCTTCTAATTCTTTTATCAATTTTAACGTACGTTTCGATGTATAGTTATTTTTGGAGGAAAAAATATCTGGATAAATACTATCATTTAGAAATAATATCTTCTCTTCCTTAATATAAACTACAACAGCATCTTGTGCATGGTCGCCTCCCACATGTTTTAATACACAAGTCACATCACCAAGATCTATTTCAAGCTGTTTATCGAATGTTAGTTTAGGCAAATGAATCTGTATATTTCTTTCTTCACCATATTCCTTTTTTATACAAGTAGCACAAAATTCAATCTCTGTTCCTTCTTTAACCCGTTCGTCTAAAGCCTTATCTGTCCATTCGTAATCGGTCAGTTTATTAATTTCTTTTTTCGTCTCTGAAGATGAAATTGACAAAGAATCTTTTAGTGCCGACATTCCGAAAATATGGTCCCAATGCCAATGGGTTATTGCAACGAAATCCGGCTTCGAAATATTATGTTCACCTAACTTCTCTAAAAACAAACGTGCATGCGCATCTGAATTACCTGCATCTATCATCAAGTTCATTTCAGTGCCAACAACCATTCCTAACGTAGGTCTGTCTGTCTCTGAAACGGGTGTCATATACCAAAATGAACTTCCTATTCTTTTTAACTGTTGCATCCATGTCCCTCCTTCTACTACTAACCTATTAGACTAACCATTTTATCATTGTGAACTAAGTTTTGATGGTTCTGTTTTATTATTCACTTTTATCATTAACCCTTTGAAAAAACGCGTTCCTTAACATGCTCATTCGAAGGCGATCAACAAACTCTCCATTCCTTAATCGGTCTTGCCTTAAAATCCCTTCTTCTACGTAACCCATACGCTTATAGGATTTAATTGCTTTATCATTATCCACTTCAACTCTAAGCCATATCTTATTTAAATCCAGTTCATTAAACCCCCATGAGAGCATCTCTTTCATTGCAGCTAGCCCAAAACCTTTGCCCCAATAACTTTTATCGCCAATAGCAATCCCTAATTCAGCATGTTTGTTTAATCTATCCATGTTCTTTAAATCAACCCATCCAATGTGTTTTCCCTCTTCTGATAGGATTGCCTTTTGTTCATATCCGTTTGTCTTGTTTATGCACATGCTAATCCAGTTTCGTGTTTCTTCTCTGTTAAATGGTGGATATTTATCTGGCATATTCAAATGTTTTGTCAATTCTTTATCTAAACACCATTGATAACGGTCTTCCGCGTCTGCAAGTGTTAATTCTCTTAATTGAACTTTCGGTAAGTTGTTTGTTTTCATTTCACTATCTCCTGAAATATATTTTTAACTGCTCTAATTCATTTAAAACATTAAACAAGACCATATTGATTACCACCACATAAATGTACCATCTCTGCCATGTTTTTTACCAGCTATTGCCTAGGGGTTGACCACTTGGTGTCTATGTGTTTACCGCAGAGCTGCGAATTATTTCAAGAAACTGTCTTAGCCATTACGGCATCTTCTATTTTCATTTACGCATATTTTAACATGTTATTAAATGATATTTACGATTCTATAGAAAAAGAAAAATCCAAGCTCTTTGCAAGGAGTTTGTATCGGAGGATGAGAAGCTTATGTGTTCTCTATGAGTGATATGATTGCTATATTCTCGTAATCACGTCTGATTGTTGAATATAATTTTTCTATTGGGCAGTAGTGAAAAAGTTTATCCCTTCTTCCACAATGCACACAATCCATCCCCAAAGAAAATCGGGTAAGAAGCAGGGGACATTTCTTTGCCCCACTTTATGAAATATGTAAGAAGAGAACCGTCCTCTGCTTCTCGACGATGCTAGATTGATTGAGTTTTTTAAAAATAAAAAACGCAATCCTTATAAAAAGAATAGCGTCATAAATAGCAAATTAATCAACTATATACATAAAACTAATAAAGCTTATCACCCACAGCAGCGGTACTAAATTTATAATTATAGCAAACCGTTTCTTTTTGACTCGGAAAACCCACGCTAAAATAGAACAAATAATTATAGCCAACGGGTACACTGTAATAGTTAGTACAAACAATGAATTATAAAGACCAATACCAGCGTCAAAACTCATAAACGACATTCCCCAAATAATAACCCACGGCAATAACGAGCAAATGAATAAAACTTGGCTAACAATTAAATACACCAACATCATACCCACCTCACTTTAACTGAAATTTCAAACATTTTAGTTCATGTGGATATATCATATAGCGACCTTCAAAAAAGCACAAGATATATTTTACTTCTCAGGCAATCCTACATTTTAAGGTGATTGGCTTAAACAGAGTAGTGGTTCGTCCAAGTTTTATTATATCCCGTTTCTAGTGATACTTTAAAATAATCTTTCGGTATTTATCCAAATATTACGAATTGGGAACGATGGAATACCGCTTGTTTTATTAATGAGGTGGAATAAGTAACAACCAACGGCGAAGAAGATAAGGCACGTGGCGTATGATTGCAACAGTTACCAGTCCTTAAAATATCACTATTGTAAAAACACAGTACAGAGCAATAACGAATTTAAGGAGCAATCCTATCATCCCCTCCTTTAACTAACATAATTAAATGAAAAGTATAAAAAAGAGTTGACTAAATCAAACAGTTTGTATAAGATTTAGTAACAAGTTAAATTGTCTTAGGGGAGTAGCTTTTACAGCAAAGTCGTCATTACGGAGTTTTCATAACTCTCGGCTTTGTTGGCAACGATACGTTGTTAGCAAGACCTTTGCCGCACTTAGGTAAAGGTCTGCTCTATTCTAAAACCTTTACCACATCGGTAAAGGTTTTTTTGTGTTTACTCTTAATGAATGAGGGACACTACTTTAGTAAAAAATATAAAAGGAACAAGAAACCAAATTAGGAAAGTTGGATTTGATGATTTATATTTTATTAATTTTAGGATTTGTATTATTGGTCAAGGGGGCTGATTTATTTGTAGATGGATCCTCAAGTATTGCACGAGCCCTTCATATTTCCCCATTGTTAATTGGTCTAACTATTGTAGCTTTGGGAACAAGTTCACCAGAGGCTACAGTCAGTATCATTGCTGCAGTGGAGGGAAATCCTGGTGTAGCTATTGGGAATATTGTTGGAAGTAATATTATGAATATTACTTTAGTACTTGGAGTGGCTGCATTCCTTTATCCGATGAAAGTACAGAATGAAACAATTAGAAAAGAATTACCGTACACCTTGTTAGTAAGTGTAGTATTACTGGTTTTAGTTAGTGATATAGCACTTCAAGGAGCTAGTCAAAACCTCGTTACTAGAGGTGACGGCCTGATCATTTTACTGTTCTTTGTCATTTTCTTATACTACATTTTTGAAGTTGCCAAAAGAAATCGAGTGAGGAACAAAGAAGAAACAAAGAAACAAGTGGAAGAAGTGGAGCAAGAGCAAGTGACCACTTCATGGACGAAAAACATCTTATTAACTATTGGTGGACTGATCGGAATTATCTTTGGTGGAGAACTGGTAGTTAACAATGCTGTTGATATAGCACTTTCTTTTGGAATGAGTGAAGCTTTAGTTGGTTTAACGATTGTTGCAATCGGTACGTCCTTACCAGAATTAATGACCTCTGTCACCGCAGCTCTTAAAAAGGAAAGTGAGATTGCGCTAGGAAACATCGTCGGTAGTAATATCTTTAACATTTTATTCGTGCTGGGTACGACAGCTGTTATTCATCCCCTTAGTATCGAAAGTAAATTAATTGTTGATGTTTTTATTATGATTTTACTAACAGTCGCCGTGCTTATCTTTTCAAGAACAAGCTTTAAAATTGGAAAATATGAAGGGATCTTTCTAGTGGTTTCATATATTCTATATACGATTTTTATACTAATAAGAAATTAACATGTAAAGCTGTCTATACGAAAACCATCACTTATTTTTAATTGGATTTTTTCATACTCAATTGTCTCTATCACTTCTATATCTGAATAATTTATGACCGCTTACTATAATGGAGGAATATAATAAATGACTTATGTTTTGTTAATTATCGGCTTTGTTTTACTAATTAAAGGAGCAGACTTTTTTGTGAATGGCGCTTCAAAAATTGCCACTGCCCTTAGAGTTTCTCCACTTTTAATTGGGTTAACTATCGTTGCCTTTGGAACTAGTGCGCCGGAGGCAACAGTAAGTATTGTTGCTGCATTGGAAGGGAATGCAGGAGTTGCGATAGGTAACGTTGTTGGAAGCAATATTTTCAATATAACATTTGTCATTGGAGTTGCCGCACTAATTTTTCCATTGAAGGTTGAGAATGCAACAATCAGAAAAGAAATTCCTTTTACATTTCTTGGGGGCATTGCGTTACTATTCCTTATTAGTGATGTTACCCTTCAGCAATTAGGTGATAACTTTATTACGAGAAGTGATGGATTAATCTTTTTACTGTTCTTTGCTATCTTCCTATACTATATCTTTGAGGTTGCTAGAAATAGCCGGGATAAGCTAGAAAACACCATTCAAGAAAAAGTACCAATGGGTAAAAATACGCTTTTGACAGTTGGTGGTCTCGGAGCAATTATTTTCGGTGGAGACCTAGTCGTAAACAGTGCTACGGATATTGCCCTATCGTTTGGTATGAGTCAAACCCTTGTAGGTCTAACAATTGTTGCAGTTGGTACATCCTTACCTGAATTAATTACTTCAGTTACTGCCGCAATAAAAAAAGAAAGTGAAATTGCTGTAGGGAATATCGTTGGAAGCAATATCTTTAATATTTTATTCGTGCTCGGTATTTCATCGGTTATTTCTCCACTTGCAGTAGATAATAAAATATTCTTTGATATCCTTTTGATGAATGTTTTAACAATTATTTTACTTATTTTCTCAAGAACCAACTTTAGAATAGGTAAAGTTGAAGGAGGCTTGTTGGCAGCTGCTTATATTGCCTACATGATTTTTATCCTCATAAGAAATTAAGAGGTTATTCCTGTCTTAGGAATATTCCATGCCAGAAAAGGTGTCATTCACAGTCCTGTTACATGTCAAAGTTCGACAACAGGCGAAAGTGGTTGGCACCTTTTCCATTAAATTCCTGATGACTATTGTCGCAATCGTTCAATAGCTATATGGAGAGGGTTAGTCCATTACGGAACTAATCCTCTATTTTATAATATATTAAAATGTTACGCTAACACATGTCAGAGGTGGTACATTTCAGTGTCCGTAATCACATATAAGCTAAATGCTTCTTCAATGATTAGTACTATATCAAATATATTAGAAAAAAAGTGAACTATAAATAGATCTATCTTTATTAAATCTGCATTTAACTGTCTTCCATTATTGCCGTAAAAGACTTTACGACAACATATAAATGAAAAATTAAAGCTACGTTTTATTTAAGCGTTCTTTCGGTTTTTTTCGTCCACAAAACATCACTAACTGATTCCGGCACACTGCCATCCCCTTTCATCACCGCGGTAATGGTACCGTCACCTTCCAATATTAGCGCATCAAGCTGCTGAAAAGACACTAATCCTTGTTTTCGCACAGCCGAACTTACGTCTTCAAACTTGAGGCGCTCCTGTCTCAAGGCTTCTTGGTTGAACTCCCCCTGGGAATAAAGATAAATCGGTTTCGCCTTGGTCCAAATTGCAACAAGGGATGGATAAATAAGTGCTGATGAATACTATTTTAATCGAAACTCTATGATTTCAGTGAGATTAGTTACATTTAATTATCTTTTTAAAAAACCTCTCTCATTTAGGATAAGATCACTTTTTTTATCTTTTCTTTTTCTCCAAAGCATCACTTCAAGTGCTGCTATACAAACAAGTAGCCACGCAAGGCCAAAGATTAGTCCTGCAATAATATCCGTTATATAATGTACACCTATCACCACTCTACTTAGGGACACAATAACAATCCAAAAACCGAGAAAAAGATTAATCATCCACTTCCAAAATCGACTAAGTCTACTGACAGCGATTAAGTAAATCATAAAGCCATAAAACGTTACAGCACCTGTCGAGTGTCCACTTGGAAAACTAAATCCAGTGCCATCATACTGAGCAATCACTTCAGGTCTCTCACGTTCAAACAGTAGTTTTAATCCTTTGGTTAATCCACTGATTCCTACCATGTTAATGATAAGAAAAGTAGCCATCCAGTTACTTTTTTTCGAAAAGATTAATAAATATAAAACAACAATAATTGTTCCTATAGTAATCCAAATAACCGATCCTGTTTCCGTAATATAGCCCATTAAATTAGTTAGCCAAGGTGCGTTAATTGAAACGATAAACTGATTAATTACTTCGTCAATTTGAAAACTTTCATTCTCCACAACTTCTTCTGCTAAGGAAAGAAAAAAATAGAAACTCCCAAATATCGTGGCAAAGCCAACTAAGATGAGGGCAATGGACATTTTCGAGGGATTTTTAATGTTGGTTCCTTTGAAAAGCATTCAGATCCTCCTAAAGTTATATAATTCATGTATCTATATCCAATTCCCTTTTTTTGTATAGCTAAAACAAACATTGAAAACAGTGAGAAACACCATAGATATCCATTAATTATTCAAGCACAAAAATAGGATCGCCTGAATCGACGGTCCCTTGGAAACTATTTTAGCAGTTAGTTAAATAATTATAGTTCTTTCTTCATTGAAATAACTTTAATATTGATACCCTTTCGATTATGTAAAACTTCTTCACTATAAACGGCATAACCTATGGAATTATATAGTTGTATATTCTTAGGCATTGACAGACGGACTTTACATAATATAGTAGTTACATCAACTTTATTTGCGTGTTCCTCTAAATATGTTAATATCTTTTTTGCAATGCCTTTTCCTTGTTTTTCAGGAATAACTGACAAACGATAAAAATATAAACCCTCGTCTTTAATTTGAAATCGTACCATACCAACTGGTTTATTCTCTTCAAAAGCAATCAATGCCTGTTCCCCTTGTACAAAAGCATTAGAAACCGACTGTACAGTTTCTTCTAAAGCGCTTGATTGCGGATTTTCATTTTTATATTCTATAAATGCCTTGATCATTAAATCATGAATTACTGGTGCATCACTAGCTATCGCAGACTTGATTACCATGTTACCTCCTTTAGGTTATAATTATTATCGATTTTATTTTTTTATGGAAGAAAAGTATTAAATATCCTAAACAATCCAGCATCATTCGTGAACTATAAAATACGTTCAGTTTCCTCATCTATCAATTTAATATTAATAGCGTTAGATGTTCCACCATCAAAATGTTTTGGAACATCTGATACATCTAGTAATTTGTCTAAATCAATATTTTTTTCTTGATTAGCTTCTACCGTAATACTATATGGACCAGATAAATTCATTAGTGACTCCATTCGCCTTTCAGCTTCCATAATTGAGGAATCTAAAAATTCTAATTCAAATGTCACAGTTTCATTACCTCGATTGTGTAATACGAGATGGCATTCCGCATTCAAAAAGTCTTCATCCACATATTCAAAACCGCAATCACCGTTACCATCGTATGAAATAGCATTAATACCACTTGCAAATGTCTCTTGGTACATTGTAATTAGAAGCGATGGTAAAATTGCATATACTATTTCAACTATAACTATTGTTCTGAAGCAACCTGCCTTTTAGTTGAATAAGTTGTTTACTATTATTATGTTTTAGTCCCCATAATTACTGAACGAGGCAAAAATCCAAACTTTTCATAAAATGATACAGCCTGATTCCCGTACACCACTTTTAGTTCAATATCGTATATATTTTTTTCACTAAACCATTTAATTACATTATCCATAAGTTTTGTTCCTAAGTTGTTACTGCGATAACCTTCATCAACATATAAAACTTCTATCTTCCACTTGATTTCTTGGCATAAACTACCGAAAAAGCAATTAAATGCATTGTATTTGTCTCAAACAATAGTTCAATCCTGTATTCTCCAAATCTCGCATTTTCTCTATAATGGCGAATCCGATCTTCAAATGTTAACCTTGGATAATCACCTGAAAAATATTCAGATTTACTATTATGATATTCATGTAATTTTTCTAAAGGTTCTCTTAATAACTCTATCTCGTCAAGAGTTATTAGTTTTTCAATTACTTCTACTTCCATAATATCACCTCATCTATCTCAACTTATAGTAATATATTCGTTTGCAAAACCTACAAATGAAATTATTAAACCTATAAATAATAAAATAATGCTTAATCCTAATAACATAAATTTCATTCCTGATGCGTGGCTTTTTTGACCAATAGAAAAATCAAATAAACTGCTAATATAAGAAAAGGTACTATTAAACTCATCTTTATTCCCCTAACTGTTTATATAATTATTTTAACATAAAATCCCAACTAATATATAGATACAAAAATAGGATCGCCGTAATTGAAGATCCCATTAGTTCAATAAAGAATAATTTTATATTTTCCTACAATGTCTTAATTTAATATAGGTCGGATTCTCTTTTGTAACTTTTTTATATTGAAATTTGAAGCCTTTTGCTTGATAAAATGGAATTCCTTTCATATTACCTTTTTGAACAGACACCCACTGCTCTGTTGCTCCATATTCCGTTTTCTGCTGTTTCGTTACAGCATTCAGTAATTCAGTGCCAATTCCTTCATTTCTTCTTGAAGGGTCAAGGTATATGACGAATAATTCTCCAATTTCATCACCTATCATACCTCCACCTGCTGCACCAACTACATTTCCATTCTCAATAGCTACAAAATATCCACCCCAATCACGATTAAATTCTGTTACTTCTCTTAATATTCTCTCGTGATTATAAAACTCTCTAATAACTCTTTCAATCCACTCTTTTGAATGCGTTTCCCCATATGTCGCCCAATATCCTTTAATACATATATTAGAAATTCCTTCAACATGGCTTTCATTAGCCTTCATAATTTGAATCATATAGATTTTTCTCCTATCCTCTCTTATTTACGAGAAAGAAAATCATTAAACAAGGTTGTATTCGCCTTATCAATGCAGCTGGCACTTTAGATCAAAATAATGCATTTTTATTTAATTGCCTTCCATATCGTCCATCTATCTTTTTCAATTATATTAGTATTTATTGATAACGACTTTTCAATATGAGTGATTAATAAATTTAATTCTTCATCGTTTAATTCATGTAAGATGCTTCTCCCAGTTCTTTCGCTTAAGTCTTTTAATAAATGCTCTTTGTTATCATAAACTCTTCTTGTTTCCCACAGTTTAATTTCTTCGATGTTTTTAAATCCAACTTCTTTTAATGTTTCCATTACCAATTGGCTTCTATGTCTTCGGTTGGTTTCTTTTTCAACTAATCTTGGAAACAGTTCAAAGAGATACCCTCTTATGTGGCTATCATTTCCCTCCAATAAACAATCTTCATGAGTTCGGTCTTGTATAATATAATATCGATTATCCTTTACCAATCTAAATGCTTCTATGAAGCAAGAGTGCAAATCTTTAATATGATGTATTAAAGCTCTTTCAAGTAATAAATCATAACTTTCACTGTCTAAATTTGTCTCAAAAGCATTCCCATGCTGGAAAGAAATATTTTTATATTCTTTACAGTTTTCTCTTGCACCCTCAAGTATTGATTCGGAAAAATCAACACCAGTAACAGAATCCACTCCCATGTCCGATAGAGCTTTAGAGTAAATCCCTCCACCGCAACCAATATCCAAAGCATTTGAAATCTTCTCAATAGGTACAAGTCCCTTCATTACTTTAATCCAAGAGTTATCAGCGTTTCGAGTTGTGTAAGTAATACGATTCTTCTTACTATGAAAATCAATTCCCACTTCAATCCCTCATCTCTCGATTTATCAAAACTAGCATTTAAACTGCAAAATGAATCAAGATGAATACTTCAAATCCTTGCATAATCCGTATGCTCCTAACCTTATGGCTAACTTCTTTCGAGTACAAAACGTTAATTTAATTTTAACATAATATTCCTATTTTAATTAGAAAAAAGTAGCAAAACTAAATTGACAGGTATATTTTTAAATACTTGTAATTACCTGGATAAGTTTTAGGTACATAAAAGCTAGGTTTATTAAATTATTTCTTTGACTTCTTCTGGAGTAGTTCTGTAGTATTTACTCTTTGATGGTTGCATACTAAGTAACATTAATGCTAGCGTTAATAAAAACATAAAAATTGCACCAAAGACAACAACAAACTGAATGGATATTAATTGAGATGTTACAGCAAATATAAAAGTAATCACTATTACCAATAAAGCTTCCACAAATCCATAGATACTTCCTATCCGTCCCATGACTTCAACTGGAATGTTGTTTTGATAAAAGGTGTAAAAACCAGTGTTTGCGAAGGCAAGTGAGACGGCTAGTATAAATACCCCAATGGATGCAACTAAGAAATTAGTAGAGAATGCAAAAATAATGTACCCTACCGATACCGTAACTGAACCTATTCCAATGAGTAAAGAAACTGCTAATCTTTTTGTGAATAGGACATTCATCAACGAGCCTATCAGAATCCCTGCACCTGCAATGCTAACAAGGAAACCATATTCGCTATCTGATAAAGAAATAACTTCTTTTGAGAAAGCTACTTCCAGTGAATCAATAGCAGTTTGTATGACAATGAAAACACTAAATAAAAAATAAACAGTCATGACATATAAAAACTGTCGGCTAAACTGCAATACTTCTTTCCAATCTTGCATTAATAAGCTAAATGATAATCGTTGATCTAATGATTTGCTAACGCGACTTTTTTCAACATTAGGCATAAATAAGGTGACTAACGCTGAAAAATAAAAAGCAATCGCATTAATACAAATAGCGTATAGAGGCGTGCCAATCATAAATAGAACCCCTGTAATTGCTGGCCCAAGTAAAAATGCACCAGAATCGAGTAAACTTCTCAATGAATTAAACCTTTGCCTTTGCTCGGTTGGAATTAACCTTGTAATATAACTAACCGAAGTTGGACCATATACAGACGAAGCCATATTAATAAGAAAGACAAGCAAATAAATTATCCACATTGTATAAGTGAAATATCCTAAACAAGTAATCAGAGTTCCCTGGATTAAATCTAAAGCAATCATAAGATGCTTTTTATTTATGCGGTCAATGACACTCCCTGCCCATAAATTAGTAAATACCGTAGCTAAAGGTTTTATAATATAAAACACTGCTACTGCAAGGGGAGAACCTGTCATATTAAAAACGATTAGATTTAGTGCAAGAAAATATATCCACGAGCCAATACTTGAAATCCCTATACCAAATAATAAAATAGATGGATACTTCCATGCATCAGCTATTTTTCTAATATTCATAGTAAATCTCCTCGTATATTGTTGTTTCTGACTTAAGATATATTTTGACCAACAAAAAAATCCCACCCCCAAGACTTTTCGTCTTGGGGACGAGATTATATAATCGTCGTGTTGTCACCCCAGTTTATTAATATGTCACCATATTAACCTTGTCAGGTACGGCAATAAAACACTTATACCCTAGCTCTATAACAGGAGCTCCTGTTACACTATCCCCTTGTCAGGTTCCAATGTAATGCTCAGAGACTTGGTTCAATAAACATATTCTTACTCCTTTTCAGCCAACTGGAGTTCTCTGTAAAGAATTGATTTACCTACTCTTCTCTTCATTGCCTTTGATATTGTTTTTATAATATCAACGTTAATAATTATTGTAAAGCAAATTATTAACAAAACTGTCGATATACAACATATCTGCTATGTTCTTCTTTAATAACCTTTTACATAATCTTCTCTTAAAAGACCGTACACAGCAACATCTTCATACTTATCAAGAAGGAATCTATTTTGCCTTAATCTACCCTCTTTTAGTAAACCCACTTTTTCAAAAACTATGGTTGAAGGTATATTTCTAGAAATAGCTGAAGCACATATCTTGTTCAAGTTTAACTGATTAAATCCAAAATCAATTATTTTATTTACTGCTTCCGTTGCGAAACCATTACACCAATATTCCTTTCCTATCCAGTAGCCAAGTTCACCTTTATTATTTCTTTTATCAACCCTAATAGTAATAGTACCTATTACTTCACTTAACTCTTTCAAAGTAATTTTTAAAGGATATTCAATTCCATTTTTTATTTGCTCCGGATGGATTGCTATCCACTCTTCTGCATCTTTGAGTTCATATGGGTGAGGAAGACCTAGAATATCTGCTAGCTCTTTATCATTTGCTAAGTCTCTTATTCTAATTGCATCTTCTTTTTTAAATCGTTGTAATATTAACCTTTCAGTTTCTAATTTTAACAACATAATATAATACCTTCTTTTCTTATTATTCTATTTATGTTATTTCAGATATTTAACTTCTTTCAATATTCATAGATTCATTTTTAACGGCGACATGTTTAACATTTGCACCCTATAGTTGAACTCTTCTGCTTCGTTAAATTAATAGCCCTAATATCCATTTTACATAATATTACTTTTTATCCTAGGACCTTAATCGAAAGTCCTCTTTTCATTTTCAATTCTTACACACTTAAGTTCAGATTCCAGTAAACTACTGGTTTAATAGAACAAGAGGTGTAATTATTATTTGAAGGAGAACCCATTAGCTTAACTAATAATACTAAATATTTTTATACTATTTTATTCTCTGTTCCATTTAGAATTCTCTTTATATTTTGTCGATGGAGAATGATTATTGATACACTTATTAGTATAGAAAGTGCTATGATAACTTTATCTTCAAATAGTAGACTATAAATAAATAATGCTAGACTAGCTAACATTGAACTTAGTGATACATACTTAGAAAATAACAAAGTTAACACAAACACAACAAAACCAGCCAAAACACCTAAAGGCGTTAAATATAAAAAAACTCCAGTTGCCGTCGCAACAGCCTTTCCACCTTTAAAACTGGCAAACACAGAAAAAATGTGTCCTAATATTGCTAATAAACCACATGCAATAGGATTAACCGTAGAACTGAGTATTAATGGCAGTAAACAAGCAAGTGTACCTTTTAATATATCAGCAACTGCAACAATTAATCCTGCTTTTAAGCCTAAAACTCTATAAGTATTAGTTGCCCCTAGATTACCACTACCGTAACCTCGAATATCTTTCTTATAAAATAGTTTACCCATTATTAAAGCAAATGAAATTGAGCCTAATAAATAACTTAAAATCAAAGTTAAAATGTTCAAAGTGGTATTATCTCCTCACTTAGTTTGTTATTGCGTTTCTATTTGTTTTGTATTTTTTCCTGTGATTACAGCCAAGTAAATTTACCACCTACGCCATGTTTTTTACCACCAAATGACAAGTGTTTTACCAAACATCGCCAATACATTTACCAATGAAATAAAAAGCATTCCTGAATAACTAAAAAGCCCAAAATGCATAAAATAATGCATATTTGGGCTTTTTTGAAATTTAAGGTTATATCACTAACGCCTTCTTATTTTTAAATTATACTTTTAAAAACGATTATTGGTTTATCTTATGGAAAATCAGTCTAAAACCAATCTAATATCAACTTCTCGCTCTACATACTTCCACTCAAGTGTAGTACGAAGACTTGATACTAACTCTTCGAACTCCCTAGAATAATCTGGAGAATACTCAAACCAAGTGACAAAATCAAAAGGTTCACCAAGGTCACGCGAGTGGTGTAATCTTCGTGCAATGGCAGGCAAGTATCGTAGTCCTAGATTAATATGTTGAGACTGTTCCTCCAAAATCTCACGTCTTTCGTCCTGTGCAAGCTCCCACCATTCGACTGATTTCTTTATTGGTATCAATGCAGCACAAGTATCTTCTTTTCTACCAAGTGTCGGTGAATGTTTATTTAAATGTTCTTTCTCTTGACTTGTGGTATAACGCAAGTTGCTTGTTACACCCCGTAGTATCCAATTTGTGTTGAAAGAAGGAATTTCTATAGAACCATCAACTATTTGGATTTTCTCAACTGGTTCCAAGGGTTTTCCAACTACATTTTCAATTCGGACAACTTTCCATGGTCCTTGAAATCCACCAACAAATGAAACTATTTTTGACATTTTCTACTCCAATCTCTCAATAAATGAGAACCTAATAATATAAGTTCATACTACTATAATCTGGAAAACATATCTATTTTGTTGTAAGTAAATCTACCAATTATTTTAAGTAACCAGTTGTCAGTATCCATACTTATGAATCGCTTTTACAATGTGACCTATCAATGAAGGTATTGTTGCACAGTATTTAGTTTACTTTGTAATACAAGAGTTACTGTTACCCTATAATCAGTAAGAGTTCAGTGGTAAACAACCTGTCATTATTTGGTACATTTCTTGTCATTTGGTGGTAAATACTTTGTCAGAGGTGGTACATTTCAATGGCTGTAATCATCCTGAAATCCTTTTTGCGTTAAACTACCTGAAGTAGTACTGTTAACATGTTTATTTTAACATAAAATGTAAAAATAATATTCAATATAAAAAATAGGATCGCCATATTTGGCGATCCCTTGTTAAACTGAATTCAATATTTCAAGTATTAATAAGATAAAACCTAAACATTTGAATGGCATATATCAAAGCAAGGATAAATAAAATCGTACTCGGCAGCCACTGCGTATATTTACCTTTGTTTTTGTTCTTTATATATCTATAAAGTAACCAGTACCAAATAATAAGTATTATTATCGAGGACCCAAACATCGGTATGAACCCGAAAAATAATGTTAGAAATAAACAATATGCAGTAAAAATACCTGAAAGAAGAAAAATGATAAATCCCCAATTTTCAGACGGATGAAGTACCCAGTTTATCTTATCTGGATTTGTTCTAAGAATAAACCACGTGTAACCAATGAGCCAAAACACACTGAAGGTAAAAGGCGTAAATAATACGAGTATGTTAATATCTCCACCAAATCCTGCGCCAAATATCATAACAAACGATACCAGGGAGAGAAATATAAGAACAATGAAAAAACTAACATGACCAAGAAATACTTTCACAATAATCATCTCCATAGATAAGTTGATTGAGGTAAGTTCATAAGAGAAAGAGAGTAACTGATTTCTCTGTTAAACTGTCCGTTAGTAATTAAATTAGGAAACTTAGTTATTTTAAATCTTTCCAATCTTCATAAATATTAGCATCAATACTTAGATTATTAGTTCTTAACCATTCAAAAGCTTTTAGTACAAGTGGTGAAGCATTTTCCAACGATACATCTTTTTCCGATACCGTAAAATCTCTCCACAACCAAGAGAGTTTGATATCGATAACTCCAATATTTTCTTCAATTTCAATTTCAATTTCAATTTCAAGACCTGTTTCTTCAAGGAACTCTCTTTTCATAGCAGTGGATAAAGTTTCACCATCTTCTAAGCTTCCTCCATGAAGGTCATATCGGTTTATATAAGCACCACATTCTTATCTATCACCAATAGTTTCCCATCCTTCACACATATTCCATATACCCCAAAATCCCTATGATATTTTTTATTAGACACAAAATTTTTCTAATAGCTTATTAAACATTCATTCCTGCTACGTTAACAATAACGGCAGTAACAGCTTGGTAAACTAAAGAATCTATTACTTCAATAAGGATGGCTCTTAAAAGTAGTCTGGGATTTCAAATGATATGGAGTCGATAGCATTTTCTTTTGAATAATACATACAATCACTGTCTTTATATTTTTGTCCTTCATTAGGTAGTTCAATAAAACCTAATGTTTTGTAAAAATCTGCCCCAATATCGCTATACAGGAAGAAGTTGTTACAGTCTTCTTCCTGTTCTAATTCATTTATCGTTTCTTTGACTAATAAAGAAGCATATCCCTTTTTTCTAAATGTTAAAGGAGTAGCAATTGAACCAATACCTTTTACAATTATGTCTTCTGAAGGATTTAGTTCATATACGATGAGAGAGCTTAATAATTCCTTTGTATCTGTTGCTTCAAGAACGTACCATTTCCCCTTTTTATACTTACTAGAATCCTGGCACATAGTTACATATTCTTCAGATGACATGTTATCTCCCCAAACATCATAACCCATCATATATATATCTATCATATCTTCTTTTGTTGCTTCCCGAATTTTTTTCAAATTATCTCTCCTTGTTTTGTATTTAGATTATATATTCACGTTTTTAAGTTTATCAAGACATCTATTCTTGCATCTTTTTCCACTCTTGCACCCGTTTGTTGAACAGAGATATTGCCAATTTTGAGGAGCGACGTTCCAAGGCTTTATCTGTTTTTTCTTTTTAATTAAAGAAGTTACCAATTTTAATTCTCAGTTATTTTTAACAAACCTGTGTCTTTAATAAGAATTATCCATCGACAATTTTTCCCTTACTATAATTGCAGTCCATAAAAATGCTATTGTAGACGCCAAATCAAGTATTCTGATATTATCGTATTGAATTATTGAATAAATAAAAGAAATGATATGTAGTACTGAAAAAATTACTAAAATATAAAAAAGACCTTTTTTCAAAAGAAAAATTCCTCCTTTTTTCTCTATTCCTCTCATATCAATTTTTTAACAATTCTGCTAATTTAGCACAATATTCTACTACCCTTGTTGAACTAAAGCACCCGTTAAACAAGGAATTCAAATAAGTCTACACTTAAACCTTTAAATCAAGCAATTCATCTAGCTGATTTATAACATAGTTCGGCTTAGCTTTATCTTTAAATACCTTTTTATTTCGATTTATCCAAACACTCTTAATCCCTATCTTCATCGCACCATTTACATCACTAGAAAGAGAGTCACCAATGTGAATAACTTCATTTTTTGATAGATTGCTTAATTTTAGAGCTTTTTGAAACATTTCAGGGCGTGGTTTATAGGAATTTACATCTTCACTTGTAACCAATCCATTGACTTTTAATTTATGAAATTCAATTGCCGTTTTTATATCAAAAGTATCAATATTAGAGAGTACGTATATGGGAATGGTATTGTATTCAAAAAATTTTAAAGAATCCTCAAAAATAGAGGGTTTCATCCAATGATTAAACATTAATTCACTTAATGCCTTATCATCTAGCGTTGATCCGAAGTGAGAAAGTGTATTTTTTAGAGAGATAGTTTCTAATACTCTTTGTGTTTTAAAAGTTTCACCATAACTCTCTTCAAATAACTTAGAAAATTCCTTCCACCAAAAGCCTCCTATCTCAGTTAAAGTGGCTTCAGTCTTTGAATTTTCTTTAATTTGATTACATATGTTTAAAATCACCTCTCCATCTTCGTGTACAACAGTTCCATAAAAGTCTAAAAATAATGCTTTAATAGACATTAAAACTCCCCCTTAAATCTCCTTTTTTATTTTGTTCAGCTAATAAAGCCTTATGCCCTTCTTCTTCCACACTACTGCTCGTTAATTGGATTAAAAATGCCTTTTCCATGTTGTACTAAAGCACCCGATCGTTGAAGTATAGGGATTTTCTGCTTTACTCCCAAAAGCAAACTTGCAATTTATTATTATCTAAATCGTAAAAATCAAAAAACTTATTGTCGCCATCATCTTTTAATTTAGTTACTTCTACACCTTTTTCTTTTAACTTTAAATATGTATTTTTAATATCAGTAGTGAAAAAAATCGGATAAGTTGAGTTCTCTTGCGAAGATACACTTCCTTCTTCAATAGTTAATGGAACTCCACTATTCCCAATCGTGAATACTTGATAACCGTCTCCTTTGAATGCTACTTTAAAACCTAACTCCTGGTACCAAATACTTGATTGCTCCACATTTCTAACCGTTAAACATACAGTGTCTATCCTTTCAAACATATAACTACACTCCCTTTAAAGAATTTAATAGCTTATTTCTAATATTAGGTAGTTTCAACGTTGTTCAATTAACCTGCCCTATAGTTGAACAAGGGTGGAATTCCTTGTTAAAGGAAAGCCCCGTTTATTTAAGTACATTACTTTAAACATGAAAATACATTATATTTGTAGAAAGGACACACTGATTATAGAATTGCATCTTTAATTTAAATTTTCGTGGTACCACTTTCTAAGCTGATTGATATGAGCCTGATGATAACGGTTATGGTCAGCCATATGCCATATGCCCCATCGAATGGTTGCTTGCTTTTCGTTTTCATGTCCAAAAGTGACAACATTATCTAGATCAGCATCTGTTAATTGTGTACATGTATCTTTAAACATTTTTAATACACCATCATATTCAGATATAAGATCGTTCAAAGATTTCCCTTTGACCATAGGAAGTCTATTATTTGCATCTATCATAGGTCCATAATGCTCTTTTAGGGAATCAGGAAGTGGTTGTCCTTTTATTCTATAAACCCAATTAAGATCAACATACATGATATGTTTGATTAACTGGGCGGTACTATTAAAGTTGTAATTTGGTCCTTTGTAATCTACTTCTTCTTGTGACATACCATCAACAATAAATTTTATTCGTTGGCTATTTTCTTTCACAGTGGAATATAATAACCCCACAGTTGGTGACATAGTTGCTTCACCTTTTAAATCTTTAAACATCCCAGATTTCCTCCCTAGCTTTATAATATTCACACTTTAACCTTAATCTTTCATGGTTGTTAATTTAATAGCGATGCTTATATAGGCTCTGCTCATTATTAAAGTAAAACATTCCGCTTGTTGAACAAAATCCAATATAATCAGCTTATTTTTTTAATTTAAACACCATGAAATCAGCACATCTAAAATCTTCTTCAAATCCATTTTCGTGAGCACCAAAAATACAAAGAAATGAGCAGTGTTTCATTTTACCAAGCAAAAGCAGTCTCATCTCGTTCAGCGGTCACACTAGGCCCCTTGTTTTCGTCTTATCACAATAAAACCATCCGTCGGCCTAACAAGGTATTTTAATCAACCTTACACTTTATAGCTCTTGTTGCAATAAAAGTTTTAATATACTTATCTAAAACCCTTGAACCTCCAAAATCATCTTCATAAAAACCTGAAATAACGAATCCTGCGTCAATTTGACCTTTCATTTGGTCTTCTAAAGTATGGGCGTACTCTATTGTTTGGCTTGAATTGATATAGTCTTGAACTTTGTCCTCGGGTAAATAGTCCAATGTAGATGAAGGTATAGGATGTTTAACATCAAGATTACCTTTTCTTTCTTGTTTATCATCAAAAATCCATAATAAAGGATTAGTAAATCCAGCAATTAAGATGCCATTATTTTTCAATACTCTTGACACTTCATTCCATACAAGACGAACATCTTTTACAAATAAATTAGAAACTGGATTAACAACAATATCAAAATATTCATTTTCAAATTCACTAAGGTCTGACATATCACCTTGTACCGTTTTTAAAGTTAATCCATTACGTTCAGCTACCTTTTCATCTTGCTTCAATTGCTTTTTAGATATATCGATAACTGTTACATCTGCACCAGCAGCCGCTAAAACTGGTCCTTGTTGCCCACCTCCCGACGCTAAACAAAGTATCTTTAATCCAGCTAATGATTTAGGAAACCAATTCCTCGGGACTGATTTTTCAGTAGTCACTGTAATTTCCCATTCACCATTTTTACTTTGTTCAATGATTTCGCTACTTACAGATTGGGTATACCTAGAACCTTCTTCAACTTTTTTATCCCAAGCGTTGCTATTTTGTTGTGTTGTATCCATAGTAATCCCCCTATTTTTCTGGATTTCATTTTTAATGCTAACATTTATTAGCTTGTTATTTGTCCTCACTGTTCTTATCTTCTTTTTTAAGATCTTTTTGCATTTAAAGTTGTTGTGTTATATATCCAACTTGTATTTGAGCTGTTTTACCTGTAGATAAAAAAACAAACACAATAACATCCTGCTTCTTAGTATAAACAAAGTTGCTTTAGCCTTATTAAAAGGAACGACCGGATAATTGGTTAAGAATTATTTTTTCTCGTCTACTAAATCTTGAGATAAACGAATCATATCTTTGCACGGAATACCGTTTTCAACAATTTCTTCATGATAATGTTTAACAAAAAAGTCCCTATCAACACCAATTATCCTAAAGCCACATTTTTGATAAAGAGCCAATTGCCCAATACCTGAATTCCCAGTGCCAATTTCAATTGTTTTGTAGCCTTTTGTCTTAGCTATCTTGAGTGCATGCATTACTAACTGTTTCCCTATACCTCTAGCTTGTTTCTTTTCTATGACTGCAACATTTACCAGTTCAACTGTCTTTGGTCTTTTTGGAAGTAATACATAAACTCCAACAATTTGCTGTTCGCTCTCAGCTACAAAACATTCGCCCCTATTGACGTATTCCTCAACAATTTCTATGGAAGGATCAGCCAGTAACAATAATTCAATAGGAAGTTTTTCACCTTTATTAAGTTTCCTAATATCCATTTTATTCTCCCTTATTAAACTCAAATTCCATTGAAATAATTAAAACTCTTCTTTTAAAATAGAGTACCTTTTTAAATCTCTATGTTCTCCTTTCACAAACATACCTTTTCTAATTGTACCTTCAAAAGACATTCCTACTTTTTCCATTATACGTGCTGAACCTATATTTTCTACATCACACCTTGCTTGAATTCGTACTAAATCCATTTCATTAAAGCCGAATTTAATTATTTCCTTTGCAACTTCAGTAATTAAACCTTTTCCCCAATAATCTTTAGAAATTACATATCCGAGTTCAGCAATTTGTTGACTAGGTTCCCACCAAACAAAATCGATAGTTCCGATGAATTTACCGTTTTCCTTGTATTCAATCCCCCACGGTGAAACCTGTTTATTTTCATATTTTTTTAATATAGATTCAACAAAAGCTTTTGTATCAGAAATTGTTTCGTGAGTATCCCAGGATACATACTTAGACACTTCCTCATTTGAACCGTATAGGTGCATATCTTCAATGTCTTCTAAAGTGACTTTTCTTAGAATAAGACGTTCTGTTTCTATGATAGGTAAATCACCGTATACTTTCTCAATCTTCATTTAATCTCCTCCACTAATTACTTGCTGAGACCACTTTTAGAAAGTAATTTCAATTCTTCTCTTTGTTTAACTAAACTGTATAGTCAGTTCAACAATTGCAGCAAAAGCCTGTTCGATTATTGCGACTGATAGTTAAATAAATATGTCTATTTCATTGATTTGCGAACACTTTCTTGTACCATTAACACTTCTGATTCCATATCTATATGAGGGATTTCCTCATCAATACATTTATACCAATATTCTAAGTGTTTCTTATCTATTTCGTGAGCCGATTCTTCAACATTTGATCCGCCTTCTCCTTGTAATGAATGCCAATATAGGTATTCCGTTTCTCCTTGTTTCTCTCTAAAGATAGATTCTACATACATTTTTTCATCATTTAGAGTCAGAAGAACGTCTTTCATATTATCATTTAAGAATTTCATCCATTCATCTACAACACTTGATTTACCTTGCTTAACTTTGAACTTTGACAGTTCTACTTTCAGTGACATTCACACTCTCTCCTTTTTAGACTGTTATACATTAAAGCACCCTAGAGCAGACTGACCTCTTTCAAATATCAACTTACACATTCATGTTAGCTTAACTCTATTATCTTAAATCCGTTCTTAATAATGAAAAAATTAAGGCATCGTGAGACTGGTTATTTTGATAAAGGTACCCTCTTAATAGACCTTCCTTAGCAAAACCTAATCGCATTAATAGTTGTATAGATGGTTCATTTTGAGGAAACGTTACAGCACCAATTCTAAATAAGCCTAAATCTTCAAATGAATAACGTAATACTTCTTTTACTGCTCCAGTCGTAATTCCTTTGTTCCAATATGAAGGATGCAATTCAAAACCAATTTCAGCCCTCTTACTCCAAGGGTTAAGGTTGTTCAATCCCAATGTACCAACAAATTCATCTGTTTCCTTTAGTACAATTCCCCATCGTATCCCTCTTTTGCTTTCAAATGTCTTTTGAAAAGACTCTACTAATCTAGAGGCATCGTCAATATTTTTCAAACTATCCATCCCATAATATTTAGTCACATCATCTTTTGACATAATTTCGAAATAGCTACGTGTGTGTTCCTTATTTATTTGAACTAATTTTAGTCGATTTGTTTCCAATTCATGAAATTCCATAGATTTTCTCCCTCTCAGTTTTCTCATATAAATACCTTTACTTCAATAAGAAGAGCTATTACCTTTTTTGTGGCAGTGCCATGTATTAAGACACTATTGTATGCATTAATAATTATCAATGATTCCTCCAAGTGAAGAAGCTTCAATGATTGGATTTTTCATGATTTCTACGATTTCATCCTTCGTGCCATAAACAACTACACCCAATGATTCTACATCGTCTATGCTAATACCTTCCATAGCATTATAGGCTTTCTCATGTTCACTGAATTGACTTGTTTTTAGCAGCTTTAAGAACTCATCATATTCATATGCCATATCTGTTGTTGACGTATAAGCGTTTCTTATAGAAAAACCTAATGCTTTATTCTCATTAATAAATGTTGCAGACCAATCGTATTCCTTTGCCTCTTGTTGAAACGTGTTTAATTGGCTATTGCTATAGGTATTTAGCCAAAACCAAGTCATTTCTGGAAGCTGCGGGAAAGGCAGTTCACTTAGCTTATATGGCTGATCAAAGGAAAGAGCTACCTCATAAATTTTTTCTCCTTCCAAGTTCTTAATCAACTCTTCATCATTTTTATACTTTTTGTAATCAACCTCTGGATGAAAAAACAACATTTCTCTCCACCCGTTTTCTTTATAGGAAAATTGCCAATCGTCTCCTGTGACTCCGATGCTGCCACCTGAACCTCTTGAAGCTAATACTGATGGATTCAGTCCGAATTGATATTGTTCTTGTTCAATAACAATTGATTTAATTTTCATGTCTTTTGAAATTTTATAATGGCTCATCCCGCCTAAAATACCTCTTGAATCCACTGTTTCACTGATATAACCATTCGGCGTGCTAAGTCGTACATAAGCATCCCATTTCTCAAAAGCCTTTTGACTGAAATAAGCTGAAATAGCAAAATTGGCTATGTTTAAAATAACAAACACGATGATAGAAACGAAAATAATCGTTATCATCGATTTCCTTTTACCTTTTTTAACGGCCATTTTTATCTTCTTCTCATCAAAAATATCCTCTGAATTTTCATTCATGAAGGTGCCTCCAGTTCTTTTGAAATTCTTTTCTTGCTCGAAATAAATAAGTCCTAATCGTTTCTTCCTTCATTCCTAGTAATATTGAAATCTCTTTATAGCTAAGTTCGAATTCATATTTTAATACAAGAAGCTGTTTAAAGATTCCTTGTATACGTTCTAGAGTAAGTGCAATTTCATGATTCATATCGATATTTAAGACACTAGTTTCGGTATCTTGGTCATTCGCAAAATTGTTCCAAAAGCGATAATCATCAATTACAACCACTTGTTCTTTTCCTTTTTTCTTTAAAATTTTTTTATATTCATTTATAGAAATGGTAAAAATATATGAGAGGGCTTTATCTGAAGGAACGCCACTACTATAAGTGATATATTTCATATAGCTTTCTTGTACAATATCTTCTGCATCTTCATGGCTACAACCATTCTTTTTCAAATAAAAATAAATCATTTTTGCTTGTTTTTTGTATATTTTCAACAGTAGCTGAGAATCCATACCCTCCCCCTTTTCAAACATCCTTCATTAATAAAGAGTTATTTTTCGTAAAAAAGTGTACAGAAAAATTGAAAATATTTTATACTTGAAATATTAATCTCAAAATAAAATGCATTATAAATACCGTTTAGATTTATGTAATAAATAATTATTCAGTTCCGGAGTAATCTTTTGTTAAACATTCTCAGCCGTGGTATAGAAAACATCATCTAACCATAAGATAATCTATCAAAAATCCAGCAATTATTAACAAAATGCCAATAAGAAAGTTTACCTTTTTTTCAGATATTTCTGTTTTTTCAAGTATAAAAAAAATCACTCCTAATGTTCCTATATACTGAATGCTATTGAGAAAGTCATTCTCTTTGAAAATAAACAAATTTGGATAATATTGATGAATCCCAGAAACTAATCCAAATATAAAAAGTAACAATGGTATTCTTAATTTCCATTTCATTTCTCGAGTCCTCCTAACCACTTTCAATTTACCATTCTTCAAGTAACCTGCTGCAATAATCGAACAAGAATTACAATTTCTTATTTAAGTAAAGCACTCGTTAACGGAAGAATGCATAAGGATTTTCTTATTCCTTTTTAGTTTTATGTGAGTCAATTGTTATTCCGAACACCAAACAAGAACCAGTTACTTGAATTCAAATACACTTTATTTTAAATACATTAATTTTTTCGCATTTATCATCTGAAACTGTTTCAACATAAATCCAACCCCTATTTCTATAATATTCAGATGTATCTTCCGTTCTTAAATAAAGTTCTTTAAACCCTAACTCTTTAACTACGTCTATTGTTCTGGCTACTAACTGCTGTCCGATACCTCTGCCACGATAAGCTGGCTTCGTATAAAGAGATGCAAGCCAAGGTTTGTACATAGCTCTTATCGTTAAATCGTTCTCAAATATAGATACAGTTCCTAAACATTCTCCGTTTTCTAAAGCGACAAGTGTTATCGGAAGTATAGTGTCCCTAGTATTTGAAAAGTGTTTAACAACATCTTCATATTCCATACCACTTTTCGTTTTTACCACAAATTCCTTATAAATCATCTCAGAAACTTCTTTTATATTATTGGGATGGTTAGACAAAAAATCAATATTCACTCTAGTTCTCCTTTTCTACCTTAAAATATTGACTTGACCTTCCTAAACTAACCGTTAGGGCAATAACTTCAACCAAAAGACCGTCAAACCTCTTAGTTAATTCAACTAGTTTAATTACATCCTAAAATCATTTCTTTAATTCATTCGCTAGAGAGTCAATCGCAGCCAATACTTCCTGGATATTTTCATTTGTATTCATTTTATTCCGAGCATAAAGAAGTATAGGTCTAACTGATTCAACTGAGCGTCCAAATTCATACATCCATTCATATCTTGGAACCATCCATGTATGAAAATGATGTGTTGTATCTTCATTATAGAAATAATAAACGCATTCAATCCCTAAAACGTCTCGTTGAGCCTTCCTTATCTTTGATAGTACCTGCATATAATCTATCATTTCTTCTTCTGTTAATTCATCAAAACATTTAATATGGCGTTTAGACGCTACTATTATTAGGCCCTTAATTGGATATGCGACATCTTGATGAGCATGAAAATAATTTGTTTCAAAAACGACACCACCATCTGGTTCAATCAAACCACTTGTTAATGCACAACTTAAGCATCTAACTTCAACTGTTTTTCCATTTGATAAAGTTATTTCCCTCATAGATTCACCCTCCTTATCTATGTTAAAAACTATATTTTTCTTACAAATCGTAATCGACTCTGTTAGTTGAAGAAAAAATCTTAAATGGTCCATTTGAAATAAGTAAACTTTAAATAGTTTCCATTCATTTCAAATACTTCATCACTTGTTGATATATGCTTAAATCCGCTTTTCTCTAAGATTCTTTGTGAGGCTAGGTTGTTAGTCGTTGTCTTCGCTAAAATCTGTTGAATATTTTGCTTTTCAATAGTTCCTATTAACAGTTTCAATGCTTTAGTAGCAATTCCCTTTCCTGTATATGCTTCTCCAACTCGATAGCCGATATAACCCAAGTTATCAGATAGATCGATATCGACTACGTTTATTCGTCCAATAATCACAAGCTTCTCATTCTTAATTAAATAATAATAGGATTGCCCATCATTTTGTTCATCCAATAAGGCTTTGTGCCGTATCTTAAAGGTTTTCCAATCATAATAATCCTGACCACGACTTGGTACCATCTTTTCAAAATAATCTCTGTTCTCAAGTTCAAATTCATATAACGTTCTAGCATCAGCTTGGCTTAATTTCTCTAATGTGATTTTCATGATAGTTACCTTTCCATTTCTAGATTGTGGTATAACCTCTTTTTCTATTTTTTATTCTTCAATTAAACTGCTGCGAATTTAACGAGAAATGCCGTTTTTTCTTATTCAATTAAAGTGATTAATCTATAAATGCTAACTTCATAATTAACAAAAATGATTGAATAAGAATGTACAGTTTTGGGCTATATATGAATGTGGAGAACATACATATACAACTAAATATTGAAACAGAATTCAACATTAAAGGTAGTGATGATATATCAAAACTATAGCTTATTACGGAGAGTCTCATAGGGGGGGGTTCTTGTTGTACTAACTTTGTTTCTCGAATCACTACATCCGAAATAAAAGAATCGATTTCACCAACAAACTTGTTTACTTCTGGAAGTTGATAAAACGTGCTAGCTGTTGAAGGGTCATTTATTTTTTCGTTAGGAGAATAAAGGTATATTCTTTTATTAAGACCTAATGCTATTCCTAACTCGATATGCGTACCTTTTCCACCAGGTAAAATTATTATAATAAAATCCGATTCTATGACACCATCTTTTTCTTTTTGACCGATTTTTTTTAACTTTTCTAAGTTGTCAGCCCTCTCGTTCGCTGTCCAGTCGTATGCTTGAATAAAACCTGCTTGCTTTAATTGACCAGCAACGTTTCTAACAATTTCAATATTATTTAAACTAGATGCAATATAAAACTTCATTTTATTTTCCTTCTCCAATTTTTTGAATTTTATTATAGAACTTGATCAACGTTTGTTCTATTTTTTGTATAAATGAAGGCCTAATCTAAAAAGAAAAATCAAGAAGATTAAAGTAAATAAAGCACCAATTGTACCCCAATCTATTACGCCATTTCCAACGACACTTACAATTATAATTGCTACAAGTACGCCCAACATACCAAAAAGAAACGATTTCAATCGATTAAACAAATTAACTACCCCTTCCCATTTAATAAAAGATAATGGCAACAATCGCATCCGTTAGTTTAATTTTTCTAAAGTTACATAATCCTTTGTTTTAGTTATTGGAATACTGTATAAGTTAGCGAAATCAATCAAATCACTATAAACTTTTTCTGGGTAGAAATTAAAAATTTTAAAATTGAAGCCTTTATTATTTTTCACAATTACACATCTCTTGCCCCAGCCACTACGTTTAAATTTCATACTATCGATTTGTTTATGTTCAACGTTTCTTTTATAAACTATAAATTTGAATAGTAGGATTTTATAATTCAAGGAATCTTCTACTATCTTAAACTGAAAATTGATAAATACTGTTGCAAGGATAAATATTGAAAAAGGTACTAGAAAATAATACATTGCAGGATAATCGGTACTAGTAAACAATGCCCTTACAGCCCATATAAATAATAGAAACTGAAGAACTTTTTGTGTTTTTGCATTGTAAATCAATTCTCCTCCCCCTGCCTAACAGTTATAGTTTTTCATCTAATCTTTTACTTTGATCACATATTAATTTTAACATAAAATCCCAATAATTTCTTAAGCACAAAAATAGGAATTCCATTATCGACGATCCCTTGTTTCACATTGCACTGATTAATTTTAGTTAGTATTTTTACGATCAACTTTAAAAGTTACTAAATACGGGGTTAGCAGAAAACCAATGAATAGTATGAAAAGGCCTATACCCATAGTTAGTAAAATATTATTAAAAGGGGATAGAAACTGCATAAAAACTAACATTGGCAATATAGTTATACAAGCATTTGTAAGTCGTCCACGTATCGTTATATAGTGTTCAGCACCACACTTCACGCATATTAAGGGTTTTTCTATCGTTCCCCACAACAACCTATAGATGCTACGTCGACTAAATTTTGTATTGCATTTTTCACATTTTTGCAAACAGAATCCACCTTCATCTCTGTCTTATTTCCAGATCACTTATTATTTTCAATTAAAAAATCCTTTGCCATAAAATAGGCATTTGCTGTGAACAATTGTGATTTTATCTGGTTTTTTCTTAGTAAATCTCCCATTTCATTGAAATCAATTAAGAAAGTTTCTATATCTTCAGTGTTATCTAACTCTTGTTCAAATTCCTTATAGGCATCTACGATAAGGTAAGTAATAACTTTATTTGTTTGAGTAGCTGGATTGACCATAAATTCACCCAATTTTATTGGCCTTTTCTTAGAGGAAAACCCAGTTTCTTCTTTAACTTCTCTTAGTATTCCTTGCTCAAACGACTCGTTCGCTTCAATTTTACCCGCCGGAATTTCTAAAAAAGAATCCTTTCCAGCGTGTCTGTATTGTTTTACAAGCACAATCTTATTATCTTTCGTTACTACAATTGCATTTACCCAATCTGAGTATTCATTGACATAGTAGTCATCTATTACAACCCCATTAGGAAGTTCACATTTATCTTTGCGTAAATTACCGAATGGTGTCTTATATAAATATTCCGAGTTCAAAGTCTTCCATCTCCTCAAACAAACCCCTCCCCGAAATGTGTTTTTAGGTTTTCATTTCTTTCTTTTTAAACTATCCTGTCTCGTTTGTCCAAGCAAACGAGACAGGATAGTGTGACTGTATACTTTTACAATTTTGCAATGGACTAACCATTTGAGGATTCTTTTTATCACTTTTTATTTAAAACACAGTGCTAGAATATTTAATTATTATTTCGAGCTTCCCATTTTCATCAATGGACTTTATTTCTACATCAGCCTCTCCAGAATAACCTTCTTCAAAATACTCAATAACATACTCTGTATGCGAATTGCCTTCGTTATCTTTGTATTCTAATTTTAACGACTCTTCACCAAAACCGCCTCCAGAATCCTTCATTGGATTAACAGTAACTTTAATTTTTTTACCTGGAGCGATGGATGGCACTTGAACTTTCGATTCAATATTCTCATAAGTTAAGTGCAAGCCTGAAATTTCCTGTTTAGTCGAGTTTTCCAAATTAATTTCTAGTTCATCCTGAGCTAGATTGAAAGCTACAAATCCGAATGCACCTATTATTAGGACTATTATAATAATCACAATTTTTTTCATTCGTTTTTCCAAATCTCCTTCCTTATATGCTTTACAACTATCGTATTTCCTTTTCTTTCTATCTAGGTCTCGTCTGTCAAACTTTGAAAAAACCGCTTTTCTAAGTTAATGAAACAAGTTTAAACCTGTTATTTCATTTAATAAAAACTTTTTGCGCACCTTATATTAATCCAAAAAAGTCAGTTTTAAATAACGTAAAGAATAATATAAGAATAAATATTATTTCACTAACTGTTAGTTTATAAGCATTGGGATTTTGTGCATACTTACGTTCCATAACTGCTCTACCTATCTGAGAAACAACAACAAAAATAATTAATATAAACCAAGATTGTAAAAACCAATACCAATCTGATGGATCTCTTGTGATGTTTATTGCAAATCCTAACAAAAGGCTTAAAATTGCAGCAATTCTGATTATCCAATCAACCTTTTTATGTTTTTCGTTAATGTGGTTATAAGAAAAGAATTTCTTTCTCTCCACTTGCAACCATTTTCTCATTATTGTGCTAAACGTAACCCACAATAATAAAACAACAGCTAACAATATTACTAATTTAAGCCAAATAATAGGCTCTACACCATATCCATACATAAAATAAACCACCCTAACTGTAATTTAATTTTTACTAGTCTGATTTGATTAACCTTTGAAATTTAACACCTTGTCTGTTGAATCTATTTTGTGAAACAAGAGAAATATTAAAGCTGCAATTAAACCCAGAACGTTGAGTATGAACATCGTTAAGTAATATATAGATTCGATTCCCTCTGAAAAATAGGAGAAGTATCTTATAGAATTAATTAGTAATGCAAAAATAATAATCATGTTAATATACCTTTTAATATGCGTTCCCCCTCAAAAAATCAACTGAAGCCGCCTTAAAGTCTATTTTAATTGACTATTAAAACATTGTTCACAAATGAATTCACCTTCATTGTGTAAATATGCTTTTATTTCAGTGACACCTTTTCGATCAGGGTAACGCATTTTCACAAAGACCACGTCATTCCCCCCTATTTCTTTTTTACAAATGGTGCATTTAGGTTTCTCCCACAACATATGTAACACCTCCAAAAACATCATACTTTAGTCTTTTTGTTAAAAGTCATTAAATCAGAGAAAGCCAATCCAATTGATAACCCTAAAGGAATAGCGAAATCGTAAATCTCTATTTCTGATTTTTTAAAAAAATAATCAATAAGATAACGTACAGTACTTAAAGAAATAAACCATAGACTAAACGTAAATAGTCTTTTTCTTAATTGAATCCAATTCAACTTCCTTGAATTCGCAATCAATAGGTATATAGAAAATAGTAAGTAGAGAAAGAGATAAATGACATATCCAATAATAAATATAGAAGAAAGCGTAGTATCTATATTCTTATATATGATAAATAACGTAAGTATGGTTCCTATCCAAAATATAATATGTAAAACTAAGTTTAATGAAATATTTTTTTTCATCTTTTACACCTTAACTTTCATCGTCTTAATCCCGTTTGAATATTATCTAAATAATTTTATGAAAAATAAATAATTCTCCCTTTTTACCCATAACTCTTTTTCCTTTATCTATAAATCCTCCACTCTTATAGACGTGTTGAGCAACTGTATTCTTATGGTTTACTGCTAAAATAATTTCGTTCTTACTTGGAAAATTTGTTTTTACAAAGGAACTCAATAATAATAATGACTTCTTTGCTATCCCTTTACCTTGATATATCGAATTAACTGAATATCCTCTTATTAAGATGGCGTCTTCATTATCACTATATGCCTTGACCCCTTCCCATCCATGCAAGACAAAAAATCCTGCTGGTACACCATTAAATAATATAACGATAGGATGTCTCGTTCTATCTTGTTCACATTGTAATAATGCTTGAAAAGGAACTGGCGCATATCTACTTTGTTCATCAGATAAATGATAATCGAGTAATTTAGGTTTGTACGCATCTTTATAAAAATCAAGCGTTATAGTAGTTTTACTTTGAATGGACATCGGCTTCTCCTTTTACAGCGAATCTTTGTTTATATTTATTATATTTTCTACTAAACTGCTAGTTCATATATTAATTTTAACATAATATTACAATAATTATTTTAGTTATAAATTTTTCTTTATAACTAACCGATTGTCGTTTACTTGGTATCCATTTTTCTTATAAAACGCTTCTGGAACCCCACTATTAGAAGTTATTAGATAAAGATTTTTAGTATCTTTATTTTTCAATTCAAGCTCCAATAATTTTAACAGTTTAGTCCCATAACCTTTACCTTGAACTTTCTTATCTATACAAAGTTCCGCTAAATAGTATGTTAACCCTTGGTGGGATCTTTTGTTGTTACCTGCAATAAAACCAATTAAATTATTCTCAATGTAAAGTGAAAAGCCAAAGAATTTAGGTGTATTGATTAAATCTGAAAGTCTTTCTTTTGCAATTTCAAAACTCCAATTCTCATTCCACGGCTCGCTGTTGAAAACATTCATATACAATTCGATACACGGTTCCAATTTTTCAATTGTCATAAGTTCAATTCTTTCTGCCATTAATAATCTCTTCCTTTCTAAACGACTATCATCTCACCACACAAGGGTTTCTCTTCAACTATCCTTAACTTAAATACTTAATAGTCCTTGAATGTTAAGCATCCCTGATAATTGAAATAGCATTATGACTTATAACGTCTTTTCCATCTTTATATTTTTTTCTATGTATCCTAACTTCTCATATAAACTTCGTGCTAAGTTATTGTGAGCGAAGACATGAAGCCCTATATCTTTCAATCCGATTTTTTTGGCCAAAATTTCAATCTCTTGCATAGCTTTTTCACCATAACCTTTACCCTGATTTCCTTCCCAAATATTAATACTATAAATAAAACCTTTTTCATTTGTGATTTGAGCGAGCCAGATCACACCAACTTCATTGCTTCCATCACGAATTGTGAATAAATGATTTTTTGGAGTATCCTTTCCTTCAGGCAATAACCTTTCATATTCTTGTGTTGCCTTGCTAAATGCCTCTTTTGGTTCCCAATTACCAGATTTAATTTGTTCATCTGCAAAATGTTTAATTGCAAAACTTAAATACTTTTTAAATTCCTCTGAATTCATTTGGTCTAATCTAACCGTCATTTTCCCCTCTCCCCTATAATTCTTTCTCGCAAATAATTTTTTGAAATAATAAAGATAAATATATAAAATCTTTGACTATACCTTCTATAGTATTACACGGTTTCAAACCACAACATAAGTCCAGATACAGCCAAAACGAAGATTGCACCAAAAAGGAGTAGTGTAAAATGTTCCTTTTTCTTGGTAACAATCATTTCAACAACCTGAACCGCAAAAGATAAACCTAAGGGTAAATACATTCCAAAAAGGAGTAAATTCGGAAAATCAGTTGAATAATCTGAACTTACTAACCCAGAGATAGATAGGAATAGAATCCTAACAGCAAAACAAACAGAAATTAAGCTAAAAAAAAACTCTCAAAGACAAAAACAACTTATTACTTCTTCTGTATTTTTCTCGAATCCTGCTTACCATTTTCAACTTTAACTCACCCTATTCCACAAAATGGTTATTAACTTAATTGTAACAAACTATTTTACGTATTATTAGACTTTATTCGAAATGAATATAAAAAAGAAATAGCTATCCTACACAACCTGTAGGATAGCTATTTCTTTTGATATCTTATATATTTACTAATTTGATGAGCTTCAATGTTACTAAATTTATGAAGCAGCCATTCCGCCATCAATACGGTATTGTGAACCGCTGATAAAGCTACTATCATCAGAAGCTAGGAAAAGCACAAGGTTTGCGATATCTTGTGATTCGCCATATCTGCCTAATGGAATTTGTTTTTCTTGGTCTTCTTTTGCTTGCTCTGCATCTTCCGGATTAAATCCTTTTTCTAATGAACGCATCATCCGTGTATTCACTGGGGAAGGATGAATAGAATTAACGCGGACATTATAACTTGCCGCTTCTAATGCTGCGGTTTTTGTCAAACCAATTACGGCATGTTTAGAAGTGACATATGGTGCTACTCCTGGCGTTCCCATCAAACCAGCTACAGAAGAGGTATTAATGACACTACCACTCTCTTGTTTTGACATAATAGGTAGTACGTGTTTTAAACCTAAGAACATACCACTTACATTTATATTGAGTACTTTATTAAAATCTTCTAATGTTTGATCAACAATAGGTTTCACTTTTCCTTCAATTCCGGCATTATTAAAGAATATATCGATACTACCTAATGTATCAACCGTTTCCTTCACATACCTTTTCACATCTTCTTCATCCGTCACGTTAGCCTTAATGGTGATTACTTTTCCATACTGTTGTAAAGATTTTTGTGCTTCATCTAATGCCGCTTGGTCTAAATCGACTAAGGAAACACTAGCGCCTTCTTTAAGAAATGTTTCAGCAGTCGCCACACCGATTCCACCTGCTCCACCTGTTATTAGTGCTGCTTTTCCTTCTAATTTAGCCATTGAAATTTACATCCTTTCTGAATTATGATTGATTTAGTTTATCTAATTAGATTAAATATTTATCTACACTCTATGTATTCCACGTGTATTTACAGATAAACTTTATATTTTGTAAAATTTGATTAATAGTTAATTATAATAGAATAAAAAACCAATAACGAAAAGGCCAAAATACACATTGTATTTTGGCCCATTTAACTATTTATATTTTAAACTAACACATTCTTTATTTGACTCTTTTTTTGTTATTTATGAGAATTAATAATAGAACAACAATGAAACCAATAATTTTAATTAAATAAAAGATATCGGTAATAGTCAACAGAATGATACTAATAAAAATTAATATATTATTTTCATTCTTTTTATTCGTGTTTTTATATAAACGATAACTTATAATAGCAATTACTATTACAAATACGATCAAAAGAACAAGGTATATTGCGTCCAATTCCATCCCCCCATATCTCTTTTCTATAGCCAATATAATCATAACATTTAAAACCATTATTTAACAGAATGGAATAAGCAAACTCGTTTATTCATTCATCAAATTAATTTCTTCCTATACATACAAGCAATTAACTAAACCGATTATTAAGTGTATTAGTTATCATAATACTATAAACACTTTTTTAAGTAATACTTCCCTTTTTTTATGGAAGAGTGTGTATGATGGTCTTAACGATAATAAAAGCATCTTTTTCTTTGTATAATTGATGCTCAAGAAAATTTATATGAATTAATAATTATCCACATTAACGAAGATGTGCTTGTTTACTAACTGGCAGAAAAGTTGAATAAGAATATTAAATTTATATGATAAAATAATACTGGCAGGAAAGGGTGATTGAAATGGAACAAGTTGTCTTTTTCAGCTATATATATATCCTTCTTTATGTTGGTATTTTAGGATTTGGGATATATTTTGTAGTTACTTTACTAAAAAGATCAAAAGAAAGAAATGAATATTTAAAAGAAATTCGTAATGAAATCAAGGAAATTAGAAAGAAATAGATTTTTTGCTAACGGGTGGCTTTACTTTGATAAGACGAATGCAAACTTGTTTCATTAACTGGCAGGATTGTTCAAGAAGATTTTTTCTATAAAATTAGAGAAGCAAATATTAGTTAGAAGTAGTTAAGTAAATGAGGGGAAATAGTATGAAAGAGATAAAACAACTGATAAACCATGAAGAAAAGTCTAAAATCACAAATTATATACTGAGGCAACTACTAGAATGGTTTGGTATTGAAGAAGCTATTGTCAATTACGAAAATGAAGTAATAAATACAGATTTTTATGTTTATTACCTCTCAGATAAGCCAGTCGGATTTATAAGCGTCAAATCTATTAACAAGTACACTTCAGAGATATACGTAATGGGAATCTTAACAGAGTATCAAAATCGTGGTATTGGAAAAAAGTTGTTAGAAACTGTACAAGAAGTTTTAATTAAGAATAATATTAAATTCTTTATGGTCAAGACTTTGGGTGACTCACATCCAGACAAAAATTATAAGAATACAAGAGAATTCTATTATAAAACTGGTTTTTATCCATTAGAAGAAATCAATGAAATTTGGGGCAAAGAAAACCCATGTTTGATTATGGTTAAAAATTTATAGCATGAAATGTAGTAGTGTTTTTTCAATAACGTGGTGCATTAACACAACAAGTTATAATGAATTATCTTAAAAAAGTTACGACAAACTAATTAATAGTTGGTATAATAATTTTAGGTGGTGAGGATATGGAGAATAAAGAGCTAATACAAATGTTTTCATCTATGTTAGACGAGAAGCTACAGCCTATAAATGAACATCTGGAAAGACTTGAAGGTGGACAACAAGTTATTATAGAAAAATTAAATAACGTATCTGAGCAAGTTGCTAGTAATACCGAAAAACAAACCAGTGTTGAAAGTGTAGCTGTAAAAGTAGCCGAGCATGATACGGATATTAAGTTACTTAAGAAATTTATCACAAATTAAAAAAGGGTTGAATGATGTTTTGTGTCATTCAGTCTTTATTTTTTGTTTATAAATGGATTGTGAATGTTTACACTTAGAGTAACGGGTGCTTTCCTTGAATAACGGATTGCACTCCTTGTTCAACTATAGAGGCAGACGAATTCAGTAAGGGATTTATATTTTATGATAGTATTTATCATGTAGATATTTAATCATTAGGAGAGGGATAAAGAGTGACAAAAACACTTAGATTTTTCTTCCTTTCATTATTGATTTTATTATTCTTGAATGGTTGCAATTCAAATAATGCTAATGAAGATATATTTGAATTTAAAGGTTCGTACATTGGAGATAACAGTGCGGTAGGAAACATCGTCAAGCAATTACCAAATGGTGAACACTTTAAAGACTTTGAACTTAAAACTAAAGAAGAACCTTATGGAATGATTTTAAATTATAAAGGGATAGAAGCAGAGGAGATAGAAAAAAAGTATGAAGAAACGGCAATTTATAATGCTACGTTTATACTTGCTTTAGTTCAAAACGCTGAATGGGTAACATTTAATTTTGAACATCAGGAACACCAACTAACCAAAGAAAATCTACAAGATTGGTATGGTAAAGAATTAAGTGAGTATTCAAGTGAAGATGAACTAAAAAAACTAATACAAGAATCTTTAGAAGATGGAAATAAAGTAAATTACTTATTGAACTAAACCGGTGCTTTAGTAAAAGAAGGACTTGTCGCTTTGATTGCTCCTATATTTTTATTCAAGTAAAGTAGCAGGTTAGTTAATACCTCTGCCGCTGCGGCTTGATAAGCAGCGTATCCTAACGTTGGAAGCACCCGATAATTGAAAAGCTTTTTACAATTTGAAATTGATTTTTAGTTTTTCTCTTAGAAAGTGTAAAAAGAAAATAAAGATAGTAACTAATATTAGAAATGCTGGGTTCCCAATCATTCCAGAAAATCCAAGTAGGAGAATAACGCAAAAAATTGGGATACCAATAGTAAAATATAAACCTAATTTACTCATAAACTCTCCTTTCCAATTGCACTAAACTGCTCTTAATTTGAATAAGAATATAAGAGCTGTTGAAGCGACAACTCCTTCTTTAGCTAAAGCACCTGTAACTTTAAGTGCAATCCTTTACATACTCGCAAATTCGTTAGGTGAAGTTAATTTTGACAAGACTAAAGTATTAGTAAGAAGAAAAAAATTAATTCGTTTTATTTTTGGTTAGTTAATAAACGAATCGTGAGGTAGTATTGCGTGTACGCCTTTGGTTCCATTAACGATTTGAGTAATCCTCATATTTACTGTTAAACTAGCTAGAGTATAAGCTTCTTTTCGACTATATCCGTATAGTTCTTCCACAAGGTCTAACATTCCTTCCAGTGCAATAAAACAAGCTTCATCAAGGTCTTCGTGAAAGCCAAATGTAATCCAACCAGCTGGTGTATTTGCACGAGGCATTGATATATTCAGGTCATCTATAAGTGTGAAAGTTAAATCTACAACATCCATTGGGCATTCAATAGCTTGAGTACTAACTTCACCATCACCTTGTAATGCATGTCCATCTCCAACAGAGAACATTCCTCCAGGTACAGGAATTGGTAGATATAAGATACTACCTTCCACTAGCTCTTTACAATCAATGTTCCCACCACAAAATCTTGGCGAGATAGTTGAATGAATTCCAGGCTCATTAGGAGGCATCCCCCATAGTCCCCATAAATGGAGATAAAGAAACTTTATGATTAAATTGACTTACTCCAATCATATTTATTGTATCTAACTCCCAATTTAAGTGATACCTATCTTCTTCTTCTAATCCTAGTCGCTTTTTGAATTGATTTGTGCCACCTGCAAAACTTCCATCCCCAGCAAGCTGGACGAATTTCATTGATTTTAATCATAAGAACCATACCTGGCTTAGCACCGTTAATGGCTATTGGTCCACAAAGGGCGTGACCACTATTTTCTTTTAATTCTTTTGTTTCAAAAACGCTGCGATTACCTGTTGTATTAAAAGGTTCTAAGCCCCATAGTGCATCGAGAATAGAATAACGAACAGAGTCCCCAGAATTTATTGTTAATATTGGTTTGAAACTTTTGGAAAAAGAACCGTGAAGTGTCTGTTTTTCAGGTTTTACATGGTATGTAGTCACTAGAAAACTCCTTTTATAGAATAGTTAAAATACAATCAATTTTTGATATTTTATATCTCTAATAAGTTCTCTAAATATGTTCTATTTCCTTCTTTTCAAACCAGATTATTCTTTTGTATACAGATAGGTAAGGGTTTGAAGTTATCGCTCCCTTTTCCCCCTGTTCACACCGTACATGCGACTTTCACCGCATACGGCGTTCCAACTAATCCAATTCATTCAATTCTATGTATTATTAGATTTG